>MSXR01000033.1 GCA_002083655.1 Proteobacteria bacterium ST_bin14 | reverse complement strand
GATTTCCCTGTGGTAGGCTCACTTCGCGGCAAGTTGATGAAATATAAGTGAAATCGGCGGCTGAATGGCCGCCTTTTTCATAGCAGAACGAGCTGTTGCGAAGCTGACTTCTCATTTTTTGTCCGAGCACCTATCAGCATCTTCATGCGGGCGTACTGTTTGTCAGTCACCTGTAATGCACGCACACTTCCGGCAGGCGGCAACGCCTTGGTGACACGGCCGAGGTGTTTATCCACAGCTTCTTCAGCGCGGCAGATTCGCGCATAAACCGAAAATTGCAGCATCATGTAACCGTCGTCTTTCAGGAAATTCCTGAAGCGCGTGGCGTGTCGCCGCTCGGTTTTTGTGCCAACCGGCAAATCAAAGAGAACGAACAGCCACATGAACCGCGCCTCCTCCGCTTTCATGCCACAGTCTCTGGCATCCCGATGGATGGCAGCGTCAGCAGCGACGCGTCCTGAGCCTCGATCGCATTCAATAGGCTAGCGACGCAAGCTTCCGTCGCGGCCAGCAAGCTGAACTCAGCCCCGCCGATCTGCCCTGTTTCTAGCGGAAGGCCCGCCAGCTTCCGCCGGTCGTCGACAGTCATGTCGTCCGATGCCTCGCGCCCGGCGGTGTGCACGAACACCATGTGATCGACAAAGGGCCGGAAGGGTTCGATCAGGTCATCGGCAAGATTGAACGGATTTGTCTGGCTGGCATGGTGCAGACCAATGCAGGGAATGAACCCAGCTCCTACCAGCGCACGCGCCACCACTGCCCGCATGACAGCATAGCCATAGTTCAACATCTTGTTGCGCAGGTCAGATGGATCGTCGCGTATGAAGCCATTGAACAAGGCCGACCAGTATTGCCGGGCGGCACGGGCTTCGACATTGTCAGTATCGCCAGAACCCACATGCTTCGTCATCGCGCGCAACGTGTCTGCGTAAGCGCAACCATGACGATCCAGCACTTCTGCCTGGTTCCTGATCTTGGCGATTATGATGGCCTGCCAGCATCGCTTGCGAAAAGGCAATGTGAGATTGACCTGTTGGGACGCGACGGCTGCCTGCCGGTGGTGCCTGTGAAACGGCAGGGTCAGGCTGGAGGGCATGTGCCGTGCATCGGTGTTGATGAGCGCTACGCCGTTCTCGGCACAGGCCGAAAGCAGCGCTGTCGTAAGCGTCAGGCGCGGATCATCGAGAATGATCCAGCCGATATCCTCAAGGGGTATGCGCACATCATCGGCCTCCTGCGAGACAACAATCTGCCCATCAGCCAGACTCAACCGTCCGGGTTTGGTGATATGAAGACCTCTCCACGCCATGTTCTTGTCTCGGACACGATCTCAGAAACGCGGCCAAGACGATCAACTGAAAGCTTTTTGAATTCCATTAATGTGCGTGCGCCTATTCCATCTGTGGTCAATGATGAGTTACTAACGTCTGAAATGTTGATCGCGCCAGTTGTTCGATGAATGCCTCTGAAATAGCCTTTTGTGACTTCTCCATCCTTTTTGTAAACCTCGACCAGTGACATGGCGTAGAGTGAAAATTTAAAGGTGAAGTCTGTTGTCATGACAGGCCAATCTGCCTCGGCAGCGTAGGCTTGAACCGCCCGGTTTGGCGGCTCCGGCAGTGTCGCCGCCTCATGCACATAAACCGGCACAAGAAAAAACTCCGCCGCGCCGCGTTTGTTCGGTTTAGTGAAGACATCCACCCGCACAATGCCGCCGCGATCCGCAGTGCCGCCGCGCACCATCACGGCAGGCTTGGCATTCGTCATCACACGCACCTTGCGGATAATGTCGCCTTTGGACGAGCGAGGAGGTGGAATGATCTCACCCTTCTGTTTGTTCTTCGTCGCCAAAATCCACGCCCGAAGCGTCTCGACCATCGCATCACGCAACTTCTGAGGGTCCGCAACCTTGCCATAGGGCTCCGGTACAGGGATCAGGTCGAGGTCCTTGAGGGTCAGTTTTTCGACTGCCTTGCGTTCAAAGACCTTCTCTTCCTCCTCGATCGTCCGCAACTGCTTTATGCCAGCATCGTGGGCCTTACCGCGCGCGCGTCGCACCTCAGCCCGCGAGACGAAGACCTTCTCATGCAGCGCGGTCACCTCTTCCCTGAAGTTCGGCCAAGGCTCCGGCAGACCGTGCAGCTCAAACTTGGCACCTGTCCTTTCCGCCTGCTGGCTCGCCTTCGTTGACCATTGCAGAAGGCGTTCATTGACGACGGCCACCACGATGGCATCAAGCGCATGGTGCCGATCATCGGGTAGGCGCTTGCCGGTCTCCTTGTCCTTTTTGAGTTTCTCGATACCCCAGGCTTGGCGCAACTTCGCCGTCAGCTCGCCCGGACGCGCAGCGACATGATGCGGCGCATCTGGAAAATAGTGCCGCTTCAGTTCGCCCAGAAGAATGCGGGTTGCATAGCGCGTATCGTTCAGATTGCGCTCGCGGAACTGGCTTTCGCGTTCCTCCGCATTGCGCATGAGATAGTTGCGCTTTTTTCGTCCCTTTAGCGTCTTGCAGGCCTCCACTTGCGCGGCGAACCTGTCCCATTCATCAGGCTTCGTTCGCATGAACCACTCATAGGGCGTGTCGCCGCGCTTCTCGGCATTGGCCGAAGTAAAGCACAACGTCTTGTTGATGAAACTGTCGTCGCCAAAACGACTCCACGGTAGGATGTGATCGACCTGCACATTGTTGTCGGAAGCAACAACAATTGCCGGAGAAATGGCCTGATCGGTGTAAAGGCATCTGCCGTTTTGTTCTTTCCACAACTCGAAGCGAAGAAGGTCCTCGCCGGAGATGCGCGTGAGGTGGGGTAAAAGCTGCTGCATCTCCAAGCGCAGCCTGTCCTTCTCTGAGGTCCGTTTCTCGATACCGCGCTCGATCTTGCCTCGCTCTTCGATGCTTTTGCCGACATCGCGCGCCATCTCAATATGGATGCGGTCGAACGGTCCGAATTCGTGGGCCAAAACCTTCACTTGCTTGAGCATCTCGGACAGCGCCTTGCGCGCCACCGGCGACCCGATATCGTCAATACTCATGGCGGCGCGGGCGCTGTGATCATAACCCACGGCCTCGCAGGCTTCCGAATAGACCAGCCCCTGCATCAATCCTGGAATGATGTTTCGGGCTGCTTTTGCCGAGATGTGCGCCGCACCCTTGAAGTGATCGAAATCTCCGGCATCAATTGCTTTGACAATGGCATCCTGCGCTTCACTTGAAAGCCCTGTCCCGGCCAGCCCTGCTTTAATGGCGGACGTATCCTCATTAAACGTGATGATTTCAGCGGCCCTGTCCAGCTTGCTGCATTCAGACAACAATGTCCTGGCCTCGATCTCGCCGACCGTCTGCAATGCCTTGATGAAAGCGGCTGTGCCAGCCGCTGCAGACCCTGTGCGGGCCGCGACATCATGCTTTTCGTCATGCTTGGCAACGCCAGCAAAGCGCGTGTTGGCATCAAGGTCGAGGCGGTTTCGAATGGCTTTGAACGAAATGCCCTTCGTTTTGCCGAAGCCTTCGATACACAACGCCAATTCACCGGGGTTCAGGGCGCGCTCTACCCGCCCTGACTGAAGCCGCAGGTTAATCAGACGCGAGAGGAGCCTGAAACGCTCGAAGCTTGGCGCAAAACGGGCCGTGCGTTTTTCAGTAGGCTCAAAAATGCAGTCCCCAACTTTATCCTCACTGGAACCCAGCGGGCGCTGAGAAAAAGCGATATCCGCGAAGGATGCCATCAAATCGTAAGACGCCGCTTTGTTCCCGAGACAGCGTTGTTGTTCGAACAGCTTGCGCACCTCGGCTTCCTGGTCCGAGCGCATGATGGATCGGGTGAAGTCTCCGGAGCGGTTGCGGCGGCGCTGAGCGAATTCGGGATCGCGCGCGAACATTTCGCCAACCGTCCGCCAATGTGCGAGACGTTCCTGGGTGGCGTGGATTGCCGAGAGCATTTTGGAGTTATCATCTGCCGCATTGGCGGCACGATCCCTTTTGCTGTTGGAGCGAAAGCCGCGATGGATGGCGATATGGCCCAACGCCAGCGCGAACTCTCGTGGCGTCAAACAGCGATCAAGCCCCTCTGCCCGAAGAAGCCACGGATCGGCACCCTTGCCTTCAAGCGCCGAACGCTTTTGATCCTCAAGCAACCCGGCTTGATGAAGCAGTTGTCTGATCTGGGCCATACGCTGCGCCCTTCGACGCACAACTCGCCTCTGACCACGATACATACGTCGGTCAGCGTTTTTCAGTTTGGGGCCAGTTTGTGACGGCTCCTCCGGGGATTCGAAAGTTCGGCTGCCTGCTGCAACAACGCGACCATCGGCTTCAGTCTCAGAAATGTCGACCATTGCCCAGCCCGTCGATGCAATACCTCCGTCAATCCCTAAAATACGCATTCTCGTCCTGCCTCAAATTATGTGGATGAGATAATGCTCAGAGCTACCGGCAATTGACAATGGTTGCTTCCTGTAGTGATTGGGTAAGGCCACAGGGAAAATGGTAGGAAAGCCACGGCAACTTGGTTTTCCAAGTGAAGGATGACCCTCGGCTCGGAGACGAGCCGAGGGGATTCCTTTCGGCGCTTTGCAAAAACATGAAGGCTAATCAGTCAGCCGGTCTAAAGTACCCAACGGAAGCGCCATCCTTGTCGTTCGGTCCGCCTTCCCGCGTGCCATCGTTTGCTCAAGAAGAGCGCGCACGTCGTCAACGGTTGGAAGGAATAGAGCCCAATTCAAATCGCGATACCCGTTTGGTTCTCTGGGTTCCTCTGCGCGACGGGGATGCCATCCATATATGTCCCATACCCTGTACCGGAGCATATCCCGGACCAGTGGGTTCGTGTCAGTCAGCTTAGCCAAGAATGACGGCGTGATGCACAGGTTGGCGAGGCAACAATCAGCGATTCGAGCGCGGTATGGCCGTCGAATCCGAAGTCCGTCAATGTTCGTGCAGCCCGAATAGGCAGACTATCAGTCATATTATGACTGATAGTCTATGGCCTGATTATAGGCAATCACCTGACCTGCGCGGATGGACGTGCGGGAGCGGATTGGCCTGAATCTTCAGAACTTGCGACGGGAAAAAGGCCTGTCGCAGGAGGAATTGGCGTTCCGCTCAGGCATCCATCAGACGTATCTGGGCGGCGTCGAACGCGGGAAGCGCAATCCAACGGCTTTGGTCATGCAAAGGATCGCTGCTGCGCTCGATAGTGATAATGAACGACTTGTCGCGCGGCGCAGTGGCAACCGGGGCGAGAACGCCTGATCGAGCAAAGGCTAAAAGGCTAAAATGGTCTAGGTGTTTGATCCCGGGCTT
>MSXR01000024.1 GCA_002083655.1 Proteobacteria bacterium ST_bin14 | reverse complement strand
TGGGTATCAGCAGCTTCACCCAGTTGCAGGGCCGCATGACGCAAGTTGGCGGTGACACGCTGATCAGCTTCGATGCCGCCACCTCCATCACCATCGTCGGCATCGCACCCGGTGAGCTGGCGGCAAATGATTTCATCTTCGGGTGAGGGCGGCAGCCTAGCCTGACATTGGGCGGCGCGCCCGCCACAGTTCGGGAAGGGCGCGCCAAAACATCTAGCTGGCGGGCGCTGTTTTCCGCTATGCCGTCGCGACGCGCGGCTGGCGTCGGATCCCACCCGCGATCTGCGCGGCGCGAGTTCGTTTACCTGGGCGCAAAGCAGCCCTCCCTGCGAACACGATCCATCGCAACTTCGTCAATCGCGTCGACCGAGTTCGATCACGATTGTACCAAGGATATGCCAGCCGGCCAGCACGACACCGCGCACCGTGCCCGAAATCTTTGATACCCCATGTAAGCGTCGGCGATAATCAACGGGCACCTCAATCACCGTCATGCCCTGCCGGTGCGCTCGTATCTGCATCTCCACGGTCCAGCCGAACCGCCGGTTCCGCAGATCAAGCCGTGCCAGCGCGGCGCGGCGGATGACGCGAAAGGGGCCGAGATCGGTATAGCGCGCGCGCCACAGTCGGCGCATCAGCCAGCAGGCGAGCGCGTTGCCCAACCGCTGCTGAAGACTGAGCGACCCGGCTTCGCGCGTGCCGAGAACACGGCTGCCGATGACCAGATCGGCAGTGCCGGCGACGACAGGGTCGATCAGCCGTGCCATTTGATCGGGTCGGTCGCTGCCATCGCCATCGAGGAAAACCAGAATATCTGCGGTGCTTACGGCTGCACCAGCGGCGCAGGCGCTGCCATAGCCGCGCAAGGTTGCAGGAACGACGCGCGCACCAAGCGTGCGTGCGACTGCTGCGCTACCATCGGTTGAGCCGTTATCGACGACGATGATCTCATCGATCCAGTCGGGCATCTCAGGGAGCAAGAGTGCCAGCGAAGGGGCTTCGTTGAGAACAGGGATGATCGCCGCGACCCGATCAGCCCCGCGCATTGGCAATCCGTTGGCGCAGCAGGGTAACGACAACCGCCGCCCAGGCCGGGACGAAGCCGATCCTCGGTGCGAGCGCTGCCCCCCATCCCGCGCTATCGGCAAAGCGCGCATAATAAGCACCGATGAACGCGACGAGCAGCATCGCCGCCGCCTCGGGCGCGAAGACCAGAAGCGGCACCAGCCAGGTCGCATACCAGCTATAGCCGGTGGGGCTGAGCAGCAGCAGCGCGAGCACCGTGTTGCGCCAGGCGGCGATCGTCGCGATCGGCGGGGCGTAAGCGGACCGCACCCCCCAGCGCAGCGCGAGCCCGCTGACAATGGCCACCACCAGAAGCCGCGTCAGGAGTGCGGGGTCTCCTCCAATCGCCAGCGCAGTGATCATCGCTTGAATCGCCGGGAACGCCAGGCTGTTGCGCACCCATGATTCGGCATAGGCCGAAAGCCCGCTGCTCGCCGGATCGAGCGCCAGCAGCTGCGGTGCCAGCAGCAGCGCCGCACTGGCGAGCGCCAGCGCGGCGAGCGCGACCCGCTCGGGCCATCGCGTGGCTCGCCAGGCCAGCCCCGGCACCAACAGCAACGGCCAAAATTTCAGCGCAGCGGCGACCCCGATCAACACCGCCGCCATGCGCAATCGTCCGGCGAGCATCGCCCAGATCAAGCCCGCCAGCGCCGGCATCAGCAGCACGTCCATATGCGCGCCATTGGCGAAATCCTTGATGACGAGCGGGCATAGCCAATAGAGCATCGCCCAGTCGGGCGATCGCTGTGCTGCGCGCAACCCGCCTATCAACAGCCACAAGGTCAGCGCTTCCGCGGCCAACCCGATCACCTTCCACGCCAGCAAAGACCAAGGCCAGATAAGGTGCGCCGCCGCAAAGCCGAGCTGCGCCAGCGGGGGGTAGATGGTCGTGACGCTGGGGTAGCTCACCCGCTCCAGCACCCCGTTCGATTGGGCGCCAAGCGCGGCCTCTGGCGAGGCGGGTCGCGCGGCACCGGGCATCTGCGGGAACAGCGGATGGATGTCGTTCAGAATTGAGGCCGGTGTCCGAACATAGGGGTTCAACCCAGCAGCCGTAACGCCGCCATCCCAGAGATAGCGGACATAATCATCCTCATAGAGCGGCGGGCTCGGCAACAAGGCGAGCCGCGCAGCGAGACCAATGATGATGAACATGCGCAGGCTGCTCGCCGATCGTCCGGGCCGGCCGATAACCAGCGGCAGAACCAGCCAGGCAATCCCTGCCAGCACCAGCACGATCGCCAACACCGTCGCCGGCCAAGCCCCCCGCGCCAGCGACAGCCAGCCGAGCAGCGCGACGAACAGCGCGGCCGCGCTAGCAATTGCGACCATAACCCGTGATCCCAGTCGCGGCAGCCGCGTGGAGGTCACGAGCCGGAAGATTGCCCGCCACTGGGCGCGGACGGCAGCGGCGCATTATACTGCCGCGGAATGATATCGTTGAGTGTCCAGTCGAACTTGCCCGTTTCCACCCGGGTAACCGTGGCGAGCTTTGCAGCGAGCTTGGGTTTGGCAAATTGCTTCAGATGCGAAATCAACCGGGCATCCTCCCCGCCAAAATACATCCGGTTGAGGGTATAAACGGGTGAGACATACGCCACATCGGCCTTCACCACGACGACGCCACCCTGGTTGATATATTGCGCCGCCGCTGCATCAAGTTGCGCATCGACCGTTGGCCCGGCAAGCGCCTTTTTCTGAACCTGCGGCCCGCCCTGTGCAGGCACCAGCAACGCCGCCAGGATGCGCGGGTCGCCGAAATAGCGTGCCAGAATGTGCGTTCGGATATCGTTGAGGCTCAGCTTCACCCCGTTCAACCCCAGGCTTTGCTCGCTCCAGGCCGGACCGTTGACCAATGCTTCGGAATACCGCACCGGGTATTTCTGGGCCGTCACCCGAATGACCTGCGCGTTATAAAGATTGACCCACAGCGCGAGCTGTTCCTTCTTGCCGAGCAATTCGGGGCGAAGCGTTTGAATCGCCGTGACGAAATTATCGAGAAATGGCCCCGCACTCTGTTTAATCGCTCGATAGGAGATTTCGGTCCGGCCTGAATCGAACAACACCAGTTTGCTGACAAATTCACCCCAGACATCGTAGTTGATCGGCGCTTGTGGTGTCTCGTCTGCCGTGGCGAAAATCGCGAAGGGATCATTGGCAGGACGATTGGGCTCCGCGCCCGGCATGGTCGGCATCGGTGTGGTCGACTGCTGGGCGATCGCCTGGAGCGCAATAATGGCGGCAATCGCCAGCGCCGCGCCGGTAGAAAGCATCACTGATCGCGACAGCGCGAACGGTAACCGAGCAATGTCCATCGCACATCTTCCTTCACTGGTTGATCGGAGTCGTCATCCTGGTCATCAAGGTTTCGGTAAACTTATCGCCCACATCGGTGGCGAACCAGACGGGCCGGGCATTGGCGGGCGCGGTGTTATCTGAGCTGGCAATCAGCACTGGCGGCTGTGTCTGCTCGATCCAGGCCCGTCCCGCGAAACCCGCTATATCACCAATCCCGCTCGCCTGCGCGACCGCCAACGTATCAAACGGCATGAAATAATCGAGAGCGAATTGATCGCGCCACAAATCGAGCCAGTCACTCGCCGGGCCGTGCAATACGCCGCAGGCGGCATCCGCCGCCGCCAGTCGCGCAACCTCTGCCTTGCCGAGATGGGCCTTCGAACACACCGTCCACGATGTCAGCGCGATCGGCACGGTGCTGGCCAGAACGACACGGGCTGCCGCCACATCCTGTTCGAAATTGAGATCGGCAAAGGCCTCCGCCTGCTGGTCTGACGCGCGAAACGTCTGACCCGGCAGGCGCCCGGCCACCCAGATGATCGACGCAATCTGCGCGGCAATATCGGGGGCCTGGATCAGCGCTGTGGCAATATTGGTCAGCGGTCCGAGTGCCAAGATTGTCAGCCCCGGTGGTGCGGTGCTGTGCGCCGCTTGCGTTATTGCTTGCGCTGCTGGTGTCGCCGACATCTCGCCTGGCGTCGCCGCCCCGCGATGGACGGTCATACCCTTGGGACCGAAAGCGGCGATCATCGCTTCCGCACTGGCGTGGCAGCAATCGATATCGCCGTTGCCGAATATCGAACTGACGCCAATCACGCGCAGCTCGGGTGAACGAAACGCCTGGGCAATGGCGAAGCCGTCATCCACTTCATGCCCGCCCGGCAGCACGGTGGGATCGGTATCGATCCAGACAGGCACAGGCGCGATCATGCTCGGATCAGCCTTGCGGCAAGCGCAATTAGCGCGTCCTTGCGCGGATGATCGAGCACGACCGGCAGCGGCGCAACGCCGAACAGGCGCCGCCAAAGCTCGATCCCGGCAAAGCGCCTGATCAATGCCGAATCGACCGCGCCACCGCCTGCCGACTGATAGGCGGCGCCCAGGTGATCCGGCGCTTCCGGCGGATCACCCGATACGATCAGATGCGCGGCCATCACGCCCAAATCGAATTCGGGCGGGCCGAACAGGCAGAATTCGGGATCGATCACCTTGACGCCGTCATCCCCGTAAACCCAGGCGCCGGGAAAGAAATCACCGTGGAGCAGCGGTCCAACGCCAAGCAGATAGCGCTGGCCTAGCCGCGCGGCTGTCGTCGTCAGATCGCTATCGGCGCCGGCAAAGGGCAGCGTGAAGATATGGGCGTGGTTCAGTTCCAGCATTGCGCGATTGTCGGGCAAGGCTGCGAGCGGCAGAGCCAGAGCATGCAGCCCGGCGAGAAACGCAATCAGCTGCGTCCGAGCAGCCGCGTCGGCCGATGCGCGACGATAGAGCGCGGCAGCATCGGCTTGCTCGCCCACATCTTCTAGCAGCAGCAAATGCCATGCCGGATCGACCCCCAGCAGCTGCGGCATGAAGGTCGCAAGCGCGGGTGCGGCACGGACCAATTGGTAAAAACTGGCCTCCACGGCCGAGCGCTCAACCGGTGCGGCGATTGTTGGATATTTCTCCACCCAGGGCCGTGCCTGTTTGAGGATCGCTGAGCGCCCAATGGCGAATACCCGCAGGACGAGGTTGAGATTGCCGTCGCCCGCCGAGGCAACGCCCGTCAGCGCCTCGTCCGGTGCCAGCCAGCCAAGCGCGCAAAGCCGATCCGCGATGAGCGCGGTGTCAGCCGCCGTCAGCCATATCGGTGCGGTCATCCGGCGGTGCTCGCGTCTGTCAGCCCGGTGACGGCGGCCAGCCAGGGCCAGCGGACCGGATCGATGTCGGCGAGCGTATCGATATCGTGGTGCAGCGGGAGCATCCCGATCCGGGCACCGCTCCCAGCAGCATTGCGCTCCAGCACAGACCGGGCGGCGTCGGTGCCCCAGGGCAGATCGGCCATCAAGGCAGGTAAATGATGGGCGGCATTGGCGGCGAGGCCAAACAGATAGAAGCCGCCATCGGCCGCCGGCCCCAGCGCGACATCGCACCCATCGAGCAGGGCGAACCCTTGCGCGATCAACGCTGGTGTCAAGGCCGGGCAGTCAGCTCCCATCACGACGATCCGCTTCGCTCCCTGTCGGACACTGGCGACGAACGCCCGGTGAACGCGATCACCTAGCCCGCCATCGCCTTGATCAATCACACAGCGGTGATTGCCAACCCAGCTCGCCCCGTCTTCCAAAGTTGCGCCCGTGATCAAGACGCGAAGAGACGCGCTTATGGCTGCCGCGGCACCATCCGCTGCCGAAAGGCAATAGCGTGCCATCGCATCATGGGCGGCAGTCGCTCTGGCGGTGCCGATTTCTTCTGCGAGCCGGGATTTGACACTGCCCGGCGTTGGATAACGGGTGAAGAACAGCAGATGATCGGTGCTGGTATCAACAGACATTACGAGCAGAAATCCGACAGCCGGTGATTCTTTTTTGATTCGTCTCGCGTTCCTGCTCTTCGCACGATCCACCAGGCGTTATCGGGCTAGAGCGAACTAGATTGTGTTCATTTTGACAGTATCTTGCGGCGACGCCAAGAAATTCGATGATGGCGCTACGTTCCGCCGCGAAGCTGAAAAGCTGCCGGTCGGCTTTCAGGAACGCCGCTTTGGCGCCGGAAGTGCAACAACTGGGTCGGAACCCACCCGTCGGTTCGAGCGGAAATCGGCACGAACCACAAATGCGAACCATTGTTTCACCGGCTTCCATCTATGTCGGAGTGCCAACCCGGCTCTATGGAGATGACCGATGGGGCATTTGTCGATGGATCCCGCATTCCACGAACTTCGTCCCTGGAATGAAGGTAGACTGCTCGGCAGCAAGCGTGCGCGCACGCCACCGCAAGTGTGAGAGAATATGGCAGAAATTGTTTTTTAGTTCTAGTGGCTTATACGGATACCCTTCACCGTCCATTTTCCCGTCCATCAGTTGATCGCCCGGTAGTTCGGCCTAAGATGCGCTGTGTATCCGCCGCAGTCTGCTGGCGGACGACGATGTTGACCTGTAGGGGCCGTCCTGTAGGTACTGCCGATAGTGGCGGGGACGTCCCGTCCCCGGCCTGTGTTTTCGCGTAGGTGTTAGGAACAAAGTCCATGCAGTCGCCGCGATTATGTGCCGATTGCGCCGTGCGTGACAGCGCGTTGTGCGGATCGCTGAACGATGTCGAGCTTGGCTCGCTGAATCGCATTGCCCAGCGCCGCCACCTGGCACCCGGCGAAACGATCATCTGGGCAGGCGATGACAGCGTGATTTGCGGTAATGTGCTTGCTGGCATCCTGAAGCTGTCCGCATCGACCAGCGGCGGACGCGAACAAACGGTCGGACTTCTGTATCCGGCAGATTTTGTCGGGCGGCCCTTTGCCGATCAGGCGAATTTCACCGTCACCGCGCTGACCGATGTTACCTTGTGCATTTTCCCGCGCGCGTCGTTTGAAGCGGTGCTGCACGATCATGTCCGCATGGAACGCCTGTTGCTGGAACGGACATTTGCCGCATTGGAAGACGCGCGGGCGCGCATGTTGATGCTGGCGCGACTTTCAGCTGAGGAAAAAATTGCAACCTTCCTGCTCGACATGGCGGTGCGCGCGGCGAACACCGGCTGCAGCGCGGCACCGGGTGGCCCGTTGACGTTTGATCTGCCGGTAACGCGGACGCAGATTGCCGAACTGCTCGGGCTGACGATTGAAACGGTCAGCCGCCAGTTGACCCGGTTGAAGAACGACGGCGTTATTGCCCTGCCGGGCGCGCGCGCGGTGACGATCCGCGACCGGCTGGCGCTGGAAGCCCGCGCAGAGGCAGCATGAGCGAGCAGGTTTTCCGCGCGATCATCATCGCCATCGCCGCTGGCTTCACCGCGATATTTTGCTGGGTCGTTGTGCCGCCGTTGATTGCGCACCCCGACATCATCGGCGCGTTGGCGGCCGGGTTCGTCAATCCCTATTCAAGCGGCTATTCGTCTGATGTGCTGGCGTGCTGGGCGATCCTGGCGGCGTGGATCATCTTTGAAGCGCGCACCATGGCGATACGGCATGGGTGGGTGTGCTTGCTGCTGGGGCTGGTGCCCGGCGTGGCGGTGGGGTTTGCGCTGTACCTGGTGATCCGCATGAAACAGCTGCACAGCCGGTCCGCATGATCTGCCCCGCCCGATGTTGAAGATGGCAGTTGATCTGGCCGCGCCCCGGGCCATATCCTAGGCCATAAATGGGCCAGCAGCAGCCCAAATGCAGCCCAGAATCAGCAAAGGCAACCACGCGATGACGAAACCCATGCAGATCGATTTCGTGTCGGACATCGCCTGTCCATGGTGCGTCATCGGGCTGCGGGGGCTGGAACAGGCGCTGCACAACATGGGCGATCTGGTTGATGTAGACCTGCGGTTTCAGCCGTTTGAGCTAAACCCCGCCATGCCGCCTGAGGGGCAGGATGTGGCCGAGCATATCCAGCAAAAATATGGATCAACTCCGGAGCAATCCGCCGCCAACCGCGCAATGATCCGCGATCGTGCCGCTGAAACGGGCTTTACGATGACGATGGCGCCGGGCAGCCGCATCTACAACACGTTCGACGCGCACCGCCTGCTCCACTGGGCGGGGATTGAGGGGCGGCAGAAAGCGCTGAAGCACATATTGTTTGCGCTATACTTCACCGATGGCCGCAATCCGGGCGATGTCGATGTGCTGGTGACGGCTGCCGAGCGCGCGGGCCTGGATGGCAGCGCCGCGCGCGACGTTATCGTGTCCGGGCGCTATGCAGATGAGGTGCGCGCAGACGAAAACCTGTGGCGGTCGCAGGGTGTTTCCGCCGTGCCTGCGGTGATCATCAACGGCAAATATCTTATCTCTGGCGGCCAGCCCGCTGCGGTATTTGAAAAAGCGCTCCGCAGCATCGCGGCTGAAACATGAACCAGCGTTAGATCCCGTCGCCAACCACGGCGCGTCCGCCCGCCTCCAGCTGTGCCGTTATATCGGCAATGCACGCATCGATGATCGCATGGTCGGTCGCGCGAACCACGAAATTGGCCCCCACCCGCCCCTCGCGGAAAAACGGATAGCTGCCAATCGCCACGCCAGGATGCGCGCGTTCGGCCTTGCCCAGCATGTCGGCGACTTCGCTTTCGGCGACCCAGCAGCCGATGGTGCGCGACAGCACGGGCTGCCCGCCCTCCAGCGTGCCCGTCAACGCATCGAGCATCCCCGCGGTGATATGCGGCACGCCAGCCATGACAAAGATGTTGCCAATGCGGATGCCGGGCGCGCCCGACATGCGGTTTTCGATCAGATCGGCGCCGTCTGGCACGCGGGCCATGCGCTTGCGCGCCTCGGTCAGCCCACCACGGCTGGCGTAATATCCTTCCAGCACCGCCAGCGCGCGCGGGTGATGCACCACACCGACGCCCAGTGCCGCTGCAATCGCATCGACCGTAATGTCGTCATGCGTGGGGCCGATGCCGCCTGTCGTGAACAGATAATCATTGCGCGCACGCAGGGCGTTTACCGCCTCCACAATCGCGGGCTCATCGTCGGCCACCACGCGCACTTCAGCCAGCCGGATGCCCTGCACATTCAGCCAGGCGGCAATCTGTGCAACATTTTTGTCCTGAGTGCGGCCCGACAGGATTTCATCGCCGATAACGACCAGGGCGGCCGTCCAGATGCGCGTTGTGGAAGCAAGGGTCATGCCCGGCGCATAGCCCAGCCTGCCCCCCTCGCAAAGCCCACAACATCGCGCTATATCATCAAAATGACAGTCTATGAAAATGTAACCGCGCAGGCGCCGATGACGCGCACCGGCGCGATCAAGCTCCACGATGCGTCCGGCTTTGAAGGCATGCGCCGCGCCGGTCGCCTTGCCGCCGAAACACTGGACATGATCGTCCCGCACGTCGTGCCGGGCGTGACGACCGGGGCGCTGGACGATCTGATCCGCGACTTCATCGTGGCCGGCGGCGGCGTTCCCGCGACGATTGGCTATCGCGGCTATACACATAGCTGCTGCATCTCGATCAATCACGTCGTGTGCCACGGCATTCCGGGCGACAAGACGCTGAAGGACGGCGATATCGTGAATATCGACGTCACGCCGCTGCTAGATGGCTGGCACGGCGATTCCAGCCGCATGTACCTGGTCGGCGATGTGCCGCTAAAGGCGCGCCGACTGGTTGATGTCACCTATGAATGCCTGATGCTCGGCATTGAAAAGGCGCGGCCGGGCAACACGCTGGGCGATGTTGGCCATGCGATCCAGGCGCATGCCGAACGCCACCGTTACGGCGTGGTGCGCGATTTTTGCGGGCACGGGCTGGGTCGCCTGTTCCATGACGCGCCTGAAGTCGTCCATGTCGGCCGCCCCCGCACCGGACCAGAACTGCGCCCCGGCATGTTTTTCACCATCGAACCCATGATCAACATCGGCCGCCCCGACGTGAAGCTGCTCGACGATGGCTGGACGGCGGTAACGCGTGACAGATCACTGTCAGCGCAATTCGAACACTCGATCGCCATCACCGAAACCGGCTGCGAGATTTTCACCACCAGCCCCAAGGGACTGGACAAGCCGCCTTATTGATTTTTCGTCATCGTGGGCTGCGAGCGCGCGGTGGCCCATGCGGTTGTCGCTTGTTGCGCGCAGCCGGGCAGTGAGTGCACGAACCACGTTCTATATGGCAGGCACGCATGACCCGCGTGTCGTACAACTAGGCGACGAAATCGCCGACTTTATCGCCAAGGCCAACGCAGCCCCAAACAAAACGCAATCGTGACATAAACATGAAGGCGTATATCTTATACGCCGATAAATCACCTATTTAGCATATTACATACCTGGCCACGAACGCAATCACCAGTTAAATGCACGAAATTTATTGTGTCACGAAATCGATTAATCATATTGATACGCATGTGAACGAAATTCTTCGTATTCTTCTTGATTTCGATTAGGGAAACTCGGGTCGCCAGGAATAAAGGGCTCTGCTATATATCTACTTCTATCTTTATAAAATTCTGTACAGAATTTCTCTAGCCCTTCCCAAGTCACACGACGATCATCACTAGAGCCATTTGTAATTTGTAGCCGCGATTCTTCAAGTGATCCGCTCGATACCGTAGAAATCCAAAATTTCGGATATGCCACGTCGCCAAGCACGCCCTTCAAAGGTTCACTGCCTCCATATCGCGGTAAGAGATAACGTTCGAGACGGGTAAACTGTGACTTTTCAGCATTGTCAGTTTCAAGTTCTTCGGGTAAATAAAAGCTCTCATCAAGATAGCTGACTTCTTCTAGACTTAGTTTCGATTCTTTACAAATTTTTAACCATTCGTCTTTTGATTTCGCTAAGAGATAAGCCACATCGAGGCTGATCGGCATTCTGTTAGCAGAGGACAAAGAAGACACTCGAAATCCAACATCGATCCCTGCGCCAACGAAATCGACCTTGGGAAGGATGGTATCAACCGGGGATCCTTCGAGACCATAATTGTAAAAATTCGTCAGAATAGTCTGGCGATCAAGCGGACCGGCCAAGCCAGAACTGTCAATAATCACCTTGTTCCGAACAGGAAATTCTGCAAGCCAAACCGAACCCTTAACATCTAAGTTCAGATAAGGTGACTTTTTCGGCCCATCGGCCAAATTATTATCCTGCTTCAAACGAACGCGGACATCTTTAATTGTTAGTAACCACGCCGCTAAGGCAACCCATATTTGAAAGGAAGATGTTATTTCTTTCCAAAATATGATTTCGTCACCCAAGGTTTTCCACACTCTTGGAGATCGCCCCGCTAATTCGACGCCGCTCGGCATGTTTGTGTCTAGATAGGTTTTATAACGGCTAAAGTTAGTTGAAAACTTCTCGTTGGCATTCGAATAAAAGGATTGGACCTTATCAAACCAAGCCCCGTGCGTAGCCGGATTATCATTCTCTATATCCAAGGGCTGTTTATAGGCGGTTGACCCCACGATATCAGCACTGAAAAATAGTTTCAGTCGTGACTTATTATGTTCGCCGCCTTCAGATTGTGTCTGTGCCGTCATTTACGCCGCTTCTTTAACTTAAATGTTATATTTTTGCGGCGACATCGCTAAATCATATAACCGTTGTTGCGCAAGGTCTGCAGGCAAAGAAAATACGTTACTGACAACTCTATCTGAAGGCGTGATGCCGTCGGTGAAATTGTCGATCCAATATTTTATGGCCTGGGTTGGTACAAGAAGAGCTGCTGCAACCCGCCTAATGGACTGTTCTTTGACATTCTCGTCCTCTACCAGGGCGCATAAACTGTCTGGGGCGCATATATGTTTGCCATCTCCCGCCCGTTCAGCGCTACAGCTTACTGATATTTGGTTAACAACACGCTCGGCGATCTTCGCCGCAACCCGTGCACGAACTTCACGCTCAGAAAAGTGGAGCGGAATGTGCAAAGGCTCAACCTGGTGCGTTTCCTCATTGACGACGGCTTTTCTATAAATACCGATTACATCGACAATTCCCGGGAGTGGCCGAGGCATGTCACTCGAGATTGTAGGCTGTTGATCCGGCAAGCCGATGGAAGCGAAAAATGGTTGCAGATGCCTATCCAGCTGTGCTATCTGCTGTTCGGTTAAGGGTTGCTCAAGCGATGCAAGCGCACCTGCGGTTCCCTGATAGGGGTGTGAGTCGTACTGCTCGTTCATTACCAAATTGCCTTGAATCGGATGAATCGGATGAGTCGTTGATACCGCAGATTTACCCTACAGAAAAATCGTTTACTAATCGCTGTTGAAGCGTCAAAGGCGCCAATTAGAATTCTTGATTCCACGCATCTAGCGCTTCAGCCGCTCGGACGCAAGGCGTTTCCGAGTATCTCCAAGATAAAGCGGGGGCTCTGAGTTACGAGCCGCAGTCATGTTTAAGACAGTTGGCAAGAACCATTTACTCTGCTGTGCATTAAACTCTTACTGCACTTTAGCAGACCGAGTATTCTAATCATGGCCTTGATCGGCGGTAACAGGTGGCACTAACCATACCCGACTATAGAAGTGGCGACGATGGCAATGTGCGATTCCTTCGATTCGGCGCTCCGCCGGGTGACAACTCAGATATTGCCCTTGATGGCAGAAACAGTTCGACACAAACCTTTCAGCACCAAGGCGACCGCTCGACTGACAGCCATCTCGGCAGAATTGTTTCATAATGAGCCGATGTGCGACACAATTGCCCCGCCTCGTGCGCTCCGTTCAGAATGCCGCGCGCCAAAACAAGCGGCAGCAGCAGACCGAACACCCATGCGCCAATCATCCACCCCCACACGCCCATGGACACCCCCGCTGTCTGCACAGTCCAGCACCCGGCGAGCAAGGCGATCAGCGAAGCAGCGCCGAACAGCGTCATCAGCAACAGTCGCGGCAACCGATCGGCCATCCCCCCCCTTTCCCATCCGCCTGCCGCAAAATAGGGCAGCATCAGACGTCGTGCACGCGAGTTAGGCACCGCTCCACTTCACCGACACGCCAATCCGCGGGCGCCAGCCCACCTCTCGCGTGATTGGCACGCTTGTTGTAAGGGATTCCGACAGGCAGAGGCACTCCTCCAACCAAATCGGGGTCACACCGTGAAAAAGATCGAAGCGATCATCAAACCCTTCAAGCTCGACGAGGTGAAGGAGGCGCTTCACGAAGTGGGCGTGTCGGGCATTACCGTTACCGAGGCCAAGGGCTTTGGCCGACAAAAGGGGCATACCGAACTATATCGCGGCGCCGAATATGTCGTTGATTTCCTGCCCAAGGTGAAGCTGGAAGTCGTGGTGGAGGACAGCATGGCCGACCGTGTGGTGGAAGCGATTGCCGCCGCCGCCCAAACCGGCCGCATCGGCGATGGCAAAATCTTCGTCATCCCTGTTGAAACCGTGCTGCGTATCCGCACCGGCGAGCGGGATGAAAACGCAATTTGACGCAGCGCAGCATTATGTGAAAACTGACGCACGCAACGCAACATGATTCGCCGGTTCGCCCGGCAGACGATCACTCACCAAAAGGGGCACTATCGATGGCCAACGACGCCGGCAAAATCCTGCAGATGATCAAGGATGACGAGATTGAGTGGGTCGATCTGCGTTTTACTGATCCCAAGGGCAAATGGCAGCATTTGACGATGGTCTCCACCGTGGTCGGCGAAGATGAGTTGACCGATGGTTTCATGTTCGACGGTTCATCGATTGAGGGCTGGAAGGCGATCAACGAATCCGACATGATCCTGAAGCCTGATCTGGACGCGGTGTATATCGATCCGTTCAGCGCCACCCCGATGATGATCATGTTCTGCGACATCGTCGAGCCATCGACCGGCGAGCTGTATTCGCGCGATCCGCGCAGCACCGCCAAGCGCGCCGAGGCATATCTGAAGACCACCGGCATCGGCGATACCGTCTATGTCGGCCCCGAAGCCGAATTCTTCATCTTCGACGATGTCCGTTTCGAAACCAGCTATTCGACCAGCTATTACAAGATCGACGATATTGAACTGCCCACCAACACCGGCCGCGAATATGAAGGCGGCAATATGGGCCACCGTCCGCGCGCCAAGGGTGGTTACTTCCCCGTCGCGCCGGTTGACAGCTGCGTCGATATTCGCGGCGAGATGGTATCGACCATGCTCGAAATGGGCCTGCCGTGCGACAAGCATCACCACGAAGTTGCCGCCGCGCAGCACGAACTCGGCCTCACCTTCGGCACGCTGACCACCACGGCGGACCGGATGCAGATCTACAAATATGTCGTCCACCAGGTCGCGCATGCGTACGGCAAGACGGCTACCTTCATGCCAAAGCCGATCAAGGAAGATAATGGCAGCGGCATGCACACCCATTTGTCGATCTGGGACAAGGGTCAGCCGCTGTTTGCGGGCAATGGCTATGCCGGGCTTTCCGACATGTGCCTGTATTTCATCGGCGGCATCATCAAGCATGCAAAGTCGGTGAACGCCTTCACCAACCCCACCACCAACAGCTATAAGCGGCTGGTGCCGGGCTATGAAGCGCCGGTGCTGCTCGCCTATTCGGCACGCAACCGTTCCGCGTCATGCCGTATTCCCTATGGCACCGGGCCAAAGGCAAAGCGCGTCGAAGTGCGCTTCCCCGATGCGATGGCAAACCCCTATCTCGCCTATGCCGCGCTGTTCATGGCCGGGATCGACGGCATCCAGAACCGCATCCACCCGGGTGAGGCGATGGACAAGAACCTCTATGATCTGCCGCCGGCAGAACTCGCCGAAGTGCCCACCGTTTGCGGTTCGCTGCGTGAAGCCCTGGAAAGCCTGGCCGCCGATCATGATTATCTGCTGAAGGGCGATGTGTTCAGCAAGGATCAGATCGAAAGCTATATCGAACTGAAAATGCACGACGTCGCCCGCTGGGAAATGACGCCAAGCCCGGTCGAGTTTGATATGTATTACAGCTATTGATCAAGGCGCGTTGAGCGTTGCGGTTGAGAGCGCCCGGGGTGGGAACACCCCGGGCGTTTTGCGTTGGGGGGGTGGTTTGGGCCCTAGTTTTTGCCGGTCGAAACGGGGTCTAAGAATCTCAAAAGCGGACGCGTCCACTCGATCGCGAGTGTCCGTGCGTGGTGGACAACGGCCTGTTCGCTCCCGGCGACGGGAAGGAACAAACCACCATTCAAGGACAGCATCTCAGGGGGAAAAAGCCCCGCCACCGTTTCATGGTCCGGTACCTTCGGGAAGGAGTCTTGACGCTGGCAGTTGGACATCAGGCTGCGTGGCACGCTATTCCCCACCCGTCGCCCTGCTATAAATGATGATGCTCCGCCGCAATCTTTGAACTAGACTGATCGTCAGGGCAAAATCGTTCTTGGGGCGCTACATCGATGAAGGGTAATGAATTCACCCACCCAGACCGTGTAATCTTGGTGGTAACTGCTCTATCAGAAGAGAGAAAATCGGTTATCCCTTTCCTCCGCCAGGAAACGGTTGTGGCCCGCAGCGACAGGCACAACCGAGAGTATATCGTCGGCGATTACCTTGTTCCAGGAGACAATCGCCCATGGCACATAGTACTTCCCTCGCCAACGAGCGCAGGCAATGCCAAATCGGCGGCTGAAACGGCTCTAAGCCTTTCGCTAGGTCCGGCGTTTGTGTTTCTGCTGGGTGTGGCGGGCGGCTTTCCTAAGAAGACCAACATGTACGATGTAGTCGTGGCGGAGCGTGTCTACGATGTCGACGTAGCGAAAATCGATCCTGACGGAAATTATATCCCGCGCCCTGACCAGCACAAAGCCACCTCGGTTTTGTTGTCTCGGGCGAAGACGCTCCAGGATATGGGGGGATGGGAGGATTTGCTTCACCCCAATCTCCCCAACGAACCCGTTCAGGTCTGGATCGAGCCGATCGCCGCCGGGAGCAAACTGGTCGCGTCGAGCAAGTCTGAAGAATTCCAAAGAATTCTCCGAGACGCACCGCGCGCGGTGGCAGTCGAGAACGAGGGCTTCGGGGTGATGCAAGCCGCCCATGAAGCGGCGATAGCTGCACTCGTCATTCGTGGGATCTCTGACCTGCTCGACAATCGGCCCAAGGACCCGGCGTCCGAGATCGACGAGCGGGTTGGACCAGACCCCCATAAGCTGAAGGCTGCACGACATGCTGCAGCGTTCATGTTTGCGCTCATCGGGCGAATTGGCGCTGCAGAAATAGAAGAGGTTGCGAAGGACGAGGACGAGTGGGTCGAAGTCCGTCTCCGGTGGGATGACTTGAAAGAGTTGGCTAAAGGCAAACGGCTTGCGCTTCAATTGATGGGTGACAGCCCAGTGAGAGACCTTACCGGAAGAACCGGCAGCGTCGAGATTGACTTCAAGACCCGGCGTCTGGTTTCCGCCTTCGTATACGCCATTTCCCTAGAGCGATCTCTTCTCGAAGAAATGATCGAGACGGCGCCAGATCGTGTAGACACAACGATCGATACGTCAGATCCCGATGTTTCGCGAATATTCGCTGCGGTTAGGAAACTTGCGTCCTGGTATTGGCTTGACCGAAGCGAAGGCGAGGATGAGATTCGGGCGCTCGCTAAAGTTCATAAGTCGCTAAGACCATTGGTTGAGAATACAATCGAAGCCTCCCGCCGGCTGCAGGGTCCGCCGGAACCCGTTAGACGACCGGAGGTCGATAAGAAGTCGCGAATGACCCTCCGTCTGAACAAGAGCCTTGAGCCCCGCGTTGTTGAACTCGCCGGGGCAAACCATCTAACTCTATCTTCTGTCGTGGCGAAGCTAGCGGGCGCCGCGCTCGAGTATGAAAGGAGCAGCTCAGTGAGCCTGGGTGGGTTTATGGTTGAGGCGGATATGCCCACGACAACGAAGATGTCGGTCTCCATTCCAACTTCCATTATAGAACAAATAAAGAAGGTGGCTGAGCGCTATGGGACAACGCGAGCTCAAATTCTGCGCGCCCTCGTTGGCTACGCCATCGAAATGCGACTAACGAATTTGTTAGATGCATTAGATGCAGATGAAACCTCGGAGACGGTGACACCCAACAAAAGGGACACCGTCGTTCTCGATAGAAGGAGGCTCGATATGCTTCTCTTGCAAGGCGGGCTCACCATCTCCGAGTTGGCACGGAGGGCGGAAATCAGCGTGGCGACAATTAATCGAGCCCGGAGCGGGAACCCAGTCCGCAAGACCAAGGTTGCTATGATTCTCAAAACTCTTGGCCAGCATATTGGGCGGACGCTCAACGAGGAGGAGCTCGTCAAGGGGAGCTAGTTCAGTGTTGTAAGGTTCTCGTTCGAATTCATCCGCAATCTCTCGGGCGGGAACGCGGTCGTGGCCATTCGAGCCCGAGACGAAGAAGTACTAGCTTCATGTCGCAGCTGCTCGTGTGGCCGACGGTGATCGCCTATAAAATCGACCTAAGGGCGGCTTTGCTCAACCTTGAGCCGAGAGCCGCCATTGCCCTTCCGGCCCAAGTTGCGACATTATGTCGCGCGGGTTTTAGATCGAAAGCTAAAATACATCCCGATAACGGCTGAGCCTACGGGTGCCAACGTTTTCGCGCCTCTTACGCCCGGCTTGGCTGTAATTCGCCGCGCGAGACCCGCCAAATCTGCTCTCAACTGGGGCAAAAGTCCCCATTCCCAAAACACCCCCGCGAGCATGAATGGCAGCGCCGCCAGCATTGCAATCGTTCCTTTTTGTTCTGTACTTCCATCAATTATCGCCGCCCCCTTACCCCTTCGCCATGCCCGTCTTGCGCCTCCTCCGCCAAACCGATGGCAACCCCACACCATCCGCACCCTCACCCCGCATCACCCCCGCCCCGTCCGTTTCACCTTGCAACCCTTGCCGGGCGCTGGCATCCCTCGCGGCCATAATCCCGCCCGAAAATCGGGGCGTCACTTGATGGAGAGCAGGCCATGAAAAGCTATCTGAAGCATTATATCGACGGCGCATGGGTCGACAGCATTGGCGGCGCGCCGCGCGCGGTGATTAGCCCGTCGACGGAGGAACCCTGCTCCGAAATCTCGATCGGCACCGTGGCCGATGTCGACGCCGCTGTGGCCGCTGCGCGCCGGGCCTTTAAGACGTTTTCGCAGACCAGTGTTGAAGAACGCGTCGCGCTGATGGGGCGGATTGGCGATGAGTATAAAAAGCGCATCGCCGATTTCGGGGAATCGATGGCAATGGAAATGGGCGCGCCTGTATCCTTCGCCTCCACCGCGCAGGCATTTTCGGGCGTGGCGCATCTCAGCATCGCGGCGCGCGCGCTGAAGGATTTCAACTTTGTCGAAATGATCGGCACCACCCATGTCGTCCACGAACCGATGGGCGTCATCGGCATGATCACGCCGTGGAACTGGCCGCTGAACCAGATCATGCTAAAGGTCGCGCCGTCACTGGCGGCGGGCAATACGATGGTGCTGAAACCATCGGAAGAATGCCCCGGCTGCGCGGTCATCCTGGCCGAAGTCATGCATGCAGCGGGCGTGCCGGCGGGCGTGTTCAACCTGGTACAGGGCGACGGGCCAACCACCGGCAACGCGATTTCATGCCACGCCGATATCGACATGGTCAGCTTCACCGGCTCCACGCGCGCAGGCATTTTGATCGCCAAGGCAGCGGCCGATACGGTCAAGCGCGTCCATACCGAACTGGGTGGCAAGGCGGCGAATGTGGTGCTGCCGGGCGCTGATTTCGCCACGGTGCTGCCGCCAACGCTGCAGGGTGTGGTCGCCAATTCGGGGCAAAGCTGCATCGCCCCCACCCGCATCCTGGTCCATAAGGACCGTGAGGCAGAGGCGGTTGGCTTTACCAAGGCCTATATGGAGGCAGTGCCAGTGGGTGATCCGATGACGCCGGGCGCGCATATCGGCCCCGTCGTCAACAAGGCGCAGTTTGAGAAGATTCAAGGGCTGATCCAGTCAGCGATTGATGACGGCGCGGTTCTGGAAACCGGCGGCACGGGTCGCCCGGCGGATATGAACCGCGGCTATTATGTGCGCCCCACGGTGTTCAGCGGCGTTACGCCTGACATGCGGATTGCGCAGGAAGAAGTGTTCGGCCCCGTCGCCACGATCATGCGCTACAGCGACATCGACGAAGCCGTGGAGATCGCCAACGATACGCCGTTTGGCTTGTCGATGACGATTTCGGGCGATCCGGCAGAAGCCGCCTTGCTCGCGCCCCGGATGCGCGCGGGCATCGTGACGATCAACAGCTGGGGCCCCGATGCCAACGCGCCGTTTGGCGGGTATAAGCAATCGGGCAATGGCCGTGAAAATGGCGTGTTTGGCCTGCGCGAATTCATGGAAGTAAAATCCGTCATCGGCGCACCTGCCTGATCGCGCCCAGCCGGTGATCATCGATGTATTGATGCCGGCATCGGGCGATGCCTATGCCGAAGCGGCGGCGGCGGAACTGGCACCCTATCACCAGCCCTTTGCCGATGCGGGGCTGGTGATCAGGCCCCGGCCTTGGGATTTGGCGGAGGATTTGTGGCCGGGCGATGCGGCGGCAACGCTGGCGCTGTTCGCCTGGGGCTATCACACCCAGGTCGATCGGTGGCTGGCGATGCTGCGCGATTGGCCAGCGGGATCGCGGTTGCTCAACCCGCCCGATCTGCTGCTGTGGAACACGCGCAAGACCTATCTGGCCGAATTGGCGGCAAAGGGCATCGCGATTGTGCCCAGCCTGTTTTGCGACGCGGATTCTGCGACCATAAGCGCCGCTTTTGATCATTTTGGTGTGCAATTACTAGTCATAAAGCCCCAAATTTCGGCCGGAAGCTACCAAACGCAGCGCATTTCGCGCGACATGACGCCGGATTTCCTGGCCCCGGATTTCCTGCCCCCGAATTTCTTGGCCAATGCCATCATCCAGCCCTTTGTGGCATCCGTGGGGGATGAGGGTGAGTTGTCGATTTTCTTCATCGGCGGCACCTTCAGCCATGCCGCCCGCAAAGTGGCCCGGCAGGGCGAATTTCGCGTCCAGCCACAATTTGGCGGGGTGTTCACGCCGCTGGTGCCCGGTGTTGAAATAATGACGGTTGCACAGGCAGTTATCGCCGCACTCCCTGTCGCGCCGCTCTATGCGCGGGTCGATTTGCTCCGGCTGGCAGATGGCAGTTTGGCGCTGATCGAGCTGGAGGCGATCGAGCCTGATCTATACCCCGGCATTGATCCTGCCGTGCCCGCCCGCCTGGCGGCGGCGGTGGTTGCAGCGATTAATAATCCCTAGATACCCGTATGTTAGCACTCTGCCGGCCCAGCGTGGAGATGGTCGACAGGATCGACAGCCACCGCGTCACCTGAAACTCCACCTGCGTCGCGGAATATCCCTGCCCGTCGCTGATGATCTCCGCATATAATTTCCGCGTAATAAACTTGCCCGCCGCCACCGATGTCGTCCGCCCGACACTGGTATCGGCTGGCAGGATGCGCAGCCGGTCCAGCCCCGCCAGGCGGCGCAGCGCGTTGATCGGGTTCAGCCCGCTAAAATTGTCTTGCAACGAGGCGACAGCCCCGGCGAGTTGCAACGCCTCAGGCGCTGACAGGTTGGTGATCGACGTGCCGAACAACAGCCGCGACAACAGCTCATCCTGCGGCAGGGCGGGCACGCTGGAAAAGCTGATCTGCGGGCGGATCGCCGGGCCGGTGACGCGGATGGTGGCGGACAGGCCGGCGGAGTCGGCATTTGCCGCAATGTCGATGGGCGGGTTGGCAGGCGTTTCCCCGGCAAAGCGGATGGTGCCGCGATCAATCGCAAACTCGCGCCCCGAAAATTCATAATAACCCCGCACGATATCCGCACGGCCAATAATCGCCGGGTTATCGAGCAACCCGCCAATCTGCAGATCGGCAGACCATTCGCTGGTCAGCCCAAGCCCTGTCACCCGCACGCCATTTTCGGCCCGCGCATGCACAGCAAGCCGCCACGGCGTAACGCGGCGATCATCCTCATCGGCTGATCCTTCGCGCAGATTAATCTCACGAATGTTCAGCACCGGCACCGCATTGGCGGCCACCGCCTGGCCCAGCCGATAGCGGCTGGCGTTCAGCACGACATCGCCGCCAATCACCCCGCCCGCGCCATCCGATCGGATCGTCAGCGGGCCGGTTACTGTGGCGGCGATGTCATCGCGGTTGATGATAACAGCCTTATCAGCCTGAATTTTCAGGTCGATACCGTAACCGTTGACCGCCGAAAAATCGAAACTGCCGCTGCCGGTAACCCGCCCGCCCTTGCCCGCATCTGCCGCAAAACTGCTGAAGCTCAATTGCGATCCGTTGAACGTGCCGGTGGCATCAACGCCCGTCAGGACCGTACCGGCGATGGCGCTTTCCAGTCGGGCACCCTTGGCGCGCAGCACACCGCGAATGCGCGGATCATTCACCTTGCCACCCAGATCAGCGGCGATGGCGACGGGGCCGGACAGGTCGAACAATTCCAGCCCGGTCAGCCGCCACAGCGTATCGGCAGGGCCATCATAGCGAAGCTGCGCAAACAGTTGCGCATTGGAAAGCCGCTCGGTCAGGCTGCCGCTGCCGAGGGGCGCCAACCGTGCCTGCGCCCGCCCGATCGTTTTGCCGCCACTGGCCATCACTGCGCGCATCGCGGCATTATCGGCCTTCAACACGCCCACCACACCGACATCAATCGGCCGCGATGAAAGCACCAGCCCGGACCGGCTAAGCCCGCGGATCGTCATATCAACCGTGCCCACCGGGGCCGCGCCTGCGCCTTGTGCAAAGCTGAGCTTGCCCGATGCGCTGCCCGCCAACCCCAGACCGGGATAGCCAATGTCGAGGATCGTCAGCGGCATGCGCGCAACCACCGCATCAATAGCAGCGGAATCGCTGGAGAAGCGCCCCCCCAGTTCGGCATTGCCGCCCGAAAACGCCAGCCGGGTTGGTTCCAGCCGCCAGCCATCGCCCGCCCGTGTGACGATTGCCGGTTCGAGCAGCTTCAATGGCCTGCGGTCAATCGTTCCCGATGCGGTGATGCGATAGCGATCCGGTGTCACATCCGCCTCACCCCGGATATCAAAAACACGGCCACGCGACCCGGCGATTGACGCCTTTATGGTGCCCACCCCGCCGCGCAGCGAGGCCGTTCCCTCAAACCGCGCCAGCCCCAGCGATCCGCGCCGCAAGCCGCTCCCCCGCGCCGATGCTTCTACAGATGCGGCCTGCGGATAAAGCATCGTCACCAGATCCAGCTTCCCGCGCCGCAGCACTGCATCGCCCAGCACGCGGGCATTGGCGGCTTCGACATGCAGCTCGATCCGTTGGACGCCATTGACGGGTGAAAAGCCGATCGCCCCGCTAACGCCGCCGCCGCCGCCAACATTCAGCGTGCCATCAAACCCGCCCTCTGCCGCCAGCAAGGATCCGCTTGCCTTGATGCCGCCCACATCAAGCGCGGCAATTGCCACGGTCGCCTGACCACCCTTTGGCAGCAAAATCCGGCCATTGCCGATGAAATCGCCCAGCGTGGAGCCGCCAGTGGCGTCAAAAACATACCCCTCCGGCGTCGGATCAAGATGCGCGCGGACCTTGTTCACTCCCAATGCCTCGTTCGGGCGCGCGAAAGTTAGGTCGAGCGTTGGCCGTTCCAGCCGTCCGGACAGTTTCAGATTGAATGCGCCATAGCTTCGCTGCGTGCCGCCGCCTGCGAATTCTACGCTGCCGTCGCGCCGCCTGAAGCCGGTGCCAGTGATGCGAATATCCGGCGCGATCAGCACCAGGCCGCGCAGGTGGAGAATGCCGTCAGTCGATTGTTCCAGGCTGGTCGTCAGGCGGGGCAAGCCGCCAGTGAGCGTGCGGAAAAAACTATTGTCCAGCCGCACGAATTGCACATTTGCCGTGCCGATAATCCGCGCGCCCTTGCCGCCGGGTGCAGGCACCACCTGCAGCTTCGATACGACATCAACGATGCCAAGCCCGGGGATCAAATACCGCCCCAGTCCGCCGTTCAGCCCCACATCGAACCGGCCATTTTTCAGGTCGACGAGCAGGTTGAAGCTGCCCTTCAGCTTGTCTGATCTGAATTTCAGGTCCGCGCCGGTGATGAAGGCGGATGTGGCGCGCAGCGTGCCTTCCAGCACCAGATTGCGCAAAATCGCCCCCGCAACCGCATCAACACCAGTAACCCGCGACACACTAAGCTGCAGCGGCACGATGATCGGTTGCGCAGACAGGCGGCCACGCCCGCCTGCCCGGACAACTTCAAAACCCTCCTTACCGAACGATATGAAATCGGCGGTCAGGCGATAATCAAAGGCGGCGGTATCAAAGGCACCGTCCAGAATCGTGCGCAGTTCCACCTTTCGCCCAACCATTTTGGTCACCAGCGCTGGCGGTTGGAGCAATTGGGTGCGGATGCGCAGGTCGCGGAAGGCGCTGTTGGCAAGATCAATCCCGCCAGCCGCATCAATCGCCAGCGCCGATGATCGCAGCGTCAGCCGCCCGTCAAGCTGCCGGTCAACCAGCGTGGCGGCGCCATTTACGGCAACGCGCGGCATCGCCAGCCGCACCAGCTTTGCCTGGGTCATTCCTGCCGGCATCAGGCTGCCGTTCAGCGTGTACGCGCCCGATTGGTTGCCCAACACAAGATCAACGACCGACGATCCACCGACATCGGCCTGCGCAGTGCCACGCCAGCGCGTCCAGCGGCCCTGCCCGGCGATCACGGCGGCGATTGGCTTGTTCACCCGGATCAGCTTGGCGATCAGCCCGTTGGCGGCCCCCGTTGCCCGCAGATCAATATCAAACCGGTCACGATCAGGCGCTGCGTCCAGCTTCACGATCAGCCGGTCGCTGCCCGCCACCACTGCGCGCAGATCAACCAGCGCCCGCCCGGCATGAATATCTGCGCGACCGGACAGACTGCCAACCCTGGGCGTGCCGGTAACCACCCGGTCGATCATCAGCCGATCAATTTTCAATTCGCCAATCAGGATATCGAAACTGGGCAAGGCCGGGCTGGGTTTGCCGGTCCGCACCGTCTCCGGCAATTTCGCGAGCCGCGCCTGGGGGATTGCCAGTCGCTTGATTTCCAGCCGGTTCGACAGCCACGCCAGCGGCGACCAGCGCAGCGATGCGCGGGGCACTTCAAGCACCAGCCCCTTGCGGTCGCGGACCCGCACGTCAATCAGCGTCATGTCGCTGTAAATTGATCCGGATATCCGCCCGACGGTGTAGCGCAGCCCGTTAGAGGGGCGCAGCGCGGCGATCTGATCAGTGATCAGCCGGTGGCCGATGCTTGAATCAGCCAACAACAGCGCCGCCAGTATAAGCGCGACAAGCCCCGCCAGCCCGCCCGCAATCCACCGCAGCCAGCGATGCTGCCGCACGGCTGCCTCAGGCGCTACCGCCGTCAAAACGCCTGCCCCAGCGACACGTAAACGGCGATGCGCGGATCACCCCGTTGTGGGTTGATCGGCGTGCCAACATCGATGCGGATTGGCCCGAAATTGGAATAATAGCGCAGGCCCAAGCCTGCCCCATATTGCAGCCCGGTGAATTTGGGCAGCGCCGACGTGTAGATATTGCCCGCGTCAAAAAACGGCACCAGGCCGAACGGACCGAATATTTTCAGCCGCGCCTCAATCGAAAACTCGGTCAGGCTGCGTCCGCCGATCGGGTCATTATTGGGGTCGCGCGGGCCGATATTCTGGAATCCGTAACCGCGCACTGATGCACCACCACCGGAATAAAAACGCCGCGACGGCGCAATTGCATCTCGCGGGGCGCCCGCAATCGTCCCCAACCGCGCGCGCGCAGCCAGCGTTATCCCCTCGCCGAATGACTTGTAGATGCTGCCATCAAGCTGAATCCGCGCATAACCGAATGCCGCGCCTTGCAACGAAATTTCCGGCGAAATCCGGCCACCGAGCCGGAACCCATTGCTAGGATCTAGCAAATCATCGGACCCGTCATAGTTCAGGCTGGTCGGCAGCGCGGCGATGAAAAACGTTCGGCGGCGAGGATCGCCGGTCGACACAATCACGTCGCGTTCGTCCGATGCCGATAATTCGGCACCCAACGACCATGTCCATGCCTTTTGGAAAAAAATCGTCGTCTGGCGTTCAATCGATCCGCTCAGGGTGAAGGTCTGGGCCTCAAATGCTGCGCGATTGACGTTTGAGGCGGTCGCCTGCGCGGTCAGCACCCGGTCGCGGCCTTCAAAATTATTGCGGCGAAAAATCACGCCCCCCGATTGCTCCTGCGTGCCTGCAACGGCGCGAACGGTCAGCGCGCCTTCGGGGGGAAACAGGTTTCGGTGCGTCAAGCTGATCGCGGCGCGCACGCCTTCGCCGGTTCCATAGCCGAGTTCACCCGCCACCGTGCGCAGTGGTGCCGGCAACAGCGCAACATCAATGTCGACGGTGCCGGGCAGCTTGCCCTCAACCGGCTTTACCTCGGCAGAGGATACAATGCCGGTCTGAATCAATGCCCGGCGCAAATCATCAAGCGCGCTTTCGTCAAACAGCGCGCCCGGTTTGAATCGCGCAATCTTTTGAATATGGCTGGCGCCCATCAACCGGTTGGGCGCGGTGACGACCGATCCAAAGCGCCGCTCACCCCCCGGCGACACCGGCAGTTCGAGCGTCGCGGTTTGCGTGGCGTGATCAATCACGACCGTTGATTGGCCAATTTGCGCAAAGGGAAAACCCTGTTCGCCAATCCGGGTGCGCAATTCGGCTTCACCAATCGTGATCGCGTCGGCATTGACCGGATCGTTATTCGCCACGTTGAACGCCTGGCGAAGCGGGGCTTCCTTGTCGCCAGCGTCGGCCAGCCCTGGCAAAGTCACCCCTTTCAGTCGGTACTGCACGCCGGGCTCCACGCTCAGCACCACCAGCGGCGTCGCCGTCTGCGTTTCTACGCTGCTTGATACCAGGGCATCATAATAGCCAGCGCCGCGCATCAGCGTTTGGAGTAGCGCAATATCCTCTCGCGCGCGCCGATCGATCTGCGCGGCGTTGGATGGCTCACCCCGGTGCTGGCGCAGGGCCGACAGGCTGTCGAACCGCGCCTTGAACACCGAATCTGCCACAGCATCGATCCCGTCGACGCGGTAATCATAGCGGCTCAATTCGGTCAGGTCAGTCTGGGCGGCGTTGGGGTCCGCCGCATCGGGCAGTGCCGCCAAATCGGGCCAGGGCACGCCAAGATCATCCATCGGCGCAAGCGGCGAATCGGGGTCGAGCAGGTCGTGCGACGATGCAGGGGCCGGGGCCGGGGCCGTTTGCGCGGGGGCTGGCTGCGTAACAAGCGGCGCTGTCTGCGCAATTGCGGCAGTCGGCAAGCTTGCCCATAGCAATACCGCCGCTGCGCTGATCACACGGTCAGCTGGTTTGAAACGCCGTACCATGCCCCGCTCTAGCGATGACGAGCGCATAGGAACAGCAATTGCGGGCGGCGCAGCGCCACAATCAATGAAATCACGACGCAACCAGCACGCTTTGACGATTAATGCACCGTTCCAACAGCGCGCCCGGTGGCCAGCAGCACAATCAGCCGTTCAATCTGGCGCCAGTGGCAAAAACTGACGGCGTTGCCCAGATTACGGCCACGTTCTGCCAGCGCGGCGGCCTGAAATCCGGCATCATCCCCAAATTGCGCAATCAGATTCGCCGCCGCGTCAAACGCTGCACGATCATGAACATAGGGGAATTGGGGCGCGGCATCATCAGCCGGATCAAAAAGGGCAAAGGACATTTCTGTCCGTTAACGGGCAAAACTGGCGCGACGATTACGGGCAATGGTAAACGCCGTGGCGATAAATGGGATAGCCCCGTTTTGTCATACTGGCGTCGCGACGCGACGCGTGGCAGAGCGGGCGACATGAACAAAACCCCTCCCCGCAATCCCGCCGCTGGCGGCTTCCTGATCGCGATGGGTGCGATCCTTGGCGCATTTGGCGGGGTGTTGTTTGGCGAATCGACGCGCGGATTTTTTGCCGGTTTGGTGCTGGGCGCCGTGCTGGCCGTCATCGTTTGGTGGCGCGATCGCGGCTGACGGTTATTTCAACACTCGGGTAATGCGAACCACGCGCCCGATCACCTCGACCGGGGCAATTGCCGGATCGCCGGCCTGATCGGTGGCCGCATCGATCGTCAGGGTTGGGAATTGCGGATTGTCGCTTATCACGGCAATGGCGGTGCCGCGCTTTGCCAGGCGCTTCACGACCAGCCCGGCATCAAGCCGAAGCACGTAAATGCCGCCGCGCACGCCAATGCGCGTATCGCCGCGATCCACCAGCATGTCATCGCCGTCAGCAATCGTTGGCAGCATTGATTCGCCCTGCGCGGTAATGATCGTCAGCGCGTCGGCGCGAACGCCCCATTGCCGCAACAATGCCGGATCAATCGCCTCGCCGGGGCGAAGCCAGTCCTCCGCCAGCATCCCGCCCGGCCCGGCTGAAGCGACAGCGTCGATGCGTGGCACCCGGAACATCGGCGCCACCGCTGTTCCTTCAGCGCGCCCGCCAAGTTCGCTTTCGTCGATGCCAAGATAGGCCGCCAGCGTCCGCCGCTCACGTTCGCCCAGCCTGCGCGGCGATCCGCGGGTCACGAACTGTTGAAGATAGGCATCATTGCGGCCCAGCAGGCGCGATAGCGCCGCCAGGCTTTCCCCGCGACGCGCCGCGACGGCGATCAGATTGGCGCGAACATCGGTTTCATCCATTCCCGATACATAGCCATAGGATTTTTCCTAGACAAGTTGGAAATAGCGGAACAAATAAAGAACATTATCGACGAATCGGGAGCGATCAATGTCAGTTTTATGGAGAATCGAACAGTTTTTGCGGCGATCCTCGATGCCCGCCACCACCTTTGGGCGCGTCGCTGTCAACGATCCCCGACTGGTGGAGGATTTACGCGCTGGCCGCGAACCCCGGCCGCGCACCGCAGCGCGGATTGATGCGGCAATCACCAAGCTTGATCGCGGCGACCAGGGATGAGCCGTGGCCCCGACATCGGCATTGCCCTGACGCGCGCCATCGAGCGCGGATCGCGCCGGGCGCGCTGCCCCGCGCAAATCTTGACGGCCGATTGGGATCGCTGGGCCAGCGCGACCTTTCATGGCGCACGCCACCGCATTGCGCTGGCGCTGTTGCCCTGCCCGGCGACAGAGGCATGGCTGGCCGGGCTGACCGAGGCTGAATTTGATGTGCGCGGCCATTTGGTTGCCGATGTGGACGTGGTCGCCGTGCGGCGCACTGCCGCGCGGGTAGAGGCCGATCTGGAGGTGTTGACGGTCGAGCTGCGCTGATCAGCCGCGTGTCGCCATGCGGCGCAGCGTGCCCAAAGTTTCCTGCAAACGATCGTCTGTTCGCGCATCGCGCTTAACCGCCGGCGAAGGCGCGCGCGAATCAAGCTGCGTCACGCCGCGTTCGAGGCGTTCGAGCAGCGCCGTGATCGTCGCCTGCGTATCGCGCGGTTGGCGATCTGGTTCGGCCGATACGGCGGGGCTATACGCAGCAGAAGGCTGGGGCGCCGCAGAAGGCTGGGGCGCCGCAGAAGGCTGGGGCACCGCGGCAGGCTGGACCGGATCGCTGCGCACCATTGGCGTCAGTTCAAATGTTTCAAAGCGTTCGGTTGGTTCAAAAACCTGGGGCCGCTCCGCAGGCGATACCAGCGACGGCGCAACCAGCGGTTGCGGGGGTGATGGTGCCACTGCCGCCGTCATCGGCGGGATGGGCAACCCAATCGCGCCGGGATCAAACGCCGATAACGTCATGTCAAGATCAACGGGCAGGTCCATCGGCGCGTGCACCATCGGCAGCGGTGCCGGTTCCGGGGGCAGCGCCAGCCCGGCTTCGTGGGCAGGCCGCGCGCGGACGTCCAGAAATGGCGTGCCAAGATCGCGGTTGGCAAATACCGGGCGGCGCGATGGCGCATCGGGATGGGCATCGGCGCGGCGCAGCACCGGCACGCTATCGTCGGTGTCACCGTCGGCCTGCACTGCCGCCCCGCTGCCCATGACGAGTGTGCGCGAGCCGAGCACCAGGAACAGCGCGAACCAGCTAAGCAGCGCGACGATGCCGCCGCCCGCCAGCGCGAGCACAATCCGGGCTGTGATCCCCAATGGGGGTTCAGCGGCGGCAATGATGGCGGGAATGCCGCTGCGCAAAATCACCCGTGCAAGCATGTCACCGGGCACCAGCGCAAAACCGGCGGCCGTCACCAGTCCAAGCGCCGCACCACCCAGCAGGGCGACGGGCAGGATCAGGCGTTGACGATGGGGTTTCGCGACCATGATGACAGTTTATCGGCGGATTCGATTAGTTTTTGGTAAACAGGTACATAGCGCGCGACATTGTTCGCCCAATTGCGCTCTGCCTCCACAAAGGCGCGGGCACGGGCGCGGCGTGCCGGCCAGGTTTCGCGATCCGCAAAAAGCGACGAGATAGCCCGCGCCATTGCCTTTGGATCATCCGGCGCAAACAAGGTGCCGGTATCGCCATCGCGGATCAGTTCACGATGGCCGCCCACGTCCGATGCCGCCACCAGCCGACCCTGCGCCATCGCCTCCAACGGCTTTAGCGGCGTGACCAGATCGGTCAGCCGCATGCGTTTGCGTGGATACACCAAAACGTCGATCACGCTGTAATAGCGATCAACCTCCTGATGCGGCACGCGGCCGACGAAATGGATATGATCGGCAACATCGCTTGCCGCGGCCTGCGCACGCAGCGCCGCTTCGCACGGGCCACCGCCTACCAGCACCAGCTTGATCCGTGGCCGCGCCGACACCAGTCGGGGCATGGCGGCAATAAGATCGGCCAGCCCCTCATAGGCATAAAAGCTGCCAATAAAGCCAATCACCTCATCGCCCGTGATCCCCATCTGGTCTGCCAGTGCACCGTCATAGGGCAGCGGCGCGCCAAACAAGGTCATGTCGACGCCATTGGGGGACACCATGATCCGCGCTGGATTAACGCCGCGCGACACCAAATCGCTGCGCAACCCTTCGCAGATCACCGCAACCCCGTCCGCCTTGTTCACCATCCGCGTTTCAAGCGCGCGGGTGGCGCGGTACCGCCATGATCCCTCGGTGCCGGATTCGTTGCCGACCGCCGCGTCCTCCCAAAAGGCGCGGATCTCGTACAGCAGCGGCACGTGATAGCGTCGGCTGGCGCGCCGCGCGGCCATCGCGTCGAGCACCGGCGAATGGGCGTGGAGAATATCAGGCTGAAATTCGCGCACCACCTGGCCAATCCGCCGTGCAAACGCGCTGATTTCGCGCAATTCGCCAAACGGGCTGGCCAAGGGCTTGGGGGCGGCAGTGCGGTGGAAATCTATTCCATCCACCGTCTCGCTGACGGCGGCAAAATCGCCGTGGCGCGGCCCGGTAACAGCAGCAACGGTAAAACCGCGCGCCATCTGCGCCTTTAAAATGGCGCGGGTGCGAAAGGTATAGCCGCTTTGCAGGGGCAACCCGTGATCAAGGATATGAAGGATGCGCATCGTGAGCTTGGTTTGGCACAAGAGTGTTTAACGCCGCGTCAACCCGGTCCGGCGTATCCAAGGCAAGCCAGCGCCAGGGCGTTCCATCGGCAGAAAGGGCTTGCGACATGATCGACAATTTCGCGCTTGGCCTGTCGCATGGGCTGATGATGCTTGCCGCCTTCCTGCTGATGCGCCGTGCCGATCTTGATAAAGAGCCCAGCAACCGCCCGCAGGATACGCCGGATGCGTGATCTGGCATTCATCGGATTTCTGGTCGCGCTGTTTGGCTTGGGGCTTCGCCGCCCGTTCGTATTCGTGCTGGCCTATGTGTATATCGACATCGTCTCACCCCAGCGGCTGACCTATATGCTGCTGAACAGCGTGCCGATTTCGCTGATCGCCGTGGTGGCATCGGTTGGTGCGTGGATGATGTTCGACGACAAGCGCGACACCCGCGTGGCCCCGCGCCAAGTGCTGCTGCTGCTGCTGCTGATCTATTGCGCCATCACCACCCGCAACGCCGATTTCCCGGTGGACGCATTGGGTAAATGGGATTGGGTGTGGAAGGCGTTGGCCTTTGCGATTTTCCTGCCGCTGACGCTGCGCACGAAATTGCGGATCGAATCGCTGCTGCTGTTCATGATCCTGTCGGCATCGTCGATCATCATCGTTGGCGGCATCAAGACGCTGTTTTCAGGTGGCGGATATGGCGAGCTGAACCTGATCGTATCGAACAATAGCGGCCTTTATGAAGGCAGCATCATTTCCACCGTCGCTGTCTGTATCGTGCCGCTGGTGCTGTGGTTTGCCAAACATGGCACGATTTTTCGTCCCGATTGGAAAGTGAAGGCATTTTGCTATGCGCTCGCCTTTTCGTGCCTGCTGATTCCCGTCGGCACGTCGGCACGAACCGGGCTGGTGTGTATCGGTCTGCTGGCCTTGCTGATGCTGCGCGATGCCAAGCGGCGGTTGATGTATCTGGCGCTGATGGCCGCCGTTCCCGTCATATCGCTGCCGTTCCTGCCAACCGCTTTTCTGGAACGCATGCAGACGATTCAGAACCACCAAAGCGATACTTCTGCCTCCACCCGCGTCGCCGTTTGGAAATGGACAATCGATTACGCCAAGACGCATCCCTTTGGCGGCGGGTTCGACGCATATCTGCAGAATGAACTGCGGTTCGAAACGGTGAAGGTGGAAGGCACCGGCAGCAATATTTCCATCCAGCGCACCGCCGAATCAGATCGCGCCCGCGCCTATCACAGCAGCTATTTCGAAATGCTGGGCGAACAGGGTTATCCCGGCCTGATATTGTGGCTGATGATCAACTTGGGCGGCGTTTTCCGGATGGAGGTGCTGCGCCAGCGATACCGAAAGGCAAAGCAGGATGAGGCCTGGATCGCCCCGCTCGCCAGCGCGTTGCAAAGTGCGCACATCGTGTACCTGCTGGGCGCGGCGTTTGTGGGCATTGCGTTTCAGCCGTTCATTTACATGCTGATCGGCGCGCAGATCGGACTGGACACTTATGTCGGGCGTCGCCGCAGCGAGGCGGGGTGGCAGCCGTTTCGCAAAGGCGCATCCGCCCCGCGAACCGTGCTGCCACCCGCGCTTGCCACCGCGCAGCGCGCTATGCCGCCGCGCTGACCTGGGCACCGATTGCCTCAATCAGCGCGGCGTTAAAGGCGGGCAGATCATCGGGCTTGCGGCTGGTGATCAGATTGCCGTCCACCACCACTTCTTCATCGGCCACATCGGCACCGGCATTGTCCAAATCGGTGCGCAACGACGGCCAGCTCGTCACGCGGCGACCATCGACCACATCAGCCTCAATCAACAGCCACGGCGCGTGGCAGATTGCCGCCACCGTCTTGTCGGCATCGAAAAACGCCTGGATGATGGCGATGACTTGCGGCTGCAGGCGCAGTGCATCCGGGTTGGCAAGGCCGCCGGGCAGCACCAGCGCGTCGAAATCCTCCGCGTCAACCTGGTCGATCACCGCGTCGGGCGTAATCGTCAGCCCCTTTTCGGCGTGGAGCATGCCCTGAATCGGATCAAGCGATAGCGACGCCAGCGTAACGGTGGCGCCTGCATCCATCAGCGCATCGCGCGGGCTGAACAGTTCGGATTGTTCAAAGCCATCGGTCGCCAGAATCAGGACGCGGGCGTTGGTAATGTCGTTCATGGGAATTCTCCTGCAAGGGTAATCCCAAAACAGCCGATCGCCGCGCGCGTTCCGGAACGATCCGATAAAATGCGCATTACAGCGGATGAAGCGATTTGCCGTGTGCGGGGCGCGCAAATGACTGCCCCGCAAATTACTGGCGTTGCGGCACTGCATGCGGCATCGCCGCACTTCCCCAAGGAGCAGATATGACGACCGCCAATCAGGCCACGCCCATCATCGGCACGCCGCGTTACGACATTGATCTGGTCGGCTTCTATGCCGAAAGCGCGATGTGGTTGCAGGATCATTGGGCGCGCATCCTGATCGCGACCGCGCTTGGCATCGTGATGATCGTCACGCTGCACCTCGTCCGCAGCTTTGGCGTCAGGCTGTGCGCGCGCGAACGCCCCGGTAATATCGGCTGGTGGAAAGTGCTGGGCCGCACGCTGGCGCGCACGGGCAGCGTCTTCATCATCATCGCCGCCATCCGCGCCGTCGCCGATCTTGCCGATCCGCCGCTGATCGTGATCACCACCATCCGCACGCTGTTCACCGTCGCTGCCGTGTTTCAGGGCGCGATCTGGCTACGCGAGCTGGTGCTGGGCGCGGTTGAACAGCACACCGGCACGGGCCGGGCGAGCGGCGAGGCGCTGAACAGCGCGCTTGGCATCATCCGGCTGCTGGTGACGTTTGCGGTGTTCGCCGTCGCGCTGATCGTGGTGCTGGACAATCTGGGCGTGAACATCACCGGGCTGGTTGCCGGGCTGGGGGTGGGCGGCATCGCGATTGGCCTGGCAGCGCAAGGCATTTTTGCTGATCTGTTTGCAGCGCTGGCCATCATCTTTGATCGGCCATTCCGGCGCGGCGACGTGATTGCCTATGACACAACAACCGGGACGGTGGAGGAAATCGGCCTGAAATCAACCCGTATCCGGTCAGGCACGGGCGAAGAGCGGATCATCGCCAACAAGCAATTGCTCGACAAGGAAATCCAGAACATCACCCAGCGCAGCTATCGCCGGGTCAGCTTTACCATCGGGATTGCCGCCTACACCCCGGCTGATCGGCTGCGCGCAATACCGGCGATGCTGCAAGCGGTGATTGAGCAGGGCGGCCACCAGTTCGTACACGCCGGTTTTTTGAATTTTGCGGCAAGCAGCCATGATTTTCTGGTGGAGTTCGATTCGCTATCCCCCGACCTCGCGCCCTTTTTCCAGGCGCGCCACGATATCGGCATCGCGATTATCGAACGACTGGCGGCAGAGGGGATCGCGCTGGCCTATCCAACCCAGCTCAGCTTCACCGCCGCCCCCGACGGCACGATGGTAATGCCCTATGCCGAGGTTCAGGTAGCCAAGCGCATCGATGTGAAACGCAGCGGAGATTGAGTGGGGACGGCTTTCGCCCCAATTGTGACCGTTGATATTGTGCTCCCGCGAAGGCGGGAGCCCAGACTGGGTCCCCGCCTTCGCGGGGACACAACAGAAGTTGAATTGACCGCTTTTCACCCAGTTTCGCTCGTCTAGCCTTCGTGCCGAAAGCGGGCGTTTATGGGGTTACGACCTACACGACCTAAGCGCCTTGGGTGGGGGCAAGCCATAGCCGCGACCATCGCGTCCTGCTCGCAAGCAGTTTGATATACCGCACAACCGCGGCACGGAACGCCTGACGTCAGAGTCCGCTGGCGATCGGCAATCGCAAATGTCCGAAGGCCTAAACCCCGCCCTCGTCAAGGCTCAGCAGCGTCGCGTTGCCGCCTGCGCTGGTGGTGTCCACCGATACGGCGCGTTCCACACAGAAACGGTGCAGATAATGCGGTCCACCCGCCTTGGGGCCGGTGCCGGACAGGCCTTCGCCGCCGAACGGCTGGCTGCCCACCACCGCACCGATCATCGACCGGTTGATGTATAGATTGCCGACGGTCGCGGTTGCCTCTGCCAGTTCGCCCGCGCGCGCGATGCGGCTGTGCAGGCCCATTGTCAGGCCATATCCCTTGGCGTTCACCGCCGCGATCGTTTCCGCCAGCTTGCCCGCAGGCCAGGTGGCCACATGCAGGATCGGGCCGAACCATTCACGGTCAAGCACATCCAGCGATCCCAGCCGCACCAAGGTGGGCGGCACAAACAGCCCCTGATCGGGCACTGCCAGCGTTTTCAGCACCGCCGCGCCCAGCCCGCCGCGATACGCCATCAGCCGATCATAGGCCGCCTGATCAATCACCGGGCCAACATCAGTACGCGGATCAGCCGGATCGCCGATGATCAGCAGGTCCATCGCGCCCTTCAGCATCTCGATCACGCCATCGGCGATCTCCTCCTGCAGCAACAACAGCCGCAGCGCCGAGCAACGCTGCCCGGCCGAGCGAAAGGCGCTGGTGACGACATCGGCCACCACTTGTTCGGGCAGCGCCGTGGAATCAACGATCATCGCATTGATGCCGCCGGTCTCCGCAATCAGGGGAACGATCGGGCGGTTGTCGTCCTCCAGCAGCGCGCGCGCGATTTTGCGGGCGGTTGCGGTGGAGCCGGTGAAGGCAACGCCCATGATACGCGGATCGGCGGTGAGCGCTGCGCCGACTTCGGGGCCGCCGGGGACGAGGATGAGGGCATCCTTGGGCACTCCGGCGTCATACGCCAGCTGCACCGCGAATTCGGCGATGCGTGGCGTTTGCGGGGCTGGCTTGGCGACAACAGTGTTGCCTGCAACCAAGGCGGCGACGGTTTGGCCAAGGAAAATTGCCAGCGGGAAGTTCCACGGCGCGATGGTTGCCCACACCCCGCGCCCTTCCAACCGCAATGTGTTGCGCTCACCCGTGGGGCCGGGAAGGTCGATGGGGTGCAGGCCATCGCGCGCCTGTTGGGCATAGTAACGGCAGAAATCGACGGCCTCGCGGACCTCGCCGAGGGCATCGGGAATGGTCTTGAAGGCCTCAGCAACGCAAATCGCCATCAATTCATCGCGGTGCGCCTCAAGCAGATCGGCGAGGCGATCGAGACATGCTGCCCGGGCTTCGACTTGCGTTGCCGACCAGGCCGGGAAGGCAGCGGCGGCGCAATCGATAGCAGCTGCAACGTCAGTACCCCCGCGAACGCGGGGGTCCAGCGCCACAGGCGCGCCCGTTTGGGGCTCTGGGCTCCCGCCTTCGCGGGAGCACTGGATGGCTGTTTGCTGCAACACCTCCCGATCCGCCAAATCCAGCCCGCTCGAATTCCGCCGTCCCGCCCCGAACAAATCGACCGGCAGCGGAATGCTCGGGTGGCGCGCACCGCCCACCGCCGCGATCTTCACTACCGGATCAGCCAGGATTTCCTCCTCGCTGAGCCGCTCATCGGCAAGTTGGTGGACGAAGCTGGAATTCGCCCCATTTTCCAGCAATCGCCGCACCAGATAGGCCAGCAGATCGCGGTGCCCGCCCACCGGCGCATAGATGCGGCAATGATAGCCCCGGTCGCGCACCAGCCGCTCGTACAGCCCATCCCCCATGCCGTGCAGGCGCTGAAATTCGAAGTCGCGGCTATTGCCTGCCCAGTCGACAATCGTGGCGACCGTCAGCGCATTATGGCTGGCAAAGGCAGGGCGGATATGCGGCGCATCGAGCATGTCACGCGCGCAGGCGAGGTAGGACACATCCGTCGCGGCCTTGCGGGTGAACAGCGGATAATCGCTCAGCCCCTCCACTTGGGTCCGCTTGATCTCGCTGTCCCAATAGGCGCCCTTCACCAGACGCACGTTCATGTCGCGGCCCAGCGCACCCGCCCAGGCGATCACCGGGCGGGCGCGCTTGCCATATGCCTGCACCGCCATGCCAAAGCCGTCCCAGCCTTTCAGCGCGGGCAGCCCGGCAACGGTGCCGATGATGTCGAGGCTCATTTCCAGCCGCTCACTCTCCTCGGCATCCACCGTCAGCGCGATGCCCTTGGCGGCTGCTTTTACCGTCAGCGCTTCGAGCATTTCGGTTAGCGCAGGCACGCAATCATTCCATTGCGCCACCTCATAACGCGCGTGGAGCGCGGACAGCTTTACCGAGATCGAATGCCCGGCCGCCGGGTCTGCACCAATCGCGTCAATTGCCTGGGTATAGGCGCGGAAATAGCGTTCGGCATCGGCGCGCGTGCGGGCCGCCTCCCCCAGCATGTCAAAGCTCGCCGTGAAGCCCTTATGCTCGGGCTTTTTCATGCGGCGCGCGGCCTCATCAATCGTGCGGCCCATGACGAAAATCTCGCCCATCATCCGCATGGCGGCACCCACGGCCTGCCGGACGAACGGCTCGCCAGCGCGCGATATCAGGCGGCGCAACGCGCCCGGCTGTTCGCCCTCGCCCACCAGCGCGCGACCAACCACCAGCCCCCAGGTGGCCGAATTGACCAATGTTGAGTTCGACTTGCCGGTGTGCGCCCGCCAATCCGCATCGCCCAGCTTGTCGGCAATCAGCAAATCCGCAGTTTCCGGATCGGGCACGCGCAGAAATGCTTCGGCCAGCGACAGCAACGCCACGCCTTCGGATGAATTCAGCCGATATTCTTGCAGGAACTGGTTCACCCACCCCTTGCCCTGCGCCGCGCGCAGATCAGCCAGCAGCGCCAGCGATTCCGACATGATCCGGTCACGCGAGTCGCGCGTGACGGTTGCCCGCTCCAACAGCGGTTTTAGAACATCGGGTTCGGGGGCGCGGTGCAGCGCGGCCATGGATTTACGGGCTTTCGACGCTACGTCAGGTGTCATCTTGCGGTTTCCGGTCTAGCAAGGCTTGGCAAGGGGCACTGCCAAGGCCTATTTGGGCGGCATATCGTTCGCATCGCGCTATGCGATGAATTGGGCCGAAGGGAAATGCCGTGACGACAATCACCATACAGGAAATGGCCGCAACGCGGATTGGCACCGAACAGGTCTCCGATTGGGTTGAGGTAAGCCAGGAGATGATCAACAAGTTCGCCGACGCGACGGGCGATCACCAGTTCATCCACATCAACCCCGAAATGGCGGCGATGACCCCATTTGGCGGCACGATCGCGCACGGCTTTCTCACCCTGTCGCTGATGCCGGTGCTGTCGGCCAAGATTATCGACGCGCCAAAGATTGAAGGCGTGAAGATGGGCGTCAATTACGGGGGCAACAAGGTTCGCTTCCTGCAGCCCGTCCGTTCCGGCAAGCGCGTGCGCGGCCGTTTCAAGCTGATGGAGCTGATCGAAAAGCGCCCCGGCCAGTGGCAGCAGACCAACGAATTTACCGTCGAAATCGAAGGGGAAGAAAAGCCCGCGATGATCGCCGAATGGATTAGCCAGATTTTCGTTTGAATGTTTCTCCCCTCCCGCTTGCGGGAGGGGTTGGGGGTGGGCCTGTCGGACCCGCAAGCGTCACATCGGCGGCCCCGCCCACCCCCAGCCCCTCCCGCAAGCGGGAGGGGGGAAGAACGGATCACATGCCCCGCATCGCCCCCCTCGCCAAACCCTATCCGCCCGAATTCGACGCGCAGATGAAGGTGCTGATGCGCGGTGCAGAGCCGCTGGTGCTGTTCACCACGCTTGCCACCAATGATCGCGCCTGGGGCAAGTTCAGCGGCGGATCGCTGCTCGACAAGGCCAGTCCGTTATCGATGCGTCAGCGTGAAATCGTGGTCGACCGAACCTGCGCTAAATGCGGCAATGAATATGAATGGGGGGTCCATATCGCCGGTTTCGCCCCGCATATCGGCATGGACGATGCCCAGATTTACGCGACCGTCCACAGCAACGCAGGTGATCCGGTTTGGTCGGCTGAGGAAAGCGTGCTGATCGCTACGGTCGACGCGCTGATCGACCATAAGAAGCTCACCGATGCCGAATGGGCAGCGATCAAAACGCATTTTGACGAGCCCCAGGCACTGGAGGTCATCCAGCTTGTCGGTTTTTATCACGGCGTATCGCTGATCTGCGGTGCGCTCGATCTTCCCCTCGAACCCAATGCAGCCCGATTCCCGGCTGCCAAAGGAGAATAAGCCATGCGTTCAGCCGTTATCGTTTCCACCGCCCGCACCCCCATTGGCCGCGCCTATCGCGGCGGGTTCAACAACCTGCCCTCGCCCACTTTATCCAGCCACGCCATCAAGGCCGCCGTTGAGCGCGCCGGGATTGACGGGGCCGAAGTGCAGGACGTGGTGTGGGGTGCAGCACTCCAGCAGGGCGTGCAGGCGGGCAATATCGCGCGCAACGCGCTGCTCCGTGCCGGGTTGCCGATCAGCGTGTCGGGCCAGTCAATGGATCGCCAATGCGCCAGCGGCCTGATGGCCATCGCCACTGCCGCCAAGCAGATCATCGTCGACAATATGGACGTGGCGATCGGGGGTGGCTGCGAATCCATCTCGATGGTGCAAACGCCCGAAATGCGCGTCGCCCCCGACCGTGAATTGCTGGCGATGCACCCCGATGTGTACATGTCGATGCTGCAAACCGCCGAAGTTGTTGCCAAGCGCTACAATATCAGCCGCGAGGCGATGGACGAATATAGCTTTCAATCGCAGATGCGCACTGCTGCAGCGCAAGCCGCCGGCAAGTTCGATGACGAAATCGTGCCCGTCACCGCGACGATGGCGATGACCAACAAGGAAACCAAGGAAGTCACGCATCACGAAGTGACCGTGACCAAGGACGAGGGCAATCGCGGCGATACGACCTTGGTCGGCCTGAGCGGCCTGAAGCCCGTTCTTGGCCCCGACATGACGATTACGGCGGGCAATGCCAGCCAGCTCTCCGACGGGGCGTCGGCGAGCGTGTTGATGGAGGAATCGCTCGCCAGCAAGCGCGGTCTCACCCCGCTGGGTCGCTATATCGGCATGGCAGCGGCCGGCACCAAGCCTGACGAGATGGGCATCGGTCCCGTCTATGCCATCCCCGCGCTGCTCGAACGCTTCAACCTGAAGATGGACGATATCGGCCTGTGGGAATTAAACGAGGCGTTCGCCGTGCAGGTGCTGTATTGCCGCGATACGCTGGGCATCCCCAATGAACTGCTCAACGTGAACGGCGGCGCGATCTCGATTGGCCATCCTTACGGCATGTCAGGCGCGCGGATGACCGGCCACGCGCTGATCGAAGGCAAGCGTCGCGGCGCGAAATATGTCGTCATCACGATGTGCGTTGGCGGTGGCCAGGGCGCGGCCGGGTTGTTTGAGGTTCTGTAATTGATTTTTACCACTGTTAGATGTATCTAACAGACAGGCGAGGACATCTGCCTTTCTGTGAGCCCCGGTTGTGTCAGCGACCGGGGCTCAAACGTTTGGGGCGCGGCTGTCAGACCGCGCCCCGCCCGTGTGTCAGTCTTTTCTAGCGACCTCGATTACCTTTACGACAAGTGTCGCAAACGCAATCAGGACGCCTAAGAACAGACACAGATCGGTCAAGGACATCTTCTGACCTTTCTGTTGCGACGGCACTATTGCCGTCGAAGCCAGCTTATCAGATCGATTTGCATTGCAGGAACAAAAAGTGATCGCCCTGCCGCAGCATTATTACGCGCAAAGCGAGTCAGCACGCTTGGTAGGTTTCGGTACGTAAATCACGTTAAGCGGGCTCCACCACATCCCCCAGCACATATCTTGCCCCCGCCCCGCGCTTGCCCGCCCGGTCACCCGGGTTGTACAACGCGCACCGCTCCAGCGACAAACACCCGCAGCCAATGCATCCGTCGAGCAGTTCGCGGGTGCGGGTTAACGTCGCGATGCGTTCGTCAATCACTGCGCGGATGCCGGTACTCATCTTGGTCCAGTCCTTCGCCGTCGGGGTGCGTCCATCGGGCAGTTTGGCAAGTTCGGTGCGAATTGCGTCGATCGTCAGGCCCAGTTGCTGCGCGATCAGGATGAACGACAGTCGCCGGATGTCAGCGCGCAGGAAACGCCGTTGTCCGCCGCTGTTGCGCCACGGGTTGAGCAGCCCCTTCGCCTCGTAAAAACGGATCGCCGATACCGAGACGCCCGCCCGCGCCGCCAAATCGCCAATCGCCAGTAAATCGCTTGATCGCATCGCCGCGCACGCCCTTCCAAAAAAAGCAGCTTGACCTCAACTAAGGTTGAGGTCGCAAAACCACGCGTGTCAACCCGAATCGACCCCTTGCGGAGACACGTCATGGCCACAGCTTTTATCGAACATATCAACCTGGTCGTCAGCGATCCCGAGCGCACCGCGCGGCTGTTGGCCGAGGTGTTCGGCTGGCACGAACGGTGGCGCGGCCCGGCGCGCGACGGCGGCTTTACGATCCATGTCGGCAGCGAAAGCCATTATATCGCCCTCTATACCGGGCCGAACGGTATCCACGCCGATGCGCGCTTCCCCAAGGGGGCGCCGTTCAATCATGTTGGGATCCAAGTCGATGATCTGGGCGATGTTGAGGCGCGCGCAAAGGCCGCCGGGCTCGTTCCCTTCAGCCATGATGATTACCACCCCGGCCGCCGCTTCTATGTCTTTGATCCCGACGGCATCGAATATGAAATTGTCAGCTATGGCCAATCAACCGGCCAACCAACCGGGCATACCGGGGCGTGAGTGGCTTCCTCACCATTGCCGCCCGGTGCGCGGTCATCGGCGGCGTCCTGCGCATTGTCGCGTCGTTCATCCCCTATATCCCTGAAAGTCCGTGGCTGGAGGGATATTACGCCGTTATCGACATTTGCCTGATGTTCGGCCTGATCGGCATCTTTGCGCAGACCGTCGATTTGATCGGCGTTTGGGGAAAATCCGGATGGACCATAGCGATGATTGGTCAGGCATCGATCATCGGCCCCGATGCCCGGATGTTCGGGATCGATTTTTACATGGCAGGCTCTGTCATCCTTCTCACCGGGCTGGCGATCTGGTCGCTGGCCCTGCTGCGCGGCGGCGTGATGCGCGCTGCCGCCGGGTGGTGGCTTACCGGCGGGGCGCTGGCCGTGGCGACGATTCCTTCGGGGATTGCTGGCTTGGTGCCAGCCGCCGGGGTGGCGCTGGGTTTGGGGTTTGTAGTTGCAGGCCGGGCGTGCCTCGCCCCGCCCCAACCCGCGATCCACCCAGCGTAGTTTTCTATGCACAAGTGCGGTGTCCCCGCCTCTGCGGGGGCCACGTTTCAATCGACAGGCCGCAATATGTTTAGCGCAGGCTGCATTTAGAGCATCGTGCTTGAAATATGAATCGTCNNAGCGCAGCGAAGCAATCCAGCGGCGTGCTCGCGGATAGGCTGGATTGCTTCGCTGCGCTCGCAATGACGGCTGATCCTAAATTACGGCAAGCTGCATCTAGCAACCAGTCACCAGCCCCAGCCGCCGCCATCGCCATCGCCACCTCAAGGGTGAGCGGTGATCCATGCTTCTACAACGGGCGCAACCGTGTTGCGCCACTTGCTGCCGTTGAAGATGCCGTAATGACCCGCCCCTTCGGCCATCAGATACTTCTTCTGTGACAGCGGCAGCTTGCTCGCCAGGCTGAGCGCAGCCTTGGTCTGGCCCAGCCCGGAAATATCATCACGTTCGCCTTCAATCGCCAGCAGCGCGATATCGGTAATCGCCGCCGGGTCGACCGGGCGGCCGCGATGAACATAGGTGCCGTTGGCAATCGCATGTTTTTGGAAAACGACGTCGATGGTCTGGAGGTAAAACTCCGATGTCATGTCGCAAACGGAGCGATATTCCTCGTAGAAATCCTTGGTCAGATCGGCGCTGTCTTCGTCACCCTGGACCAGGTGTTTGAACATTTCCCAGTGCGAAACCATGTGGTTGCCCAGGTTCATCGACATGAACCCTGCAAGCTGCAGGAAGCCGGGATAAACCGAGCGCCCAGCGCCGGGATAGGTCATCGGCACGGTTGCGATCACATTCTGGCTGAACCAGCTATGCGGCCGTTCCGTCGCCAGCGTGTTGACCGCCGTGGGTGCTTCACGCGTGTCAATCGGCCCGCCCATCATCGTCAGCGTTTTGGGGCGGCACGGGTTCTTGTCCGCATTCATCAGGCAGGCAGCGGCATAACAGGGCACAGATGGCTGGCACACGGCAAGCATATGGACGCCGCCCTGCCCTTCGTTCGCGCCAATTGTTTCCATGAATTCAATGATATAGTCGATATAATCGTCCAAATCGAACTTGCCATCCGCCAGCGGCACCAGCTTGGCGTCGCGCCAATCGGTGATGTACACATCGGCAAAAGGCAGCATCCGCTCCACCGTGCCGCGCAGCAGCGTGGCGTAATGGCCAGACATTGGCGCGACGATCAGCAGTTTTGGCCCCCCTGTCACGCCTTCACGTGCAAACCGCTTTAGCTGGCCAAAGGGTTTGCGGAGCACAATTTGCTCATCAATCGCCACTGTTTTCCCGTCGATGACGGTCGAATCGAGCCCGAACGCCGGCTTGCCCCGCGGCGCTGCGGCATGGGCGAACACCTCCAGCGCCGATCCGAGCACCGGGCCACCGCCGAAATAGGCGAAGGGATTGGCCGGATTCTGGAGCATGTTCGCGCCAAAATCAGCCATTGCGCTGGCCCCGGCGAGCATGGAGCGCTGCATTTCATATGCATTGTAGAGCATGGACGTCCCTTAAAAACCAAATCGATCATATGACCGTATACTGGTAATGCATTAACATGCTGCACTGCAGTAGCAATGGCGTGCGTCAATATGATGGCAGGGGGCATGCCAGTTGATTCGTGATTGACGTTGAGGGCAGCGGACGCCGGTGCTAGAGGCCAGCGATCATGGAAGCATCCACAACGACACCCGCCCCCGCAGCCGCCGACACCCCCGTCGCTACCGCTGCCGCCACCACTGGTCCCGAACCCCGCCGCAAACTTTCCAGCTTGGTCATGGTCTGGGGATTTGCCTCAAAATACCCGCTGCAGATCACCATTGCGGTGATCGCGCTGGTGTTTGCCGCTGGCGCGACGCTGTATATCCCCGCCACGTTCAAGCTGGTGGTCGATAACGGCTTTAGCGGAAACGGCGATCCGGCATCGATCGCCCCTTATTTCCAGGGGCTTGGCGTTGTGGTGCTGGTGCTGGCAATCGCAACGGCGGTGCGGTTCTATTTTGTGTCGTGGCTGGGGGAACGCACCGTTGCCGATGTGCGCGTGGCGGTGCACCGCAACCTGTTACGGCTTGATCCGAAATGGTTTGAAGAAAACCGCCCGTCCGAAATCGCATCGCGCCTGACGGCGGATACCGCGATCATTGAACAGATTGTTGGCACCACCGTCTCCGTCGCGCTGCGCAATGCGGTGATTGGCGTTGGCGGCGTGATCTATCTCTTCGCGCTGGCGCCAAAACTGGCGGCGTCGCTGCTGATCGGCATTCCCGTCGTCATCCTGCCGATCGTGTTTCTGGGTCGCCGGGTGCGACAATATTCGCGCACCAGCCAGGACCGGGTCGCTGATATCGGCTCCATCGCGGTGGAAACATTGGGCGCGATGAAAATCGTTCAGGCATTCGGGCAGGAACAGCGCGAAGGCGACCGGTTTGAAAACGCCGTCGAACGCAGCTTTTCCACCGCCAAGAACCGCTTCCGCCTGCGCGCGATCATGACCGCCGCTGTCATCGGTTTGTTGTTCGGCGCGATTGTGCTGATCATGTGGGATGCGGTGCGCGATGTCGCCAATGGCACGCTGACCGGCGGTTCGATCACCGCATTTGTGCTCACCGGGGGCTTCGTTGCCGGATCATTCGGCGCGCTGACCGAGGTATATGGCGATCTGCTGCGCGCATCGGGCGCGGCCGCCCGGCTGAACGAATTGCTGGCAGAACAGCCAGAGATTTGCGCGCCGGTGCATCCTGTGGCCTTGCCGGTGCCAGCCCTGGGCGAAGTGGCGTTTGACAATGTCACCTTCCGCTATCCCACGCGGCAGGAAGTGTCGGCGCTCGACAGTTTCTCGTTGACCGTCGCGCCGGGGGAAACGGTGGCGATTGTTGGCCCGTCAGGGGCGGGCAAATCGACGCTGTTCCAGCTGATCCAGCGCTTTTATGACCCCGATTCGGGGATGATCCGCATCGACGGCGTTGGCCTGCCAAGCGCAGACCCGGCCGAAATCCGCAAACGCATCGCCATGGTGCCGCAGGATACCGTCATCTTTGGCGCGAGCGCGCGCGATAACCTGCGCTATGGTGACTGGTCCGCCAGCGACGATGCGCTTTGGAAGGCGGCAGAAGCTGCCAACGCGGCTGAATTCCTGCGCAAGCTGCCAGACGGGCTCGATACGTTTCTGGGCGAAGGCGGCGCACGCTTGTCCGGTGGCCAGCGTCAGCGCGTCGCGATTGCCCGCGCGCTGCTCCGCAATGCGCCGATCCTGCTGCTTGATGAAGCAACCAGCGCGCTGGATGCCGAGAGTGAGCGGCTGGTGCAACAAGCGCTCGAGCGGCTGATGGAGGATCGCACCACGCTGGTCATCGCCCACCGCCTCGCCACGGTGCGTTCGGCGTCGCGGATCATCGTGATGGACGAGGGCCGCATTGTGGAAACGGGCACGCACAGCCAATTGATCGGCCAAAACGGGCTTTATGCCCGGCTGGCCAGCCTGCAATTCAGCCAAGCGGCGTGAGGTATATTCTCCTCTCCCTTGAGGGAGAGGATACGCAGACTTGGCAGCTTGCTGCCTAGTCGGAGTTGGTGAGCAAGCTCGCAAGCTTCGGTATCCTCTCCCTTTAGGGAGAGGGAAATCAAGGGAGAGACGACCATGGCACGCGAATTCGACGTCATCGTTTATGGGGCAACGGGCTATACCGGCCGATTGGTCGCCGAATATCTTGCGGTGGCGTATCCCGGTGCAGACAAGCCCAAATGGGCGATGGCCGGCCGCTCGCTCGCCAAGCTTGAGGAGGTACGCGACCTGATTGGCGCGCCTGCCGATACCCCGCTCGTCACCGCCGATGCTGATGACGCCGCCAGCGTGCGCGCCATGTGCGCCCGCGCCACGGTGATCCTGACCACGGTCGGCCCGTACCAGCTCTATAGCAGCGATCTGGTAGCGGCATGCGCCGAAACCGGCACCGCCTATGTCGATCTGTGCGGAGAGCCTGCGTGGATGGCCGAAATGATCGAAAAACATCACGCCAAGGCGCAGGAAACCGGTGCGCGCATCGTGTTTTCATGCGGGTTTGATTCGATCCCGTTCGATCTGGGCGTGCTGACACTGCAGGAAGCGGCAAAGGCTAAGTTCGGCATGCCCGCCCCCCGCGTTAAATGCCGGGTGCGCACGATGAAGGGCACCTTTTCCGGCGGCACCGCTGCCAGCCTGAAGGCGACGATGGCCGCTGCCGCGCGCAATCCTTCGCTGATCGGGGTACTGACCAACCCGTTTGCGCTGACGCCGGGCTTCAAGGGGCCAAGCCAGCCCACCGGCATGCTACCCGAATATGACAAGGCGATCGACAGCTGGGTCGCGCCGTTCGTGATGGCGGCGATCAACACCAAGAACGTCCACCGCACCAATTTCCTGCTTAGCCAATCTTACGGCGCGGATTTCGTCTATGATGAAATGGTCGTTGCAGGTCTCGGCGACATGGGCAAGGCGGCGGCAGAAGCGCTCGCCAAGATGAACCCGTTTTCGGGCGACAAGGGCCCCAAGCCCGGCGAAGGCCCATCGAAAGAAGAACGCGACGCGGGCCATTATGACGTGCTGTTCATCGGCGAAATGGCCGACGGTCAGCGCATCGACGCGGTGGTGACGGGTGATCGTGATCCCGGTTACGGATCCACCAGCAAGATGATCGCCGAAAGCGCGCTGTGCCTGGTGCAGGACGTGGCCGGTGCCAAGGGCGGCATTTGGACGCCCGGCGCGATCATGGGCGATGCGCTGCGCAAGCGGCTGATCGACAAGGCCGGGCTGACCTTTACGGCAGCGTGAGCAGCTGGGGGGCTGGCGAGGTATTCGTCAGCCCGCCCGCCACCCCGCCTTACCAACCCGCCCTAAACGTAAAACCGGGTCGCCAGCAGTGCGACCACAACCGCCAGCACAATCGTAATCACCGCGTTCAGCCGCTGGCGGCGGTTAATCTGCGCATGATAGGCGGGCAGATCGAGGTAGAAACGGTTGCGCCCGGCATCGCGGACCATGCCGGTGCGCAGCATCCGCGCGAACACCTTTTCATCGGCCGCATTGGTCGTGCTGAACGCAATGGCATCTTCGGGTGACAGCGCGTGATTGGCCATAAAGACCTGCGCCAGCCGCCGCCGGGTGCGATCCAGCGCGGCGGTTTCAATGGTGGAGCGCCGCGCACCAGACATGGGGGCCATTGCCATATCTACCCCATAATCCCAACGACTGCGCCGCCAACCAGCGCAAGCAGCGCCATCGCCACGCCCACATTGCGCTTGCGGCTATTGCTGTACGAACCATAGCTTGGGACATCGATAAAATAGGCCGACCCCTTGGTCGGCACGATCACGCCTGAGCGGACATAACGATCGAGCATGCGGCGTTCGACAGGCCGCCTCGGCGTGTAGCTGACCGCCTTTGCAGCCGACACCGCATCGCACGACATGAAATGCGAGATGACGTTGCGCCGCGCTCGCGCGACCATCGCTGCTGCTGCTCCCACATCACCCTCCAAGGCTATGGTGTCTTCATGGCACGCTTTTGCGCGCTCGTCTTGCAACGATACGTATCATTTGGTTGCTGATCGGCAATAGACCCAAAGCCCGTATCAGCGCTTTTTTCCCTGATGGCGGATATTCGCCGGTCGGCCGCGATGCTTGATGATCCGCTTCGGTCGATCCCCTGCCGGGTGCGCGCCGCCGCTGCTGCCTTTGCCGTCCACCATTTCAAACCGCAGCGCGCCGGTAACGGGGTTTGCTTCGGCCAGTCGCAGTTGCAGCCGCATGCCGCTGGAAAAAACATCGCCGCTATGCTCACCGATCAGCGCCTTGGCAGCCTCATCATAGCGGAAATACTCGCGGCCAATGTCACGCACCGGCATCAGCCCGTCGCCGCCAATGCCCTCCACAGTGGCAAAAAAGCCGAAATTCTGCACGCCCGTTATGCGCACATCCACCACATCGCCCACCCGCTCTCCCAGATAAGCGGCGACATAGCGATCAACCGTGTCCCGCTCCGCCTCCATCGCGCGGCGTTCGAGCATCGAAATGCTCTCGCCGATCTTGTCCATCGATGCGGCGTCGGCTTCAGCCAGCGGGCCGGGCCCAAGTTTATACGCGGCCACCAGCGATCGGTGGACGATCAGATCGGCATAACGCCGGATAGGCGATGTAAAGTGCGCATAGCTGCCCAGCGCCAGCCCGAAATGGCCGTGATTGCCCGGCGCATAATAGGCCTGGGTTTGCGTGCGCAAAATTTGCTCCATCACCTGCGGGCGAAAATCACTGTCGCCGATCCGGTCGATCACATGGTTGAAGGTGGATGGCTTCACCACCTGCCCCAGCGCGAATTCAACCCCAAAGGTTTTCAGATAATCCTTCAGCGCGACCAGCTTTTCGCGGGCGGGCGGTTCATGGTCGCGGTACATGACGGGCGCCTTTTTCTTCTCCAGCGCCTTGGCCGCCGCAACATTGGCGGCAATCATATATTCCTCAATCAGCTTATGCGCATCCAGCCGTTCACGCGGCGCAACCGACATGATCCGCCCCGTTTCATCGAGCACCACCCGCCGTTCGGGCAGATCAAGATCAAGCGGCGCGCGCTTCTCCCGGGCTGCGGCCAGCGCACGCCAGCAGGACCAGAGGGGCAGCAGGGCGGCAAGAATCTCTCCCCTCCCGCTTGCGGGAGGGGTTGGGGGTGGGCCCGCGCTTTCCCCAAGCTTGGCGGTTGAGGCTGCTTCGGACCCACCCCCAGCCCCTCCCGCAAGCGGGAGGGGAGAAGGGGGTGCCCCTGCCCTTTCATGCGCATCCACCATCGCCTGCGCTTCCTCATAGGCGATGTTCGCCGTCAGCCGCACCACCGCGCGCGTAAAACGCCAGCTTTTCAGTGCACCGGCCTTGCTGATCTGCAGGTGGCAGGCGAGTGCCGCCCGGTCCTCCCCTGCTTTCAGCGAACAGACATCGGCAGACAGCAATTCGGGCAGCATCGGCACCACCCGGTCAGGGAAATACACGCTGTTGCCGCGCCGCCGCGCTTCCTTGTCAATCGCCGTGCCGGGGCGGACATAAAAGCTGACATCGGCGATCGCGACAATCGCCTTCCAGCCGCCGGCATTGTCCGGATCATCATCAGGCGTGGCCCACACGGCATCATCATGGTCGCGGGCATCCTCCGGATCGATGGCGACAATGGGCAAATGGCGCAGGTCTTCGCGGGTCTCCCCCAGCGGTTGGCGTGCCACCTCGGCTGCTTCCGCAATCGCCTCAGGTGCAAATTCCACCGGGATGCCCAGCTTGTGAATGGCGATCATCGAAAAACTGCGCGGGGCAAATGGATCGCCCAGCACCTGCGTTACCCGCGCGGTGATGCGCGGCGGGCGGCCGGTTTTTTCTGCCAACACCAGATCGCCGGGGTTCGCCCCGCCCGCATCGGACACCTGATGTTCACGCCGTTCGCGCTTGTCGACGCCGATCAGCCACAGCTTGCCGCCTTCTTCGCGCAGCACGCCCAGAATCAGCTCCTCACCCTTGGCGAGCGATTTCAGCGGATGGGCGATCCAGCCATTCCCGGCCTCCTCCGTCCGCGCCAAAATCCGGTCGCCAATGCCCAGCGCGCCGCGCCGCCCCTTTTCCCGCACGCGCAGCCGCGGCGCGGGCGTATCCGCCTGCCAGCTTTCGGGCACCGCCCAGCATTGGCCGTCATCCCCCACATCGGTGATGCGCAGCACGGTAACCTTGGGCACCCCGCCCATCTGATGAAATGCGCGACCGGGGGCGCTATCGATCAGCCCCTCATCGGCCATGTCCTTTAACAACGCCTTCAGCGCGATTTTCTCTGCGCCGTGCAGGCCAAACGCCTTGGCAATCTCGCGCTTGCCAACGCTGGTTTCAGCAGAAGCGATGAAATCGAGGATTTGTTTGGGTGTGGGCAGGCTGCCAGTCGGCTTGGGCATGAATTTGGGCATCGCCACGGAATAGGCGGTTGTGGGCGAAGTACCAAATCCTTCTGGCAAATTCCTTCTGGCAAATTCCTTCTGTGCGAAGTGGCGTAGCCAAGCTATCGGACAGATGTGACATATGATCTCCTTATCATCGGCGGCGGAATCAACGGCGCAGCGATTGCGCGAGAGGCGGCGCTGAATGGCCTGAAGGTGGTGCTTGTTGAAAAGGGCGATCTTGCAGGCGCAACCTCATCAGCATCGACCAAGCTGATCCATGGCGGCCTGCGCTATCTGGAATATTATGAGTTCAAGCTGGTGGCAGAGGCGCTGCGCGAGCGCGAACGGCTGATCAAGGCCGCGCCCCACATCATCTATCCGCTGCAATTCGTGCTGCCGCATGAAAATGCCGTCCGGCCGTGGCTGTTGGTGCGGCTGGGGCTGCTGCTGTATGATTTTCTGGGCGGGCGCATGTCGCTGCCGCGATCACGCGGGCTGCGGGGGAGCGATACCGGCTTCACCGATCCGCTAAAGGGGGGGCGCAAGGGGTTCGTCTATTCTGATGCCTGGGTGGATGATGCCCGGCTGACGGTGCTGAACGCGGTGGACGCCGCCGCCAATGGCGCGGAGATTATCGTCCAGACCGCGCTGGTATCCGCCCGCCGCGAAGGGGATTTGTGGCGCGCCACCCTATCCGACGGGCGCGAGATTGCGGCGCGCGGCATGGTGAACGCAGCGGGGCCATGGGTGCACCAGATGCTCGGCAAGCTGGGCGTGAATGCGGCCAGCGGCGTGCGGCTGATCAAGGGCAGCCATATCGTGGTGCCAAGCCTGTTTGACGGCGATCAGGCCTATATCCTGCAGCAGCCCGATCGCCGGATCGTGTTTGCCATTCCCTACGAAAACGGATCGACCGAAATCGGCACCACCGATGTGCCCGTCGACGCGCCCGAGGATGCGGTGATCGATGCGGACGAAATCGCGTATCTGTGTGAAGCGGTGAACCGGCATTTTGTGAAACAGGTGGGGCCTGCTGACGTTACCTCCAGCTGGTCCGGCGTACGGCCATTATATGATGACGGGGCGAGCGAGGCCAAGGCGGTGACGCGCGATTATGTGCTGGAACTCGACACCAACGGCCCGGCATTGCTGTCTATCTTTGGCGGCAAGATCACCACGGCGCGGCATCTGGCGCAGGAAGCGGTGGCGAAACTGGCGCACCCCATGGGCTGTCGCGTTCGGCCCGTTACCGGCAGTCGGCCCTTTCCGGGCGGCGATATCGGCAATTTCGGCGCGTTCCTCGCCAAAGTGCGCGCGACCTGGCCGTTTCTGGGCAACGACCGGTCGCACCGCATGGCGCGCGCCTATGGGTCGATGCTGCACCAGCTGCTCGACGGGATCAGCGATGCAGCGGCGATGGGCCGTGATCTGGGCGGCGGGCTGACCGAGGTTGAGGCACGCTGGATGCACGACCGCGAATGGGCGCGCACCCCCGAAGATGCGCTGTTACGGCGCTCCAAAATCGGGCTGCACCTGACGGCGGCTGAACGCGCGGCGTTTGATGCCTGGTGGGCGGTGACCTTTCCCAAATGATCACCGTTGCTGCCCTGTACCGCTTTTCCCGGTTCGACGATCCAGCCGCCTTGCGCGCGCCGTTGCTCGCCGCATGCGATGGGCAGGGCATCAAGGGCACCATCCTGCTCGCGCGTGAAGGGATTAACGGCACGATTGCGGGCACGGGCGCGGGCATCGCGGCGGTGCTGGCGCACATCCGCACGCTGCCGGGCTGCGCTGATATCGAGGTGAAATATTCATCGGCGGCGACCATGCCGTTCCACCGGATGAAGGTGCGGCTGAAACGCGAGATCGTGACGATGGGCCAGCCCGATATCGATCCGCTCGCCGATGTCGGGCACTATGTCGCGCCCGCCGACTGGAACGCGCTGATCGATGCGCCCGACACGATCGTGATCGATACCCGCAACGATTATGAAGTGAAAATTGGCAGCTTTTCCGGCGCAATTGACACCAAAACGCGCAGTTTCAGTGAATTTCCTGACTGGTTTCGCGCAAATCGCGCCGAAATCGGTACAAAAAAGGTCGCAATGTTCTGCACCGGCGGCATTCGCTGCGAAAAAGCGACGGCGTTTCTGAAGGCGGAAGGGATTGATCAGGTCTATCACCTGAAGGGCGGCATCCTGAAATATCTTGAGCATGTGCCCCCTGCCGAAAGCCGCTGGCAGGGCGAATGTTTCGTTTTCGATGAACGGGTTGCGGTGGGCCACGGCCTGGCACCGGGCACCCACGATCTGTGCCGGGCCTGCCGCATGCCGATCAGCGCCGAAGATCGCCAATCGCCGGACTATGTCGAGGGGGTAAGCTGCCCTGCCTGCGCCGCCACCCGCGATGCAGATCAGCGGGCCGGCTATGCCGAACGCCACCGACAAGTGAAGCTCGCCAAAGATCGCGGTGAAGCACATGTTGGTGCCGTGCAACCTGTTGTAGAGGTTGAATAATAATGAATGACACCGAACGCGTCCGCACCGTGCTGCGCTGGCTTCTTGCCGCCGCCTATCTGTTCGTCGGCATCGTCCATTTGCGCTCGCCCGGCGGTTTTCTGCCGATCGTGCCCGATTGGGTGCCCTATCCGTGCGAAGTGATATTGCTGACCGGCGTGGCTGAAATTGCAGGCGCTGTCGGCCTGATGACCGGCCAATTCCGCCGCGCCGCCGCCTGGGGGCTGGCCGCCTATGCGGTCTGCGTGTTCCCTGCAAACATCAAACATGCCGTTGAAGGTGTTGTCATCGGCGGCGTAAAACTCAGCTGGGCCTATCACGCCCCGCGCCTGGCGTTTCAGCCGGTCATCTTCTGGTGGGCGCTGTTCGCGGGTGGCATCGTCACCTGGCCCTTTCGCCAAAGGAAGCCCGCGCCGTGAGCGATTCACTCGACGATCAGATGATCGACACCCCCGATGGCCCAATGACATGGGCGGCGTGGAAGAAAAAAAACCCGGTTCAAGTGCCCTCGCGGCGGACAAAGGGCAAGGATTTGCCCGTCAAGGTAAAGCGCTTCACGGATAAAAGCTGAGGGCCGTTACCGCCCCCGCGCCACCCGCAACGCCACGCCCGGCACCGGCCCACAGCGCTGCATAACCATGTCGATCATGTTCACCAATCGGTCGCGGGCCAGCGCGATGCCGGAGTCGGTGGACCCGCGCTCCTCAGTCTCAATGTTGACATAGGCGAGGCCGTGCTGGGCGGCATAGTTGGACAGCGATCCATCGCTGATCGCGACCCGTTCAAACACCAGGTTCGCATCCGTCTGCGCCAGCAGCGCGCTGCATGGCGCAGATCGGCGCGCGCGCCCATTGAGGAAGGGCAGCAGCATCAGGCTGTCTGCATCGTCAAACGGCCACACCCGCACCCGCGCCGCGCGCGGCTGATACCGGCTGTTGCATAGCTCAACCGAAATCGCGCCCCGGCCCGGTCGTGCAGCGGGGCAATCGGAAAGGTTGGGATCAAAATCGGGCGAATTGGTGTGGAGCGCGACGATCAACCGGGGCGGATCGCCCAGATCGGCCAGCATTCGCGCCACAAAGCCGGGATTAGCATCGAAGAAATGCCGGTTGGGATCAATCGGCGTCCCCGCCACATCAGCATTGAAGCGCGCCGCGTAGCGCGTGTCGGACGGGCCCGTATCGACAACCATCGCCACCCCGCCCCAGCTTTTGACAGCATTCAGCGCGGCGGCAAAAGTGGCATTCTCGTTATCATGCGTCACCACCCATAATGGGCCATCGGGCTGGGCGGTATTGCTGATCCGCCAGAACCGCCACGTGGCCGCCCCTTCGGTAAATACGATCCGCTGCACCGCCAGGCCGCGCCAAATAGCGGGGTCGCGCTGGCGGGCAAAATCATCATCGGCGATGCTGAGCGGATCGACAGACGCGATACTCGACTGCGCGTCGCTGATGCCCGCACTGGCCAGCAACGCAAGACACGCAAGCCACCGCCTGGCGTGGCGGCGCACGGTAGCCCTGATCGAATCACCCCGCGCCGACATGCAACTTGGTTAACGCAATCCAGCCACCGCACAACAGCGCCCCTTGGCGGCCTTGGCGCGTGGGTGGCCAGATTCAGGACTCGGCGGCGATATCCGCCTTTGCCGCAGGCAATTCACCCTCGCCGGGCACCAGATCATAGGGGGCAACCAGCGCCCAGATATGCGCCGGGATCATTGATTTCATCCGCCGTGGCCGCTCGCGCCGCAAATGCACCACCGTTTCAGCCGCCTTCATCTCAACGCGTGTGCGCGCAAATTCTAGACCGCGCGGGCCAAACCGCGGCATCAGCCAGCCCACAATCGGCCGCACCCATTCGGGCATCCGGCGTCGCGGCAGGCCCCCGGCGGCGCGCTCCACATTCATGATGAAGCCCTTCACCGCGCTCGCGCGCTTGCCGGCATTGCCGGGCGGGGCAAGCTGCACCTCATCGCCCAGCAGCGACACCAGTTCTTCACCGCGATCATTGCGCACGACCAGCCACTGCTCGCCCTCGCCCGCCATATACCCCACCGTCAGATCAGCGAGCACATTGGTGTAATCAACGCATGTTCGGCAGGTGAGCGGGAAGAAATCGGGCGGCAGTTTCGATATCGGCAATTGCAGGAACGGGATCGCCTTCACCCGGCCATCGGTAAAGCGCAGTTCGACATGATAATCGGCGCGAAATTCCAGATAGGTAATGCTGTCGGGATCATCCGCCAGCAGCGCCAGAAATTCATGGAACCGCTCGGTCGTGGTATTATCGGAACACGGCGTGCCGATAACGTACACCCGCTCAAACCCCAGACTTGCCTCAATCTTGCGGAGCGCATGGACCTGGCACGGAATGCCAATCACCGCGATCCGTTTATACCCGGCATCACGCGCTGGCTGGAGCAGCGCGAGCAGCGGTGCATAGCCCATCCGCATGCCCCGCACCTGCGCCATTCCCGCCGTCTTGGTTACCAGCACCGGCACCGGCTTCCAGCGATCATCAGGATCGGGCGCCATCGTCAGCACGGCATCAACCGCGCCGGTTTCCAGCAGTTTCTCGCCCAGCCGCGTGGTGATGCCGGTCCACTGCGCGCCCGCCAGCGCCTTGCCAAGCCGCGCACGGTGCATCCGGCGATAGGGGCCGAAAAACAGCTCATCCCCCTTGGCAGCGTCACGTGGGCGGCCATGCACCAGCGTTTCCATCGCCGGATAATCGGGCTTGATGAACTGGCAAGCGGTGCCGCAGCGCTTATGCTCGGGCGTGCGCGAAATGCCGCAATCAGTGCATAGGTCGCGCGGCACCGCCGGGGCCATTGGCGGTGCCCATAGCAAGGCAGAATTGGCTGGGCTGCTGGGTAATTCGGGCAAGGTGACGCCTTTGATCATCAACGGGCCACGGCGCCCGCAACCGCCCCTTGTTCATCGAAGATGGCGGCAAAGTCCACTGGGCGCATCGCGCGGTTCCGTCGACGGGTTAGAGCCGCTAGGGTCGCTAGGATGAATACCGTCCTCAACATTACCCAATCGATCCTTGGCCAGCCCTGGCGCTGGCGCGCGCTAAGCGCAGACGCACGCGACCCCGATTATTCGCCCGACGATTTGGTGACGCAGTTGCTGATGGCGCGCGGTTGCCCGCGGGACGCGCTGGAGGCGCACCGACTGCCCAGCATCCGTGGCTTCATGCCCGATCCGTCGATCTTTCGCGATATGGACCGCGCGGCAGAACGGCTTGCCGCTGCGGTGCTGGCCCAGGAACAGGTGACGATTTTTGGCGATTATGATGTGGACGGAGCCACCTCGGCTGCGTTGATGATCCTGTTGCTGCGGCAATTGGGACTGGCGGCGAGCGCATATATCCCGGACCGGCTGATGGAGGGATATGGCCCGTCAGGCGAGGCATTGGTGAAAATCGCGGCCGGGGGAGCCTCGCTGATCGTCACGGTCGATTGCGGGGCACAGGCTTTTGAGGCGCTGGAAATGGCGCGAGAGGCGGGTGTGGACGTGATCGTGGTCGATCATCACAAATGCGCAACCACCCTGCCGCTGGCTTATGCGGTGGTGAACCCCAACCGGCTGGATGAGGGCGAAGGCGCAGCGCACGGCCATCTGGCGGCTGTGGGCGTGGCGTTTTTGCTGGGGGCCGCGCTGATCCGGACGCTTCGCGCGCGGGGATTATTTACCAGCCGGGCCGAACCCAAATTGCTCGATCTGCTCGATATCGTCGCGCTGGGTACTGTCGCCGATGTGGCGGCATTGCGCGGGCTGAACCGGGCGTTTGTGGCGCAGGGGCTGAAGGTGATGGCGGCGCGCCGCAACATCGGCCTGAACGCGCTGCTTGAGGCATCACGCCTTACCCGTGCGCCAACCGCGACTGATCTTGGTTTTGCACTTGGGCCGCGAATCAATGCGGGCGGGCGCGTGGGCAAATCCGATCTGGGCGTGCGACTGCTCACCACCAGCGACCCCGATGAAGCGCGGTTGATTGCAGCAGAGCTTGACCGGCTGAATGAAGAACGCCGCACCATCGAAGGCGATGTGCAGCAGGCCGCCGAGGCAATGGCAACCGGGCAGGCCAACCGCGCCGTCATCATCGTCGCAGGCAAAGGCTGGCATCCCGGCGTGATCGGCATTGTAGCGGGGCGGCTGAAGGAAAAATTCGGGCGGCCCGCCATCGTGATCGCGCTGGATGACGCGGGCGTGGGCAAGGGATCGGGCCGGTCCGTCTCAGGCGTTGATCTGGGCCAGGCGGTGCTCTCGGCAAAGGAAAACGGGCTGCTCGTGGCGGGCGGTGGCCACGCCATGGCGGCTGGGCTGACGATTGCCGCCGACCAGATCGACGGTTTTGGCGATTTTCTTGAAGGCCGACTGGCGGAGGGCGTTGCAAGGTCAACCGGCGACCGTGCGTTGCTGGTCGACGCGCTGGTCGCGCCCGGCGGCGTTACCCCGGCTCTGGTCACCGCACTGGAGCAGGGCGGCCCTTACGGCATGGGCTGGCCAGCGCCGCGCGTGGCGGCAGGGCCGGTGCGCGTGATCAAGGCCGATATCGTCGGCAACGGCCATGTCCGCGCCGTGGTTGCGGGCGATGACGGCAAAAGCATCAAGACTGTCGCCTTCCGCCAGGCTGAAACGCCGCTGGGGCTGGCATTGCTGGGGGCAGCCCCGCACCGCCGCCTGTGGATCGCCGGGCGCGCCAAAATCGACGACTGGTCATCACGGCCAGCCGCTGAAATACACCTAGATGACGCCGCCTGGGCCGATTGACGGGTGAGCAAAAGGAGAAGGCCATGTTCAGCCACATCACCCTGGGCACCGATGATCTGGAACGCGCGCGGCGCTTTTATGATGCGGTCATGCCAACGCTGGGCCTGACATCCCCTTTTACATTGCCTGGCACATTGGTGTTCGGCACCATGACCGGGCCCAAATTATTCGTGGTGCCGCCTTTTGACGGCAACCCCGCCACCACCGGCAACGGCACCCACGCCGCCTTCATCGCGCCCGATCGTGCAAGCGTTGATGCATTCCACCACGCCGCGCTCACCCATGGCGGCAGCGACGAGGGCGCACCCGGTCTGCGCCCGCAATATCACCCCCATTATTACGGCGCTTATGTGCGCGACCCTGACGGAAATAAGCTGCAGGCGGTGTGCCATCGCCAAATGGACGATAGACCGGGTTGACCGCGCGCCATCATTTGCCTACGCGATTTTTCCACGCCAACCGGCACGCCCGGCAATGGCCCCTTCGTCTAGCGGTTAGGACGCGGCCCTTTCACGGCTGAAGCACGGGTTCGATTCCCGTAGGGGTCACCAAATCACGCTCTCGCAGCGACAAAGTCTTTCATAAAACTTGGGTTCATGGCGTTTCTTGAGACGCGGTCGGATATGCGGTTACCGCGACGCTGGCGGCAAACGCATCGTTATTGGCCAGCACCTGCCCGGCATAGGGGTGATGCCCTTGCGCTGACGCCAGGCCGCCCGCGCGATCCGCATTGTCGGCGTCAGCGCTGTGGCGCGGCGGGTTTTCGCGCGTAAAGGCCGTATCCGGCGATGATCGCGTAACAGGCTGCGGGCAGGATCAGCGCGAACTGCAAGCTGCTGCCATCGGCGATCAGCCCGGTCAGCGGCGGGATGATTGCGCCGCCGACGATCGCCATGGCAATGACGCCCGATCCCTCGGGCGCGCGCGGCCCCAGCCCTTCGCTCGCCAGGCTGAAGATTGTCGGGAACATGATCGAATTCATCAGCCCGATCGCCAGCAATGACCAGCCGGCCACCGCCCCTGTCGAATTTGCAGACAGCAGGATAAGGGTGTTTGATCCCGTCGCCACCCCGGCCAGGATTTTGCCCGGCGACATCAGCCGAAGCGCGTATGCCCCGATAAACCGGCCGATCATGGCACCACCCCAATAAAAAAACACGTGCTTGCCCGCCGCCTGTTCGGCCAGGCCCAGTGTCCCCGGCAGCATCAGATAGTTCACGATCAACGACCCGATCGCGACTTCTGCACCAACGTACAAAAAGATGCAGGCCGCCCCGATGCCAAAACGCGGCCGCGCCAGCAAATCGAACGCGCGCAGGATGCTGCCGGTTTCTGCCGGGGCCTCGGTCAGCCGGTGGCGGCGGCTCCACACGACGCCTGCGACGACCACCAGCGCGGCGGCCAGACCAAGATAGGTGTACACCACCACCCGCGTTTCCTCGGTACGATAGGCGTCAAGCGCGGCGCCGGTCAGCGACGCGGCATTGACAGTGGCGAGCCCACCCAGGATCAGCACTGATCCGACATAAGGAAACACCGTCGTCCCCAGCGAGTTGAACCCTTGCGCGAACGTCAACCGGCTATGCGCGGTGCGCGGTGCGCCGAGCAGCGAGATCAGCGGGTTGGCGACCACCTGTACCGTCGTAATCCCCGCGGCGAGCACAAACAGCGCGACCAGAAACAGTTCAAACCGTCCGGATTGCGATGCGGGAATGAACAACAGGCACCCGCAGGTCATCGTCAACAGCCCGATGGCTGCGGTCCGCATATAGCCTGCCCGCCGCACAATCGCCGCTGCCGGAATAGAAAAGACAAAATACGCCGCAAAAAATGCCGTTTGGACAAGCAAGGCTTGCGCATAGCTGAGCGTGAACAGGTCCTTCAGCTTGGGAATAATCACGTCGTTCAGGCTGGTGATGCCACCGAAGATAAAAAACAGCGCGAACACAAACAGCCGCAAGTCGGGCAGATCGACGCCTTGCGCGTCATCGACGTTGCTCGCTGGAGTGGTCTGTGCAGGGGTCAGCGCCATGGGTGGTCCTTTGCCGATGGGGTTATTCGTGCGGGGCCAGCAGCCAACCGAACACATCGTCCAGCCGTGCCGCCCACGATTCCTCATCATGCGCGGCACCTTCATAAACCCGGGTTGAAACGTCCCGGCCCGGCTGCCAGCCGATGCGAACCAGCTTGGCATCGATTGCCGATTGCCAGGGACCGTAAAACCCGTCGAGCGTCTTGTCGCCGTGATCGAACCAGATGCGCCGTCCATCTGGCGCGCCAAGCCGTTCGGTCAGATATGTGTCCCACACCGCCAGCATTTCATCACGCTGTGCCGCCGTCATCACGGGATTGGACAAGGGCCAATGCGTTGACAGGCAGCCCGCAGCGCCAAATATCTGCGGATATTCGGCAATCGCATAAAGCGAAATCAATCCGCCCATGCTGGACCCGATGATGGTCGTATGATCGCGGTCAGCGCGCGTGCGATATTGCCGGTCGATCATCGGTTTCAGTTCGCCCGTCAGGAATTTCAGATAGGCGTCGGAAGAAATCGGTCCCTTATTCTGCCGATCCGCTTCCGCCTTGGCGAACGCTGGTGCGGCGGCATAAATTGCCTGGGGATAATATTGGCGACTGCGCGCGGCGCCGGGGTTCCAGATGCCAACGATGATTACTGGTTCGGCCTGCGTCGCCGCGATCAGCCGCAGCAACGATTTATCTACCTCCCACGCCTTGCCGAAGCCCGATTTGGTGGCGAAAAACAGGTTCTGGCCATCATGCATGTACACCACGCCGTAGCGTTTGCGCCCACGATCATAGCCGGGCGGCAGCCAGATCGATACGTGCGGCGGCGCAATCTGGGCTGATGCAACGGCGGGCAAATCGATAAAGCGGCCCCCGGCGCTCTTCTTCGCTTCGGCAGCGCTGCCCAAAATGGCAAACAGCGCCAACGCCACTGCAGCCACGAACCGGCAAAGGCCGGAAATGATCATCGGCGCTTGCCGGATGCGACGAAGCGGATTGCCTGCCCGCCGCCGGGCGCAAGCGCCAATGTAAGGCGATCCTCGCTGTGCACCTTGCGCGTTTCAATCACGATCGCGTGGCGTTTTGCCGTGCGATAGTCGGCATCAGGGCCGTCGCGATAGATTTGGGCGGTGTACATACGACCGGGATCAAGGAAATCGAGGCTGATGTCCAGATTGCGCGCCGTTTCATCGCCCATTGCGCCTCATCATGGCTGGCAGCAACGCCTGTTTCGTGATGGCCGATCAGGCGAACGCCCTGTGATTTGCCATAAGCAGCGATCAGCAGCGCCAACAGAATCCGAACCGTCATCCGCCCATCCTTCATGTCGTGATCTGTTCGGCAACAACCCCGCCAAACGGGCCGAGCTGCCACCCTTTGCCCGTGCCGACACGCTCGATGATCCGCCAGTTTTCCGGATCGCCCGGCAGCCAGTCTGGATCGCCAGCGCCAAGGTTGAACGCACACAGCAGCACGTCGCCGTCCACGGATCGTTCAAATGACAGCACGGTATCGGACGCCTCAGTGAACCGCATATCGCCCAGCAACAGCGCGTCGCGGCCACGGCGCAGCGCGATCAGCCGCTTCGTCAACGCCAACATTGATGCCGGGTCATCCTGCTGCCGTGACACGGCCAGCGCAGCATGATCTGGCCCGATCGGAAGCCAGGGCTTGCCGGTTGAAAATCCCAGCGCCGGTGCGGGGTCGCACCAGGGGATCGGCGTGCGCGCGCCATCACGGTTCAACGTCAGCGGCCAGTTGGCGATTGCCTCTGGATCCTTCAGATCGTCAAAGCCGATATCGACCTGATCAAGGCCCAATTCCTCGCCCTGATAAACGAACACATCGCCGCGCAAGCACAACAGCAGCAGCATCGTCAGCCGGGCGTAAGCATCGCGGTGTGCCGGCGCTGCCCAGCGCGAAATGGCGCGCGGCGCATCATGATTGGAAAAGGCCCAGCTAGGCCACCCGAGTCCGGGGGTATCGGGCCAGCGTTCCAGCGCCTCGCGCACCAGCCCGGGAGTCAGTTTTGGCGCATATAGAAAGTCAAAACCATAAGCGCTGTCAAAATGGCGGTTGTCGGCAGTGAACGCCTTCATCTCGCGATCATTATCCTCGCCGCCCACTTCCGCGACGGTGAACCGGTCGCCATAACCGTCCAGCACCGCGCGCAGCCGCGCGATAAAGCGCGGAATATCGGCGTGCGACTGATTATGAATGTGGCGCTGGAAATCGAATGGCCGGGTGCGCGGCGCGTTGCTGGGCGGCGCGGGTGGATTATCGGTCAGCGCCGGATTGTGCATCGAAAAGTTAATGGCATCCATGCGGAACCCGTCAACCCCGCGATCCAGCCAGAAACGCGCCGTATCAATCAGCGCGTCCTGTACCGCGGGCAAATGCAGGTTGAGCTGCGGCTGGCTGCTGAGAAAATTATGCATGTAATATTGGCCACGCCGCGCATCCCAGGTCCATGCCGGGCCGCCGAACACCGATTGCCAGTTGCTTGGCGGTGACCCATCGGGCTTGGCATCTGCCCACACATACCAGTCAGCCAGCGGGTTGGCGCGATCTGCGCGGCTCTGCTGGAACCAGTCATGCACATCGGACGTATGCGAATAGACCTGATCGATGATGATCTTCAGCCCCAGCGCATGCCCGCGCGCGACCAGATCGTCGAAATCATCAAGCGTGCCGAAGATCGGGTCGACGCCGCGGTAATCGGCAACGTCATATCCGAAATCCTTCATCGGCGATGTGAAGAAGGGCGACAGCCAGATTGCATCGACGCCAAGCGAAGCGACATGATCAAGCCGCGCGGTGATGCCGGGCAAATCGCCAATGCCGTCGCCGTTCGAATCGGCGAAGCTGCGCGGATAGATTTGATAGATTGTCGCACCGCGCCACCATTCGCGGGCAAGCAATTTACGCGCCGGGCTAACCATCATGTTAGTCATTTCGCCACCTCTGCCCCTGCTTCCGCCGCGCGCACCGCAAACCCCAATGCGGGCAACGTCACGTACAACATTCTCAGCGCTGCGGCGCTGGCGCTGCATTGCCCCACAAGCGTCCTGAGACCGAACCGTCGGTACGCATCCGACCGCGCGTAATCTACATTGGGATATTGTATACCCGAACCCAGCTAATCCCAATCTGCCAATTTACCGCGTGAACATCAGCTCCGCCGCGCCCGTCCGGCGAGTGCCCTGGTACATATGTACCAGCCGCCCCTTCCGTAAAACCCAAACAAAAACCCCGGAAACCGATGGTTTCCGGGGTTTTCGGTGGTGGGCGTGGCAAGGATTGAACTTGCGACCCCTGCGATGTCAACACAAGTTGTAAGCGCAAAAGCGTAGATTTTCGCGGCTTTTGCTCGACGTGATTGCAGAACATGCGCCGAACATAACCAGAATCGCGCCGAATTTCACCGGAGTTTCACCGGACCACTTTTCCCGGCAAGCGTTCGATTGACGCGCCGAACGCGCGATCTGCCATTGCCTACGCGACGGTTGCCCCTACCCCGCCCAGCGCAATGACCTGAGGCGCACGAAGGGTATCGACATCGCCATAACCTACGCCGGTCGGCTGTGACGCGCGGGTTGGGCTGGCGACTGCTGGTAACAACGGCCACCGGCCCGACCGTGTCCGACCAGTGCATGCGCTTGGTCGGACACGGTCCACCCCATCGCGAACGCCGAGGCTAGAGCGCCTCTCCGACGGTCGCGACCCAGGCGTTGCCAAGCGCGTTGCGACGCTTGGTGGTTGAGAGCCACGCCGCCTGAGGCTGCCCCAGGCGCGGGCCTCTCCAGAACCGGCCGGTGATAACAGCGTGCATGTGAGGCTTTTTGATCCAGCCCCCCTGCCCGTCTTCCAGCGCATGCAGCGCCCAGTCTGCCACCATGCCGTTGGCGACGAGCTGCTCATCCAGAAACGTCAGGATCAGCTCGCGCCAACCGGCCTGGTCCATGGCGGTCGGCAGCCAGCCAATGGCGTGGAACGCGACCGGCGCACTTGGCCGATCGATGATCGCAGCATCGTCGGCCCGCTGCCATAGATCGAGCCCCGCAACAGGGTCGGCATCGCATCCGATCGGACCGCGGCGACCGTGGTCGACCAGGTCCGGACAGGCTGCGAGCTTAGCAGCGAAGTCGGGGGTGGGTCCGAACAGGTCGGTGCCATTTTCGCGCACGATGTAGAGCGCATTTGCGGTAGCCGACCAGAATGTCTTTGTCTGGTCGGAAGGGACGCCCGCCTGCGGGTGCAGGATCGGCGTGATGTCGAACGGGTTTGGAGGTGTTGCGGCAGCAAAGGCGCTGATCGCGGCAAGATTCGCCGTATTGGTCGAGATTGGGGCATGCATCATGAGTGTATTTCCTCTTGGGTATTCCGTCGCACGGGCGTGCGGCGGCTTCGCCTGCTGCGCAGGCTGAAGGTCGGGATGAACAGGGCTGCCGGTCAGTGGGTCGGGCGCGGAACGCTGCGGATCAGCACGGCAAGCACGCTCTCGAGCGCGCGCATCAAGCCGCGAACCGAGCGTTGCCGGGCAAAGCGTCGGCGGAGCATGTGTTCGATCTCGGCATCGACTGTCGGGAGCATGGCGACCTGCACGCCCCATCTGGTTGCCAGGTCGCGCAGAAGGTTGGCCAGGATCCTGTCAAAATACTCCGGCCCCGGCCCGGCGAGCTCGACGATATCGAGCCGTGACTTGAGCGGCGCTGGCAACCGGCTGGCGTCGTTGGCGGTCATGACCCAGTTGACGTGGGACAGGTCGAGCGGCGCCAGCAGGCACTTGTCAAAATAGCCCCGCGCAGTCGATGGCTCGATCATGGTGAGCAGGGTTGCGACCGGATCGCCATTGCCGCTGCTGCCCCCTGCCTTGTCGATTTCCTCAAGGCAGATGATCGGGTTGGCGGTCGCGGAGCGATTGATCACCACGGCTGGAAAGCAGGGCTGTGCCGATGTCCAGCCGCGTGCCGTCCCTTCCAATGTGCGGTTATCGCTGGTGCCCGCCAGATCGAGCGTTGCAAAGCCTGCCCCGGCATGATTTGCGATCAACCGCGCGAGATGCGATTTGCCGCATCCCGGCGGTCCGACAAGCAGCAGCGGCCGGAACGCCGCCCATGGCCGCCCGGCCCAAAGCTGGAGGCGGAGCTGTGCATCGATGCGGTCGATTGCCGCGCTCAGCCACGGCGCTTCTTGATGCAGCAGCCTGGTGAGCGATAACGTGCCACCTGTCGTCGGTGTAAGCGCGTCGCCGCCGGCCAACGGCAGATTGGATGTCAGCGTGGCGAACCGCTGCTGCAGGCCCGTGACGAAGATCGAGCCATCGTTTGGCTCAGGCTCGATCCCCTTACAGAGCGTCACATAGGCGACCTTTGGGATCGACTGACGATCGTCATTGACCTCGTCAATGTTGGTCCGCTCCCCATCGGCCAGCGCATTACTGGGCATGTGCTTTTCTCCCACGGGCAAGGATCACGAGCTCGCGGCATCGCTGCTGCTTGACCGCCAGGCGTCGAACGCGGCGCTGGCATCGCCGGCGGTGCCGTTGCTTTCGGCCAGCCACAGCCGCCACACGGCCACGGCTTCAGCCTCGACATGGTCGCGAAGCCAGGCTCGCTCGCCGAACCCCCAGGCGCTCTCGACAGCTGCTGGATCGGCCACGGGCACCGCGATGCCGTGCCCGGCGGCGATCTCAGCCAGCGGCGGTGCTCCTGCGCCGCCGTGATGGACGGCGAGATCGATGCTCGGCGCCGTCACCAATCGGGTCAGCCGATCGAGAAAGGCGCGGCCAAGCTCGGGATCGCCGGTGGTGGCAGCATCGAGCAGCGGCGTGATCGCCCGGTTGGCAAGCTGCCAGCCGAGCACGATGCCAATTTCGGGCAGGGCGTTCAGCGCCCAGAGCAACAGGCTGTCTTCGCGGTCACCAGCGGCGACGGCGTGGCGCTTCAGGCTGAAGGTCCAGGTGCCATCCGAGTCCCGCTCGGCGATTAGCACGGCGATAGCCGCCAGATGCGACATGGCAGAATGCTTACCGCGCTCGTTGGCATCGATACGCACGCTCGCGACGGCAAGCGTGATGAATAAGCAGGCATTGGTCATCGTGATTTCCTGAACTGGGCGCGCGTCTTCGCGCCGCCGATCGGATGTCGGCAGCGGCATGGGCGCAGGATGAATGGGTCGAGTGGGGTTGAGGACGGCTAGCCTGGCCGGGCTAGAAGGCGGTCGCCACGCCGTTGAACGCGCGTTCGTCGGCGGCGTGCTGGACACGGCGCTCGGCAAGTTTCAGCGCATCGGCAATGCCCAGTGCTAGCGCGCGCGATCGTGCCCAGACGGCAGTCGGCGACGTTGCAAACGGCATAAGGTGCGCGCGTTTGGGTGAGCGTTCGATCCACTGCGCGAAGGCGGCAAGCGGTCGGACGATCAACGCCTCATCGCTATGCCGCCACGCATGATGCGCAAGCCATGCACAGTAGGTCGCCGCGACATCTTCCTCGCAGTAGCGCGCAATCGCATCGACATCGCCCGATCGCCACAGAGCACCGACGTCGCTGCCGTGGACGGTCGTTTTCACAGGGATACCGAGCCGGTCACAGATCTCTGACAAGCTCGGCCGTTTGGTCCCGCCATAGAGCGAATACATCTCCGACAAATCGCAGTGCGACCGCCCAAATCGGTGCGCGCGTGCATGATGCGACAAGCCAGCCAGATCGAACCGTCGTTCGGCGATTGCCCCGAGCTGCAGCACTGGCAAGTCATAACCACGGCTGTTGAACCCGACGGTCGTCACCCCCGCCGGCATCTGGGCATCGACCGCCTGGTAGAAGTCGCGTTCGCCGCCTGGCTGGCAGACGATGCTCGTCATCTGAAACCGGTAGCGACGGTCATCCAACGACGCGGTCAGAAAGCTTGCAACTACCGGCCGGTGCAACGGCCATTTCGGGAAACTGCCGCCATCAACTGCTTCATCGACGATCGATTCGACATCGAACACCACGACATGATCGCCCCCATGCTCGTCGCTGGGGCGTTGTGGATAGATTGATCGCATAGACTATATCCTTCAGGAACGATCGTGCGTGCCGGTGCACGCACGGATCGAAAGGAAAGTCTGAAAACCAGCTGCGCCTGTCGGCGCATCCAATTTTTCCAACTCCCCTTCCGATCGCTCTTCCTCTTTCCAACCTGTTCTCTTGTGCCCGGGGGCGCGGTGTCGCGGCTCATGCTGCGCCGCAATTTTCCACGCTGGATACAGACTGATCGGTCCATGGGGTGAGTGAGATCGTCACCACGGTCATCGGCGCTCTCCTGTTTTGCAGATGTTGCGACCGCATGTCGGGTCACGACCGGGCTCGCTGCGGCGGGGCTGAGGCAGAAATCACTCGCGATCTTTCGGAGCATGCAAATCTGCCCGCGCTGGTGATTCGATCCAGGCCTTTGACCCTGCCAGCCCTTTCCTTGAGCCGGACGGATAAGCGGCTACTCTTTGACCCATGCAGGTATCAGATTCTGACCACCATTCCGGGGCCGGTTTTGGACGGCAGTGCGACGAAGGGCGCGGCGAAGCTCCGCGCTGGCACGGCCATGATCGGGCGGAATGACCCATAAGTCGCCGTTCAAGGCGTCCCTCCAACTCCCCAACACCAGCCGTTCATTCACAATCGATCTTGGCTGAGATTAGGCCGGTTGCTGACAGGCAGCTTTCAGCAGATCAAAACGGCAAAGCTGACGCTGGGAGGCAGCTCATCGGCCGGCAGCTAACGACCCAGACCCGGTTATTAGACCGACCATCCACAGTTCCATAAAGCGGTCGCCATTCAGGCAGTTTGCGATTGGCCAGAAGCGCGTGTCTTGGTGACATCTCGCGGCTGCTGGCCCCACTCCAGCGACTGATCAGCCAGGCACGCCGCCAGCACGGACTGCCGTAAAGTAACGCTCCCGGCAGGCGGGGTCTTCGAACGGTAGTGACTGGATAACGAAGTCGCCCAACCCCTTTGGGTAGATTGCAAGGAAACGACGACGGCGATCCTCTTTGTCGGCATCAAGGCCGAGCGCCGCCGCTGTCGCGATGCCCGTCATCAGCGCCGAAGGGTGGCCATCATCGGCCGCCAGCGCGGCACATATATGGGCCTCCGCCGTTTCGATCTGGCCAATCATGAAGTCCGCCATCGCCCTGCCTGAGAGTAAGCCGTTGGCGCCGTAGGCCAGCGGGTTCAGCCGCGTGCTCCGATCAAACATTCGGTGTGCTTCGCTCGCCTCGCCTTTCATGGCGTGCATCCAGCCGCCACAGATCCAGGCAGTATATTCATTGGGGTTGAGGCTGATGGCGCGATCGATGGCACTGCGGGCAACGGCAAAATCCTTCGCCATGTAGAACAGGGCTGTCCCGGCGGTGGCTTGCGTACGGGCATCGTTGATTCCGAGCCGCAGCGCTGTGCGGCTCATCTCGGCATAGTGCCGGATATCCTGCGGTCCGGCGATTTCGTTAGCGTAGGCCGCGGCCCAGGGGGCCATGGCAAGGGCAGGGTGAAAGTTCGGATCGATCGCAATAGACTCTAGGAAAAGCTTCAGTGCAGCAGCGTAATCCCGCCCCTCAAGGCTGAAGCCGGTAAACAAGCCTTGCAAGTAGAGATCATAAGCGGCCGGCGAGGACGTCGGTCGCTCGCACCGCACACGATGCGCTTCGGCCTGCGCGCGCGGCTCGACCTCTACCGCAATCGCGCTGGCGGCGGTCTCTTGCAGGTCCCAGACATCGCCTAACGATCCTTCAATATCACCGAGCGCGAGCGGTTTGCCCGATGTTCCCTCAATCGCTCGCCAGCGCAGCCGCAATCTGCCGTCGCTGGCGCGTGCAATGCTGGCCGTCACGAGAATATCCGCCCCCAAGGCCCTTGCCGCCTGCACCGGATCCGCGATCTGGCCGCGCATCGCCGCGGTCGACGCTCCGGCAATCACATCGATCGAGCGGAACCGTGATAACGCATGGACCAATCCTTCGAAGAACCCGTCAAGAATATGGCCGGGGAGCGGCTCCATGCTCTGATCGGCCAGGGGCAGCACTGCCACCAGCGGCGCGGCGGACGGCTTCTTGCGGCCACGGTTTGCGTCTGCCAGCGGCATAATCGCTTGAGGAGCAGGCGGCGCGACGAGGTCACAAGCCTGAGCAATCGCCGCGACAAGCAGATCCTTGTCCGCCTGCGAACGGATGGGGATCGACTGGATCGCCGGCGCTGCTGCCCCGAGCGGGAAGACCTTGAGGAACCGCTGCGCAGCGATGCCGGCTTCGTCGATCCTGCCCGCCATCAGCGCGGCTGCCATCGCCACCACATGCCCGCCCACATGCCCCGGAAGCTGTTGCACCGCGCGTTCGGCATAGATCACGGCATCGTCGTATCGGCCCGCGAGCCAGTGGCAGAAAGCGCGTCCGCCATCGACATTGTCCAGATGCGCGTCATCGGGGTTGCATTGCTCGGCCCGGTCAAAATGCACGAGCGGCGTTTCGTGCTCCCCGGCCATCGTTCGGATCCAGCCGCTGGTACTCCACGCCACGCGCGACAGCGGGTTGGCGCGCACAGCTTGTTCCGCCGCGCGCAGCCCGGCATCGAAATCGAGGCCCACGTGCACAGCTGCCCAAGCCCCGACCGATAACGCCTCGGAATCGTCGGCGCCCAATGCGATCGCGCGGTGGGCCTGCATCAACGCCTCCTGCCGCCGCTCCTCGATGTCGCGATAACCGAGGCAGGCTTTGGCCCATGCCGCGCCGCCAATCGCTCGGGCAAAGCGACCATCTCGGGTGATTGCCCTTTCAAAGCAGGCCAGCGCTTGCGGATAGTCCGCCGGGGTCGCGGCCAGACCCAGAGCTACACCTGCATGAAAGTGGTCCCACGCGCCCCGCTGATCTTCAGACATGGCAACCGCCTTGGACCGGGCCACTTGAGTAAGCAGCCGTGCTGCCTGCACTGCCAGTTTCGAAGGCAAATGGTCGATCATCGCTTGCGGATCGTTGGCTGAGTGGGCCGCTTCCCAGCTTAGCAGCACGGTGCCACCCTTGGTCTCAATGACGGTCGCGCGTATCTTGAGGGCGTCGCCGCGGACCAGCACGGACCCGCTCAGCAGGTGATCCACTCCGAGTTTGTAACCAATTTGAACCGGGTCAGCGATCGATGCGGTATAGGGCAAAGCGGCTGCCGGGCTGCAAACGCGCACCTCCCGGAAGCGCGAAAGCATATGCGAAATGGTCTCGGCGAATGGTCGAATGAGATCAGCCGGGATCGCCCCACTCGAATGATCGATCAATGGCAGGATGGCGATGCTCGGTCGTCCGTCCCCAGAAGATAGCGATGCGCGCTCGGTTTTAGGTTTGGGCGCGGCCTGCGCAGCTTTCTCGTCCAGGGTGGCGGCGAACGCGAAAAGCCTGCGGCGCAACGTCGGGTCCTCAGGCAGGCCGAGCGCGCGGCGCTGCCGCTGCGCACTGGCTACAACGTTCTCCGCCTCGTCACGTCGACCGGCATGTGCAAGAGCGGTCGCCAGCGCCGCAACCGTGTCTTCATCGGCGGGATCGAGCATGAGCAGACGCCGCAGGTGGCCGAGCCGTTCCTCACCCTGCGTGGTCTCAGCAAGATGACGGGCAAGCCGGAGCGCAATCACCCTGAATTCCTGCCGCTGCGCCGACAGCCATGCGGTGAATTCGGGCCGGTCCGGCAGCTCGCAATCCTCGAGCAACTCGCCGTCCATCAGATTAAGCAGCGCAAGGCAAGCCGCAGGATCGCTCGCCTCCAGGCTGCCCGAGGCAGCGCCAGCCTGCACCGTCAGCGCGTCTACCCTGGCCCCGGTGAGGTCGATCCGCACCGCATCGCGTTCGCTGATCAGGCGCGTCTGGCCATCGCCATCGAGCAGTGGGCGCAACTTCGACAAGCTCCAGCGCAGCGCGGCCCGTGGATCGTCGGGCAGGTCGAAAAACAGCTCGCAAAGGCGCTGGCGCGTTATGGGCCGCGGCGACAGAGCGAGAAAGCCGAGGATTGCCCGGGTCTTGCGCGAGGCCGGGATCGCCAAAGCGCGCCCCTGCTGCTCGATCAGCAGTGGGCCGAACAGGCGCAGATCAAGACTGGCAGGATGGGCAGCCATGGCTCCATTTATCAATTTCAACGCCGATTCAAACGCCATTTCCACGGCTGGACCAACGCTGGCGCATACGCCGAACGGCAAAAGGGACCGGGCAAACCAAGCCGGCAGATGGTGCCGCATGCAAAGGAAAGACTGACGATGAAGGCCATGTTTTCTGCAATGATCATCGCGGCGTGCGTTCTGGCTACGCCATGCTACGCCAACGACCACCCGTTCCAAGGCCCGCGAGCCGGGGTTGAGGTTTCCTATGAGGACTATGGCTCTGGCGCGAGCGGCGAAGCCGTGGCGGTGGTAGCCGGGTGGGATTTCCGGCTCGGTAAGGCGGTCGTACTCGGCCTTGACGCGCGTTACACGGTTCATGGTGTCAAAGGCACCGAAACAACGACCACGCCAAGCCAACTCCTCCAGACGGTTGACGTCGCCGTTGATAACAACTGGGGCGTTGGGGGTCGCATTGGCTACGCGGTGAGCAATAACGTTCTGTTGTTCGGTCACGGCGGATATGAATGGTTTGATGTCAACGCTGTGCGCACCGTCCGGAGCCAGGTCTGTGCGCCGCCCAATGGCTGTCAGATCAGCCGGACCGATTTCTCGTTCGACGATGGTATGTGGACCGTCGGGCTGGGGGCAGAGTGGGCCGTAACGAAGAACCTGCGGCTGCGCGGGCAATACACCTACGGTGACAGCAACTCGTATGACCGCAATCGGTTCAGCCTTGGCGTGGCGTTCCAGTTTTGACGTTCCGTGCTAGACGTCGATGCCAAGGCAAGGCTGCTTGCAAAGGTGACCCACAGTAATCAGCTTGGCGAGGGCGCCGGTCACGACCGGAACCCTGGGGACAGTTCCGCGCCCCCGGAGCTGTCTCTTGCCGTGCTGGAGTGTGAAGAGGGCGCATTAGAAGCCCATCTCGCCGCGTTGACCACGCTGGTTCATGGCGCTGCGGGCTCGATCCACGTCACCGAGATCACCAGTACCTGCCTTGCGATCGGCATTGATGCCCCGCTCGCGGCTCAGATGCGCCTTCAGGCCGCGCTCAAACTCGGCGGCGCCACGGTCGTGCCGTGCGCGGCCAATGATTACCAAGTCTATGTCATTCTGGCGGTCCGCCCGCCTTACGTGAAGGATCCCCAAATATGCCAATCATCGCCGGAATTGCCGGGGCCGTGACGGCCATCTCCGTGCTCGTCACAGCATCCGCGCCCGCGTCCGCGCTCGCTGCGGATTGCGGAATCGATCTGCCCTCGGGTTTTACCGGTGCCGCAGCTTACGGGGCGGGTGATGCTCCGCAGCTGGCAGTGCAGGGCCATGCCGATGAGGCAGGCATCCTGGCGATTGCCGCAACCACGCGGTTCAATCTCGGCTCTGTGAACAAGATGATGACGGCCACCGCGATTGCGCAGCTTGTGGAGCAAGGGCGCATCGCCTTCAACGACCCCATAGGCCGCCATGTCAAAGGGCTCCCGCCAGCGCTCGCGGCACTGCGCATCGATCAGCTCTTGAGCCATACCGGCGGGCTGCCACTTTTCCTGCGGCCCGACATCGTCGCGGCCATCAATGCGGCGCCGAGCGCCACTGCCCTTGTGCCGCTGGTGATCGCCGAGCCACGCGCGGAGCCGGGGGTGTTCCGCTATTCCAACGCCGGCTACGTTCTCCTCGGGGCGGCAATCGAGTCCGCCTCCGGCTTGGCCTATAGGGAGTATATCAGCCGCAATATCCTGTCCGCTGCCGGCATCGCCCCGCAACCGATCCACTGGCAGCCCGGCGACGCGGAAGGCGTGGACCCGACCGAGCAGGATTTCGCGCGCGGCATATCGCGGGTAAAGCCTTGGCCCGCGGGCGGTATTGTCCTGACGGCAGCAGACCTTTGGCGGTTTGGCCGTGCCCTCGCAAGCGGGCGATTGGTCCGCCCCGCCACGCTCGAGGCGATGATGCAGGGCGGAATTGAGCTGCGCCCTGCAACCGCCGAACGGCCTGGTTTACACTATGGCTTTGGCGTCGGCGTCTCGGGCGAAGGTGCGGCGCGGGTCGTCGGGCACACGGGCGGCGCGCCGGGGATCGATGTCTCCATCAGGATTCACCTGGCAAGCGGCCGCGTGGTTGCGGTCATGTCCAACCACTCCGGGACCGATGAGTTGAACGCATCAAGCATTGCCAAGTCCATCCTTGCCAAGATGGATAGCTGCCGCGAACCGAAAGGCTCGATCCAATGACAGTCACTAACCTTACCCTCACCCGTCGCAGCCTCATCGGGTCCGGCCTTGTCCTCGCAGCCCTGCCATTTCCAGTGCTTGGTCAAAATGCGGCTCCTCAGGACCCGCTCATCGCCGATGTGCTTTCGCTGCTGGAGCCCGGAACCGGATCGTCAGGGCGCGCGGCCTTTCATGCCGACACGCTGTCCCCCGCCGGACAGCGGCGCTGGCCGCTCGCGCGGTTCGATAAGGTGTTTGGCGAAATCGCCAGCCTGTCCAACGGCTTCGACTTCGTTGCGGTCGACCGGCGCGGCACAACCTGGTGGCTAACCTTGCGCGCCCGCCGCCAGCAAGTCCAGCGCACGCTCCGCGTCCGTATCGACCGCGAGGATCCGAAGCGCTTGTTCGACATCTCCAGCTTTCCCGATCCGACACCCTATTCCGTGCCGCTGCCGCAAGGCCCGATTGCGCCTGCTGACTTGCCCAAACTGGTCGCGCAGCGGATCGGCTTTGCGGCGATGCGCGACGAGTTCTCCGGCGCCTGCCGGATCGTGTCACCAACGGGTAAGGTGGTCTACGAGGCCGCCGTCGGCATGGTATCACTCTCGCCTAGCGTGCCCAACACCCCCGACACCCGTTTCCATCTCGGCTCAGCTGACAAAAGCTTCACTGCGCTTCTGGTGGCAAGGCTAGTAGCCGAAGGACGGCTGACCTTCGAGACTTCGCTTGCCGAGGTGCTTCCCAATTATCCCAATGTCGATTTCGCTCGCGCCTGTACAATTCGCCATCTGCTCAGCCATTCGGCGGGGCTGGGTACGCTGTTCGACCGGCGCGGTTACAATGGGACCAAGGCCTATTCTCGCATGTCGGACCCCTTTCCCGCCTTTGCCGCGGAGCAGCCCGCCTTTCCCCCCGGCACCGCCTCCGCCTATAGCAATGAAGGGTTTGTCGTCCTCGGCGCTGTGGTCGAGCAAGTGACAGGCGAAAGCTGGTATGATCTTCTCAACCGGCACATTTATCGCCCCGCCGGCATGGCCTCGAGCGGTCATTTCCTCGCGCAAGACCTGCCTGAGCGTGTAGCAACCGGCTATCGCTACCGTGAGGATGATCACCTCGGGCTCGACCCGCGCCAACCCAATGCCGATTTTCTTGGTTATCGCGGCAATTCTTGCGGCGGAGGCTATTCGACGGTGGCCAACATGACTGCCTATCTCACAGCGCTGCGTGCAGGGCGGATCCTGCCGCGCGCCATCGTGGATCAATTGGTAACGCAGCAGAAACCCGGACTCCGCGAATACGGGCTGGGGTTCCAGGTCAAACCGCTCGCCCCCGGACGCACATTGATCGGCCATGGCGGTGGAGGGCCACATAGCGGGATCGACGGCATGAACGGGATCGTCTGGGAAACCGGCTGGGCCTTCTCACTGCTGGGCAATTACGATGCGCCCTTTGCCGGTACGATTGCCGAAGACCTGGCGACGCTGTGCGCGAGGGTGGCATGAGCCAAGCGTACAAAGAAAAGGCGATCAACGAGGGAAAAGTTCGGGCGACTGTCGACAATCACACTGTGGAGTCAGCGCATGCCCGCTTCAATCCATCGACAGAGCACCTACCTCGGTATTACCCTTTTCGAGCTACTGGCAGGGTGCAACGATAAAAGCGCGGGCACGACAACTACGTCAATTGTTTGGGCAGGTGGCCATCGCCATTGCGGCGCTTCCCTGCACCGCGTGCGGCGAGCGCCCCGAAGCCTCGGGCGCAACGGCATCCGCCAAAGGGCTGGCTGCTCTGGCAGAAGCACAACCGCGCGGCGCCACTGCGGTCGGGTGGCGGGTGTTGGACGGGTTGGGTGTTCCGGCTTGGCTTTTTTATCCGGCCGTCCTTACCGAACCAGCGACGTCGCTGCCCGTCATTCAAAAAACCTTGCCGGACGGTTATAGCTTGGCGTTGCGACGGCGCTTCGGTGCAGTTGCAGCAGCGACGCTTGTCGCAGCGCCCGGCCACGCTCTGCCTGATGCGGCGATGGCGGACGGCGTCCATCCATTGCTGGTGTTTGCGCCAGGCGCAGGAATGGGCGGGCGCGACTACCGGCTGTTTGTTGAGGCGCTCGCGGCGCAAGGCTATGCAGTGGCCTTACTGCGGCCAACGGGCAGCCCGGCGGCCTCGGATGTGCGATACTCGGAGTCAGCCGACGAGATCGGCAATGCATTGGAAAATCTGCGCAAGATGGCCGGTCTGCAAGAAGGGAAAGGACGCATAGAAGCCACCACGCCTGTGCTGATCGGTCACTCGCTTGGCGGGACAGCATCTGTACTCGCTGCGACGCGGACGGGGGTGTGTGCTATTAATATCGACGGCGACTTTGGTGGAGCGAGTGTGACATCTCGGCCAAGCGGGCCTGTCCTCTATGTCATTGGAGACCCGAGCCTTGACCGGGCGTCGGATGTCGCGCGCCGGGCAGAAGTATGGCGCACGGTGTCAGGGCGTTCCGGAGGGCGAGCGCTGGCGCTTGGTATAGCCGGCATGCGGCATTTCGACATTGCTGATGCCGCGAATCTGCCGCTCGACCTCATCCCGCCGGATCGCCGAGAGGGCCGCTTCGGCAACATCGGCGGCGCGAACGCCCGGCGGGTCATGGTCGATCTGGTGGTCCAATTCGCCGGTTATTGCCAGAGTAGCGGGGGCTTACCCCTATCAGCGGCGTTGCGCCTGCCGCCGGAGGCAAGGTCAACGTTCGGTCATTAACCCCCGACTACCCACTCAGGATTTTTGACCCGGTGGTCTTCATTCGGCATGGCGTACCGAACTCAGAAGCGAAGGCGGGCTTCGGGAAACTGAAAATCTGTGTTCAATGTCTGCAAGTGGGAAGCTTGCCGACCGGCAGGTTCTCAGCGAGTCGACCGACAGCTTTCCGCGGCTCGCCTCCCAAAAGCAGTTTGACCGGAATGTCCCAGGTGCGGACTTTCGGGGGTGCTGACGGCGATCGTGATCGAACGGCAGGTTTTAGAAACGCCGAGCGCTGCATCGAATGGCGACAATTGAGGCGCATTGCAGACCGGCGGCTCCGTGGTTTCGACCCAGTTTCAGACACTCCAGGCGGCTTAAGCGCTTCCAAATATCCGACATTAGTTCAGGTGGAGCTGGGCGGTTCGAGTTCACGATCAGCGGACTGAACGCCATCTGATTGTCCAGAAAGATGCGAAAGCGACCGAACCATCGCTTGGTTTGTGCTATCCAGCAGCACTGACCTGCTCCCCATTTTCAGG
>MSXR01000032.1:6100-12852 GCA_002083655.1 Proteobacteria bacterium ST_bin14 | reverse complement strand
GCAGATCTTCCTCGCTCATGCGATCAAAAGCGATATCGGGATCATCACCCTTGCTGCCACCAGCAAGCAGCGGCACGATTTCGGGTTCCGGCTCATCGACTTCAACGTATTTTTGCAACGAATGAATCAACTCTTCGCGCAAATCGGTCGGGCGCAGATGTTCATCGGCGATCTCGCGCAAGGCAACCACCGGATTCTTGTCATTGTCGCGGTCGACCAGCAAAGCTGAGCCGGATGCAAGGGTGCGGGCGCGATGGGCCGCCAAAAGCACCAGCTCGAAGCGGTTTTCGACCTTGTCGATGCAATCTTCGACAGTAACGCGCGCCATGGGAGGCCTTCCTTGCGATGAATGTGCGGGGACAGGCTGTGTCCTACTCTGGACACGCGGTTAATGCAAGGTGCTTGAAAAAACATTGCGACCGGAAAAAATTCATTAATCGACTCAAAGCGGTGGCTCGATCTGTTTATCCGATGATGATGAGCATCGCGCCGTCGGCGCGTGATGACGGGAAATTCATCGCCCCAATGAGTGCCAATCCGTGCGCGTGATGATATCTAGGGTCGATCTATTGCTATTCAGACTCATTTCGCAGGAGCACGCATAATGATGAAATTCTATCCCAATGAACGTATCGCCGTCTTTATTGATGGTGCAAATTTGTACGCAACTGCCAAGGCACTGGGTTTTGATATTGATTATAAGAAACTCTTGACAAAATTTTCAAATAATTACCATCTTATTCGAGCAAATTACTATACGGCAATCGCAGAAAGTGAAGAATACTCATCAATTCGCCCATTAATTGATTGGCTTGACTATAACGGTTTTACGATCATTACAAAGCCAATCAAGGAATTTTATGATTCCATGGGTCGTCGCAAGGTCAAAGGCTCGATGGACATCGAATTGGCGATCGATGCCATGGCAATGGCTGATCATATCGACCACATGGTGCTGTTTTCAGGCGATGGCGACTTCAAACGCTTGGCGGAGGCGATGCAACGCAAGGGCAAGCGCGTCACCGTGATTTCAACCATTTCGACGCATCCGCCCATGGTCGCTGACGAATTGCGCCGCCAGGCTGACCAGTTCGTCGATCTGACCGAACTGGCGGGAGAGATCTGCCGGCCGGCAAGTGATCGCGCGCCGGTCGACCGCATGGTGCGCGAGAGTGCGCAGCGCCGGGAAACACGCGCAGCAATCAACGCCGATGCTGATGGCGATATCTGACGGTTCGCGCGGATTATGGAGATGACACATCGTGATGAGCCGGCCAGGGATTGTGCGCTATGCCCCCGGCTCACCACCTTCCGCAACGCCAATATTGATCATGAGCCCGGCTGGCATAATGCGCCGGTGGCAAGCTTCGGGCCACAAAATGCGCGCCTGCTGATCGTTGGCCTGGCGCCGGGCCTGCGCGGCGCAAACCGCACGGGCCGTCCCTTCACCGGCGATTATGCAGGCGATCTGCTTTATGCGACGCTTGCCAAATTCGGATTTTCTTCGGGACATTTCCGCGCTGATCCCCAGGACGGGTTGGCGCTCGTCGATGCCCGGATCACCAATGCCGTGCGATGTGTGCCGCCAGCCAACAAGCCCCTGCCGGTGGAGATTGCAACCTGCCGGAGCTTTCTCAGCGCCACGCTGGCAGCGATGCCGCAACTGACATCGCTGCTGGCGCTGGGGCGCATTGCGCATGAGAGTGTGCTGAAGGCGGTCGGCACCCCTGCCCGGCTCCATCCCTTCGCCCATAACGCAAGACACAGGCTCGGCAGTTTCACCCTTTATGACAGCTATCACTGCTCGCGCTACAACACCAATACTGGTCGGCTGACGGCGCCCATGTTTGAAGCGGTCTTTACTGCCATCCGCCGCGATCTGGCGGCTTAAGCACGAGCTCGCCAGCCCATCCACATCAGCACCGACAAGGCGTAGAGGACGGGTATCAGAAAAAGCAGCACCAGCCCGAGCGTCGGATGATCGCGGCTCGAGCAGATATAAAGGGCCAACATTCCGAAGATAAAGCCGATCAGCATGAAAAGGCTTTGAATCATGGCGCTGGCGACCAGCCCGCCTCCCAGACGGCGATGCATCAGCAGCATGAAGCTGAAATAGGTTGTTGGAAACAGCAAGGCACTGCCTGTCGCAACCGGGCCAATCCAGTCCGATAGCGAGACGATCGTCACCACAATTGTCGCCACCAGACAGGCACGCACCGGTACATCATACCAGCGTCGCGCCACCATCTGATGCGGTGGCCCGCGTCGCCACGACCAGGTCGCCCATAAAATGACAGGATAGGTGATGGCCAAGGCAAGAGCGGCTGCAAAAAGCGTGGGTGGCAACAGGCGCAGCAGAAGCGTGACCGCCAGCCAGACGACGCCACCCACCGCCAAGGCCGGCACCACATCCATGCCGCGACGCGCGAAGGCGGCGTAAATCACCACCAACACCGCTGTCGAGATATTCACTGGAAGTCCGGCGAGACTGGCGCTCGCCAGAAACACCGCATCATGTTGAAGGGCGAGCAGGAGGTAGCCTGGGCCGGCGGAGACCGGCAGCGCCAGGATCATGGCGGCGATGGCCGGCCGGGTCCGCTCGGCAATAGTGGACGCCAGGACAACGGTGCCGGCGGTCGCGGCGGCCTTGAGAGCAAGCGCCAGCCCGGCGACCATGCGAGGTTATCCCGGGTTAAGCGCTAAAGGGCGGGACGGCTGAGATAGGCCAGCACGTCGGCAGCGTTCCGGTCGGGCGGGAATACCGGGTAGAAAACCTTGTCGACACGGCCCTCGACCAGCACGAGCGCCAAGCGTTTCAGCAGGGTCATCCCGGCAACCTCCATCGTCGGCAGACGCCAGGCGCGGGCCAGGGTCAGCGCTTCGTCCGAGAGAACCGGAAACGGAACATGCAGGCGCTCGACCATCTCGCGCTGATAGGCCGCACTTTGCGTCGATAATCCAAACACCCTGGCGCCAAGGTTTGAGAAGTCGTTATTGAGATCACGGAAGGCGCAGGTTTGCGGCGTGCAGCCGCGAGCGCCGGGGATCATATCCCAATCATCGGTCAGGCCGATTTTGCCAGGCTCACCGGTGCGTGGATAAGCGAAGACGACGACTTTGCCGCCAACACGCGACAGATCGATGCTGGTGCCATTGGTCGCAGGCAGAGCAATGGACGGCGCCATGCTGCCGGCAAGATGGCCGGCAAGCCCGTCATCCTCTGGCGCAGGAATTTTTGACCAGTCGACCTCAAGAAGATTCTTTTGTTGCGCCATGTCCTACCCCTTGTCGCGCATGAGGCGCGCCTTGTCGCGTTGCCAGTCTCTTGCTTTTTCGGTGTCTCGCTTGTCGTGCAGCTTCTTGCCGCGCGCCAGTGCCACCTCGACCTTCGCCCGCCCGCGCGGGTTGAAGTAGAGCTTGAGCGGCACGATGGTCATGCCTTCCCTCTCAACGGCTTGCGCCAGCTTGTCGATCTGGCGACGTGACAGCAGAAGTTTGCGCGGTCGCCGTCGTTCATGATTGAACTGATGCGCCTTGTCGTATTCGGGAATGTCGGCATTGACGAGCCACAGCTCGCCCGCCTTTGGCGAGGCATAGGATTCGGCGATGGTGATTTTGCCGCCACGCAATGATTTTACTTCAGTGCCGGAAAGCATGATGCCGGCCTCGAAGGTTTCGCTGATCTCGAAATTAAATCGTGCCTTGCGATTTTCCGCGATCAGGCGTTGCGCAGCGCGCCGTTCCTCGGCGCTTGCCATGGGCGTTCCTTCAGTTGATGAGGCCGGCGGCAACCATGGCAGATTTCACCGCTTCGCGCGCCATCGGCGAGGCGGCAACGAGCGGCAACCGCACCGCATCGCTGCTCTTGCCGAGGAGGGAGGCGCCGTATTTGACCGGTGCCGGGCTTGATTCGATGAACATCGCCTTGTGGAGCGGCATCAGGCGATCCTGAAGCGCAAGCGCCTTCACATGGTCGCCCGCAAGGCTCGCCGCCTGGAATTCAGCGCACAGGCGCGGCGCGATGTTCGATGTCACCGAGATGCAGCCATGGCCGCCATGAGCGTTGAACCCGAGCGCGGTGCCATCCTCGGCCGAGAACTGCACAAAGTCTGGCCCGCAGGCCAGCCGCTGCTCGGTCACCCGCGCCATGTTGGAGGTTGCATCCTTCACGCCGGCGATATTCTTCAACAGCGAGAGGCGCGCCATGGTCTCAACCGACATGTCGACGGCCGAGCGGCCGGGGATGTTGTAGATATAGATCGGGATACCAACGCCATCGTTGATTGTCTTGTAGTGTTGATAGAGGCCTTCCTGGGTCGGGCGATTATAGTAGGGCACGACGACAAGAAGCGCGTCGGCACCAGCCTTCTCGGCATGGCGGGCAAAGTCGACCGCCTCATCGGTTGAGTTTGAGCCAGCACCTGCCATCACCGGCACGCGGCCCCTGGCCACGCCGATTGCCAGTTCAACGACGCGCTTGTGCTCGTCATGCGACAGGGTCGGGCTTTCGCCGGTGGTACCAACCGGAACCAGCCCGTTCGTCCCCTCGCTGATCTGCCAGTCGCAGAAGCTCTCGAAGGCTTTCTCATCGATCCCGCCATTCCTGAACGGGGTGATGAGGGCTGTGAAGGAGCCGCGAAAGCGCATGGAACCGAACCTTGTGTACTGCGAATGGAGCCGGACAGCGACCATAAGCGAAAACATGTCGATCCCGCAACAATAAGGCAGATCGCAAAATTTACCGCCGCAGCGCAGCCTTATTCAGATGACAAACGGATTTTCAACCAAGCCTTAAGCATTTTAGCAACCCTTAGGCCTTTATTGTTGCGTTTGAGGTTCGCCACAGAGGCGGTAGAGGTGAGCATGGTCTGTCGTAGCGCTCTTTCGCTGGTGTTTTCCATCCGCTGGTACGGCATTGCGATACTGGCAGTGACGAGCGGATTGGTGGCGACCTATCCCGCGCGGTCCCAGGCCCAGGTGACGGGCAGCATACCGAGCCCCGGTGCGGCGCTGGGCTCATCGGGCGATCTGTCGTTGTTACGCGAAGCGATTTCCCGCGCCGAGGCCGGCGATGGGGCAGCTGCGAGTGCCAAGGCAGAGCGGCTGGCGGACCCGGTCGCGCGCACATTGGTCGAATGGTTCATCCTGCGCTCAGGGACTGACGGCATCAGCGCCAACCGCGTCAGCCGCTTCCTCGCCGCAAACCCCGGATGGCCGGCCGAGAAGACGCTGCGAGCGCGCGCAGAGGCGGCGCTTCTGAGCGAGCAGAACAGCCCCGACGATATCATCGCCTTCTTCCGCAATGGAGAGCCGCGCACCGGACCTGGCCGGGTCGTGCTGGCAGACGCGTTGCGCCAGCGCGGGCAAAACGACAAGGCGCAAGCGCTGGTGCGCGAAGCCTGGCGCAATAATGCCATTTCATCCGCGCTCGAACGCTTTGTGCGCGAGCGCATGCCCGGTGTTGTGACGCGGGCTGACGACAAGGCGCGGATGAACCGCCTCTTTTATCAGGAGGATGCCGGCGACGGGCTGGCGATTGGCGAGCGGCTGGGCGGAGGTGATCTGGCGCTGGCGCGTGCGCGCGCAGCCGTCATCCGCAAGGCGCCCAATGCGCCGGCGCTTCTCGATGCCGTTCCGTCCGAATTGCATCGCGATCCCGCCTATCTTTTTGCGCGCGCCCAATGGCTGCGCCGTCAGGACAAGCCGCGCGAGGCGGCGCAGTTTCTTCACACAGCACCGCGCGATCCGCGCCTGCTGATCGATGCGGAAGAATGGTGGATCGAGCGGCGCATCATCGCCCGCAAGCTGCTGGATGAGGGTGAGCCGCGCGAGGCCTACCGGGTGGCCGCCGGGCATGGTTCGCGCAAGGACACGGATATCATCGAAGCTGAATTTCACGCTGGCTGGATCGCGCTGCGCTATCTCAAGGATGCCAACACGGCAGATCGTCATTTCACCATGATGCAGAAGGAAGCGAGCCGCAAGATTTCAGTTGCGCGTGCCCATTACTGGCGGGCCCGCGCCAAGGAAGCGCTGGGCGATGAGGGCGCGGCGCGGCAGCATTACGAGGTCGCGGCCCGCCACGCAACGACCTTCTACGGGCAACTCGCGATGGCGAAACTCGGGCGCCAGACCCTTCAGCTCGTCAATACGCCTCAGGCTGATGAGGGCAAGCGGGCGCAATTCAATCGGCGCCCCACGGTGCGTGCCATACGTCTGCTGGCGGCTGCCGGTCTTATCGAAAAGGCGCGCCCCTTCTTTGTCGACGCTGGCGATGAGTGGACGGATGCGGCCGAGCTTGGCCTGCTCGCCAGGCTTGCGGGCGAGCTGGGGCAGGTCAAATTCCAGCTTGCAGTTGGCAAGCAGGCGGTCGGGCGCGACATGCCGCTTGATACCTATGCCTATCCGACCAACGGGGTTCCTCAAAGTCCGGCGCTCGGTCCCAAGGTGGAGCGAGCGGTGGTGCTTGGCCTGTCGCGTCAGGAATCGACCTTCGATCCGAAGATCCGCTCTTCCGCCGGTGCTGTCGGTCTCATGCAGATGCTGCCCGCGAGCGCAGCGCAAACAGCCCGCAAATACGGTGTTGGCTGGAAGCCTGGCCAGATTACCGACCCTGTCTATAACTCTCAGCTCGGCACGGCCTATCTGGGCGATGACATCGCCAGTTTCAACGGTTCCTATATCCTGGCCTTTGCCGCCTATAATGCCGGGCGGCGGCGCGCCAATGAGTGGATCGCCAAATATGGCGATCC
>MSXR01000032.1:353-6050 GCA_002083655.1 Proteobacteria bacterium ST_bin14 | reverse complement strand
CGAAACTACGTCATGCGGGTGATGGAGAATGTCCAGGTCTACCGGGCCCGCCTCGGCCAGCCACGCCTGCTGATCGACAGCGATCTGAAGCGCAATGGTGGTGTTGCAACCGCTCAGACGGAATGAAGCGACAACACCGCGGACGGGGTATCATGGGGGGTAGCCGCGTGCGGGATTTGCCAGCATGGCGTTGCCTCGTCGGCCAGCGCCCTGCCCGTTCACATCATCCCATCCCCATCATATCGCCCGAGATGGCGTTGACAGACGGAGCAGCGATGGCGCGGCGAAACGGGTGATCGTCGCGCGGGCGGTGCACCAGGAGCGCAAAAAAAATGGCCCGGCAATGCCGGGCCATTTGTCGTTGAGCAAAAGCTCAGGTTCAGAACGAACGCTGGATGCGCAGTGCGCCGCCGGCATTGCTGTCCTTGACCGATCCCAGTGCACCGACGCCCAATGCCGCAGCACCGGTCGCGCCACCGGCAAAGAAGCCAAACGTCGCTTCCTGATAGAAGAGCTCGAGGCTCACATCAAAGTTACGAACCGGAGACCAGGAAAGCTGGGTATTGATACCCCAGCCATCACGCAGCAGCGCAACATTCGAGCCAAAATTCGCGCCGGGGCGTCCACCAAGGCTGAAATAGCTACCCGCGATGACCGAACGGAGCGCTGGTGTCCAGAAATGGTTGAACGCGCCGAAAAGCGAGAAACCAGTGATCGTCGAGAGCGTATTGTCGTTGGTTCCGCCGCCGTTAGCCAAATAGCTGCGGTTGAGGTTGACGTGACCGAGATAATTGGTCGCTCCCTCGGCATAGGTTGCTTTGACCAGGAAGAAATCACCCTTGGCGAGCGTCGGCAAATTGACGTTGATACCGCCGGTTACTGCCCAGCCTACGCGGTTGGCGGTACAAACGGCACCAAGAGCGACTGCCGAGTTACAAGTCGTGTTGGCGAAGCGGTTTTGAGTGACGGCGGCGGCGATCTGTGCCGTACCCCAACTTTGAGCAAGGCGAATATTGCCGACGAGATCAGGCAACTGAATCGAACGACGCACCCAGGTGTCGCCGCCGCCGATAATCAGCTGTGCGTTGCTGCCGCCAATACTATTGTTCTTTGATCCTGATTCTTCCGCCGAAATGGTTGCTGACCAGCCATTGCCAAGCGACGCGGTATAAGCCAGAACAGGATCGCGCTGTGTACGGCTGCCGATGTAGTTAAATGAACCGCTCGGGTAATTGTCGAAATTGAAGAAGGAATCCGTCACGCCGGCCGTGATCGGGCCAAACTGAACGAAGCCGTAACGGACCTGCAAGGGAGTGCCGTTGCGCGCAGAGTTGTTCGTGTCAGACGCAAACTCGAAGAAGGAGCGGAGGATACCAAACTGAGTCTTGGTGCGGGCATCAAAGCGCAGAACGGAACGAATGCCGCTTACATACTGATCGTTGGCCTCGGCGTTGCCGAATATCACAGTGTTAGCGCCACGACCCGTCGCCTGCGTTGTGCCGTAAAAACTGTAATTTGCCGCGTTTGCTGCCGCTGTCCCGGCCGTGCTGAACGCCTGGGCACCCGTTCCGCCGCCAACGGCAACGCCGTTTGCCGTCAAGCCGGTGTTAAGGTTCGTCGGGTTCAGAAGAGTAGGCGTTATGATTTCCGCCGCACCACCGTTACGACCGACGGTGATAACGTTGCTCGTGTTCTGGCCCTGATAGAAAAAATAGGCGCGCACATAACCCGAGACGCGCAGGCAGGTATCATTGCTGCCCGGAATGAAGAAGTATCCGGCGCCGTAGGCGTCACAGATTTTGACGTACTCGACTGGCTCGGCAGCAGCCAGATCGGCAGCCCGCACAGCGGCGGTGCCTGACAGAAGCGAACTGGCCAAAGCCGCCAATCCAAATAATTTCCAGTTACTCATCAAGTCCCCCTATCGCCACTCGCGGCGTTTTGACCGAGCGTATGTCCCTCATTCATATGACCGATAGATGACTGCCCGATAGAGGACCTGGGGCAATTTCGATCGCGCCACACGAACAATTACCAACCGGATATCACAGCGAACCGAGATCGGCTAGCCAAGCATTCGAATGAGCGAATTTTACGGTTTTCAATTTCCCTTACGGAACTTAAAAATGTAAATTATAGTATCATAAGTTATCTTGTTAATATTCTGACATAATTCGATTATGTGAATGGATATACTTCTTTTTTTTAAGATATAAATTAGGTAATACATATATTTTTTAATAATTTATAAATATGTACAATTGCGTTACATATATTTGACTATAATTTACTTATAAAAAAATTGAATATTTTTTGTGCATTTGAAAAATGAACGGGCGTCGCCGCGTGCTGACAAAACTTGCTTCTGTCATGACATTTTCGTGTTTATCGCCAGAGTAAAAACGAACTAAAAATGTTGCAGAAAAACCACAAAAAGCGCCACCAAATCGTCGGGCAAAACGCTATGGCGGCGCCAGCTGCTGCCAGCCATCGGCACTCATGCAGATGGCATTTACAGGGAATCGGGATTGGCTGTTGTCCGGGTGATTTTGTATGCCGTTATCGGAAAACCCAGACCTCGTTTTCCGCAGCATGCCCGACGCCGAATCGTGTCGGCAATCGGCTACCTCTGACGTGGCCAGACCTGATTGACGAGGGGTTTCAGGAACTGGTCGGGACCTTGCCGGCTTTCACACGCTTGGAAAACTCGGTGTCGCCGCCGGATGCGAGCTGCCTTGACTGGCTGATCCATTTTTCGCGCTGAATGCGGCCGGGAAACGACAAATGGCTGTTGACCCATTTGGCGTGCGCGGGTGTCCATGCGCCGATTTGTGAAAAATGGAAAATACCAAGCTCGTTCAGCTTGCCCTCATTGACACGGCCAATGCCGCTGATGCGTTTGAGATCGTCTTTCTTGCCGCCATTTGGTGCCGGCAAGCCCGGCGGGCGGGCAGCGATAATTGATTCATCGGTATCATCGAACTCATCGCCAGCATCAGCGCTGTCCGGCGCCGGCGGCGGCTTCATGATCGCGGCTGGTGCTGGCGTGGGCGCCATGGCCGCTGGCGTCGGGGAGGCTGGTGGCGCGACTGCAGTCGTCGCTTTCCCTTGCCCCTTTTCGCCCGCCATCTCTGTGCCGGGGTTGGAAAACAACACAGGTGCGGTTGGAAACGGCGTGGCGCCTGATGGCGGCGGCATGCTGGCAGCGGGCGCGGGTTTCGCAGCCATCCCGGTAGCAATGCCGACAGGGCCGGGCGTTGTCGCCATTTCCGGCGTGGCAGCCATCACCGGAGCTGCCATCGGCTTTGCGGCTGGCATGGGCATGGGCGCGGCGAGTGGCGCAGCGGCAGTGGCGGATGTCCCGAGCACCATGCCCAGCAGCCAGGCAATGAGGCAGCCGACAATATAGGCCAGGACCAGCAGCATCCAGATGTCCCACCACAGGCCGGCCTTGCCGCGCATCACCTGCGCATAGGCCACCAAACCACCAGCGATGAGGATTGCTGTGCCTGTCCCGATCACGGAACGATGCAATTCGCGCGATGAGAGGGCGGCCCACCAGCCAAATGCCATGCCCAAAACCAGAGCAAGCACCACATAGAGCCATAACTGACCAAACAGATAGACCATCGCTTACCTCACTTGCCCTTACCTCAATTGGCCGGACGCCAGTTTTTCAGTAGAGCCGGAACTCGATGCGCCGGTTCTGTGCCCGACCGTCAGCCGTATCGTTGGGTGCAATCGGTCGGGTATCGCCGAAGCCGGCTGCGGTCAGCCGCTCAGGCGCAATGCCGGCATCAATCAGCCATTCGACGACCGCCAGCGCCCGCGCCTCGCTCAATTCCCGGTTTTCATCAGGATCGCCCTGATTATCGGTATGGCCGGAAATCTCCAGCCTGGCCTCGGTGCAGCGCATCAGGCTGTCAGCAACTGCCTTGAGGCGCGCTTCCGATGAGCGCGACAGATCAGCAATGCCGGTTGCGAAATTGATGACGCCTGAGCGAATGGTCGCATCAAGATCGCTTTGGCAGCGATGCGGCGGTGGCGGGGGAGCCGGCTGAGGCGCGGTCAGCATCGCGGTTATCTTAAGGGCGTCGCTAGCGAGAGCCGCAATGCCCGCCATGATTTCATCGCGGATGGCAGGCGAAGGCGCGTGGCCGCTCAGGCTTATGCCAGAGGCATTCAGCGTCAGCCTGCCATGTTCGAGGCGGGCCAGAAAATCCAGGCCCTTTTCAATTTTGTCAGCCATCAATGCCGGTATATCGCCACCCGTCGTGGTTTCATCGACGATCGTTCCGCTGCCAAATAGCCGGCCGGCCGCCTGCTTGAGAGCAGGTGTGGCGATACCGGTGATGACAAGCTGGCCGGGCGTGCGTACCGCCTCCCACGCCAATGGCACCACGACGGGAAGCGGCGGCGGCGCAATCGCAACCGGCGGCGCCGGCAGCACGGGTAGTGGCGGCGGCACGGGTGGCGGCGGCGCTACGATCTGCGGCGGCGGCACGGCAGGAAATACCGGTTCCGCAGCATCAGCAGGGGGCGGAAAGAGATTATCGACCGGTGGTGTTTCGGGAATCGTCAGCGCCACCCGCCCGAGAGACAATCCCGGCGGGAGTTTAGCGAGAGCGGCGAGGATCTGCTCGCGCTCAAAGACGCCAGGTGCGAGGCCAGCCAGGCTCACCACCCCATCGCTGATCGACAACGTGCCATCGCGCAAGCGCATTAACTGGGTGAGTAATGTGGATCGATTATCAGCCCACGCGGCGTCGAGCGCCGCCGGGCTGGCGAATTGCAACGCCTGCGTCACGGATATCGTAGCGAAACGGTTGCGCATATCAGCCAGCAGGCTGTCACGGGCGGCAAATGACGGCACAAGACCGGCGAGCGTGAGAGACTGGCCCTCCTTGCGGGCAGAAAACACATAAGGTGTGACAGTCGGCGGCGATATCGCGACGCTCGTCAGCGTGACACCGGCTGGCAATTTCGTCAGCACATCCTGAAGCCCGGCGAAGGCTGCGGGCGATGCGGCAACACCTTCGATCGTCAGCGCCTTATCACTGGCACTGACAGAGCCCGCAGAAAGATTTGCAATCACATCCTCGGCGAAGTTCTGCATGGCGCCGAGATTATCCGGCGCGCCAGCGGCCAGACGTGTTGTATCTGCCACTTTGAGGGTTGGGAAATAGGTGGAAAAAAGGCTAGAGAAAGCCAACCGGTTCGCTTCTGAGGGGATTGACCCGGACAACGACAGATCGTTCGCCTGCCGCCCGAGTTTCCATTCATAAGGCGATTGGCGGGCGAGGATGCCGGTGGCGACGTCGATGCGGCGCACGCCTGGCAGTGCATCGACCGCCTTGACCAGAGCGTCGCGCGCCTCGGCGCTGGGCGCGTTACCGGTCAGGCGCACATCACGGCCAATAACGGCCGTGCTTGCCCATCCATCACCGGCCGACGATGCAATCTTCTGTGATCTCATCGCAATATCCGCCGACAAGCGATCACCATCACGAACGAAAGCGAGCCCACCCACGCCGGTAACAACGGCCAGGCCAACAATGACGCGCAACAATGCCTGCACGGTGTCTCTCCTTCGTCGGCGCCTCAATTGCGGCACCCGTTATGAAATACGATCAAGGGCAGGATGAGCTGTCAAGCGCAATGCAGCCAGCGCGATGATGATGACAATGATGTGAGCGC
>MSXR01000032.1:0-294 GCA_002083655.1 Proteobacteria bacterium ST_bin14 | reverse complement strand
AGCGCTGGACGCGGAAGAAGCCGCCCCAACCATTGTCGTTCACGCTGCCGATCACGCGGTTGCCGAGAACGGCGCCGTTGCCGAAGGCGTTGAAGGTGGCGTCCTGATAGAACACCTCGACACCGACGTCGAAGCCGCGGACCGGGGTCCAGAACAGCTGGCCGTAGATGTTCCAGGCTTCACGCAGATTGACCGTGTTGGCACCGAAATTGGCAGGCGGATTGCGACCAAGGCGGGTGTAGCCGCCGATGATCGAGGCGCGGATCGCCGGGGTGAAGAAGTGGTTGAATTCAC
>MSXR01000023.1 GCA_002083655.1 Proteobacteria bacterium ST_bin14 | reverse complement strand
GAAGAAGTCGTGGCCGGGGACGCGCGGGCGTGAAATTATGGCAATTGCTGGCGATTGCGGGCGCGCTGATCGCTGGCGCCGGCGTCGCCCAGTCCGCGCGCTATGCACCCGAACCGGTCGATACGATTACGCTGCAGGTAAACGTCACGGGCGTGCGCAATGCCAAGGGCGTGATGCATGTCGATATCTGCCGCCAGGCCGAATTTTTAAAGTCTTGCCCGATCAAAGCCGAGGTGCCGACGGTCGCGGGCACCACGATCGTGCGGTTTCCCAATCTTGCGCCCGGCGTTTACGCAGCGCAGGTTTCGCATGACGAAAACAGCAACGGCAAGGTTGATCGCGCGCTGTTTGGCATCCCCAAGGAAGGGGTGGGCTTTTCTAACGATGCGCCGATCCGGTTCGGACCGCCAAAATGGGCAGCGGCGATGTTCCCCTTGAACGAAGACAGGACGATCACGCTGAAACTGCGCTATTTCATCGGTGGCGGGGCGCGAAACTGAGCGGCATGGCCACGTCACCTATCTTTCGCGCGGTGGCGTTCAGCGCCCGCCGACCCTGGCTGTTGCTGGTGCTTTGTGCGGCGCTGACGATCTTCGCGCTTGGCTTTGCCGCGACGCAGTTTGCCCTGACGACCAACACCAGCGCGCTGATATCAGCCAAGGTCGATTGGCGGCGGAATGAGGCGGCAGTGAATACCGCGTTTCCGCAATTGACTGATACCACGCTGGCGATTGTCGATGGCCGCACGCCGGAATTGGCAGAAGCCGGTGCTGCCGCGCTGGCGGTACGGCTCGCGGCGGATACCACCCACTTCAAGACCGTTCGTCGCCCCGATGGCGGCGATTATCTGGCGCGGCAAGGGGTGATGTTCGGATCGGTGGAGGAGGTGCGCGGCACCACCAAGTCGCTGATCGCTGCACAGCCGTTGCTAGGGCCGCTTGCCGCCGACCCGTCATTGCGCGGCATCATGGGCGCGCTGGGCACGATCCTGACCGGGGTTGAGCGCGGATCAGCCACGCTGGATGATATCAACCGGCCCGTCCGCGCGCTTGATGATGCGCTGGGCAATGTCGCGCAGGGGCGGCCGGCGTTTTTTTCATGGCAATTGCTGTTTGCCGATGGCGGGGGCCAGCAACCACCGCTGCGCCGACTGGTGCTGGCTCAGCCAAAGCTTGATTTCGGCGCGCTGAAGCCAGGCGAAAAGGCCGTCAACGCGATCAAGGCCGCTGCGGCTGACCTGAAGTTGGATGCCGCCCATGGCGTATCGGTACAGGTAACCGGTGAAGTCCCGCTGGCCGATGAGGAATTTTCGACGCTGGAGGAGAATATCGGCTTTGTCGGGCTGGTAATGGCGCTGGCGATGCTGGTGACGTTGTGGTTCGCGACACGCTCTGCCAAGATCGTTGCCGCCATTGTGATCACCATCGTCGCCGGGCTGGTGATGACCACGGCGATCGGGCTGGCAGCGGTGGGCACGCTGAACCTGATTTCGGTGGCGTTCATTCCGCTGTTTGTCGGGCTCGGCGTCGATTTCGGGATTCAGATCAGCGTCCGCTTCAACGCCGAACGGCTGGAGGGGGCGGCGATTCCTGCCGCGCTGGAGCGGGCTGCCGTTGCGCTGGGCGCGCCGCTGGCATTGGCGGCGGGCGCTATCTTTCTGGGGTTCGGCGCGTTTTTGCCGACGGATTATATCGGCATTTCTGAACTCGGGATCATCGCCGGGCTGGGGATGGTGATCGCGCTACTGCTGTCGATTACCCTGCTGCCTGCGCTGCTGGTGCTGTTCAAGCCCGGCAAGCCAGTGGCCGAAGTGGGGTTTGCAGGCGCAGCGCCGGTTGATCGCTGGCTGCATGCGCACCGGCGCAGCGTGCTGTGGGCGTTTGGTTTGTCGATGCTGGGCAGTATCGCGCTGCTGCCGTTCGTGCAGTTTGATTTCAACCCGCTGCATTTGCGGGACCCCAATGGCCCCGCCTACCGATCGCTGACTGATTTGATGCGTGATCCGTTGCGCACGCCGAACACCATTTATGTGCTGGCGGACAATCCCGATGCCGCGCGCATCATCGCTGATCGTACAGCGGCACTGCCCGAAGTGGCGCAGGCGATATCGATTGATAGTTTTATCCCCGCCGATCAGCCCGAAAAGGTCGCGTTGCTGCAGGATGCATCGTTGCTGCTCGATCTGACGCTGAACCCGTTCGAAACCGCCCCCGCGCCGAGTGATGCGGAAAACATCGCCGCAATGCGGGCAACCGCCGCGCAGCTTGATCGCGTTGCCGCTGGCCAATCGGGCGAGGGCGCGGATCATGCCCGTGCGCTTGCCACCACGCTGACAGCGATTGCGGCGGCTGACCCGGCGGTGCGCGCGGCGGCGACCGATGTGCTCGTGCCGCCGCTTGGCGTGATGCTCAACCAAGCCCGCGCCGTGCTGCAAGCGGAAGAAGTGACGCGCGACACGCTGCCGCCGGAAATTGCCGCTGATTGGCTCGCCAGCGATGGTCGCGCGCGGGTGCAGATTTTCCCCACGGGCGACAGCAATGATAACCGCGTGCTGGCACGTTTTACAGCAGCAGTGCGCGCCGTTGCCCCCAACGCGACCGGGCTGCCAGTATCCACGCAGGAAGCCGCCAAAACGGTCGCCTGGGCGTTTGTGCAGGCCGGGTTGCTGGCGCTGATCCTTGTCAGCCTGTTGCTGTTCGCGGTGCTGCGCCACGCGCGCGAAGTCGCCTTCACGCTCGCGCCGGTGGTCCTGTCGGGTTTTCTGACGCTCGGTAGCTGCGTCATCATCGGCCAGCCGATCAATTTTGCGAATATCATTGCCTTCCCGCTGCTGTTCGGCGTCGGCGTGGCGTTTCACATCTATTTCGTGATGGCGTGGCGGGCAGGGGCTGCTGACCTGCTGCAATCCAGTCTGGCGCGCGCGGTGCTGTTCAGCGCGCTGGCGACGGGCAGCGCCTTTGGCGCGTTATGGCTGTCGGCGCATCCCGGCACGGCCAGCATGGGCAAGATATTGATCATCTCGCTGGCGTGGACGTTGATTTGCGCGCTGATATTTGAACCGGCACTGCTGGGCCCGCCGCTGCCGTCAGCAGGCGAGCCAGCGGCTAAACGAAAGTCGTAACCACAAGTTCGTCCGTAACCGCGCCGTTCGAACTGTCGCTAAGCGGTGTGGTCGGGGCGGGGGTTTTATCTGGAGCCGGATCAGGTGCGGGGGCCAGATTGCTATCGGTTGCTTCTGGCGGCTGCTGGGATTGGCTGTTAGCCGGATCGGCTTCGGGATCGACCAGTGGATCATCCAGCCCGCCGGGCGCGATTGGCGTGCCGTTCATTTCGGCAATCTCCGCTGCGCGGTCCTGCTGATAGACCGAGCGCAGCGTGGCATATGGATCGGCTGCACCGTCGAGCAGCGCCTTGAACCCGGCATCTGATTCAGCGCGCAGATCCAGCCCGCCGATCGCGGCGGTCGAAACCTGGTAATCGGTGCGGTTAAACAGCCTGCCAATGGCGACGGGATAAATCAGCCCGTCAACACCGCCGCCAAACAAATCGCGCAACTGCGTGGGGCCAATCAACGGGATGAACAGGTAAGGCCCCGCCTCAACGCCGTACCGTGCCAGCGTATTGCCAAGCCCGTTGTGGTGATAGGGCAGCTTGGCAGTCTTGGCGACGTCGAGCAGGCCCCCGATCCCGGCGGTGCTGTTAATCGCAAAACGCGCCAGCGTGCGCGCCGCGCGCTTGGGTTTCAGCTGCAGCACATCGTTTAAAAACACGATCGGCTCGCGGATATGGCGCAGCAGATGGCGCAGTCCGGTCCGGATGAACTTCGGGATGATCGTTGCATAGCCGCGCGCCACCGGGCGAAAGATTGCGCGATCAAATTTCTGCTGCACATCAAAAAGCGGCCGGTTTAACCCCTCATAGGGATCACCCGCCGTCTTGCGTGCGGGTGTGGAAGCGATCGTCCGCTCGCCCAGGCCCTGTTCTGCCGGCGGCTGTTCTGCCGGGTCCCGTGCATGCAATGATGGGGCTACCGGCGCTGCTTCGGCAGGCGCGATGACCGCCTGATCGATCAGCGTCGGCCGGGCCTGCGCCGCCGTTGATGCCAGCAATGCCGCTAAAATCAGCGCGCGCGGCAAGGTGCGCTGCACGTCGCCTGGTACGTTGCGTGCAACGGCGCATGACAGGGTGCGCGGCAAGACCGGGGGGTGGCTCAGCGGCTAACCTTGTCGGCCAGCGCGTTAACATGGCCTATCAGCGCCTTGGTCCCGCCCTTGCGAACAATCGCGTCGAAATCGGCGCGCCGCGTTGTCAGCTGGCTGATCGAATTCTGGTAGAACACGTCGATGATCCGCCAGTCGCCGCCGCTTTGGCGCAGGCGGTATGCGATGCTCACCGTGTCGCCCTTTGGCTGGGTCAGCTTGGTTTTCACCACCCGGTCGGTGCCGCGTGTGTCCACCTGCGGGTCAATAACAAAGGCCTGGCCCGACCAGCTGTCAAAATTGGCGGCATATTGGTTCGCGGTCAGCTTGCGCATCGCCGCGATCAACGCCGTGCGATCCGCCGGTGCCGCCTTGGTCCATTCCGGGCCAACGGCAAGTCGGGTGAGCAGCGGCAGATCAAAGCTTTTGTCCACCACGGGCGCAATCTGCGCAGCGCGGCCCGAAAAGCCGGCCTTTTTGCCTGCCTTCATGATCGCGATCAGGCCATCGCTGAGCGATTGCACGGGCACACGCGCGGGATCCGGCGCTTGCGCAGCGGCTGGCATGGCCAGCGCCGCGATGGCGAGGAGGGGGACGACAGCAAAGGGACGACTGAAGGATACAAACATTCCGTGATACTCCCAGCGGATTGTGTCGCTCGGATAAAGCGGCATTGGGTGCCCGTCCACCCCCAAGGCGTGCCCTATTGCGCGGAATGGCGCGTGGTGCGCTTGCGCTGGGCGTGGCGGCTGCGCCACATCGGGACGGAAATCGCGCTGCATCGCAGCACAAAAGGCTGTTATGCTGGTTTTGAAGCTTTTCTTATCGGAATGCTGGATTTAGATGGGTGGTGGTATTCCGGGGGCACTGGGGACGGAATGTCAAGGAAGGTCACAGACGCCACTGCCGGCCATGGCATTGGGTGAGCGTTTGTTTCTGATGGCTTTTGGGGGACGGAAAGGACTATTCCTTGCAGGTAATTTTGGCCAAGCCGCGCGGCTTTTGTGCCGGCGTCGTGCGCGCGATCGAGATCGTGGAACGCGCGATCGACCTTTATGGTGCCCCCGTTTATGTCCGACATGAGATCGTTCATAACCGCCACGTCGTGAACAAACTGCGCCAGAAGGGCGCTGTTTTTGTGGAAGAACTGTCCGAAGTGCCGGACGGCGCGCACACGGTTTTCAGCGCTCACGGCGTGTCGCGCGATATTGAAAATGAAGCGGCGGCCCGCGGGCTTCCCGTGCTTGATGCGACCTGCCCGCTGGTCACCAAGGTTCATATCCAGGGCCGGCGCTACGCCACGCAGGGCCGCACGATCGTGCTGATCGGGCACGAAGGCCATGCTGAGGTTGAAGGAACGATTGGCCAGGTCGACGCCCCCGTCCATCTGGTTTCGTCTGAAGCCGATGTTGCAGCACTTGATCTGCCGCTGGATGCGCGGCTGGCCTATATCACGCAAACCACGCTTAGCGTTGATGATACGCGCGGCATCATCGCCGCGCTGGGCGAACGCTTTACCGACATTATTGGCCCCGATGTGTCTGACATTTGCTACGCCACGCAGAACCGCCAAACGGCGGTGCGCGATCTGTGCCGGGTGGTTGATATGCTGTTGGTGGTCGGCGCTGAATATAGCTCCAACTCCAGCCGCCTGCGCGAAATTGGCGTCGACGCGGGCTTGCCAAGCTATTTGGTGGCAGATGGCGATGCGGTTGATCCGGCTTGGCTGGTCGGTATCGAAACAATCGGGCTGACGGCGGGGGCCTCTGCCCCTGACGAACTCGTCGACAGTGTCATCGCGGCGCTGGGCAAAATAGGCACCGTTACGGTCTCGCAGTTGGACGGGATTGAGGAAACGCTGGAATTTAGCCTGCCATCCGAGTTAAGGAACGTTATCCCGTCGGCTGCACGATCATCGGTGCAGGTTGCGGCAGAATAGGACCGAACTGCATGACCCTTCCGATCAACCTGTTGGCGCGCATTGGTGGCTACACCGTCAAGAAGCATCTCAGCGGCAAAAAATACCCGCTGGTGCTGATGCTTGAGCCGCTGCTGCGCTGCAATCTGGCCTGCCCCGGCTGCGGGAAGATCGATTATCCCGATGCGATTTTGAACCAGCGGCTCAGCTATGATCAGTGCATGGACGCGATTGACGAATGCGGCGCGCCCGCCGTCTCGATCGCTGGTGGCGAGCCATTGCTCCACCGTGACATGCCTAAGATCGTCGAAGGGTATATCGCGAAGAAAAAATTCGTGATCCTGTGTACCAACGCGTTGCTGCTGAAAAAGAAGATCGACGATTATAAGCCGTCGACCTTCTTCACCTGGTCAATCCATCTGGACGGTGACAAGGGCATGCACGACCATGCTGTTGATCAGGACGGCACTTATGAAGTCGCGATTGAGGCGATTGAACTGGCCAAGGCCAAGGGTTTCCGCGTTCAAGTGAATTGCACCGTGTTCGACGGTGCTGACCCCGAACGCCTCGCCAGCTTTTTTGACGAAATGGAAAAGCGCAACGTCGAGATCACGATTTCGCCCGGCTATTCCTATGAGCGCGCCGCTGATCAGGAACATTTCCTGACGCGTGAACGCACCAAGAATTTCTTCCGCGACGTGTTCCGCCGCGGCGATGGCGGCCGCAAGTGGAAGTTCACCAACTCGCCGCTGTTCCTTGATTTCCTGGCCGGCAACCAAACCTATGAATGCACGCCCTGGTCAATGCCGCTGCGCACCGTATTCGGCTGGCAAAAGCCCTGCTATCTGGTCGGCGAAGGCTATGTCGACACATTTGCTGAGCTGATGGAAGGCACCGACTGGGATCAGTACGGCGTCGGCAAATACGAAAAATGCTCGAACTGCATGGTCCATTGCGGCTTCGAAGGCACGGCGGCGACGGATGCAATCCGCAACCCGCTCAAGATGTTCACGGTGGGGCGCAAGGGCATCCGCACCGAGGGCCCGATGGCCCCCGATATCGACATCAGCAACGCCCGCAAATCCGAAGACGTGCACTCCACGCACGTCGAGCGCGAGCTGGAGCGGATCAAGACGGCCGACCCGGACGGTTTCAAGCGGGTGCAACGCGCGGCGTAAGGCGATGCGACGTTTGCGTGTCGCGTTCTTGGCTTTGACGATGGCGGCTGCGAGCACCGCCGCCACGGGAGGGCAAATGACCGAGCGTGTCGCAAAGGGCAATTTCGAAGTAAAGCTGACTCCGACCAGCGCGCCCGATGCGGCGGTTGGTGCGATGTCGATCGCCAAGACCTTTCACGGCGATCTTGATGGCACCAGCGTTGGCGCGATGCTGGCGGTGCGTACGCCGGTGGAGGGATCGGCGGGCTATGTCGCGATGGAGCGGGTGACAGGCACGCTGGCGGGCCACAAGGGCAGCTTTGCGCTCCAGCACAGCGGCACGCTGACGCAGGGCGCGCCGACCTTGTCGGTCTCGGTCGTCCCCGATTCGGGCACCGATCAACTCGCCGGGCTGAAGGGCACGATGGATATCATCATCTCGCCTGGCCGCCACGATTACGTGTTTCGCTACACGCTGCCCTGATCGCGTAACGTCGCCCAGACCGGGCCCAGCGTCGCATGGACCCGCGCCAGCGATTTGAACGCCCGCTCTGCGCTTTGCCCGGTGCGGATCAGCGCGGGGAGCTGACTGGGATTGCGCGCCAGCGACGCCAGCACGTTGCCGAGCGCCATCGACCCATCCGGGTTCATCCCCACCAGCGCGGCTGGCGGCAGCGTTTCGTGTGCAGTGTCGGAGATGGTGCGGATCGCCATGAAGGGCAGGCCGTGCCGCGCGGCCACCCGTGCGGCGATATGCGATTCCATATCGACCGCCAGCGCGCCCGTGGCCGCGAGCGCGGCCTTGTCCGCGGTGGTGACGGCAATGTGATCCTGGCCGATGATAAGGCCATGGTAGGCGTGGGGCAGGGCGGCTTTTAGTCGATCCTCCAACGATCCGTTCGTCCCGAGCGAAGTCGAGGGACGTGCCACAAATGCCGCGCCCGAAACACGCCCCTCGACTTCGCTCGGGATGATCGGGGGAGGGAGGTGGACGACAACATCACCCGCCACCAGCGCGGGATCGAGCGCGCCTGCGATCCCGCACGAGAGCAGAAGGCGCACGTCCGGGAATAACGCAAGATGGGTCTCAAGCGCCGCCTCAAGCCGCACCGCATTGCCCCCGCCGGGGATGGCGATCACGCCCGGCCCGGTCAGAATCTTTGACTCGCGTTGCAGGCCGCAGGCGATGAGGATCACGACTTTCCCCCAACCCTATCCGTCATGCTGAACGCGTTTCAACATCCACTGCGCCGCAATGGATGAACGAGATAGGGCACGGTGTACCCTGAAACGCGTTCAGGGTGGCAGGCCGGGTTGGCAAGGGAAGCGCAGAAACGCGCTCGCTCACATCCCAAACGCCACGGTCTTGTCATTCGACCGCTTCAAATTCCGGTACCGCGCCACCGCCCAAAGCGGGAAATATTTCGGATAGCCGTGATAGCGCAGGTAAAACACGCGCGGGAATCCGCCGCCGGTGTACATTTCCTGTCCCCACAGCCCATCCGCGTCCTGATGCGCGACCAGCCATTCCACGCCGCGCGCAACCGCTGGATGCTCCACGGCGCCCGCCGCCATCAGCGCGAGCAAGGCCCAGGCCGTCTGCGATGCGGTGGAGGGGGCAGCGGTGTAGCCGGCGTAATCCAGGGCATAGCTATCGCAATCCTCACCCCAGCCGCCATCGGCATTCTGGATCGACACAAGCCAGTCGACCGCGCGTTCCATTGTCGGCGCCTGGGGCGATACCCCCGCCGCGTTCAGCGCGCACATTACTGACCAGGTGCCATAGATATAGTTCACACCCCAGCGCCCGAACCATGATCCGTCGGGCATCTGCTCATCGGCCAGATAGGCAAGCGCGGCCCTCATCCGGGCGCTGTCGGTCTCGCCCAGTTGCGCCATCATCGACACGCAGCGCGCGGTAACATCGCTGGTCGGCGGGTCGAGCAACGCGCCGTGATCGGCAAAGGGGATGTTGTTCAGGTAATGATGCGTGTTGTCCGCATCAAACGCGCCGAAGCCGCCATTTTTCGATTGCAGCCCCACGGTCCATTCATTGCCGCGCGCAATCGCTTCGTCATAGCCGCCAGCAAGCGCGAGCCGGTCCTTCGCCCGGTCCATCGCCATTACGACAACGGCGGTATCGTCGAGATCGGGGTAATGCGCGTTGTTATACTGGAACGCCCAGCCACCGGGGCGGACATCGGGCTTCACCTCGGCCCAATCGCCCTTCACGTCGAGCACCTGCAATGGCTTGAGCCACTCAAGCGCCGCCTTGGCGCGCGCCTCATTGTCCTCGCCGCCCGCCTCCAGCATCGCATGCGCGGCGAGCGCGGTATCCCACACCGGCGAGACGCAGGGCTGGCAATAGGCTTCGTCATCCTTGATCACGAGCAGGTTTTCGACCGATTTGCGCGCAATCGCCCGGTGCGGGTGATCCTCCGGGTAGCCGAGGCAATCGAACATCATCACGCTGTTCGCCATCGCCGGATAAATCGCGCCCAGCCCATCCTCACCATTTAGCCGTTCGGTGACGAAATCGACACAGGCTTGCACTGCTTTGGCACGCAACCCCTTGGGCCATAGCGGCTCGACCCGTTTCAGCACCACATCCAGCCCGGCAAAGAAGAGCTGCCAGGATCGTTTCGCCCCCTCGGCCTGGCTTTTCAGCGGGGCGGCTTTCAGCGTGTAGAGTTCATCCACCTTCACGCCCGACAGGTTCTTCGCCACCGGCTGCTTGGCCGCCAGCACCAGCAGCGGCACAATCACCGTGCGCGCCCAATAGGACATTTTCGACAGATGCACGGGGAACCAGCGCGGCAGCAGGATCAGCTCAACCGGCATGGTTGGCACCACGCTCCATGATCCCGCCCCGAACAGCGCCAGCTGGATACGGGTGAACACATTCACCGCCGCAGCACCGCCCGCTTTGTGGATCGCATTGCGGGCGCGGGTCATGTGCGGCGCGTCCACATCATCGCCGATCATTTTCAGCGCATAATAGGCCTTCACGCTCGCGCTGGTGTCAAAAGCACCGCCGTGGAAGAGCGGCCAGCCGTGATGCTCGGTGGATTGGATGCGGCGCAGATAAACGCCAATCTTGGCCTCAAGCGCTGCATCGCGCGGCTCGCCCAGATAATGTTTCAGCAGCACGAATTCAGCCGGAATGGTGGCGTCGGCTTCCAGTTCGAACACCCAGTGGCCGTCGTCCTTCTGCGCGCGCGAGAGCGCATCGGCGGCGCGCGTCGCGCAGGCGTCGATCGCGGCAAGCGGGTCGATCAGGGCTTCAGCAACACTGGCCATGCGTCATCAATTCCTATTCAATTCCACATCATCGCCCGAAACGACGGCACACTTACTTACATTGATGTTAGCTGATCGCCAAGTGGGCGGCGTTTGCCCCTGATCTGATCGCCCCCTCAATCGTCGCGGGCAGCCCGGTTTGCGTCCAATCGCCCGCCAGAAACAGGTTGCGCCAGCGGGTTTTGGTGCCCGGCCGCAACGCATCCTGTGCAGGGGTCGCAGCAAAAGTGGCGCGCTTTTCTTTCACAACCTGCCAGGCGGGCATCGGCGCGGTGAAGCCGTGGACCGCGCAAATCTCGCCCCAGAACAGCGCCGCCAGTTCGGCCCGGTCGGTATCGACCAGCCGGTCTGCCCCGCTGACCGTGATTGACAGCCGATCCTCAAACGCAAAAATCCACTCGGTCGTCCCGCCGATCACGCCGATCATGGCTGGCGTGCCTGGTGGCGGCGCAAATGCGAAATGGGCGTTGACGATGGCCCGAAATTCCGTGGGCACGACCAGATCGGGCACCAGTGCTGCCGCCACCCAGGGTGGCACCGCCAGCACCACCGGGCCTGCCACGGCTTCAGGACCGTCACCGTAATCGAGCGCCACCACCCGATCGCCCTGAAACACCAGCGCGCGGAGCCTTTTGCCGGTCGTCACTGCACTGCCATGCGCGCGGAGCCAATTAATCGCCGGATCAACAAAGGCTGCCGCCAGCGTTGGCTCGGCAATGCGCGGGCGGGTGGCCAGCCCCCCGCGCGCCAGCGACCCGCGCACCACCGCGGCTGCCAGCGTTGCCGATCCTTCGCGCGGATCGGTGTTCAGTGCCGACAACAGCACCGGTTCAAGCAGCCGATCCCACAGCTCGCCGTTGGTTTCGATCCGGTCGGCGACCGTGTCGGCCTTGCCCCCCACCAGCAGCCGCCCAAGGGCCAGATGCGCGCCTACGCCCACGCCCGGCACGCGGCGGTTTTTGTCGAACAACCACCACGGCACCGCGCCGTCATTGGGGCGAAAGGTCCAGCGATCGCCGCTCGCCAGATCGGCAAAATCGAAATCGGCATGGTCCGGCCCGCTCAGCCGGTCGCGCGCGCCGATGGTGGTCAGATACGCCATCACTGCGTCATTGCCCGCCAGCACCAGATGATTGCCGTTATCGATCACGCGGGCAAGCTGCGGATCGTGGTAGCTGCGGCAACGCCCGCCCGCCTGTGCGGCACCGTCTGCCAGGTCGACGATGGCCCCGGCGCGCGCCAGTTCAACGGCGGCAGACAGCCCGGCCATCCCCGCGCCAATGACATGGGCCTTCAAAACGCTGCCGCCCTGAATGCACCACCGTTTCGCTTCCCCGGCGCAGGCCGGGGTCCAGTCGAGACGCCCGATAGAGCAGTGCGCAACGCAAAATGCTGACGTCCTCGCAACTGGGCCCCGGCCTTCGCCGGGCAAGCAAGGAGGGTGCAGGACAGCAGGTCACCAAAGCATCCGACCAAGCCCTTCACCGGAACAGCCACAATTTCCCAACCGTGAAGATCAGCGCGGCCTTGTTCACCTTGATGCGCTCGCGTGGCGGTGCCCAGCCCACGGCTTCCATCCGGCCCAAAATCTTGTGATACACCGCCGCCATCAGCCGGGGCGCGATCAGATGCCCCTTGGGCTTGCGCTTCAGGATTGCCTCGGCGGCGAGATAATGTTGCTCGGCCAGCTTGGCGAGATCGCGGCATGCCGCGTCGATATGGGGGGAGCGTGCCACGCTTTCCGGGCTGCTCATGTCGACACCCGCCGCCGCCAGATGCTCGCGCGCCAGATACACCCGGCCAATCGCTGCATCCTCATCGATATCACGCAGGATGTTGGTGAATTGCAGCGCGCGGCCAAGGTGATGGGCCAGCGCAATCCCTTCGGCATCATCCATGCCGAAAATCTTTACCGATAACCGCCCAACGGCAGACGCCACCCGGTCACAATATAGATCAAGCTCTTCAAAACTGGGATAGCGCACAAAATCAGCGATATCGGTCGCCATCCCGTCAATCACCGCCAGAAAATCGGCCTTGTCGAGGCCGAATCGGCGCACCGCCTCTGCCACCAAAGCCGCGCGGCCCGGTTCGCCGCCGGCATAAAGCGATTCGATATCGCCGCGCCACAGGTCGAGTGCGGCGGCGCGGTCTGCGCGGGCGCCGTCCTCGTCATCGGCGATGTCGTCGACGATCCGGCAGAATCCGTACACGGCGTACATCGCCTCGCGCTCTGCCTTGGGCAGCACGCGCATGCCGGCATAAAAGCTGCTGCCGGATACTTGCGCTTGCAGCGCGGCGGGGGTGTTGTCGGGGTTCATGCCGCCAGCCTTTTTCCAAGCTCTTTAAGCGCGGCCCAGGCCGCCAGCCCGGCCATTTCCGCCTTTTGGTGGTGAACCCGCTCGCTCAGCGGATCATGCGTGATCAGTCGCCGGGTCAGGCTTTCGGCAAGCCGCTGGATGATCGCGACCTCCACCGCCAGGCGTTTGTCGCGAATCTGGGCGGAGAAGACGGACGCTTGCGCCAGCAGGTCCAGCGTCCGTTCGGCCATCGCCACGATCACAGATCGCAGCGCCGGGGAGGATTGTGCCGCGCCCAGTTCGGTCACATCGGCGCCCGCTGCGGCCAGCATATCCATCGGCACATAGACCCGGTCGATCGCCCGGTAATCCTTCCCGCAATCCTGCAGATGGTTGATCACCTGCAACGCCGCGCACAGCGCATCGGATGCCGCCCAGGTGCTGCGATCTTCGTGATGCACGTCCAGCACATAACGCCCCACCGGCATCGCCGATACGCGGCAATAATCGATCAGCGCATCCCAGGTGGCGCAGCGGTTGACGGTGCAATCCTGCTCAAACGCGGTCAGCAAGTCCAACCCGTGCTGGGGTGACAGCTTGTAATCGGCCAGCACCCCGCGCAGCGCCAGCGCCTCTGCATTGGTGTCGCTGGTGCCCGCCAGCGTTGATCGCATTGCGCCCAGCAGCGCCAGCCGTTCAGCGGCAGGGGCCTGTTCATTGTCCGCAACATCATCGGCCGCACGCGCGAAATGGTAAAACGCCATCACCGGGGCGCGGTGTTCGCGCTTCAGCATGAAGCTGGCGACGGGAAAATTCTCGTCCTTATGCCCCTTGCCAGAGGCGAGCGTGGCAGCAGATGCCGTCATGCGCCTATCGCCGCTTGCGCGCGGCCCTTCCACATGCCGCCGCGCCCGCGCCAATGCGCCCAGGCCGACGCAAAGGTGCAGCCGGCGTAAAACAGCGCGATGCCGGGCAGCGCGATCCCCCATAAGGGCGACCGACCGTAGAAGCGCAGCATCGGTTGGAACGCGATTGCCATCAATGCCCAAGCCCCTAATCCAAGCATCTGCGCATAGCCTTGCCCGGCCAGTGTCAGCAAGACCGGGCCAAGGTAAATCAGCGCGAGGCCAAACAGCGTGCCGACCAGCAAGAACGGCGAATAGCCAAGCTGGGCATAGGCGGACCGCGATATCATCGCGGCAACCGATGCATAGGTGTCGTAAATCCGGATGCTCACCGATCGGTCGGTCAGCCCCAGCCATACTGGCCCCTGCTGCTTCATCAGCGCGCCAAATGCGCAATCATCGATCAGCGCGCCGCGGACTGCAGCGATGCCGCCTGCGCGTTCCAGCGCGATCCGGTTGGCGAGCATGCACCCGCCCGCCGCCGCGCCAACGCCGGTTGGCCGGTTGACCGCGCCAAACGGGTACAACATCTGAAAAAACCAGACAAAAGCGGGAATTAACGCGCGTTCCGCGACACTTTTGCAGCGCAATCGCGCCATTAACGACACAAGCACGCGCTTTTCGCCCACGGCGCGGGTGACAAGGGTGCGTAACGTATCGGGCGCATGCGCGATATCGGCATCGGTGAGCCACAGATAGTCGGGCGTCTCGCCAGCGGCGGCGATCCCCTGGCTGACCGCCCATAATTTGCCGGTCCAGCCAGGGGCGAGGGGTTGGCCGGAGAGGACAGTGAGTCGGTTTGACGGTTCAAGCCCCCGCGCAATCTCTGCGGTGCCATCGCTCGAATTGTCATCCACCAATATCACCCGGAAATCCCCTGGATAATCCTGCGTCAGCAAACTGCCGATGGATGTGGCGATCACATCCGCCTCGTCGCGGGCGGGCACGACGGCGGTAACGGCGGGCCAATGCGCGGGCTCGGCGGGCAAGCCGCGCGTATCCCGCTCCGCCGTCAGCCAAAATCCCTGGCGCGCGAATACCAGCACCAGCCATATCGTCAGCGCGACGCCGCCTGCGACAAGACCAATCACGTAATCTTCCCCGCCGCGCGAAACCACGCAATCGCATCCACCAGCGCCTCAGGGTATGGGCGCGCGTGGTAGCCAAGCTCGATTTCGGCCTTGGTCGATGCATAATACATGTTGTGCGCCGCCATTTTCAGCGAATCGACCGTCAGGAACGGGTCACCCCCTGTCAGCCGGGCCAGCGCTTCATTGGCATAGGCCATCGGGAATAACAGGCTGCGCGGGATGCTGATCGTCGGCGGCTTTCGGCCCATGATGCGCGCAATCTCGGCCAGCATCGCGCGCAACGTCACGTCCTGCCCGCCCAGCACATAACGCTCGCCAATCCGCCCCATCTCCATCGCGCGCAGATGCCCATCGGCAACATCATCGACATGGACCAGGTTCAGCCCGCTTTCGACAAAGGCGGGCATCTTGCCATTGGCGGCCTCCACCACGATTCGCCCGGTGGGGGTGGGCTTCACATCGCGCGGGCCGATGGGGGTCGACGGATTAACGATCACGGCGGGCAGCCCTTCAGCCACCATCGCCTCAACGAGCCGTTCGGCGACCACCTTGCTGCGCTTATACGCGCCAACCGCCTGTTCGGGGGTGGCGGGGCGGGTTTCGTCCGCCGCGCCGTGATCATCGGGCAGCAGCGTGGCAACACTGGAGGTATAGACGATCCGGTCCACCCCAGCCGCGCGCGCGGCATTCATCACCGCCAGCGTACCCGCGCGGTTGTTGCGCACAATGTCTTCTGGGTCGGGCGCCCATAACCGGTAATCGGCAGCGACATGGAACAGATAGCGGGCACCGCTGGCGGCGCTCAGCACCGATTCCTCGTCGCGGATATCGCCCTCAATCAATCTGGCGTTCAGCGCGGACAGGTTGGTGCGGTCACTGTCGCGCCGCACCAGCAGCCGCAAATCAGCCCCACGCGCCGCCAAAGCCCGCGCGACCGCAGACCCGACAAAACCGCTCGCGCCCGTAACCAGCACTGGAACGCCCGTGAAATCCATTAACACCCGCTTAGATCGTCGACTGAATGCCTCATTTTGCTCCCATAAACCGTTTGTCCTCAGCTTGTCGAAGGGCTGTCCTTCTTTTCAACGGCAGAAAAGAAAGGCAGGGCTTTGAGAGGCTCAGCCCAAACGGATTGGGTTACGAGGGCATAAGCGGAGCAGATCGACTCAAATGGTGCTGACGATCATCTGGGTCATGGTGATGGCCGTCGCCATTATCGGTGTGCTGTTCAATGTCGCCAGCGCGCTTGCCATCCGCGCGCCTGATCGCGCCCCTGATCTGGTCGATTGGCCCGCGATCACCGTTTTGAAGCCGGTTCACGGCACCGAACCCGCGCTCGCCGGCAATCTGGCGGCGTTGTTCGCGCAGGATTATCCGGGCGCGGTGCAGATCATCTTTGGTACGCGCAACGCCGATGATCCCGCGCTGGCAGTGATTGCTGCGGCGCGTAAAGCCTATCCAGCCGCCGATATCGACATCGTCGTCAGCGACCGGCGCTGGGGCGCGAACAACAAGCTCTCGAACCTCGCCAATATGGACGAAGCGGGGCGGCACCCGTTGGTCGTGATCGCCGACAGCGATGTCGACTGGGCACCCGATAGCTTGCGACGGCTGGCAGGCGCGCTTGCTGATCCGGCGATTGGGCTGGCGAGTTGCCTGCATGTCGGGCGCGGCGATGCCGGTTTCTGGTCGCGCATGGCGGCAATGGATTTGTCATACCGCTTCATGCCCAATGTGCTGATGGGGGTCGCGCTTGGCATGGCCAAGCCGACTTTGGGGCCGACAATGGCGTTTACGCGTGAAACGCTGGCCCGGATCGGCGGATTCGCGGCGTTTGCGGACGTGCTGGCCGATGATTATGAAATGGGCGCGGCGGTGCGTGCCCTCGGGCTGCGCACGGTGCTGCCCCGTTTTTACATCACGCATGGCTGTTCCGAATCGAGCCTAAGCGCGCTGGTGCGGCATGAAATGCGCTGGACGGTGACGATTTTCCGAATCGATCCGGCGGGATTTGCGGGCAGTATCGTGGTGCATACATTGGCGATTGCGCTGATGGGTGCGACGATAAGCGGCTTTTCGGTTGCGGGACTGGCGGTGCTTGGCGCGGCATTTTCGTCGCGCGTATTCGTCAAATGGCGAATGGACCGGGCGTCGGGCACTGTCTCTGGCCCGCTTTGGCTGGTGCCATTTCGAGACCTGCTGTCTTTCGCCTTGTTTTGTGCCACATTCTTCGTTCACAAAGTCGATTGGCGGGGCTCGCAATTCCGGGTAACGCGCGACGGAAGATTACAATCGTGATAAAGGTTCCACGGCTATGATGCGCACGCTTTTCCTTCAGGCGCCTTCGTTCGACGGCTATGACGGCGGTGCCGGATCGCGTTATCAGGCCAAGCGTGAGATCAAATCATTCTGGTATCCCACCTGGCTGGCGCAGCCCGCCGCACTGGTACCCGGATCCAAACTGATCGATGCACCCGCACACGACCTGAGCTTTGACGACATCAAGCATGAGGCGCTGGAGCGCGATCTGCTGATCATCCACACCTCCACGCCGGGCTTCAAGCAGGACGTGAAGGTCGCCGGGATGATGAAGGAATTGAATCCGAAGCTGAAAGTAGGCTTTATTGGTGCAACCGTCGCGGTCGACGCTGCCTGGGCGATGGAACATGCCCCGACCGTCGATTTTGTCGCGCGCAACGAATTTGATTTCACGATTCTGGATGTGGCGAAGGGGATTCCTTTCGCTGACATCCAGGGCATCAGTTATCGCAATGATGACGGCGTGGTCGTCCATAATGTGGACCGAGAGGTTCTGATGGACATGGATTCGCTGCCGTTCGTCTCACCGATCTATAAGCGCGATCTGGTGATGGAAAACTACTTCATCGGCTATCTGAAGCACCCCTATGTCAGCTTTTACACCGGGCGCGGGTGCAAGAGCCGTTGCACTTTCTGCCTGTGGCCGCAGACGGTGGGCGGACATAACTATCGCGTCCGCTCGATCGCGCATGTGATTGAAGAAGTGAAATATGTGCTGAAGGAATTCCCGCAGATGCAGGAATTGTTCTTCGATGATGATACGCTGACGGATAATCTGCCCCGCGTGCAGGAGCTGGCCGTGGAGCTCGGCAAGCTGGGCGTCACCTGGTCGTGCAATGCCAAGGCCAATGTGCCTTTTGAAACGCTGAAGATCATGCGTGACAATGGCCTGCGCCTGCTGCTCGTCGGCTATGAAAGCGGTAATCAGAAGATCCTGCACAACATCAAAAAGGGCCTTTTGATCGAAACCGCCAAGCAGTTCGCCAAGGATTGCCGCAAGCTGGGGATCAAAATCCATGGCACCTTCATCATGGGCCTGCCGGGTGAGACCAAGGAAACGATCCAGGAAACAATTGCTTACGCTAAGGAAGTGAACCCGCACACCATTCAAGTGTCGCTGGCAGCGCCTTATCCGGGGACTTTCCTGTACAAGCAGGCGATTGAGAATGATTGGTTCGACGGCACCGATCATCTGGTGGCAGACGGCGGCGGGCAGATCGCGCAGCTGACCTATCCGCATCTCGCCAGCGACGAAATTTTCGACGCGGTGGCCGAGTTTTACAAGAAATTCTACTTCCGCCCGTCAAAGGTTGGTTCGATCGTCGCCGAAATGGCGACCAGCCCGACGATGCTGAAGCGCCGCTTGCGCGAGGGTGTGGAGTTTTTCGACTTCCTGAAAAATCGCAATACCGAAGCGGCGTAGGTCTGACGGCCAACCTGCTTAAAGCATCTGTCATTGCGAGTGCAGTGAAGCAATCCAGCCTATCCGCGCGGGGCGGCCTTGGAATCTTTGCTGCGCTCGCAATGGCGGCAGGTGGCGCCATGGGTGATCTGGTGTATGCGATTGCCCCACTCGCCGGTCCGGTTCGGTGCGACCCATGCTGAAATATCTCGCGCTGATCCTGACGGTGATCGGGCTAGTCGCCGCAGTCTGGTTGATCGGTGCGACCGGTTGGCAACAAGTGATTGCTGGCGTTTCCAGCATCGGCCTGATCGGTTTTCTGGCGCTGATGGGCTGGACGGGCGTCAACCTGACGATTTTGGGGGCGTCGTGGCTGGCGGTGGCCCCCGGCATTGCCCGGAGTCAGCTCGGTACCTTTGCCTGGGCGCGCACGACGCGCGAAGCCGCCACCGATATCCTGCCCTTTTCGCAATTTGGCGGGCTGGTGGTGGGCGCGCGCACAGCGATTGCCGGGGGCATTCGCGATTCGCTGGTCTATGCATCGCTGATCGCCGATCAGACGACGGAACTCGCCGCGCAATTGATGTTCACGATGTTTGGCGTGGTGATGCTCGCGCTGGTGCTGATGAACCAGCCGGTTGCGACAGGCGTGCTGCCGCTCGTGCTCGGCGGGCTGGCACTGATGGCTGGCATCATGGCGCTGTTCGCCTTTGGTCAGCGCCCGGTGCTGAAAATGGCGCAGGGGCTCGCCGGGCGGCTGTTGCCGCAATCGGTGGCGACGATGAGCGCGCTGACGACTGAGCTCGACGCGATCTATGCCCAGCGCACGCGCGTGATAGCAGCTTTTTTGCTCCATCTGCTCGCCTGGGTGTTCAGCGCTGCGGGAGCGTGGATGGCGCTGCGCTTCATGGGCACCGATCTGCCGCTTAGCTCGGTACTGACGATTGAGGCGCTGATCTTCACGCTGCGCACCGTGGCGTTCGCGATTCCGGGCGGGGTGGGCGTGCAAGAGGCGGCATATCTGCTGATCGGCCCGCTATTCGGCCTGCCGCCCAGCGCGGCGCTCGCGCTCTCGCTGGTGAAGCGCGCGCGCGATATCGCAGTGGGCGTGCCGGGGATTTTGCTGTGGCAGTTTCAGGAAGTCCGCGCGCTTCGCCGCACCGCGCCCATTGTGAGCAAAGCTTGATCCGTCATTGCTGCCGCTGCGGCACCCCGTCGGCGATATCGTAATAATCGCCCTTGTCGGCAACGAAGATATGCGTGCCGAGCATGGTGTTGGTCGGCCCGTCGAATGCTCCCATGGCAATCGCGATCTTGTCGCGCCCCAGCGGTGCCCAGAACAGGAAACTGCCGCAGGTTGAACAAAAGCCACGCCCGACCTTGGGCGATGACTGATACCAGGTCAGCCGGTCTTCCCCCGAAATCACCACCACGCTGCGCGGCACATCGATCGAGGCCCAGTAATGCCCGGATTGCTTGCGGCATTGGGTGCAGTGGCAGGCATCGGGGTGCGACAGCTGCGCATCGACAGTAAAGTGCACCGCGCCACACAGGCACGACCCGCTATGCATCGCGCAGCCTTTCATGATGGCGGATCACTTCATCGATAATGAAGCGCAGGAATTTTTCCGAAAATTCCGGGTCCAGATGCGCATCATTCGCCAGCGCGCGCAGCCGGGCGATCTGCGCGGTTTCGCGACCCGGATCAGCAGGCGGCAGGCCGTGCGCTGCCTTGTGGCGGCCCACCGCCTGCGTCACCTTGAACCGCTCGGCGAGCAGAAACACCAAAGCGGCGTCGATATTGTCGATGCTCTGGCGATAGCTGCTGAGCGTTTCATCCGGCACGGCGGTGTCCTTTTTGCGATTTCCTGCTCTTTTTGGGCGGGCGGGAGAGGGTACGCAAGCGGCATTCCCTTGCCTTTATCTCCCTTAGTCGCCACATCGGCGAAACGATGACAGCGACCATCCACCGCATCGATCCACGGTCGGGCCCGTCCCTTGATCCCATGGTCGCGCTTGTCGCGATGGACATGAATCTGGTCAACGCGGTCATCCTTGATCGCATGCAATCGCAGATCCCCCTGATTCCAGAACTTGCCGGCCATTTGATCGCGAGCGGCGGCAAACGGATGCGCCCGATGTTGACGCTGGCGAGCGCGGCGTTGCTTGGCTATACGGGCACCCGCCACCACCGGCTCGCCGCCGCGGTGGAGTTCATCCACACCGCCACGCTTCTCCACGACGATGTGGTTGACGGCAGCGATTTGCGGCGCGGGCGGCGCACCGCCAACAACATCTGGGGAAACCCCGCCACCGTTCTGGTCGGCGATTTCCTGTTCAGCCGCGCGTTTGAGCTGATGGTTGATGACGGCAGCCACAAAGTGCTGAAAATTCTGAGCCATGCCAGCGCGGTGATCGCCGAGGGCGAAGTGAACCAGTTGACGGCAACTCGCCGGATCGATCTGGGTGAGGAACGCTATCTCGACATTATCGGCGCGAAAACAGCGGCGCTGTTTGCCGCCGCCTGCCGGGTGTCCGCCGTGGTCGCTGAACGCCCCGATTCGGAAGAGGCGGCGCTGGATGCCTATGGCCGCAATCTGGGCATCGCTTTTCAGTTGGTCGACGATGCGATTGATTATGTGTCTGATGCAGGCACGATGGGTAAGGATGCGGGGGATGATTTCCGCGAGGGCAAGGTAACCCTGCCCGTAATTCTCGCCTATGCACGCGGCACGCCTGAAGAACGCGCATTCTGGAAGGACGCGATTGAGGGGCGGCGCACGACGGATGCTGATTTGGCGCATGCCGTCGCGCTGATCCAGTCGTCACGCGGGGTGGACGACACGCTGGCCCGCGCCCGCCATTACGGCCAGCGTGCCATCGATTCGCTGGGCTGTTTCAGCAACAGCAAGGCCAAGGCCGCGATGGTCGAAGCGGTCGAGTTCGCGGTGGCCCGCGCCTATTGAGGCTGATCGCGACATGACCCGCGTTTTTCAATGACGCCGATTGATATTGCCATCGCCGGATGCGGCCCCTGCGGCCTTGCAACTGCCCTTCAACTGGCGCGTGATGGTCACCGCATTACGATTTTTGAACGCTTCGAATCACCGCAGCCGATCGGATCGGGGCTTATGCTGCAGCCAACGGGGTTGGCCGTTCTCGACCGACTGGGGCTTGGGGCAGCGGCTCGCGCACGCGGCGCTGCGATTCAGCGTTTATCGGGCCGGGCTGGGGCCAATGGGCCGCTGGTGCTGGATGTGCGCTATGCGGCTATGCGGGGTGACTTCACGGGCGTTGGAATTCACCGCGCGGCCCTGTTCGCGCTGCTGCATGACGCGGTGGTCGCGCAAGGGATTACGGTCGAAACCGGACGATCCGTTGTCGCGACTGATCCAATGGCGGGCGGGCGGCGGCGGCTGGTGTTTGCGGACGGCGGCAGCGCTGGCCCGTTCGATCTGATCGTCGACACGCTTGGCGCGCGCACGCCGTTGGCCGATGTTGCGGGACGCAGCCTGGCTTATGGCGCACTTTGGGCCAGCCTTGATTGGCCCGAGGGTGCGGGTTTTGATGCGGCGGCGTTGGAGCAGCGTTACCGCGCCGCCCGTCAGATGGTGGGGGTGATGCCAATCGGTATGGCCCCCGGCCATACTGTGCGACAGGCTGCATTTTTCTGGTCGCTACGTTCCGATCAGCTTGATGCGTGGCGGCAGCGCGGCCTGGCGGCCTGGGGTGATGAGGTTACGGCACTGTGGCCCGCTACAGTGGCGCTGGTTGCGCAAATCGCCACGGCTGCGCAGCTGACCTTTGCCCATTATGTTCACCGCACGTTGCCCAGGCCGACCGAATCCGGGCTGATCCACATTGGCGATGCATGGCATTCCACCAGCCCACAGCTCGGCCAGGGCGCCAATATGGCACTCCTCGATTCGTTTGCGCTGGCTCAGGCGTTGCGCAGCTGCGGATCGGTGGCGGATGCGCTGGCGTGGACGGTGCATCTTCGCCGCAGCCACATCCATCTCTATCAGCAGCTCAGCTATTGGCTGACCCCCTTCTACCAATCCGATGGCGCGCTGGTGCCATTCGCGCGTGACACGCTGGTGGCGACGCTGGCCAGCGTGCCGCCCATGCCGCGATTGCTGGCCAATCTGGTTGCGGGGCTGGTGGGGGCGCCGCTGGGGCGGCTCGGGCTGACGTGATGCTCCCCATCAACGCCGTCCTGCCCGATCTGCTCGCGGCGTTGCGCGCCGGGCCGAATGCGGTGCTGGTCGCCCCACCGGGCGCGGGCAAGACAACTGCCGTAGCCCCGGCGCTGCTTACCGAAAGCTGGTGCGACGGGGAAATCCTGTTGCTTTCCCCACGCCGCCTTGCCGCGCGCGCTGCCGCTGAACGCATGGCGGGGCAGGCGGGCGAGGGGGTGGGCAAAACCTATGGGTACGCCACCCGTATGGACACTAAGCGCACGGCGGCGACGCGGGTGACCGTGATGACGGAGGGGATTTTCGTCAATCGCATCCAGGCTGATCCTGAATTGCGCGGCGTATCGGCGGTGTTGTTTGATGAGGTGCACGAACGCAGCCTCGATAGTGATTTCGGACTGGCGCTGGCGATTGATGCGCAAGGGGGATTTCGGCCCGACCTGCGGCTGGTCGCAATGTCTGCCACGCTGGACGGTGCACGCTTTGCCAGCCTGATGGGCAACGCCCCCGTCATCGAAAGCGAAGGCCGCAGCTACCCGCTGAGGCTGAACCATATCGGTCGCGCGGCAGAGGCACGGATAGAGGACAGCATGGCCGCGGCGATCCGCCAGGCGTTGCGCGACGGGGAAGGGGGCGTGCTCGCCTTTCTGCCCGGCGTTGCAGAAATTGAACGGGTGGCGGAACGGCTGGGTGATCTGCCGCCCAGCGTCATCCTCCACCGCCTGCACGGCAGCCTTGACCCCGCCGCGCAACGCGCCGCGATTGCGCCCGATCAAACCGGCGCGCGCAAGCTGGTGCTCGCCACCTCGATTGCGGAGACGAGCCTGACGCTCGACGGCATCCGCATCGTCGTCGATTCAGGGCTGGCGCGCCGCCCGCGTTATGACCGTGCGGCGGGGATGACCCGGCTGGTGACTGAACGTGCCAGCCAGGCGTCTGTAACCCAGCGCGCGGGTCGCGCCGCCCGCCAAGGGCCCGGCACCACCTATCGCCTGTGGGAGGAAGCCGCGACCGTTGGCCTGCCCCGCTTCGATCCGCCAGAGATATTGGAGGCTGATTTGTCGGCGCTGACGCTGGATTGCGCGCGCTGGGGCATCACCGATCCGCGCAGCCTTGCCTGGATTGATCCACCGCCCGATGCCGCCGTGGCAGAGGCGCGGGCGCGGCTCAGTACGCTGGGCGCAATCGATGCAGATGGCCGCCCGACGCCGCATGGCGAGGCAATTGCCCGCCTGCCCTTGCCACCCCGGCTGGGCCATATGCTGATCGAGGCCGGGAAAATGGGCCTGGGCCCCATAGCAACACAAATCGCGGTGCTGCTGGGGGAGCGGGGGCTGGGTGGCCCCGACGCCGATATGGAGAGCCGCTTGCGCCGCTGGCGGGGCGATCGGGGCATGCGCGCCGACAACGCCCGGCGGCTGGCCACGCGCTGGGAGGCAATGGTGGGGGCGGCAATGGTGGAGGCGTCAATGGTGGAGGGGCAGGCGGCGTCAGCCGGCACGGATGGCGTCGCCACCTGCATTGCCCTCGCCTTTCCTGATCGCATCGCGCGGCGGCGGGATTCCTCGGGCGAAAACTGGGCGTCGGTGGGCGGGCGCGGGTTTCGGCTTGATCCGGCGAGCGCGCTCGCCCGCAATGAATGGCTGGCGGTCGCGGAAACGCAAGGGATGGCGGCGGGCGCGCGCATCCTGTCCGCCGCCGCCATTGATGTTGCCGATGTGGAGGCGCTGTTCGGCGACCGGATCGCCGCGCAGCGCACCGTGGCTTTCGATCCCGCAACCGGCGGGGTGCAGGCAATGCACGAACGGCGGCTGGGCGCGATACGCCTGAGCGGTGGCCCTGATTCGAACGCCGATCCACGCGCGATCAGCGCGGCATTGCTGGCGGGGTTGTGCGATCATGGGTTGGCATTGCTGCCCTGGCCCGATACAGCCACCGCCCTGCGACAGCGCGCCGCCTTTGTCGCTACGCACGGCGCGCCAGAGGTGGTGCTGGACGATGCGGCGTTGCTTGCACGGGCAGAGGAGTGGCTGGTGCCCTTGCTCGACGGCAAGCGGCGGCTGGCGCAGATTGACCCCGCCGCGCTCACTGCCGCCCTGCAAGGGTTGATCGGGTGGGATGCGATGCGCGCGATTGACACGCTGGCCCCGCCACGCTTCGAATCACCGGCGGGCAGCAGCCATGCGATTGATTACACCGCCGAGGCCGGGCCAACGGTAGAGCTTCGCCCGCAGGCGTTGTTCGGGCAGGCAGCGCACCCAATGATCGCGGGTGGCCGCGTGCCGCTCGTGCTCAGCCTGACGTCGCCTGCTGGTCGCCCCATTCAAACCACGCGCGATCTGCCGGGCTTCTGGGCGGGCAGCTGGGCCGATGTCGCGCGTGAGATGCGCGGCCGCTATCCTCGCCACCCCTGGCCCGATGATCCCGCAAGTGCCTCTGCCACGCTGCGCACCAAAAATGCTGATGCACGAATGCGCCAAGCATCGTAAGGAAGCATCATGACGATCGCCCGCATCTATCAACGCCCCAAAAACGCCATGCAATCGGGCCGTGCCCGCACCGATTTATGGGTGCTGGAATATGAACCCGCAGAGGCGAAACAGCCCGATCCGCTCACCGGCTGGGCAGGGTCCGGCGATGTGCGCGATCAGTTGCGCCTCACCTTCCCGACGCTGGAGGCAGCGCAAGGCTATGCGACGCGCGAGGGGATCGACTATCACGTCGTGCCCGCCCCCACGCGCACGCTGAAGCTGCAGGCTTATGCGGATAACTTCCGGTGAGTCCCCGCTTGGTCGTGAAGGCATGGGTCGCCGCGTTTAATGCAGCTGACGTCGACGCGCTGATGGCGCTGTATCATGAGGAAGCGATCAACCATCAGGTGATCTGGGACCCGCTGATCGGACGCGACGCCATCCGCGCGATGTTCACCCGCGAATTCGCCACAGCGACGATGCACTGCATCCCGGAAAATCTGTTCGAAGATGGCGAATGGGCGATCCTCGAATGGCATGATCCCAACGGGCTGCGCGGCTGCGGCTTTTTTCATGTCATCGACGGGGTGATCGAGTTTCAGCGCGGCTATTGGGACCGGCAGAGTTTTGAAGCAGGCCAGTCTCAGGTTAAGGCTCAGCCGAGCAACGACTGACCGAGCAGCAGCAACAGCTTCACGTCCATCGCCACGCCCTCTGCCCGTTTCGTCGCGACGAAATCGGGTAAGGCGGAAAGGGCAACCCGGTGCACGGTGATATCCTCCCCCGCGTCGCCGCCGCCTGGGCCAATTTTGGTCAACCCGTGCGCGCGGACCAGGGTGAAGCCTTCGGAGACCATGCCGGGCGAAGAATGAAAAAACCCGATTGGCTCAATCCGGTCGGCGCGGTACCCGGTTTCTTCTTCCAGCTCGCGCGCGGCGGCAATTTCCACAGGCTCGCCGCTGGTTTCGTCCCCGACCAGCCCGGCGGGGAGTTCAAGGCAGCGCTTGCCCAGCGGCAGTCGGTATTGCTCGACCAGGATGACATGGCCGTCGTCAATCGCCACGATCACCGCTGCCTGAATGCCGCGCGCGCGCGACACATATTCCCATGTCCCGTCCCGCTTTACGGACAGGAAACGACCTTCCCAAACCGTCTCGACGCTCAAAGCTCGATCAGCCGATCGGGCAGTTCGTTCGAATCGTCATCCGCGCGGGGCAAATGCTGCGACAGGATGTGGCCCACATGGCCGACCGCCGCGATCATCCCGGCGGCGATTTTCCCCTGCCGAACCTCTTTGATAAGCGCTGCCATTGCGTCGCCCCATTCGGCATCGGGCACGCGGGTGTGGATCGCCTCATCAGCGATGATCTCTGCCATATGCTCGCCAAGCGACAGATAGATGAGGATACCGGTGCGCCCGGCGGTACGCGCTTCGGTGCCGACCTTGAACAGCTCGATCGCGCGGCGGCGCACCCGCCTGCGCCGCGTCGCCTTGGGGGTCAGGCGCAGCCGGAGCGGCATATAGGCAAGACCGTAGCGCACGATCAGGAACAGCGCAGTCATCGCGGCGAAGGTGATCAGCATCAGCTCGCGCATCTCGAAACTGCCCCAGCCGCCCGATAGGCGCTCGACGATGGCGAGCGGAAAGTCGGGCAGGGCGGCGAATATCAGCGGCACGAGCAACGCGACCAGCACCGCATATTGCAACCCCACATCGTGGTAATTGTCGGAATGATCGGCAACGATGGTCACGATTTCGCCCGATGTGCCGGTTTCGGCGGCATGGACGGCCGCTGCAATCGCGGTGCGTTCTTCAATTGTGGGTTTGCGCATCACCAGCTCCCCGACGATCCGCCGCCGCCAAATGATCCGCCGCCGCCGCCACCCCAGCCGCCACCGCCGCCGCCCCAATCGGAACCGCCGCCGCCCCAGCCAGAGGAGCGCCCGCCGCCGTTCGACAGGCTGTTGAGCGCAGACCACAAGATCACCTCACCCACCGCGCCCGCGACATTATTGCTGCGATAGCGCCGCCCGCGTGACGCGCCGAATATGATGGGCAGCACCACGGCGAAGATAATGATCATGATGATGATCGCGACCACCCAGTCGCCCGAAGACCCCTTGGATCGTGGCCTTTTCTTCACCAGCGCTGCCGCGCGCGCCTCACCGGCTTCCAGCGGCAGCTTCATCTGTTCGGCAATTTCGCCTGCACCCGCGATGATGCCGCCGGGCAAGTCGCCTGCCTTGAATTTGGGCAGGATCGTGTTGCGAATGATCTGGCTCGACAACGCGTCGGTCATGATCGGTTCGAGCCCGTAGCCCACTTCGATGCGCACCTTGCGATCATTGGGCGCGATGATCAGCAGGATGCCGTTATTCGCATCTTTTTGCCCGATTTTCCATTCGCGGCCCAGCCGATAGCCGTAATCCTCAATCGGGTAGCCTTCCAGATCGGGGATCGTCGCGACGATAAGCTGGCGGGTGGACGCCGCCTCAATCTCCGCCGATTGCGCGGTGAGCGCGGCAATCTGCGCCGGGTTCAGCACATGCGCAGCATCCACCACCTGCCCGGTCAGCTTGGGGAAGGTTTGGGCCTGTGCGGACAGCGATGCTGCCGTCAGCAGTACCAATGCGATCAACCAACGAAACATGGTCACGCTGCCTTTTCCAATCCGGGTGACAGTTCGCGCACGATGCTGGTTACGCCCCGCTGGATACCCGCCGGCAAGCGATTGTCGCGGAACGCGGGCAGCATATCGTGCTGGATGATTGCCCCAGCCTCCCCGTTTGTCAGCACCGTTTCCAATCCCTTGCCCACCGATATCCGCACCTTGCGCTCATCCGGCGCGAGGACCACCAGCACGCCATCGTTGATGTTCTTGCGCCCGATGCCCCAATAATTGCCAAGCTTCGTGCCGTACTCATCAATGTTGTGCCCACCCAGATGCCTGATCGTCACGACCACCAGCTGGTGGCCGGTCGCATCTTCCAGCTGTTCGCTTTGGGCGCTGAGTTTTGCTTCGTCATCGGCAGCAAGAATATTGGCATCATCAACAACCCGCCCGGTCAGTACCGGAAAATCATAGCCTTCAGGCGGCGCAGCGCGCGTTGGTGCCGCGCCGCCACAGGCGGTAAGGAGCAGGGGCAGGACCAGCCAGCGGATCAGTTGAAGTTGACCTTTGGTGCGGTGTCAGCACCCGGTGTGGTCGCGGCAAAGGGAACCATGGGCTTTGCGCCATAGATCAGCGATGCGCCAATCGCGTCGGGGAAGGTGCGGATGCGGGTGTTATAGGCCTGCACCGCGCCATTATAATCACGCCGGGCGATGGTGATGCGGTTTTCGGTGCCCTCCAGCTGCGATTGCAGTGTCTTATACCCTTCCTGCGATTGCAGTTCGGGATAGGCCTCCTGCAGGCGCTGGAGCGACAGGCCCAGCGCACCCTGGGTGCGATCAAATTGTTGCAGCTTGGCCGGATCGGTCAGGTCGCTGGCGGAAACGCGGATCGTGTTGGCCGCGGCGCGCGCTTGCGTCACTTCTACCAGAATGCTCTTTTCCTGCGCGCCAGCGGCCTTCACCGTCGACACCAGATTGGGCACCAGATCGGCGCGACGCTGATATTCATTCTGCACATCGGCCCAGCGCGCCTTGGCGGCTTCTTCGGCCGTTGGGATGCTGTTGAGTCCGCAGGCAGAGAGCAGCGCGGCTGCAGCCAGCGCCATTACGGTACGAAGCTTCATGTCGGTCGTCCCTCTTCGTCAAAACCGGTTTTTGCAGATCAAACTCTTGACCCGCTTACCCCAGGCGTATCCAGTTGCCCAACGCAATTCGACCAGAATTGGTCGCAGAGTGCTAGGCGTATAACACACATTGGAAGGGAGACGGCAATGTTCAAGGAGTTTCGAGATTTCATTGCACGCGGTAACGTGCTGGATCTTGCCGTCGGCGTCATCATCGGCGCGGCATTTGGCACGATCACCAAGTCGCTGACGGATGATATCATCCTGCCGGTCGTCAGCGCGATTTTTGGCGGCTTTGATTTCTCCCGCTATTTCATTCAGCTGGGGCCGCTGCCAGCGGGCTATACCGGATCGGTAACCGATTATGCCGCGTTGAAGGCCGCGGGCGTACCGCTGCTGGGCTATGGCGCGTTTGTAACGGTGGCGATCAATTTCCTGATCCTGGCGTTCATCATTTTCCAGATCGTGCGCGCTGCCAATCGGGTTGTGCCCAAGCCCGTTGAGGCACCGGCGGCCGAACCGGCGGATATCACGCTGCTGCGCGAGATAAGGGATGCGGTGCAAAAGGGCGGGGCGGCTTAGGCTTCCCCTTTCTTCAACCCCTCTCCATCAGGGGAGGGGGCTTTGAACAGGCGGGCAGGTTACCGCTGGCTCAGGCCGCTTCCAAATCCCGCGCATGGGCATCCGCCAGGCTGGTGCCATCCAGGATGCGCGCCGTTTCATCGCGCACCCGCATCATGGCGTGGCGGATGGCGCAATCGGCTTCGTCCTTGCAATCGGCGCAGGCGCGGTAGGCGGTGCGGCTGACACAGGGGACGAGCGCGAGCGGCCCTTCAATCACGCGGATGATTTCGCCCAGCGATATCAGGTGGGTGGCGCGTGACAGGCAATATCCGCCCATTTTGCCCCGGTGGCTGTGCAGCAAGCCTGCCTCGCGCAGGTCCGCCAATATCAGTTCCAGGAATTTGCGCGGCACATTGGCCTCTGCCGCAATCCGGTTCATCGGAATTGGCGGAGAGCCCTTGGTGGCCTCAGCCAGGAAAAGCATCGCGCGAAGCGCGTAGCGGGAACGCTGCGTCAACATGGTTGGACACTTATGGACGGGATTTGTGGCAAGTGAAAGGCGGACCTTTTCATTTTCAGCCACATCGCCTATATCAGCGGTGCCGGGTTCGCCCGGCTATGGCGATAAATTGCCGCGTAAAATAGACGCAGCGGACCCGGGGGCAGTACCCGGCGGCTCCACCAAAAGCCCCGTGAAAGCGGGGCCTCTGACGGGGCCGAACTAGGATCGACGTGTGTTGAAAGGCGCTGTTTTTGCCCGGGCTGAGTAACCTGTAAAAGGCTCAAAACCACAAGTGCTAACGATAACGAAGCACTCGCAATTGCGGCCTAACCCAAGACTTAACGGTCTAGGTTAGTACGACGAAAGCGCGGTTCGGGCCGAACCGGGCAACAGAATCGGATACCAGCGGCCCGGGGGGGCCGGGCAACAGAACCCCCCACCTTTCCCCCGACGGCACGATTCCATTACTTGGCGGGAAAGCCATATTCCCAGCCCCATGGCATGCCCGTATCACCCAGTGCTGCACGGACGAGTGTGGGGAATTCGCGTTCGGCGCGGACATCATTTGACAGGATGATAACGCAGCGTCCGCTGCGTTTCAGGCACACCCACATGTTCGCGGTGGAATCATTATGCCCGCCCTTGAAGAATCCCGGCCCCTGCGGACCGTTGAAGCTGATCACGCCCAGCCCGGCCGCTAACCCCGCCGTTCGCTCGGACACTGCCGCTTCGGGCTGGAGCGAGGGGAATTGTGATCGGGTCGTAATCGGCAGGTTGGGGCGGATCATTTCCGCCCGGCCAGCCTTGCTAACCCCTTCGCCGCGCATGAAGCCCGCCACGAACTTCGCGATATCGGCAATCGTCGTGTCCATCGATCCGGCGGCGCGCACACGGCTGCGCTCGTCATGCGGCTCTACGCTGCCATCGTCCTTCCAGCCATCGGCCAGGTTGCGCGCGAAATCGGGGCGCCAGATCAGGCTGGTATTGGCCATGCCGAACCGGTCGAACACGCGGCGCTGCATTTCTGCGCCGAGATCAAACCCCAGCCCCTGTTCGATGACGAACTGGAGCAGCATCATGCCTTCCCCCGAATAGCCATAGCGCGTGCCGGGATCGAAATGGAATTTCAGCTTGCGATCCGGCTCCAGGAACGAAAAATTGGCAAAGCCCGTGCTGTGGGTCAGCACCATCCGCGCGGTAATCCGCCGCCAGCGATCATCCCCGGCCAGATCGCCCCAATTGCCGTAAGCATCCAGATTGCCATAATCGGGCAAGGGGTTTGCCAGATATGACGCTAGCGGGCGATCAAGGTCGATCTTCCCCTCATCCACCAATTGCATCACGGTATAGGCGAACACCGCCTTGGTAATCGATGCGCCGTACATGATTGTATCGACGTCCAGCGGCGCATTGGCGGCATTGCGCGCGCCATAGCTGCGTAGAAATGCCGGCTTGCCGCGCTCAATAACGGCGATCGCCAGTCCGCGCGCGCCCGATTTCTTCATGGCCGCGCGTACGGCGGCATCAAGCGGCGCGAATTGCCGCGCCGGCGCGGCGCTGGCGGTAAGGGTCAGCATCGCGATTGCGCCCAGAACATGCCGTCGCCGCATCGATTGTCTCCCCAAGCCCGCCTGTCACCGTCCAGCCTGTTCCGTGCAGGAACGGTCGTGCGCGTTATGAACAATAGCCTGTTATCATTAGCAGCAAAGGGTTTGCTCATGTAGCCCCGTTTAGGTCGGTGAAGGCGGTGCCACAAAGGTGCTGCGGTCGATAGCTGGGGGTGCCATGACCGAAACGGTGCAAACCATTGATCAGGAAGCGCTTGCGCCCGACGGCGCGGCTGTTTCCTCCCCGCCCGAATCGGTGATCCCTGCGAAGGGCGCGGTGTTGGTGCCGGCGATGGCATCTTCCCTTGCGCTGGCGGCTTGCAGCGGCGGTGGCGGCAGTACCAGCCCGCCCCCCATCGCAATTGCGACCCCCACGCCACCGCCGACAGCGGCGGCGATTACCGGGGTTCAGGCCAGCCGCTTTCTGGCGCAAGCAACCATGGGCGCAACCAAGGCAGATATCGCGCTGGTCCAGTCGATGGGGTTCTCGGGCTGGATCACCGAACAGATCAGCCGACCGCGCACCCAGCATTGGGACTGGCTGGTCACCAACGGGTATAGCGCGCCAAACTTTATCAATAACCAGCAGGGTTTCGACAACACGGTCTGGCGTCAGATTATCAGCGAACCCGGCCAGTTGCGCCAGCGCGTTGGCATGGCGCTCGCCGAAATCCTGGTTGTCGGCATTGACGGGGTGAACCAGCAATGGCGGCAGTTCTCGGTTGCTGCCTATCTAGACGTGCTGCTGGACAATGCATTTGGCAATTATCGCACGCTGCTGGAAGGCATCACCACCAACGCTGCAATGGGTGCCTACCTCACCTTCATCAACAATCGCCGCGCCAACCCCACCACCGGGGCAATGCCCGACGAAAATTACGCGCGTGAACTGATGCAGTTGTTCACGCTGGGCCTCAACCGGCTCAACATGGATGGCACCCTGCAAATGGCGAACGGCGCCCCGGTTGATACCTATACGCAAGACGATGTGACGCAGTTGGCGCGGGTGTTCACGGGGTTGGTGCTCGATTCCGCCGATTCAACCACGCCAAACCGGCTGCGACGCCCGCTGGTGATCAACACTGCGCTGCATGAAAGTGGCGCGTCGAGCTTTCTGGGCACCACAATCCCCGCCGGAACGGAAGGGTTGGCGGCGGTGCGCCTGGCGCTTGATGCGATTTTTGCGCATCCCAATGTGCCGCCCTTTGTGTCCAAACAGCTGATCCAGCGGCTGGTGACCAGCAATCCTTCGGCAGCCTATGTTGGCCGGGTGGCGGCGGTGTTTGCCAATAACGGATCAGGCGTGCGGGGTGATCTGACCGCCGTCATCCGCGCGATCCTGCTCGATAGCGAAGCGCGCAGCGATGCGGTGCTGACGGCGGCTAGCACGGGCAAATTGCGCGAACCGGTTATCCGTTTCACCAATTGGGCGCGGGCCTATGGTGCCACCTCCACCGGTGGCCTATGGCCCATCGGCAATACCAGCAGTTCGAGCACACAGCTTGCGCAATCCTTTGGGCGCAGCGCATCGGTGTTCAACTTCTTCCGCCCCGGCTACACGCCGCCCAATACCCCCATCGCGACCGCAGGGCTGCTCGCGCCTGAATTCCAGATCACCAATGAACTGAGCGTGATCGCCTTCATCAATTTCATGCAGCCGATTATCCAGAACGGCATTGGCGATGTGCGCGCAAACTATGCCGAAATCAGCGCGCTGGCGAATGACAGTGCAGCGCTGGTTGATGAGGTGAATCTGGTGCTCGCCGCCGGGCAATTGAGCGCCACCACCGTGGCGGCAATCCGTGCGGCGGTGGATAGCATTGCGATGACAGCGACCAATGCGACGCTGAACCGCGTTTATACCGCGATTCTGCTGACGCTGGCATCGCCTGACTATATCACGCTGAAATAGGGGCAGGGCCATGACCAACGATCAATCACGCCGCGCCTTTTTGAAACGCACCGCCGCGCTTGGCGCAGCCGGGGCTGCAGCACCCTTTGTTACCAGCCTTGCCGCCATTGGCGAGGCAGCCGCCGCTACCGCATCCGATTACAAGGCGCTGGTGTGCGTGTTCATGTTTGGGGGTAATGATTACGCGAACACGCTGACGCCCTATGATCAGGCGAGTTACAATCTGTATCAGGCGGCCCGGCAGAATCTGGCCCATGCGCGCACGGCGCTCGCGCCCACCTTGCTTGTCCCGTCCACCGCGCTGGCAGGCGGGCGGCAATATGCGCTGGCGCCGACAATGGCCCCCTTGCTGCCGATTTTTGATGCCGGGCGTATGGCCGCCGTGCTGAACGTCGGCACGCTGGTTCAACCCACCACCAAGGCGCAATACACCGCCAATTCGGTGCGGTTGCCGCCCAAATTGTTCAGCCATAATGATCAGCAAAGCTATTGGCAGGCGAGCAGCCCCGAAGGCGCGATTTCGGGCTGGGGCGGGCGGATTGGCGATTTGCTGCAAAGCGGCAACGGCACATCGACGCTGACCTGCATCAACGCATCGGGCAATGCGGTTTTTCTTACCGGCCGCACCGCCATCCAATATTCGGTCAGCACCAATGGGCCCATTGCGCTGCTGAATAATGGATCGACCGTTTATGGATCGAGCACGGCAGCCAGCACGCTGCGCAGCCTGATGACCGGCAATAACGCCAACCTGATGGCCAATGAACATGCCCGGATCAGCAAGCGCGCGTTGGACACTTTTGCGCAGGTGAATACCGCGCTGGGCGGGGCACCGGTGGGCAATTTTCCGCTGTTCCCCACCGGCAACAGCCTGGCCGATCAGTTGCGGATCGTGGCGCGGCTCATCTCCGTTTCGCAGGAACTCGGCGCGAAGCGGCAGGTGTTTTTCGTGTCGCTTGGCGGGTTTGACATGCATGATTCGCTGGCGACGCAGCATCCCACCCAAATCGGCCTGGTCGCCAGCGCGATCCGCGCCTTTTACGATACCACCGTGGCGCTTGGCGTGGCGGACCGGGTAACGACCTTCACCGCTTCTGATTTCGGGCGGACGTTGCAATCGAATGATGATGGTTCGGATCACGGCTGGGGCAGCATGCATTTCGTCACCGGCGGCGCAGTGAATGGGCGGCGATTCTATGGCACCCCGCCCGCCATCGGCAACAATACGCCGGATGATGTGGGGCAGGGCCGCCTGCTGCCCACGATTGCGGTTGATCAATATGCGTCAACGCTTGCCAACTGGTTTGGCGTCAGCGCCACCGATATGCCGACAGTGCTGCCCAATATCGGCAATTATAACCCGTCGACCTGGAACCAGGGCTTCGTTTGATCGCCTGCGGGCCATGCTGCCATGTCAAGATCGGCTTTCGCCCGATTGCGGTTGATCGGCGTGCTCCCTAGCTAAGGGATGGAATGCACGCCTGTCGGCATGGCGCGTCATGGCCGAAAGGAATGCGCGTGAGCGACGAGCACAATAATGATCGCAGCCGGGGCATCCCCAGCGGGCGGCTGTCGCGGCTCGGCGTGTTCGGCAAGATTGCCGGCGGGGTCGCGGGCGGCGTTGTCGCTGAAGGGGCACGGCGGCTGGCCAATGGCGAGCGCCCGCAGATGAGCGATCTGCTGCTCACCCCCGGCAACATCACCCGCGTGACCGAGCAATTGTCGCACCTGCGCGGCGCGGCGATGAAGCTGGGCCAGATGATTTCGATGGATGCGGGCGACATGCTGCCTGCCGAACTCAGCGCGATTCTGGGCCGGTTGCGCGACCGGGCCCACCATATGCCGCCCCAGCAATTGCAACAGGTGCTCATTAGGCATTGGGGCAAGGACTGGCGTCGCCGCTTTGCCCGCTTTGGGGCGACCCCCATCGCCGCTGCCTCCATCGGCCAGGTTCATAAGGCGGAAACGCATGACGGGCGCACGCTGGCGATCAAGGTGCAATATCCCGGCGTGCGCGCCAGCATCGATTCCGATGTCGATAACGTGGCCACCCTGCTGCGGATGACCGGGATGATGCCCAAGGAAATCGACATCGCGCCGCTGTTGGCAGAGGCAAAGCGGCAACTGCATGAAGAGGCTGATTACACCCGAGAGGGGCAGCAGATGCAGCGGTTCGCCGCCTTGCTGGCTGATGACGCCGATTTTGTCGTGCCGCTGCTTGATACAGAATTCACCAGTGGCGAAGTGCTGGCGATGAGCTTTGTCGCGGGCACAGCGATCGAAAATCTGGTGGAATCACCGCAGGAAGAGCGCAACCGGGTCATCGCTGCGCTGATCAGGCTGGTGTTGCGCGAGCTGTTCGATTTTGGCCTGATGCAGACCGATCCGAACTTCGCCAATTTCCGCTACCAGCGCGACACCGGCAAATTGGTGCTGCTCGATTTCGGCGCGACCCGCGATGTTACCCCGGCCGTCGCGGCGGGCTATCGCGGCCTGCTGACCGCCGGGCTGAACGGTGACCGGGATGCGGTGCGCAAGGCGGCAGTGGCGGCGGGCTTTTTGGGTGATCAGACGGTCGCACGCCATCCGGCATTGATCGATCAGATGATCGACGTGATTATCGGCGAGATGAACCGCCCCGGCGCGTTTGACTTTGGCGACCGCGCTTTTGTGGGCGTGCTGCGCGATCAGGGCATTGAGATTGGGCAAGACCGTGCCGCGTGGCACATGCCCCCCATCGACATGCTGTTCGCCCAGCGCAAAATCAGCGGCACCGCGCTGCTCGCGGCGCGGCTAAAGGCGCAAGTCGATGTGCGCGGCATGATTGAGCCATATCGGGAGTAGGCCTGTCAGAAACCCGAGAGCTTTTGCAGATTTCCTGCCGCCGCCATCGCATTGCCCCGAAGACGCGACAGGACAGCCATCTTCTCGGCATCGTTCTTGTCGATCGCTGCGATGACTTTGCCAAAGCCGTCAAGTCGACTGCGAAGGAGCCATTTGCTCAAAAGCGGGTCTTGTGACCATGCCATCTGGTTCATCATATTGACCAGGTTGCAGGCGGGGTATTGATCCATCGTGTGCGGGAACGGCACTGTGCGGCAAAGATTGTTCTTCGTATCGTCATCCGGATAATGGGCCTCGACAAAGGCGACAAGCGCCGCGCTGAAGGCGGGTTGCGGCGCTCGGACGAGCTGTGGGGTAATCAGCGATCCATTGAAGATGGGCATTGCCGGCCGCGGTTCGACAGCCGAGGCGGTACAATCAATGTAAAGCGTGCCCTCGCCCATCGGTACATGACCATCATCAAGGGTAAGGCCGGTCGCATCGATCGACTGCACGCGCCCCAAACGGATGACGTTGGTAATGCGCTGCAATGTGGCGACTTCCCCTTTTGACATGGTTGCATAATGGAACATCCCAGGTTTCACCTTGGGGTCGATGCGCAGCATGATGTCGGCTGCTTCCAGCTTCAGGAACAGTTCGTCGACCGATTGGGCGTTCGCAAAAGCCTCCATCAGATCGGCTTGACCGCCAATCGTCTCGTGGAAAAACTCAAGCCCCGGTTGCGTTCGCAGTCGGTTGAGTAGCCATGAATCGCGCGGCACCACCCAGGTGATGGATTGCGGCGGCGCGCCCGAGGAAAGCAGCCAAACAGCCGTATCCATCGCTGTTTTTCCGGCACCGACAATAACATAATGATGTGGCCGGGCGTCGATGCCTTTGTCCGATTGCCGGATTGTCTGGTCGATCCACAGTTGCGGTAAAGCATTTGGGGTGATCAGGCGCACATCGTCCGCTACCGCGTATCGAGGACGGTGGGTGGCGGGCACGCTTGTGCCATAATAGGTGGCGTCGACCGTTTTGCGGCGGACGCTGACGGTCGTTTCCTCGCCCGAAAGGAGCGACCTGAAACGACCGGACCCGGTATAATCAGCCATTGGAAAATAGCGAACACGCCCACTCGGCAACAGCTTTTGCCGCATCACATTATCGAAATATCCGCTGACTTCCGGGCCGGATGCAAGCTCAAAAAGCCCTTGGTTAGCGCCGATGCTATCCTTGCGATTATTGCCCAGCGGCATCGAGTTGACACCATAGAAGGCCGATGGTTGATGAAGCGCGACAAATGAATAGGCATCGTTCCAATGGCCACCCGGCTTGCCATGGCGATCCACAATCACAACATCTGCATCGCATTCGTCGATCAATGTGTCGGCAAAGGCCAGGCCGACGGCACCGCTGCCGATGATCAGATAATCGGTTTCAATCGCTGCCATGGCCATGTCCTATCGAACCGCGCCAGGTGAATGTCTAACGCGGCCGTGCGGTCGACGGCATCGTCAGCGATCGAGCATCGTCGGCCCCATCGCCGATCACCATCATTGGCGAACTCCCAAGGCGCAAGAGTCGATTTTATCGACACCAAAAAATAAAGTCAGACGATAACGGTCGATCAAACGAAGAAGCGCGGGCCCGCGCCGCGTGGCACATGCCGCCAATCGACATGCTGTTTGCGCGGCGCAGGATCAGCAGCACTGCTGAGGGCGCAGGTCGATGTGCGCGGCAAGATTGAGCCGTATCGGGGGCGACGGCCCTTGGCGAAAGCCGGAGTTTCGGCGCGCTAGTTGCGCGTTTCTGAACAAGCTAATCTTGGGTTTCCAACTCGGAGTCCCTGGTGGGCCGTGAAAATCTTCCATTGACTGACTATGTTTTTGCATCTACAAAAACATCAGTGGATATCGAGTTTGATCCAGCCAAAGACGAACTGAACATCGCCAAACACGGCGTTTCCCTCGGCTTTGGCGCAGTGGTCTTTCTTGATGATACCCATTTGCTGCTTGCGTCGTCTCGCCCGATCGATGGTGAAGATCGATTCAAGTTGATCGGCATGGTTGACGGCAAACTCTATACCGTCGTCCATGTCTATCGCGGCAATGTGGTCCGGTTTGTTTCTGTCAGGAGGAGCAACGATGGCGAAGAACGGCTCTATCATCGCCCTTGAGGCGGACCCCAACGATCCCGAGGATTTCGAGGTTTCGGTTGATGGCGTTGCGCGGGCGCTCGCCGAGCGTCGTCGCAGATTGGGCGGGCGACCAGCCGGGTCCAACAAGGAACAGGTGTCGCTGCGGGTCGACAAGGATGTGCTTGCGCGCTTTCGTGAAGGCGGCCCCGGCTGGCAGACGCGTATCAATGAGGCGCTGAGGCGCTCACTGTAGCGTTCGCCCTTAATCCGCCAGCAACGCGTCCTCCACTGGCGTCAGGCGTGGTGTAAGCAGGTGGATGATGCTCAGTGCGATCAGATAAGTGCATCCCGCCACCGCGAAGATCGGCGTGTACGATCCGACGCCTTCCAGCATCGCCCCGGCGAATTGGGACATCGCCATCCCGCCAATCGCTCCCATCGCCCCGCCCATGCCGATCACCCGGCCCATCGCCCGTTTCGGGAACAGATCCGACGGCAGCGTGAACAGGTTGACCGAGAACCCCTGATGCGCCGCGCCAGCCAGCCCGATAATCGCGACCGCAAGCCACAAATTCGAGACATTTACGGCAAAAATGATCGGCAATGCGAGCAAAGCGCAGACAAGCATCGTCCTTTTGCGTGCAAAATTGACCGATTTGCCCCGTTTTATCTGCACAGAAGACGCATATCCGCCCAAAATGCTGCCCGCATCGGACATGATGTAAATGATCGCCAGCGGAATGCCGAAGGTCTTCAACTCCAGCCCGTGGCGCTTGTGCAGGAAATCGGGCAGCCAGAACAGGAACATCCAGAACACCGGATCGATCATCAGCTTGCCGACCGCAAAGGCCCATGCCTCGCGCGTGCGCAGTATTTTGCCCCACGCCACGGCAACCGCCGGCTCTTCATCATCGTCAGCCACTTGCGCGGCTGATGCCGCTAAAGTCTTGGGACGTCGGTAAAAAATCAGCCATACCGCGAGCCACACCATGCTCGCCATGCCCGTGGTGATAAAGGCACCGCGCCAGCCATAGGCCTCTACAATGATCGGGACGATCAACGGCGTGATGATCGCCCCCACATTGACGCCAGCGTTGAACAGCCCGATCGCAAAGGCCCGTTCCTGCCGATCAAACCATTCGGTCACCGTGGCAAGACCCGATGGATATCCGCCGCCTTCGCCCAGGCCCAGAAGCGCGCGCGCCATCATAAATTCACCAGCTGTTCGCGCCACGCCGTGCGCCATCTGCGCCACCGACCAGATCAGGAATGCCACCGCCAGGCCAATTCGCCCGCCAACCCGATCAACAATTGCGCCGAACATCAGATAGCTGGTGGCGTAAGCAGCCTGAAACCAGAACACCATGTTGGCATAGTCCATCTCCCCCCAATGGAGTTCGGCGGATAGGCTGGGTTTGAGTACCGCCAGCATCTGGCGATCAAAATAGTTGAACACCATCGCACTGAACAGCAGCGCGGCAACCCACCAGCGCCCCCGCCGTCGCAGTGAATGATCAGTCGGAGTATTGGCAATCTGCGCCGCCGCTGCTGGATAAATCATGCCGGATCGACGGCCGGATCAACGTAACTGAACTGAATACGCGTCACCAAATCGCCAAAGGTGGACAAGGGTTGACCATAGATTTCAACCAGATGGGCACGCAAACTTGCCGTGTCATACACGTCAGGCGACGAGCCGGCAAAATCATCTGTAGTCAGAGCATCAGGTGCCAGCACCGTGATTCCGACAATCTCAATGGGAATGCGCGCCGCCGTGAATTTGGGTGCGATGCCCAGCGCATCCGACCCCGGTTCAGTGATTACCCGTCCCGTTACAATCTCACCCAGCCGATAACCACGCCAATTCGGCCATCGCCGATCGCCGGGGCGGAACACCGTCGTCAACGTTTGCGCGACCAACATGGCCTCATATTGACGGCGAAACGCCATCTCATCCCGGGGCATTTCCAGCGGCGGCATCATGTGCGTTTCTGTTGGGCCAGCGCTGGTAGCTCGGCTCATCCCACCGCCTTGCGCATGATATCCAGCAGCACCTTATCGGGCTTTTCCAGCCCCGTCAGAATGTTAAACGCGGGCGCTGCCTGAAACAGATTCATATGCTGGCCCGAATGGGTGCGGTTGCCCGCCTCGCGCGCCAGTTTCAGCGTCAGCGGCAGGTCTTCGAGCAGAATGTCAGCAACGATTGCGTCCTTGGGCAGGCGGGCCAGATTAGCCATCGACTGCGCCAGATCGGCATCGACATCGCCGGTCATTGCCGCAAAGGCGCTGAATTTTTCGTTCGGCTGCGCGCCCTTGTTGGAGGTGTTGACGACCAGCCCGGCGCTTGCCAGCTCGTCGCCCAACACGTCTTCACCCACTGCGCGGGCGGTGGTGAACGGCGCAATCAGATCAGCAATCACCTGGCCCTTGGCGACGGTGCGGTTGACGATCACGACTTCGCTTGGCCGTTCCTTGGCAAGCTCATAAGAAATTGGCAGCGCGGTGCCGCCTGCGCCGAGAATGACGACCTTTTTGCCAGCGACGCAATTCGGATATTCGTTCAGCAAGCCGGCGACAAAGCCAATGCCATCGGTGTTGTGACCAACGAACTTGCCGTCTTCACGCGCGACCACATTAACGCTGCCGATCACTTTCGCCGACGGCGCCAGGCTGTCGAGTGACGGGGCAATCTTGTCCTTAAATCCCGATCCAGCACCGCCGCCGGCATACACAGCGCAGCCGCGAAGCCCCGTGACGATTTCGGCAACGCGCTTCGGGTCGCCGATCATGAAGCAGCTGCGAAAGGGCAGCCCGTAATACTCAAATACGGCATTGTGCATTGCCGCTGATCCGCCGGGATAATCATGATCGATCAAAAAGGCATAGAGCCGTTCGATCGTGCGATCTTCCAAGTCTAGCGCGTTGTTACGCGGCTGTGCAGCGATGCTGATCAAGCCAGAATCAACCATGGCTTTGATCGCGCCGAGCGGCTTGGCCTTTTTACCGCCGCCAAAAAGTGAACTGAAAATACCCATGATGCTGACTCTTCCCCCCGAGAGATCGGTAGCGCGTGATCTATCTGTTGGCAGCCCATCACGCAAGCGCACCGACGCGTTTGATGGGCACGCCGGTGGACATTATCGAGCCGCGCGTGTCCGTTTGCGATGCAGAACCACGCACTGTGGTTAGCTTGCGCAAAAGCGCTGCGGCACGGACGGCGGCAAAACAAAAAAGGGCCTGGTTGCCCAGGCCCTTTTTCTTGATCGAATGCATAAGCTTTAGTCGCGGTCGCCCGTCAGAAAGGCTGGAGCGAATTCCGGCGCCGGGCCGTCATCGCCGCCACCCGAACGCTCAGGACGTGGGCCGCGACCTTCGCCGCGTGGTCCACGGTCACCACCGCCGTCACGGCGCGGGCCGCGGTCACCGCCGCCGCCACCACCGTCACGACGCGGGCCACGACCGCCATCGCCATCACGACGCGGACCGCGATCACCGCGCGGACGATCGCCACCTTCACGCGGTTCACGCGGTGGGCGGGTATCTTCCAGTTCGGCACCGGTTTCCTGATCGACGACGCGCATCGACAGGCGCACCTTACCGCGCGGATCAATCTCAAGCACCTTGACCTTGACGAGCTGACCTTCGCTCAGCACGTCGGCGACCTTTTCGGTCCGCTCGTTGCGGATTTCGCTGACGTGAACCAGGCCGTCCTTGCCGCCCATGAAGTTCACGAACGCACCAAAATCAACCAGGTTGACGACCTTGCCGTCATAAACCTTGCCGACTTCGGCTTCCTCAACGATGCCACGGATCCAGGCGATTGCCGCTGTGATCTGCGCCGGATCGGACGACGACACCTTGATGTTGCCCTCGTCATCGATATCGACCTTGGCGCCGGTGGTGGCAACGATCTCGCGGATCACCTTGCCGCCGGTACCGATCACGTCACGGATCTTGGTCTTGTCGATCGAGATTGTTTCGATGCGCGGTGCATGGGCCGAGAGTTCCTCGCGGGTATGATCAAGCGCCTTGGCCATTTCGCCCAGAATATGCGCACGACCTTCCTTTGCCTGATGCAGCGCGACGCGCATGATTTCTTCGGTGATGCCCGCGATCTTGATGTCCATCTGCATCGTGGTGATGCCTTCGGACGTGCCAGCAACCTTGAAGTCCATGTCGCCCAGATGATCTTCGTCACCCAGAATGTCGGAAAGAACGGCAAAGTCCTTGCCTTCAAGGATCAGGCCCATTGCGATGCCGGAAACCGGGCGCTTCAACGGCACGCCTGCGTCCATCATCGACAGCGAACCGCCGCACACCGTGGCCATCGACGACGAGCCGTTTGACTCGGTGATGTCTGAAAGCACGCGGATCGTGTACGGAAACTCCTCCATCGTCGGCAGGATCGGATGCAGCGCGCGCCAGGCGAGCTTACCGTGTCCAACTTCGCGACGACCCGGCGCACCGAAGCGGCCAACTTCACCCACCGAATAGGGCGGGAAGTTATAGTGCAGCAGGAAGCGCTCATACGACAGGCCGGTCAGCCCGTCGATCATCTGCTCAGCTTCCTTGGTGCCCAAGGTGGTCGTGCAGATCGACTGTGTTTCGCCACGCGTGAACAGGGCTGAGCCATGCGCGCGGGGCAGGAAGTGCACCATCGCCTCAATCGGGCGGATTTGGGTGGTGGTGCGACCGTCGATGCGCTGGCCGTCCTTCAGGATAGCGCCACGGACGATTTCTGCCTCAAGCTTCTTCATCAGCTTGTTGGCCGCCATCTGGTCCTGCGGGCTGGCATCGGCAAACGCTGCCTTCGCCTTGGCGCGGGCTTCGTTCAGCATATTCGAGCGCGCCGACTTGTCGGTCACCTTGTACGCAGCGGCAATATCCTTGCCGATCAGCTTCTTCAGCTTGTCCTTGGCGACCGACAGGTCAGCCTGTTCGGCCATTTCCCACGGATCCTTGGCAGCTTGCTCGGCCAGATCGATGATCGCGTTGGCGGCTTCGCGGCACGCGGCGTGTGCGAACTGCACCGCGCCAAGCATCACGTCTTCCGACAATTCCTTGGCTTCGGATTCGACCATCATCACAGCCGCACCGGTCGCCGCGACGACGAGATCGAGATCACCGTTCTTCACCTGATCAAGCGTCGGGTTCAGGATGTATTCGCCATCGACATAGCCGACGCGTGCAGCACCGATGGGACCCATGAACGGCACGCCCGAAATGGTGAGCGCAGCAGAGGCTGCGACCATGGCGAGAATATCCGGCTCATTTTCGCCATCATAGCTGAGCACCTGACAGATCACGTTGATTTCGTTGTAGAAACCTTCGGGGAACAAGGGGCGGATTGGGCGATCGATCAGGCGGCTGGTCAATGTTTCCTTTTCGGTCGCGCCGCGCTCCCGCTTGAAAAAGCCACCGGGAATGCGACCGGCTGCTGAATATTTTTCCTGATAGTGAACGGTGAGCGGGAAGAAATCCTGGCCCTCCTTCACTGATTTGGCGGCGGTTACCGCGCAAAGAACAACGGTTTCGCCAAGCGTCGCCATCACGGCGCCGTCGGCCTGGCGGGCAACACGGCCCGTTTCCAGCGTGAGGGTCTTGCCGCCCCACTGGATGCTTGCAGTTTTGGTATCGAACATGTGGTTTTCCTTCAACGCCAACCGCCAGATGCGATTGGGGCCTATGTGCGGACTAAGCCGGTCCGCGCGGTTTGAGACCCTTTTTGGTCTCTTCGAGGAACCGGCCGAATTGCCTGTCCCTGTGCGTCCCCGCGAAGGCGGGGACCCAGACTGGGCTCCCGCCTTCGCGGGAGCACAATGGTAGATGAAGAAACGGCGCCACAAGGGCGCCGTTTCAAATTATTTGCGAAGACCAAGCTTCGCGATCAGATCCGTATAACGTCCGCCGTCGGTGGTGCGGAGATAATCCAGCAGCGAGCGGCGCTTGTTGACCATCATCAGCAGCCCACGGCGCGAATGATTGTCTTTCTTGTGATCCTTGAAATGTTCGGTCAGGTTGCGGATACGCTCGGTAAGGATCGCGACCTGGACTTCGGTGGAACCGGTATCGCCTTCGGCGCGGCCATGTTCCTTGACGAGCGCGTCCTTGCGCTCTGCAGTGATCGTCATGCTTGTTCCTTCGACATCATCATTACAGGTTAAAACCGCGCACGACCCGGATTTCCCCGGTTTCAGCCTCTACCAGCGCGACCGGAATATCCTCCAGCATCGCAAAATAAGGGCCATCGTTCACGGCAATCCCGATCAACACCCGCCCCTGTCGGAGCAGCCCTGCCTGATCGGGGGAGAGGGATAGAGCCGGGATGTCGTCCAGCCCCGCCCTCAATGGCAGGAGTTTGTCTTCAAGAGCGCGCGCATGGCCGAGTTCGGACAATTTGTCCAGCGATATCGCGTTGGCGAGCGTGAATGGCCCGGCCTTGGTGCGCCTGAGCATCGTGACATGCCCGACAGTGCCGAGCGCCAGCGCGATATCGCGGGCGAGCGAGCGGATATAAGTGCCCTTGGAGACATGGGCGGTGAGGGTGATGCTATCCAAATCCTCCCCGGAACGGGGAGGGGGACCGTCGGCGAAGCCGATGGTGGAGGGGGCGGGCCCCAAGCGCAGCGTTTTTGGAGGCCCCCCTCCACCATTCGCTGAAGAAGCGAATGGTCCCCCTCCCCGTGCCGGGGAGGATTTTAGCGAATGAATCGTCACCGCCCGGCTCGCCAGCACCACCTCTGCCCCGGCGCGCGCCAGATCATAGGCCCGCTCGCCATCTACCTTCAGCGCGGAATAAGCAGGCGGCACCTGCTCGATCGGCCCGGTGAATTGAGCCAACACCGCCTCTACCGCCGCCAGGGTTGGCCGCACACCGCTTGTCGCGACTACCTTGCCTTCAAGATCAAGCGTATCGGTTTGCGTTCCAAAGGCTATCGTGAACTCGTAAACCTTGTCGCTATCGAGCATCCGCCCGGCGAGCTTGGTCGCCTCGCCAATCGCGATGGGCAGCACGCCCGTGGCCAGCGGATCAAGCGTGCCGCCATGCCCGACCTTGAATTTGCCATAGCCGCCGTCGCGTAAAGCGCGCTTCACCGCCGATACGCCCTGCGTCGAACCAAGCCCCAGGGGCTTGTCGAGGATGATCCAGCCATGCACCGCGCGTCAGACAGCAGCGGCGCTTAGCCGCTCCATAAAATGCTTCCGGCACAGCGCAACATAGCGGTCCTCGCCGCCAATCTCCGTCTGAGCGCCTTCGGCAACGGCATCTCCATTCGCGTCCACCCGCAAGTTCATCGTCGCCTTGCGCCCGCATTCGCATACTGATTTCAGCTCCACCAGACTGTCAGCAATCGCCAGCAAGCGCGCCGATCCGGGGAACAGATCACCGCGAAAATCGGTGCGCAGGCCATAGGCCAGCACCGGGATACGTTGCTTGTCGGCCAGCATCGCCAGTTGATCGACCTGTTCCGCCGACAGGAATTGCGCTTCATCGACCAGCACACAGGCGATCGGTCCATCCGTCGCCATCACAATCGCGGCCAGATCGCTGTCAGCGTCAAAAGCGATAGCGGGCCGATCAAGTCCGATCCGCGACCCGATTCGCCCTGCGCCCGACCGCGTGTCGATGCCAGCGGTGAACAGCACGGTGTTCATCCCCCGCTCGCGATAATTGAAATCGGCTTGAAGCAGATTGGTCGATTTGCCCGCGTTCATGCTGGCATAGTAGAAATAGAGCTTGGCCATTTCAGTCGGCGGGATCGGGCTCGTCGTCCGACGCCAAATCGCGCGCTACTTTGGGGTCGCGCAGCAGCTTGTCGATGTGACTGCCCTCGTCAAAGCTTTCATCGGCAATGAATTTCAGCTTGGCGGCATATTTGGTGTTCACCCGCTGCGCGACTTCGTTCTGCAGATAGGCGGTGTTGGTGCGCAGCGCCTTCAGCACCACGGCTTCGTTCTTGCCGAGCAATGGTTTCACAAACGCCGTGGCGTGGCGCAGATCGGGCGACATGCGCACTTCAGTGACCGTCACCAGATGCTTGGCGAGCGTTTCGTCATGCACGTCCCCGCGCGCGAGGATATCACTCAGCGCATGGCGCACCTGTTCGCCCACGCGCAGCAGGCGGACGGAACGGGTTTCGGCGGTGTCGGCGGGTTTCATTAAGCGAACGGCACCAGATCATCGAGATCGACAGCCAACACCTCAGCTAATCGCCGCCAGTTGCGTGAGCTTGTGTCGCGCTTTCCGGTTTCCAGGCCCGAGATCGTCATTTTCGACAAGCCAAGCCGTGCCGCCAACTCCTGTTGTGTCAGCCCGCGATGTTCGCGCCATACCTTGAGCGGCGTTTCGCCGTTCACGAGGCGTTCGACCAAGGCAGCTGGAACATATTCTTCACCCGCCAAATGCCGCTGTTCAGCGCGAATGGCAGCCGCGATGTCCGCGGACTCCTCTGCCATATTGGCCAAATGCCGGTATTCAGTTTCGGGCAGGATCGCCATTTTCTGCCCGGCAATATTGACAATCTGCACAGTCATGATCAATCCTCGTAAATCGATGCGCGCGGAGCGATATCACGGATCAAGAGGCTATCACCCTGACGAAGAAAGATCACCCGCCAATCCTGAACACGCAGCCGCCACTCCTCGCGACCTTGCAATTGCGTGATATTGTTTGCCAAGGATTCCGGCTGATTTGCCAGTTGCTCGATTTTTTCCAGCAGAAGCTTGCGCTTGTTGGAACGGAGCAACGCCTGCCGAGCTGCCTTTGAATAAACAATCTCCACGCTCGCTTGATACCTTGCTTACCGAATGCAGACAAGGTTGTAAGCAAATTGCTTACCAATCAAGCAATAGATCAGTCCGTTAGAGCGTCCGCTCGCGCAGTTCGACTTCATAGGTTTCCAGGAAGTCGCCCGGCTTGATGTCGGTATGGCTGGCAAACGTAACGCCGCATTCCAGGCCGGCGCGCACTTCGGCCACGTCGTCCTTGAAGCGCCGCAGCGACGCGATTTCACCGTTATAGATGATCACGTCGTTGCGGGTGATGCGTGCCTTCAACGCCTTGCGGATATAGCCATCGACCACGAGCAATCCGGCCGCGCGGCCATGCTTGCCGGCCGGGAACACCTCGCGGATTTCGGCACGGCCGACGACCGTTTCGAATGCTTCCGGCCCAAGCTCGCCCGCCATGCCCAGGCGGATTTCGTCGATCAGGTCATAGATGATGTCGTAATATTTCAACGCCACCTTCTGCCGTTCGGCGATTTCGCGCGCTTTGGCATTGGCGCGCACGTTGAAGCCGATGATTGGCGCGCCCGATGCGCCCGCCAGCGTCACATCGCTTTCGGTGATACCGCCGACGCCCGAATGGAGCACGCGCGCGCGGATGTCTGCTGTGCTGATCTTGTTAATGGAGGAAACGATGGCTTCGACGGACCCTTGCGTATCGGCCTTCACCACCAGCGGATATTCGATCGCCTGCTTTTCCTTGAGCGCGGAGAACATCATCTCCAGGCTGGCAGGGGCCGAGGTGGTGCGCTTGCTGGTGAGCACGCCCTGGCGATATTCCGCCACTTCGCGCGCCCGCGCCTCGTTCTCCACGACCTGCAGCGGATCGCCCGCCATCGGCACGCCGGATAGCCCCAGCACCTCGACCGGCATCGATGGGCCTGCTTCCTTGATCTGGCGACCCTTGTCGTCAATCAGCGCGCGGACCTTGCCGCTTTCGGCACCGACCACGAACACATCGCCAACCTTCAGCGTGCCCCGGCTGATGAGGATTGTGGCGACAGGGCCACGACCCTTGTCGAGCTTGGCCTCGATCACATTGCCCTCAGCCATCCGGTCAGGATTGGCCTTGAGCTCCATCAATTCGGCCTGGATCTGAATCTTCTCGATCAGCTCGTCCAGCCCGGTTTTCTTCAGCGCGGATACTTCAACATCCTGCACGTCGCCCGACATTTCCTCGACGATCACTTCATACTGAAGCAATGCCTCACGCACCTTTTTGGCGTTGGCCTCGGGCTTGTCGATCTTGTTGATCGCCACGATCATCGGCACGCCAGCCGCCTTGGTGTGGCTGATCGCCTCAATCGTCTGCGGCTTCAACCCGTCGTCCGCTGCCACCACCAGGATGACGATATCGGTGACGTTCGCACCGCGTGCGCGCATTTCCGTGAATGCTTCGTGGCCGGGCGTGTCGAGAAAGGTGATCTTCGACTTGTCCTTCATCGTCACCTGATACGCGCCGATATGCTGGGTGATGCCGCCGGCCTCGCCGCGCACCACGTCAGTGCCGCGCAGGGCATCGAGCAGGCTCGTCTTGCCGTGATCGACATGGCCCATGATCGTCACGACGGGCGGACGCGGCAACAAATGATCGTCGATCTCGACTTCGGTATCGATCGCGATATCAATATCGCTGTCGGACACGCGCTGAATGTTGTGGCCAAATTCGGTCACCAGCAGTTCGGCGGTATCCTGGTCGATGGTCTCGGTAATCGTAACGGGCATGCCCATTTTGAACAGCGTCTTGACCAGGTCCGATCCCTTTTCGGCCATGCGGTTGGCGAGTTCCTGAACGGTAATCGCCTCTGGCACCACCACGTCGCGGACCTGCTTTGCCTGTACCTCGCGCGGGCCACCAAAGTGGCGCTTTTCCTTTTCGCGGGCACGCTTCAGCGCGGCGAGCGAGCGAGCGCGGGCGCCGTCATTATCGTTCAGCGCACGGTTGACGGTCAGCTTGCCGGACTGGCGGCGATCATCAACGCCCTTGCGATCCCGCGCAGGGCGGGCAGGCGGCTCTGCTGGACGCTTTGAGCCGGGAGCAGAAGCGGGACCAGCATTGCCGGTATTCGCCGTGGGAGCAGATGCCGTTGTGCGATCGGGTTCAGCGGCCACCGGCTCGGGCTTGCGCACGGGTTGGGGGCGCTCGGGCCGGGGCACTGGCGTGAACATGCGCGGTGCAGGCATGCTCCCGTCAAGTGTCAGCTCCAACGGGGCGGCAACCGGCGCAGCCGGTGCTGGCGGTGCCACTGGCGGTGCGGGCGTGGCAACCGGCTCTGCAGCGACAGGTGCTGGTGCATCGACCACCGGCTCAATCACCGGGGGTGCCTTGCGTGCTTCTTCGGCACGGCGACGCTCTTCTTCAGCGGCTTCCTGGCGTTCGCGATCCTCGCGGTGGCGCGCCTCTTCCAGCGCATTCATCCGCGATTCTTCTGCTTCGCGCAGCAGCTTGGCTTGAAGCTCTTGGCGCGAAAGCAGGCTGTCGCCAGCCTTGCGGGCCGGGCTTTGCGATGGCGCTGCGGGTGCCGCTTGCGGCGCTGAAACGACGGGCGCTTCGACGATGGCGGGTTCATCAACGACCACGGGCTCGGCTTCGCCGGGGCGACGCAGCACACGACGCGACTTCACTTCGACGACCACGGTGTTCGAACGGCCATGGCTGAAGCTTTGCTTCACCTTGCCCGTTTCGACCGTGCGCTTGAGACCCAGGGGGGCGCGCATGCCCAGTTTCGGTTTTTCGTTGTCGGTATCGCTCATCAGGTCGCTCAAAGTCCTCAGATAGTCGTGTCGGCTATTGCCGTGTCGTCAATGATGGGGCCAGGTTTGGCCCCAGATATTCCGTCGGCAATCTGGCCGATTTCTTCGTCAGTCGTCGCGTCGCTAGTCTCGGCGCGATTGTCATCCCCGTCGGCCAAGGCCGATGCGCCCTGCGACGCCGTTTCGCAAGGCGCAGACTCCGATTGGGGTCCGATAAAATGCTGCCAGCGATCAAGCGCTTCGCCCAGTCGCCGGGCAGCGCCGGGGTCGGTAAGGCCAATATGTACCACGTTTTCGCGGCCCAGCGCCACGGACAATATAGCGCGTGCCAGCGGGATTACCAATCCGCGCGCACCGCCGCCCTCTTCATCACGGCCAACGCGCCATGCCTGATCGAGTTTGCGGGTGCCATCGGCCCCTGCGTCGCTGGCGTGCAGCAACAGGTGCAGCTTGCCGCCGCGTGCTGCCTTTTCGATGCGCTCACCGCCCACGACGATGGTCCCTGCACGCGATTCGAGGCCTAGCCGGTCGAGCACCACCTTTTCCAGCGCGTCGGCGATGCTGGCGGGCAAATCGGCGGGCACGGCAAAGTCGCCGGTCTTGAAGGCACGTGCGAGCGCGCCTTTCAGCTTGCCCTTTGCCATCGCGGTTTCCATTTCCCCGCGCGTCACGCCAACCCATGCGCCACGCCCCGGTGCCTTGGCGCGCACATCGGCATGCACGCGCCCATCGGGGCCGAGCACCAAGCGGATCAGGTTCGCCCGCGCCGCGCGATCACCGGACAGGCTACAGCGGCGAATGGGATCGGCGGCCGTCATGCGGCTGCCCCCCGCCCGAAACGGCCGTCATGCTGTAATGGTGTCAGCATCCACCGCGCCACAAGCCCCGTCGGGACTCGTGGAAAGATGGACCCTGAAACAAGTACAGGGTGACGGTGATAGTGGTGAAGCCTTAGCGCGTCATCGGGGGGGAACCGCATCTGCGACCTCCCGGGGTTGGATAGCGGGTGCATTGCGGTCCGCGATCAGGATGCCGCCCGCGCCGTAATTGGCGGTCGACACTTCCTCGATCACGATCTGCACCGCATTCGGGTTTTTGCCCAGCCGATCGACCAGCGATCGCGTCACGTCGGCGACGATCCCTGCTTTCTGATCATGCGTGGCGGTGCCCGAAATGCGGATGCTGACAAAAGGCATCAGGCGTCTTCGCCCTCTGCTGCGGGTGCTGCTTCCTCGTCCTCAAACCAGTGCGCGCGCGCGGCCATGATGATTTCATTACCCTGATCTTCGCTCAGCCCATATTCGGCCAGCACGCCGCCCTTGTCCTCGGTGCGGCCTTCACCGCGGCTGTCGGGACGCTTGTTTTCTGCATCGGCGCGGCGGCGCGGTTCCTGGCGCTTTTTCTGCACCAATTCATCCGTCGCCAGATCGGCGAGATCGTCCAGCGTCTTGATGCCCGCCTTGCCCAGCGTCACCAGCATCGCCTCCGTCAAATGCGGCATCGCCGCCAGCGCATCCTCGACGCCCAATTCGCGGCGCAGCGTGCGGTTGGCTTCCTCGCGACGATCAAGCGCTTCTGTCGCACGGTTCTGTAGTTCGGCGGCCAAATCGTCATCAAAGCCTTCGATTGAGGCGATTTCGTCAACCTCGACATAGGCGACTTCTTCCAGCGCGCCAAAACCTTCAGCGACCAGCAACTGCGCCAGCGTTTCGTCAACATCCAGCTCGTTCTGGAACATTTCAGACCGCTCAACGAATTCCTTCTGGCGCTTTTCGCTCGCATCAGCCTCGGTCAGGATATCAATCGCCTTGCCCGTCAACTGGCTCGCAAGGCGCACATTCTGGCCGCGACGACCGATCGCCAGCGACAGCTGATCGTCGGGCACCACCACCTCGATCCGGTCCTCCTCCTCGTCAATCACCACGCGGCTGACGCTGGCGGGCTGAAGCGCGTTGACGACAAAGGTCGCGGTGTCGGGCGACCACGGAATGATGTCGATCTTCTCGCCCTGCATTTCCTGCACGACGGCCTGCACGCGGCTGCCCTTCATGCCGACGCACGCGCCGACGGGGTCGATGCTGCTGTCATGCGAAATCACACCAATCTTGGCGCGCGAACCCGGATCCCGAGCTGCGGCCTTGATCTCGATGATGCCGTCGTAAATCTCGGGCACTTCCTGCGCGAACAGCTTTTTCATGAAATCAGGATGCGCGCGGCTGAGGAAAATCTGCGGGCCCCGGTTTTCGCGGCGCACGTTCAGGATCAGCGAGCGGATACGATCATTCACGCGAACCACTTCGCGCGGAATTTGCGCGTCACGGCGGATAACGCCTTCGGCACGGCCCAGATCAACCACGACATGGCCAAATTCAACGCGTTTGACGACGCCGGTAATGATTTCGCCCACCCGGTCCTTAAACTCTTCGAACTGGCGCTCGCGCTCGGCATCGCGCACCTTTTGAAAGATCACCTGCTTGGCAGCTTGTGCCGCGATGTGGCCGAATTCGATCGGGGGCAGCGGATCGACGATGTAATCGCCGACGACCGCACCGGCCTGAAGCTTTTGCGCTTCCTTCAGATTCACCTGCTTGAAATAGTCATCGACCGCCTCAACCACTTCGACGACACGCCAAAGGCGAAGATCGCCGGACTGCGGGTCCAGCTTGGCGCGAATGTCATTCTCCGCACCATAACGTGCACGCGCCGCGCGCTGGATCGCGTCCTCCATCGCCTCGATCACGATGGCGCGATCGATCAGCTTTTCCTTGGCGACCGCATCGGCAATCGCGATCAGTTCAGCTTTATTGGCGGAAACGGCAGAGCCGCCTGGGGCAGTGGCCATGGGTATCAGTCCTGTTCTTGCGGGTCAGTGTCGGCCACCAGGGCCTCGGGTTCAAATTCATCCGCGCCCTCGGTGGAAAGCGGCGCAGTGGCTGCCAGCAGCCGGTCGGTAAACAGTAATTTGGCATCGGCGACCTGATCGAAACCGATCGTCATCGCCTTGTGCTTTTTCACGTCGATTGTGATCTGGTCGCCGTCGACGCCCACCAGATCACCGGTCAATTGCTTGCGGCCATCGATCGGCGCAGTCAGGTGGATGCGCGCTTCATGGCCCTTCCACACATCAAAATCCGCCAGCCGGGTCAGCGGGCGATCAATGCCCGGCGAGCTTACTTCGAGCCGATACGCTTCCTTGATCGGATCGCGGCCTGCCTCTTCCAGCGCATCGAGCACATCGGAAATTCGGCGCGATAGTGCGGCGCAATCATCGATGTTGAGCTGCCGGGTATCGGGCCGTTCCGCCATCACCTGCAACGTCAGATCACCCGCCCCGCCGAACATTTTCACGCGCACCAGATCAAAACCCAGCGCACGCGCCTCTGGCTCGATCAGTTCCGACAATATTTGGGCAACGTCAGCCAAACAGGCTCTCCACATAAGCGACCGCGCCGCCGGCCCCGATTGGGTCCAGCCTCTTCAGCGTTACCGATGTAGAGAAAGCGCATGGGCGATATAGGCTGAACGCGTTATGCTGGCAAGCATTCAGGCGTATGGTTCGTGCGTTTGCCGTTTTGGTTTGGTTTTGGAGACTGTGATGCGCGTCATTCTTGCTTTTCCCATGCTGCTGATCGCCTGCGCCGGGAACGCCCAGCGCAACAGCCCGTCAACATCGATCGATAAGCCGTTTACCGAAACCGTGATTGCCGATTTCGATGCGCCCTGGGCGATGACGTTCCTGCCGGATGGCCAGATGCTGGTCACCGAAAAGGACGGCCGGTTGCTGCTGGTGTCGGCGGACCGTAGCGCGCGTTCGGTGGTTAGCGGCACCTTGCCGGTCGACAGCGCGGGGCAGGGCGGGTTGATGGATGTCGTCCTCGCGCCCGGATATGCGAAGAACCACCAGGTGTATTTCAGCTTCTCTGAAGCTGGGGCCAGCGGTAAGGGCGTCGTGCTTGCGCGGGGGGTGCTGGAAGTTGCGCAAGTGAAGTGCGTTCGCGCGCCGTGCCCGCCGATCGCCCGGCTGAACCAGGTGGAGGTGCTCCACCGCGCCCATCCTTACGTGACGGGCAACGGCCATTATTCGGGCCGGATCGCGTTTTCGCCGGACGGGCAGTTTTTGTTTTATGCGAATGGCGAGCGCCAGAAATTCGATCCCGCGCAAGACCCCAAAATGTCGCTTGGTAAGGTGCTGCGGTTGACGCTTGATGGCAAAGCGGCGCCCGGCAACCCGCTCGCCGCGCAGGGATTCGATCCGGCGGTGTGGAGCTATGGGCACCGCAACATCCTGGGCCTCGCCTTTGATGCGCAGGGGCGGTTGTGGGAACAGGAAATGGGGCCAAAGGGCGGTGACGAGTTGAACCTGATCGAGCCCGCCAAGAATTACGGCTACCCCAAGGTATCGAATGGCAGCCATTATGACGGCCGCGACATTCCCGATCATGCCCCCGGCGACGGGTTTGAAGCGCCCAAGGTGTTCTGGACCCCCGTGATCTCACCGGGTGGGTTAATCATCTATTCGGGCAAATTGTTTCCTGCGTGGAAGGGGGACGCGTTTATCGGTGGGCTGTCGAGCCAGGCACTGGTCCGGGTCGATCTGAACGGCACCGACGCGAAAAAGGGCGACCAGTTCGATATGGGCGCACGGATTCGCGAAGTGGAACAAGGCCCCGAAGGTGCTATTTATGTGTTGGAGGATGGCGATGATGGTTCGCAAGGTCGCCTGATCAAGCTGACGCCGAAGGGATGATGACATGAAACGCGCGCTACCTTTCCTGCTTTACGTCAGCCTCGCCGCATGCAGCGGCTCAAGTGGCACCGACAACTCAGGCGGGACGGGCAGCGTGCCGATCGTTACACCGGGCCCCGCGCCGTCGCCGACCCCGACACCCACACCGACCCCAACCGCCACACCCACGCCCACATCGGCCGTGCAATCGCAATCAATCGCGACTTTTACGTCGCCTTGGGCGATGACGTTCCTGCCCGATGGCCGGATGTTGGTCACTGAAACTGGCGGTGTGCTGCGGCTCGTTACTCAGGCGGGCGTGCGGACAACCGTTACCGGTGTGCCGACCGTTGCCACGGGGGGGCAGGGTGGCCTGCTTGATGTGGCACTCGATCCGGCATTTTCCTCTAACCGCCGCGTGTACCTCAGCTATTCTGAAGCCGGCACGGGCGGCGCCGGGTTGGCGGTCGCACGCGGCACGCTGGCGGCGGGCGACGCATCGCTCGAAAATGTGACCGTCATCTGGCGGCAGGCGCCCAAGGTTGCCATCGACACCCGCCATTTCGGCGGGCGCATGGCCTTTTCGCCCGATGGCTTCTTGTTCATTACGGCCGGTGAGCGGCATCAGGGCGCACCCGCGCAGGATCTCGCTGGCACACTCGGCAAAACCATCCGCCTCAATCCCGATGGCTCGATCCCGGCGAGCAATCCTTTCGTCGGCACCAATGGCGCCCGAACGGAGATCTGGGCATTGGGTCAGCGCAACCAATATGGCCTTGTGTTCGCGCAGGACGGGCGGTTGTTCGAAAGCGAGATGGGGCCGGCGGGTGGCGACGAATTCAACCTGATTACCCGCGGCGCCAATTATGGCTGGCGGATCGTTTCCGAAGGCGATGACGGCGAAGTGCTGCCGCGCCATTCAACTCGCCCGGAATTCGCCGCACCCTTGTTCAGTTGGACTCCGGTCATCGCGCCGAGCGGGATGATTCAGTATACGGGCAGCTTGTTCATTGGCTGGTCGGGCGATTTCGTGCTGGGCGGGTTAGTCTCGCAAGGACTGGTGCGCGTGCGTGTCACCGGATCGACGGCGACTGAAATCGCCCGCATCCCGCTCGGCGCGCGCATCCGCGAGGTTGAGCAGGCACCGGACGGGTCGATCTATGTTTTGGAAGACGGCGCTACGGCAAAATTGCTTCGGCTGACGCCGGCGTAAGAGATGAATCCGGAAACAAGGTCAGGATGAAGGCTGCAGGATGCGTCCCACAAACTTCCCCCTCGTCCGGCTCGTCAAGTGGAACCGCCCGCAGCGATCGCAGCGATAGGGGCGCAGGGGCACGCTCGCCCGGCGCGCGACGGCGAGCGCGTCGGCTTCGGACGCGAAGCGCGCTTTTCGCGCGCAGACGCTCAGCTTGGTGCGCATGGCGTGGCGTCAGGCCCCGCCTAGCGCTTCGATCCGCATCGTGGCTTCGGCAACGCCGGGGTTGGCGGGGCTGCCGGTCATTTGTTCAAACAGGTCAGAAAGCTTGGCGTAGCGGGTTCGCGCGTCGTGCCACAGCGCCAGCGCGCCTAGCACATCACCTACCGCCTCGGCCTGGCACGCGGCGCAGCGCACGGCGTTGGCGATGTCGAGCGGCGGGGCATCGGGCACTTGCGCGTAAAACCACAGCGCCTGTGCGCAATCGGCCTCCGCTTCTTCTGCGCGGCTGGCACCGATCAGCATGTCGGCGCGGTGGCGCAGCGCATGGGCGAGCGCGAGTGGATTGGTGCCCTGCCGCAGCATCTCGATTGCAACGCTTTGATGGTCGATGGCCGCGGCCAAATCCCCCGCCGTCCGCGCCGCTTGTGCCGTTTGGAGAAGTGCTGCGATTTCCTTCACCCGCGCACAATCAGATAGTTCATCCGCGCCGACGCAATCGGGCGATCGCGATCATCCTGCCAGGCATGCGCCTCTACATTGGCGACGCGGGTGCCCAGCCGGGTGACGATGCCCAGTGCGCGCGTTTCCTTGTCGCGCCCGCCGCGCATAAAATCGACCGTGACGTTGATCGGCTTGATCTTGGCCCCCGCCTGCAAGGCACCGTCTGCCTCCAGCGCATGCTGGAGCGAGGCAATCGCCGCCATTTCCAGCAGCCCGCCAATCGCTCCGCCGTGCAGGAAACCGGGGCGACCGGTGACCTGGCCGGCGAACGGCATCATCAGCACCGGCGGGCCAGCATCGCCGGGCTCGACAATCAGCCCCAGAAGTTCAGCATAAGGCGGCAGCTTCACGCCTTCCACTCCATGAACATGAAGGTGCCGGCGACATGCGCAAGCGGATCGGCCGGGTCGCCGTCATGGGCGGTGCCGCGAATGAACGAAATTGTGCGCGTAATGCGATAGCATTCGCCACGACCATAAACGGTTTTATGGGGCGTTGCGGGGCGCAGATAATCGATCCGCAGATCAAGCGTTGCATGAGGGCGAAACCGGCCAAGCTTTATCCAAATCGCCAGGCTGGTCGCCATATCCATCATTGTCAGAATGGGGCCAGATGCGAGCACGCCGCTTTCCGGATCGCCGATCAGCCGGGGATCATAGGGGAGTTTCAGTTCCGACCAGTCAGCCTCGTGATCATGATATTCAATGCCCAGCAGCCCGGCATGGCCAAAGGTGCTGGCACCCACGAACAAGCGTGGGTCAAAGTTGAGAGGGGGCGTGTCGGTCATCGGATCGGCGGTCTACACCGCTGCGCGCGCGGTGCAAGCCAGGCGCGGTTTTGCAGAACCAGTCGGGAGGATCAGCTGAACCCAGGACAAACCTTTCAGCGATTTAATTAAGCAGCGCAGACCACGCGGTTTAGCCTTTTGCCTGCCCGAATCATGGGCGTTTGACACTATCAGGAGGGCATGGTGCTGGGGCTGGATATTGCGCAAATCGTCGATCTGGGAACGCAGGTGGCAACCGCCGGCGCGATCCGCGCGGCCGAAATGACGGCAGACGAAGTGTTCGAATATATCATCGGCATGGCGATCGTCGTTTATGAGATTGACCCCGGATAACCGCGCATGTTGGTTCCCATTACCGATGCCGCAACGTTGCGGGCGGCGCATGTACGGTCACGCGTGGTGGCAGCGGATTGGCGCGAAGGTGCGGGTTATCGCCAGGCACAGGCAGCGTTTGCAGGCGCGGGCTTAACCGCCCGGCAACTGGCCCGCCGGGCCGCCAAACTGCTGCGCGATGATCAATGGATCGGCGTACTTATCGAACCCTTGCTTGCCGCGCTTGGGGAGGATGACTGGTTTCAGCCGCCGCTCCGCGTCAGTCGGGATCCGTTGCGGATTGGTGCAGTGCTGTTCGATGATCCGCAGGTGACGATTTCTGCGACGGTGCTGTCGGCAGATGTGCTCGCCAGCCTGCCGCCTGCCGAGTCGGTGGTGGTGCCGGGCAGGCTGGCGGTGGTGCGCTATTGCCGTGGCGGCGGGGCTAGGCTGCGTCGGTGGCAGGCTGAGGCGATTACTGGGGCGTTTTCGGCAGAAAATGCCGCCCCGTGCCGGCCGATCAAGCCGTTATTCCTCCGCGACGGCGATGTGCTGTTGGTCGACGGACGGCGCCAAGCGAGCGTTATTGAGGGCGCAATTGCCGATATTGTGACCATAACGGCAACGATTCGGATCGATTCGGCCCCGTTTATGCGCGAATATGCCGTTTCTGACGGGAATTTGCGCTGTATTGCCGCACTTGATGGCCAGGCGTCGCGCGCGCAGATGTTGCTTGCGTTTCTGCGCCACCATGGGCGCGGCGATGCCGGGCCAAGCCTGGATGCAGCGTCGCGCGACCCGGCTTATTTCCTGCGCTGGTCGGCAATGCGCGAATGGCTTTCGAGCGATGTCGCAGGGGCGCTGCCCCGGCTGCGCGAGATGGTGGATGATCCCAACGAACAGGTGCGTCGGGCCGCCCTGCAGATGCTGCCCCTTGCGGAAAGCTGGTCGCCATGCCCCGTGTGATCGATCCCGGTAAAGGCAGCGCGATTGGCCTGGACGATCTGGTCGATGCGCTGGACGCGCATGATTTCGATGTGCGGTGCGAGGACTCCTTTGCCAGCGTGGGGCCGTTGCTCGCGCGGTTGGGCCGGAACCGTGATTTCCTGGCCGACCTTGCCATTGAATCGCTGAAGGGGCGGTGCGCCGATCAGGCTTTGGGCAATGCCTATACCGCGCAGGTATTTCTGCTGCGGCCCGGCAATGGTCGCTATCTGCTGCGCGCCAATTTCTGGCCGGCGGCGGGTGATGCCGTTGTCAGGGCAAGCGGCACCGCGCCCTTTTTCTATGAAATGGCGCATGACCATAATTTCTCGTTCCTGACCGTCGGCTATCTCGGCCCGGGTTATTGGAGCGATTATTACGAATATGACGTGGCGCGTGTGACGGGCGCGGTGGGGGATCACGCCGGGCTGCATTTCGTTGAGCGTTCGCGGCTGGAGCCGGACAAGCTGATGCTGTACCGCGCGCGGCGCGATATCCATGCGCAATTTCCCCCCGATGCCTTTTCGGTCTCGCTCAACATTCTGGGCTATGATCGCGCGCAACCCTGGTGGGATCAGTACCGGTTTGATCTGGCGGCGGGCACGATTTCCGGGGCGCTGACGACCGCGCCTTCTGAGGCGTTGGTCGCGCTGGCGGCGCAATTTGGGGGCGGTAACGGCGCTGATCTGGTGCACGATTTTGCCCAGCGCCATCCCAGCCCCCGAATGCGGTTCACCGCCATCACGGCATTGGCGGCAACCACGGACGATGCAGCGGCACGCCACGCAATCTTTGCCAGGGCGACTGGTGACACTGACACTTATGTCGCCGCGCAGGCGCGCGCGCGAATCCGGATGATGGAGGGCCGCTGACGGGAGGGTGCTCGCGCCCTGAACGTTAGCCATCGGCAAAGCCCTTACCGGCGGCAACAGGCGCTATCGCAGTTCGCGGCGGATCATCAGCTTCAGGCCTGACCAGGTTGCGTCGACTGCGCAGACCTTCACATCGACCAGCCCGGTGGGCAACACCACCGCGCGAATCACGTCTTCGGTAATGTCGGTCGGCATTTTTGATGCCTTTTTGGGCCATGATACCCAGATGAAACCCGCTGGCTGTAATGCCGTGCGCAGGATGGCGATATGGCGTTCCAGTGCCACGCGATCGGTGACGAAAATATGCGCGACATCCAGCCCGGTTTCACAACCCGCCAGTTCGATCACGCCAATCGCTTCGGGTGCAATCTGTTCCCTGACGCTGTCGGGCATGGCGTGAAACCATGCGCGCATCCCCGGCTTCAGCCCAAGCTTGCGCGGCAGCGGCGTGCCCGAATACCCCGAAGGCGCGGCCGTCAAAGCCAGCTCGTAATCTGGCCGAGCGGTTTTTTGCGCAGCGCGTGGAGCGGAACGGTGGCATCGGCGGCGGCATGGCCGGCAACCACGATCATCACCGGTTTTTCCGATGCGGGTCGCCGGCAAACGCGGTTCAGGAATCGCATCGGGTTGGGTGTGTGGGTAAGGGTCGCGATATTCGCTGAATGGAGTGCTGCGAGCAGAAAACCCGTGGCGATCCCCACGCTTTCGTTGACGTAATAATTCTGCACGTCATCGCCGGGTTCAATGCCGCCGCGACGTTGGCCGAAGATCACGATCAGCCAGGGGGCCACCTCCAGATAGGATTTGTCGGCATCGGTGCCCAATGGCGCGAGCGCAGTCAGCCATTCATCGCCTGCCTTGCCTTCATAAAAGGCCTTTTCCTCCTGTTCGGCGGCGGCGCGAATTTCGGCCTTCAGCGCGGCCGACCCGACGACCACGAAATGCCACGGCTGGTGATTGGCACCGGAAGGTGCAGTGCCAGCAGCCTCTATCGCTGCTTCGATGATGGCACGCGGGACTGGCGCGTCGCTGAAGCTGCGGCACGTGCGCCGGGTGCGTAGGGAGTCGCGCAACGCCGCGGCGCTGGCAATGCGGGCGTCGTCAGCAACTGGGGGCAGGCCGGGCCACGGCATGGCGGGGTGATCAATCATGATCATGACCTACTACACATGCCCTTGCATCGGCCAGTCGCCTTGGTGCGGTGTCGTCGCCAATGCTGGCGACGGTCAATCCCGCTGCGCCGCCCGTTTTGCGACCATCGCAATCGGTGCTGCCACCATACAGATGTGGCGCAGCAAGGGGCCGATAATGTCGACCGGCAACGTGCCCGGCACACGATCAGGAAAGCGCAGCGGCAGCACAACCCAGATCATGATGAAGCCAAGGAGTAATCCATAGCCGAAAATGCTGATTTCCGGCATGCTGTTGACCAGCGGAATGCGCGCGGCAGCGATAAGATACACCAGCATCATCACCGCGATGATGCCGAAATGAACGCCGCCGCCGATGATGAGTAGCTGTTTGTCATCCGCAATTGTTGCCGGGTTAATGACGGCGCTGGCGATGGTGCGCAGGACGCTTTCCGGGGGCGCGCCAGCCAGATGCGCCAGGGCAATCTGGCAACCCAGATCAGCTATGCCTGCAAACAACGTTCCAAAAATCAACGCGCCGATAAAACCCAGAGCGCTGTAAGACGTTGGTTTTGCCGGTATATACCACGATCCATTATATGCCGTTGTCACCGTCAGCTCCCCCGAATCTGACGTTAACCATATCAGCGATGTCGTTTCGGGTCCAGCGAGTGACGGGCGCAGGCGCCCGCCGCGGCGTGCCCGATCAACACGGCTTGGGTCGTGTGCGGTCAGGGTGCAGGCGTGCCCATCAGCGCCGGGAAGAAGCCTTGATGCGCGGTGCGAAGATCGGCCAAGCTGACGACGTGATCCTTTGCCGGGCATTCGATGATCAGCCGATTGGTGATCGTCCGCCCGATCCGCTCCACCGTTACGCCCGCATCGATTGAGGCGTGGAGGAAATCGTTGAGAAGTTCATCGCGGATAGTGGCCACATATAGCCCTTGATCCTCGGCAAAATAGCTGGGCGCCAGCCCGTAAGGCAGCGGCGCGCTGATTATCGCGCCCACATTGCCGGCCAGCGCCATTTCGGCGATGGTGACAATCAGCCCGCCGTCGGACACGTCATGCACGGCGCTGAGCGCGCCCTTTTCAATCCAGCCACGCACAAATTCGCCGTTGCGGCGTTCTGCCACCAGATCGACGCGGGGCGGGGGGCCTTCTTCGCGGCCATGGATTTCGCGCAGCCACAGCGATTGGCCCAGATCATAGCAAGGCTCGCCAATCAGGACGATGATGTCGCCGGTGCCCTTGAAGGCAATCGTTGCAGATTTGGTCCAGTCGCGCAGCAACCCCACCCCGCCAATCGCCGGGGTGGGCAGAATGGCTGATCCGCTGCCGTCGTCATTCTTGGTTTCGTTATACAGGCTGACATTGCCCGACACGATCGGGAAGTCGAGCGCAGTGCACGCCGCCGCCATCCCCTCAATACAGCCGACAAATTGCCCCATGATTTCGGGGCGCTGCGGGTTGCCGAAATTCATGCAATCGGTGGTGGCGAGCGGGGTGGCGCCGACCGCACACAAATTGCGATAAGCCTCTGCAATGGCCTGTTTGCCGCCTTCGACCGGATCGGCATAACAATAGCGTGGGGTGCAATCCGTGGTGATGGCCAGCGCCTTGTTGGTGCCGTGAACGCGCACCACGGCGGCGTCGCCGCCGGGGGGCTGGACGGTGTCGCCGCCAACCTTTTGATCATATTGCTCCCAGATCCAGCGGCGGCTGGCGATGTCGGGGGAGGCCATCAGCTTCAGCAGATCGGCCGCAACATCCTTGGTTTCCGGAATATTGACCAGCGCCTTGGCGGGCGGGGTGGGCACCCAGGGGCGATCATAAGCGGGCGCATCATCGGCGAGCGGCCCCAGCGGAATATCGGCGACGGTTTCGCCGTGGTGGACCAGCACCATGCGACCCGTGTCAGTCACTTCGCCGATCACCGCGAAATCCAGTTCCCATTTGCGGAAAATCGCCTCGGCGAAATCCTCGCGGCCCGGCTTCAGCACCATCAGCATGCGTTCCTGCGATTCGCTGAGCATCATTTCATAGGCGGTCATGCCCGTTTCGCGCTGCGGCACCTTGTCCATATCCAGCCGGATGCCAACGCCGCCCTTTGACGCCATCTCAACGCTGGACGAGGTCAGGCCCGCCGCGCCCATATCCTGAATGGCGACGATGGCGTCGCTGGCCATCAGTTCCAGGCACGCCTCAATCAGCAATTTTTCGGTGAAGGGGTCGCCGACCTGCACGGTGGGGCGTTTTTCTTCCGAATCCTCGCTGAAATCAGCCGAGGCCATCGTTGCGCCGTGAATGCCATCGCGCCCGGTTTTGGAACCGACATAGACGATCGAATTGCCGATGCCCGATGCCGCAGAATAGAAAATCTTGTCGACGTCCGCCACGCCCACCGTCATCGCGTTGACCAGGATGTTGCCGTCATACGCGCGGTGAAAATTCACCTCTCCCCCCACCGTCGGCACACCCACGCAATTGCCGTATCCGCCAATGCCGTGGACGACGCCGGCGATCAGGTGGCGCATTTTGGGGTGATCAGGCCGCCCGAACCGCAGCGCATTCATGTTGGCAACGGGCCGCGCGCCCATCGTAAACACGTCGCGCAAGATGCCGCCAACGCCGGTCGCTGCACCCTGATAGGGTTCGATATAGCTCGGGTGGTTGTGGCTCTCCATCTTGAAGATCGCCGCCTGCCTTTTACCATCGGGGCCCTCGCCAATGTCGATCACGCCGGCATTTTCGCCGGGACCGCAGATGACTTGCGGGCCGGTGGTCGGCAGCTTTTTCAGATGGATACGGCTGGATTTATAGCTGCAATGTTCCGACCACATCACCGAAAAGATACCAAGTTCGGTAAGATTGGGTTCGCGCCCCATCGCGGCGAGCACCCGGTCATATTCTTCTGTGGAGAACCCATGCTGGGCGACGATTTTGGGCGTGATCTGGCTCATCCCGCTGGCTTTAGCGAGCGGCGGGGGGCGGTGCCAGCCAATTTGAAACACGTACCCCCGCCCAGGCGCCGGTAAATTGCGCAAGGATGAAGCCGGGGGCGTCACCGGGGCGAATTCCAGCGAAACTATCGGTCAGCGCGCGGGCGATGGTGATCGCCGGGTTGGCAAAGCTGGTGGAGGAGGTGAACCAATATCCCGCGACGATCCACAAAGCGACCAGCGCGGGCACCGCCTCGGGCCGTTGGCGGCTGCCGACCATAATCGTGAACAAAAGGCCGAAGGTGGCGACAAATTCGCCAATCCACTGGCCGGTGCCGGTCCGCAGCTTTGTGCCCAACTCGATCAGCGGCATGTCAAACATGGCATGGACGATCAGCACGCCCAAAACCCCGCCCAGCAGCTGCGCGGCCAGATAAGGCAGCCAATCGCGCCGTGCGCCCAGCATCACCGTCACCGCCGGGTTGAAATGCGCGCCGGAAATCGGCCCCAGCAGGGTGATCAGCACGAACAGCACGGCACCGGTTGCCCCGGTATTGCCGATCAGCGCGACGGCGACGTTGCCGCCCGCCAGTCGCTCAGCCATCACGCCCGAACCCACAACGGTAGCGAACAGGATCAGCGAGCCGACAAACTCGGCAGCCAGCGCGCGGCGGGTGTCCATAATCACAGGATTTCGCGCACCACATCTTGCGGGCGGCACAGGCGAACGCCCTTGTCGGTTTCCACCAATGGCCGGTTGATCAGCACCGGGTGCGCCATCATCGCATCAAGGATGGTGGTGTCATCGGCGTCCAACAGGTGCAGTTCCGCGCATAATTCCGCGGCGGGGCTGTTGTGCGTGCGCAGTCCTTCCCGCGCAGTGATCCCGGCTTTGGCATAGAGCGCGACCAGCTGTTCGCGGCTCGGCGGCGTCTTCAAATACTCGATCACGGTCAGCGCGATCCCCGGCGTTTCCTGAAGTATCTCCAGCGTCTTGCGCGATGTGCCGCACGCAGGGTTATGCCAGATCGTCGCCTGCATCACGCGCACCCACAGGCGGATTTGGCGGTCAGCGCGTCAATCGTGGCGGACGTGCCATAGCTGGTCGATTCGCCCTCAGTCAGGAAGGTTTCCCACACCACGCCCTGCGGATCGGTGATCCAGCTTTTTTCGGATTTGGCATAGCAGCAGGTCGTCTTGCCCTCCTCAACCACCGGCGCATCAGCGTTGGCGAGGCGGCCGTAAACTTCGGCCAGTTCGCCTGCGTCCTCCACCTGAATGCCGAGATGTTCGACCCCGGCGGCGGTGCCGCGCATCGAGATGGCGAAGTTTACGCGCGGATCATCAAGCATCCACTTGGCGTAATCGGGCTTGGTCACGGTTGGTTCGGCGGCGAACAGGGTTGAATAAAAACCGATCGAGCGATCAAGATCGTCGACCGCGACATGGACGTGCAGGCGCTTCATGCGGCGTTCCTTTCGGGGTTAGGCGAGGTGGCGGGGGCGTCAGCAGGGGCGGGGGCAGGGGCGCAGGCAGCACCACCGCAGCAATTGTCGGTCAGATAGCCAACCAGCGCGTTCATCGCGTCAAAATGAGCGGAATAGATGAGCGAGCGCCCCGCCCGGCGACGCACCACCAGGTTTGAGCGCTCAAGCTGGCTCAGGTGAAACGACAGCGATGACGCCGCAATGTCGAGCTGATCCGCAATCTGGCCCGCTGGCATGCCGTCAGGCCCAGCCTCAACCAGCAACCGAAAAGCTGCAAGCCGGTGCTCCTGCGCCAGGGCGGCAAGGGCGGCGATGACTGAACCCGAATCGATCATGACGCCCAACTAGATCATTTCGATGTTATTGGAAATATCGAAATGATCTGCGCGACGGGTTATTGGCCCCGCTTCGTGCGCGTTTCCACAAAGCGGTACACATCGGCGGCGCTTTGATCGGCGCGTTCTTCCATCGGGATATGGCCGGTTTTGGTGTAGACGATCAGCTCTGCCCCCGGAATGCGCTTGGCCAGCCAGCGGCCCGACGATGCCGGGATCAGATGATCCTCATCTCCCCACAGGATCAGCGTCGGCGTGGTGACGCGTGCCAGCTTCGCATCGGTGGCATAATCGGGTGCGGTCGCAAACCGGTCGATCGTCGCCTCGCGGTTGCCGGGATAGCGGAGTAATTCCCAATACAGGTCGATTGCCTTGTCGGTGGCGAGCTTGGGATCGCTATAGGCGGCGGGCAGGCTGTCAGCGATCAGCGATCGCGGCGTGATCATTGTCGCCAGATTGCGGATTACCGGCATCCGCGCGACGCGGAACGCCAGCGGGGGCGATGAATTGCCCGGTTCCGGCTGGCCCGATGCGTCAACCAGGATCAGCCCATCCAGATGTTCGGGATAGGCCAACGCGTAATGCCACGCGACCCCGCCGCCCATTGAATTGCCCGCCAGCACCATATGCTCGATGCCCAGCTTGGCGCGCACCTTTTCAACCACATCAACAAACGCGACGGCCCCGTAAAGCTTGGCGGGGCTTGGCCCGGTCAGGCCGTGGCCGGGCAGGTCGAAACGGACGATCCTGTAACGTTGGCCAAGCCGCTTGGCCCAGGGTTCCCACGTATGCAGCGATGCATTGGAGCCGTGGATCAGCATCAGTACCGGGGCGCCGCGCGGGCCAGTGTCGCGCAGATGCACCGTCAACCCACCGCCCAGCGCGACGAATTGCGACGGCGGCCCGCCATATTTGGCGCGCATTGCAGCAGGATCGGTATCAGGCGTGCGAAAATAGATGAAAGCCGCGCTGGCGATGATCGCGAGCACCAGCAGCAGCCAGCCGAAAAACTTACGCATCGTGACGATCCCCTTTTGCGGTGATCCTGCGGGACGGGAGGGGCGGTGGCAAGTGGGGGCACACATGATTGCTGCCTGACCGGGGGTCGTGGGCTCATGAGAAGCGGCCGGTCGGCAAGCGCCCTGTCCCGCACCCGGCCTCGGAAGCAACCGATGCCCAAAAGGCACAACCGGCTACCACTTTGAATCGACGCGCAACTGTCGTTGAATTGTCTCCATATCGCAGTGCAGCATACACAAGCATCCCCCACAGGCACCGCTTCACCAAGGGGGTTTATCATGACTCGTTATCGTTCGCTTTCTGTCGCCCTGCTGCTGTCGGGCTCATTTACTGCCAGCGCTGCCCATGCCCAGTCGGCCGAGCCTCAGGCGCTCGCCCAGACCGATGATCAGGCGAGCGGCCAGATCAACGACACAGACATTCTCGTCACCGCGCAGAAGATCGAGCAGCGCAATGTCGACGTGCCGATCACGATTTCGGTCAACACGGGCGCGCGGCTCCGCGAACTGGGCGTTTCCGATCTTGACGAGCTGTCAAACTTTGTCCCCGGCCTGAACATCCAGGAACAGAGCGCCAACAACCCCGGCATCGTTATTCGCGGCATCACGTCAGACAGTGGTTCGGCGCAGCAGGGGCCGCGCGTTACGCTGTATTACAATGGCGTCGATATCTCGCGCTCACGCGGATCGTATCAGGCGATCTATGACGTTGACCGGATCGAAGTTATCAAGGGCCCACAGGCAACGCTGTTTGGTACAGCATCGGCAGTTGGCGCCATCAGCATCGTTTCGGCGCGGCCACAGCCAGGCTTTTCGGGCCGGTTCACTGGCGGTTACGGCAATTTCGATGCGTATCTCGCCTCTGGCTTCGTCAATGCGGGCAATGACACGGTCGCTGTTCGGCTGGCTGGCGAATATAAGAACCGTGACGGCTACATCACCAACCTCGCGACCAGCCAGACGCGCGACCTTTATTCGCAGGACCAGCTCGGCCTGCGCGCATCACTCCGCTACACCCCGGTCGATGCGCTGACGGTCGATGTGATCGCGACCTATGATCGCCAACGCAATGGCGGCACGCCGTTCATTTCGGGCACCTTCCCGACCGAAGCTGGCCCTGCCAACCGGTTCGGCCCTGCCAATCTGTCGGGCTCGCCGGTCTCGGCCGCCGTGCTCGGCGACGCCCAACTCGGGCTGAACCGCGATGTGTGGGACGCGAACATCACCCTGTCCTATGATTTCGCCCCCGGCTGGAACTTCACCACGGTGAACGGTTTCCGCCAGTTCAACAGCCTCGAAATCTTCGACGCCGACGGCTCGCGCGCCTTCTTCCTCGAATTTGCCGAGAATGCGTTTGGCTATCAGGTCAACCACGAAGGGCGGTTTGCGTATAAGGACGATAACTTCCGCGCATCATTCGGCTGGAATTTCTTCCAGGAAGACAGCCAGCAGATCGTGCCCTTCTCGTCGAACGAAGCGACCTATTTCACCTGCGCGGTCGCCGCGACCCGCGCTGGTTGCGTGCTCCCCAACGGCACCGTGCCAACCGCCGCTGGCCCGCAGACGCTCTACCAGTCTGTGTTCGGCAATATCGGCAAGAACGACACCTATTCGGTGTTCGGTGACGTGACCTGGCTGGTATCGCCCCAGTTCGAGCTGACCGTTGGCGTGCGCGGGCTGATCGAGCAGCGTGAATCGGGTTTCTTCGCGGTCGTGCCGCGTTCGCGCCTCAACCCGCTCGCGGCATCGCTGATCCCGGGGCAAGTCGACACCGCCGGCCAGACGTTTCTGGTGCAGGACAGCTTCTCCGCCGTGCTGCCGCGCTTCAATGCGCTGTACCGCGTGACGGACGACATCAACGTCTTTGCGACGATCTCCAAGGGCCGCCGCTCGCCGGTCGTCCAGCTGGGGGCACGGGCCACGCCAACCGGCCCGGTCGCCAATTTCACGCCCGTCGCCGAAGAAGTCGTCTGGAACTATGAAGCAGGTGTGAAGGGCAAGATCGGCCCGGTTTCCGGTTCGATCGGCGTCTATTACCAGAATTATAGCGACTTCCAGGTCAGCGTGATCCAGCCCAATGGCACCAGTTTGACGCAGAGTGCCGGTAACGCCAACAATGTCGGCGTCGAAGCCGAAGCCAATTGGCGTGCGGCACGCTGGCTGAACATCTTCGGCAATATCGGTTATATCAATGGCGGCATCAGCCGGGACAGCGCCTTCTCGCCTGCCTTTGCCGGTGCGCGTTTCCGCCTGCAGCCTGAAGTCCAGGCATCGGCGGGGTTCACGATCGATACGCCGATCAGCGACGGCATTCGCCTGTTCGCTACCCCGACGATGACCTATCGCAGCCAGATCTTCTTCGAACTGCCCAACAACCCGTTGATCTCGCAGCCCGGCGTCACCTTGTACAATGCCCGCGCCGGATTGAGCTTCAACGAGCGGTTCGAAATCGCTGGCTTCGTCCGTAACGCCAGCAACGAGCGCTATCTGCTCGACGCCGGCAACACCGGTGGTGCATTCGGCATCCCCACCTTCATCCCGGCCGAGCCACGTTTCTATGGCTTCCAGGTATCGGCGAAGTTCTGATCTGCCAGGCAGCGGGTGGGGCCAATGCCCCGCCCGCTCGCCAACCGCTTCGCCGGCCCGACCCGGGCCCGATCTCAAAGCCCGGCCTTGATCAATCCTCTTGCTTTGCCAGCCACTCTTCCAGCCATTTGATCGTATACTCGCCCTTTTGAAAATCGGGCTCGTCGAGCAATGCCTGATGCAGCGGAATCGTGGTTTTCATGCCGTCGATCACGAATTCGTTCAGCGCGCGGCGCAGGCGGCGCAGCGCGCCGTTGCGGGTGGTGCCGTACACGATCAGCTTGGCGATCATGCTGTCGTAATAAGGCGGCACGCGGTAGCCCGCATACAACCCGCTATCGACGCGCACGTTCATGCCGCCGGGCGCGTGGAATTGCTTCACCAGGCCGGGTGAGGGGGCAAAGGTGCGCGGATCTTCGGCGTTGATGCGGCATTCGATCGCATGGCCGCGGAACACCACATCTTCCTGACGCAACGTCAGCGGATGCCCCTCTGCAATGCGAATCTGTTCGCGGACCAGATCAAGCCCGGTAATTGCCTCTGTCACCGGATGTTCCACCTGCAACCGGGTGTTCATTTCGATGAAGTAAAACTCGCCGTCTTCCCACAGAAACTCGATCGTTCCGGCACCACGATAGCCCATATCGGCCATCGCCTTGGACACGATGCCGCCCATCCGCTCGCGGTCTTCATGCCCAAGCACGGGCGAGGGCGCTTCTTCCAGCACTTTTTGGTGGCGGCGTTGCAGCGAACAATCGCGCTCCCCCAGATGGATCGCGTTGCCACTGCCGTCGCCAAACACCTGAAATTCGATGTGGCGCGGATTGCCCAGATATTTTTCCAGATACACGGTCGCGTCGCCAAACGCGGCCTTTGCCTCGGTACCTGCCTGCTGCATTTGCGTTTCGAGATCGGCGGTGTTGGTAACCACCTTCATCCCGCGCCCGCCGCCGCCCGATGCTGCCTTGATGATGACGGGATAGCCGACGCGCTCTGCAATCGCCTTGGCCTCGCCAATATCGCTGATCGCGCCATCAGAGCCGGGGACGAGCGGCAGGCCCAGCGCGCCTGCGGTGCGCTTTGCCTCCACCTTGTCGCCCATCGTGCGGATATGTTCGGGCTTGGGGCCGACAAAGATGATGTCGTGCGCTTCAACGATTTCGGCGAATTTGGCGTTTTCGCTCAGGAAACCATAGCCGGGGTGAATCGCATCCGCGCCCGAAATTTCGGCGGCAGAAATGATGTTGGGGATGTTGAGATAGCTTGCAGCGGCCGATGGCGGGCCAATGCAGATCGCCTGATCCGCTAGCCGCACATGCATCGCATCAGCATCGGCGGTTGAATGCACCGCAACGGTTTCAATTCCCATTTCGTGGCAGGCACGGTGGATGCGCAGAGCAATTTCGCCGCGATTGGCGATCAGCAACTTCTTGATCTTGGCCAAGGCGATTACTCGACGATGACGAGCGGTTGGTCGAATTCGACCGGCTGGCCATTTTCGACCAGCATCGCCTTCACCGTGCCGCCCGATGGGGCGAGGATGGGGTTCATGACCTTCATCGCCTCAATAATCACCAGCGTGTCACCGGCAGCCACCTTGTCGCCCACCGATGCAAACGGCTTCGCGCCGGGCTCAGCCGACAGATAAACGGTGCCGACCATCGGCGATTTCACCGCATTGGCCAAATTGGGCGCAGCAGGCTCTGCGGGGGCTGCAGCAACGGGCGCTGCGGGCGCGGCAGGTGCAGCGGGGGCATAAACCGGCATTTGCGGCGCGGCGCTCATCGTGACGGTGCGCGCAACGCGCACCCGGCGCGCGCCATCTTCAACCTCAATCTCGGTCAGATGCGTTTCGTCAAGCAGCTTCGCCAATTGGCGCACCAACCCAACATCAATCCGCATCGGTCCTTCGCTTGCCCCCGTCTCGTCCGCCATGCTTGTCCCTTTTTTCCCTGTTTGGCCCAGTGTCCTGTCAGAACCGCGCCGCTGCTTCAAGCGCCAGCAGATATGAGGTTGCGCCAAATCCGGCAATTGTGCCGCGCGCGGCCATGCCGACATAGCTGTGGTGGCGGTAAGCCTCTCGCGCTGCCGGGTTGGAGATATGCACCTCGATCACCGGCGTGGTGATGGATCGGATTGCATCATATAGCGCCAGCGAGGTATGCGTTAGCGCGCCCGAATTGAGCAGCACTGCCTTTGCGCCGGTGGCCTGCGCCTCGTGCAGCCAGTCGATCAGATGGCCTTCATGGTTTGACTGGCGCACATCGACCACCAGATCGAGCGCGCGGGCGCGATCCTCCAGCATCCCGGCGATATCGTCCAGCGTGTCATGGCCATAGATTTCCGGCTCGCGCATGCCGAGCAGATTGAGGTTCGGGCCGTTCAGGACAAAAATGGTGTCGGTCACGCTATGACTTTCGATTGCGCGTTGGCGATTGCGCGCTGGCAATTGCGCGCTGGCGGTTGCGAGTTTGCTGCTTACCCCATATCTGCGCCCCATGCACAACGACAACATGGTTTTGGTTCACATCAATGGCGTGCCGCGCCGCGTTGCCGCGGGGCTTAGCCTGGCGGCGCTTGCCGAACAGCTTGGGCTGGTGCCTGAAAAAGTGGCGGTGGAACGCAATTTGGCGATCGTGCCCCGCTCGACGCTGGCCCAGGTGTTTGTAGAGGATGGCGACGCGCTGGAGATCGTTCATTTTGTCGGTGGGGGGGATCAGGCCCCAACACCCGATCAGGATAGCTGGACGGTCGCTGGACGGACATTTCGGTCGCGGCTGATTGTCGGCACTGGCAAATACCGGGATTTCGCCCAGAATGCGGCGGCACTGGAAGCGTCAGGCGCAGAGATCGTCACGGTCGCGGTGCGGCGGGTGAATGTGTCTGATCCAAAATCGCCGATGCTGACCGATTTTATCGATCCGAAGAAATTCACTTATCTGCCCAACACCGCCGGGTGCTTTACCGGCGATGATGCCGTGCGCACGCTACGGCTGGCGCGTGAGGCAGGCGGGTGGGATCTGGTGAAGCTGGAAGTGCTCGGCGAGGCAAAGACGCTGTATCCCGATATGGTCGAAACACTGCGCGCGACCGAGATTTTGGCCAAGGAGGGTTTCCTGCCGATGGTCTATTGCGTCGATGACCCGATTGCCGCGAAACGGCTGGAAAATGCAGGCGCGGTGGCCATCATGCCGCTCGGCGCGCCAATTGGCTCGGGGCTGGGCATTCAGAACCGGGTGACGATCAGGCTGATTGTCGAAGGTGCTGGCGTGCCGGTGCTGGTTGATGCGGGGGTGGGCACCGCTTCGGATGCGGCCGTTGCGATGGAACTGGGCTGCGACGGCGTGCTGATGAACACCGCGATTGCCGAGGCGAAGAACCCGATCATGATGGCGGCCGCGATGAAGCACGCGGTGGAAGCCGGGCGACTGGCCTATCTTGCCGGGCGCATGGGGCAACGCCGCTATGCCGATCCGTCGAGTCCGCTTGCCGGGCTGATCTGAGTTTTGTAACCTTTTTCGCGAAGGAAACGAATTTCCAGCATGAACTGGCTTGGCGCCGCCGCGCGCCTGAACGCGAACATTTGACGATCGTTATTTTCGACGCGGCGTTTGGCCCCGTCAGCATTTATTGGAGAACACCCATGTTTCGTTTCATCAAAGTCGCCGTTCTTGGTCTCGCCGTTACCGGCACTGCTGCTTATGCCGCTGCACCGGCTGCGTTTGCGGCTGCATGCATGACGGCATGTGCCGTGCTTGGCACCGATTGCGGCATGTCAAATTGCTGAACTGACATGATCGGGTGATCTGCCCGGTTATAGGACTGATGAAGTGCCGGGGTGGAAATGCTCCGGCATTTTTCTTTGGGAGCGGCGCGATGCGGATGATGGTGGCGATTTTGGCGGCAGCGGGGCTTGCCGGTTGCAATGCTCCTGAGCGCGCAAGCAGCGCGCAATCATCCGACGCTGCCAAAGCGATGGTGGTGGGCCATCAGACGCTGAAATCAGCAATTGGTGCGCCTATTACGCTGAAGGCAGCTGACGGCGTGACCGTTTATGCAACGCTCTATGCGGCACCGCAGCCAAAGGCCGTCATTCTGCTTTTCCATCAGGCCGGGTCGGGCAAGGGCGAATATGCCACGATTGCGCCGCGACTGGTGAAGCTTGGCTATACCGCGCTGGCGATTGACCAGCGATCGGGTGGCGATTTGTTCGGCCCCAATCAAACAGCGCGCGGGGTATCTGGCCAACCAACCTATCTTGACGCCAAGGCCGATCTTCAGGCCGCGCTCGATTGGGCAAAGCCGCAAGGCAAGCCGATATTATTGTGGGGCAGCAGCTATTCTTCAGCGTTGGTGTTTCTGGTCGCGGCGGAAAATCCCGGTGCGGTGGCTGGTCTGTTGTCGTTTTCGCCTGGCGAATATCTGGGGCAAGCCGATCTGGTCAGGCGCAATGCCGCAACGCTGGCGATCCCGGTGTTCGTTACCTCGGCCAAGGATGCCGATGAGATTGCTGCAGCCAAGGCGATTGTTGATGCGGTGCCGGGCACCGGCAATGTCGATGCCGTGCCAGCGATTGCGGGCGTCCACGGATCATCCACGCTGATCGCGGCGCGCAACGCCGCCGGCGCAGAGGACAATTGGCGCGCGGTTGAGGCATTTTTGGGCCGTGTCGCGCCCTGATCAGTCCGGGATTTGCTCCGGAACTGGCGGGCTAGGTCGTCGCGCGCTAATTCTGCATCACTTCCGTCA
>MSXR01000022.1 GCA_002083655.1 Proteobacteria bacterium ST_bin14 | reverse complement strand
TGCGCTCGTGGGTGACGATTCATATTTCAAGCACGATGCTCTAGGAACGAGCGTGCCTCCCTGGCCGAAGGGCATCAGCGTCGGGCATTTTTACCAGCTCCCGAAATTTGGCGCTTCGGGCATGGGCGGGGCGTGCCGCGTTGCGCGGTCTTGCCCGTAACGCGGCCGCTTGCGCAGGCGCAGTGTTGGCCAATCGCCCGTCGCGATGCGCGCCATTGGCATCAGCCCCTGCCGCCGATACGCGGCCAGCACTGCCGGGGCCTGATCGCTGAGCAACCCAGCGAGGACCAGCGTACCACCCGGTGCCAACGCCATTGCGATACTGGGGGCCAGCGCAATTAGCGGACCGGCCAGGATATTGGCGATGATCAGGTCATAGGGCGCGCGGCCAATCAGCAGCGGGTGTTGCAGCCCCGGCGCAGCCGCGAGCGCAATCTGGCCGCGCTGGGTGCCCGTCGACACGCCGTTGATCGCGGCATTTTCGCGTGTCACGTCAATCGAGGCGGGGTCAATATCGGATGCAGTGGCATAGGCGCTGGGCCATAAATGCAGCGCGGCAAAGGCGAGCAGCCCGGTGCCGGTGCCAATGTCGATCAGATTGCGTACGGGCACACCCTGGCGCTTCAACCGGTCGAGCATCGTCAGGCACCCGCTGGTGGTCTGGTGATGTCCGGTGCCAAAGGCGCGGCTCGCCTCAATCTGGAAGGCGCGTGTACCGCGGGGGATCGCACCGGCATGGGCTGCCGTATGCACGAAAAAGCGGCCCGCCTGCACAGGCTCCAGCCCGGCCTGGCTCAGCGTTACCCAGTCCTGATCGGGTACCAGTTCGGGCTGCGCCCTGGACGCGCGCGCGCTCGGCACCAGCGCGCGGACTGCTTTTAGCGCAGCGGCGCTCGGCTTGCCGTCAAAATACGCCTCCAGCTGCCAATCATTGGCGTCATCGGGGGTCATCTCCGACGTCATCAGCACAGGCGGTGGGACGATGCCCAAATCATCCCCCGCATCAATCGCCTCCGCCTCTGCGCGCGTGCACGGCAGGGTGAGCTTCCAGCTTGAAGTCCCTGCGTGAACCGACCTATCGGACATAGCTGGCCCCATTAATGTCCAGCACCGCGCCGGTCATCGATGGCGGGGCCTTCAGCGCCAGGAAGCGCGCGGCGGTGGCGACTTCGCTGGGGTCGGCAACGCGGCCCAGCGGAATATCTGCCAGCAACTTATCGCCGCCGCGGCTGGACAGATAATCCTCGGCCATGCCCGTCATCGTAAACCCCGGGCAGATCGCAAACGCCAATATCCCTTCACGGGCATAGCCGCGCGCGATTGTTTTGGTCATCGCGACCATGCCCGCCTTGGACGCGGCATAATGCCAGTGCGCCGGGCTGTCGCCGCGATAGGCGGCGCGGCTGGCGATGTTGATGATGCGGCCCGGCGCAGCACGATCCTGCCAGTGCCGCACCGCGAGCCTGCATAAGGCGGCTGATGCGGTAAGGTTGATCTGCATCGTGCGGTTCCAGGTCGCGATCCAGGCTGCATCATCCTGACCGATCGGGTTTTCTTCAAACACCCCGGCATTGTTGATCAGGATATCAATCTGCCCGCCAAATCGCTCAAGCGCCGCGTGCCACAGTGCAGCGGGCGCGGCGGGGTCAGCGAAATCGGCGGCGATGCCGCTGCCGCTGCTGGTGCCGTGGCCGATCAGGTTGATACCGGGTAAATCGAGCGCGGTGGCGATGGCGGCACCAATGCCCCGGCTGCTGCCGGTGAGGAGAATGTTGGTCATCCCCCGCGATTAACGGGGTTCGACCGCTTCGTCACCCCGGCGAAACCTTATGCGGCGACACTGGCCGAGAAGGTGTCAGCGGCGCCCTTTAGCCCGCCCAGCCGATCATCCACTTCCCCAAAGGCGCGTTCCAGCGAATCGATGTCGCTGGCCACCGCTTCGGTATCACTGCGGATTGCAGCAATGGTGGTGGACATGGAATCGGCGGCTAGCGCTGTTTCATCAACCGATGCGGTGATGGCGATCACGGTTTGCGACTGGGTTTCCATGGCATGACGGATTTTATCAGCAGAGGCCTGCACTTCGGCAACGGTGGCGCGGATAGAGGCGCTGGTGTCGACGCTTGATCTGGTGGCGGATTGGATGGCAGCGATTTTGGCGGCGATATCATCCGTCGCGCGCGCTGTTTGGTTGGCGAGTGACTTCACTTCCTGTGCGACCACGGCAAAACCGCGCCCGGCATCGCCCGCACGCGCCGCCTCAATCGTGGCATTCAGCGCGAGCAAATTGGTTTGCCCCGCGATGTCGCGAATCAGCCCCAAAATCGATTCGATTGATTTGGCGTGATCCGTCAGAGCGTCGGACATCTCCACCGCTACCCCGGCCTGCTCGCTGGCGCGCGTGGCAATATAGGTGGCAGCCTCCACTTCAGCGCGTACATCGTCGATGGCGTGGATAAGCCCTGCAGCAGTTTGCGCTGCCTCACGCATGGCGACGGCTGATTCTGCAGCAGCGGCTGCAACTTCTGACGTTTTCCCCAACATGCCCCGTGTCGATGTGGATGCGGTTTGCGCCTGAACGCGGATGCGGTTGCCAAGCGCTGCGGCGCCTTCGATCGATGTGGCAATGCTCTCGCTGAACTGGGCAGACCGGCTGCGGCGTTCGTCGCGCGCGGATTGTGCGTCGCGCATCCCCAGATGCGTTGTCATCACATCAGCCTCAACCAGCGCAAGCCGTTGAATGATATCGGCAAGATGTTGCGTTTTCTGGCTGTCACCATTCAGCTTTTCAGCCAAAATCTGCAGCGTGCGGCTGTGCGCAAAACTCAGCGATGACAGCAGGGCGGGCAAGGGTACCTTGCTCTCATGTGTTTCATTTGCGTGGTTCAGCGCCGTTTGTAACCATTTTTCACCAAATGGATCGGCATATTTGACGCGGGTATAGTGCGCGCTTTTCTGCACGCGAGTGGCGATAAAGCTTTTGCTTACCGTGCGGCGGATATGATCCGTTACCGGCAACGCCAGATAATGTTCCCAAAAAGCAGCGGAAATTTTCTCTTCCGACCCCGCAATCAGGCGCGCAATCTCTGCCGCGCCCGGCCCAATGGCCTGGTCCCAGTCATAATCGCCCACACACTGCGCAGCGGTGCGAACGGTGCCGCTCCACCCGGCCAAAGCCTGCTGATGCTCATTTGCCATCAGGGTATTTCCTCTTCCTTACGCGGCAACTTTCGAGATGAAGTCGCTCGCGGTTGTCTTCAGCGTGCTCAGTCGGGCATCAAAAGCATCAAAGCCCAGGCCGACGCGGTCGATGTCGCAGGCGACCGTTTCCGTGTCCTCGCGGATGGCAGCGATGGTGTTGGACATCGAATCGGCGGCAAGCGCTGTTTCGTCGACGGAGGCGGTGATGGCGGTAACGGTTTGCGCCTGTGTTTCCATTGCGCGGCGAATTTTCTCGGCAGATGCCTGTACCTCCGCAACGGTCGACCGGATTGAGGCATTGGTTTCAACAGTGGAGCGCGTGGCGGACTGGATCGCGGCGATCTTGGCAGCGATATCGTCAGTGGCGCGCGCGGTTTGGTTTGCCAGCGATTTCACTTCCTGGGCAACCACCGCAAAGCCGCGCCCGGCATCACCCGCACGGGCAGCCTCAATCGTTGCGTTTAGCGCAAGCAGGTTGGTTTGGCCGGCAATGTCGCGAATCAACCCCAGGATCGACTCAATCGATTTGGCATGGTCAGAAAGTGTTTCCGACATGCCAACCGCTGCACCGGCCTGGCCGCTGGCGCGAGTCGCGATATCGGCTGCTGCTTCTACTTCGCGCCGGGCATCTTCAATCGCGCGGATCAGCCCGGCGGCGGTCTGCGCGGCTTCACGCATCGCCACGGCGGATTGTTCGGCAGCGGCAGCAACTTCGGATGTTTTGCCCAGCATACCGCGCGTTGAGCTCGACGTGCGACCGGCCTGGGCGCGCAGCTCGCCGCCCTCCAGGCTGACGCCTTCGACCATCTTGGCGATCCCGTCGCGGAACTCACCGGCCAGCCGATCGCGCGCAACCCCCGCGCTGTGATCGCGATAGGCGTTGTAGATGGCGACGGTAATTTCGCCCTCCAGCGCAGAAAGGCGCAGCAGCGTATCGATATAAAGCGGCATTTTGGGGTCGGCGCGGTCAACCCGGCGCATCATCACCTCCAAAGCGGCGCGGTCGCTGGCATTGATCATCGATAGCAGCGCCATTGGCGTCACGCCGCCGGTGTAAGCCGCTGCGACTGAACGTTCGATTGATTCGACCCAGTCGCGCCGGTTCGTTTCCAGAAAACGATTGCGCAAAAACACCACGCCCAGGTCAATCATCTTGGCGGTTTCATGCGGTGCCCAGTCGCGCTCATCGGCAAAGCAGCGCAGCCATTGCTGCCAATAAGCTTCTGATACGGCAACGATTTCTGGTTCAATCGTTGTCCATACATCGCGGCTGGCACTGGCCAGCGAGCCGTCGAAATCGAAAACGCGCAATCGTGCCGACAAATCAATGGCCGCGGCCACGGAACCTGTCTCGGGCAAGTCTTGGCTGGTCAACACCGTTTCTCCACGTCAGCGCCCCGAAAGCGGGCCGTTTCCCATTCTTCATGGATTGGCGTATCGGGATTTGGTTAAGGGCTGGTTAGAATTTGGGAAAGTTCCGGGGCCGGGCATGATTTTCCCGCCATTGTTCAAATGCTTTGCGGCGTGAATGATCGGGTCAATTGGGGATTGGCCCTTGTGCCGGGTTGCATCGGCTCCACTGGTGGCTAATACGGCGACACAGCTAGCAAGGATTTCGATTTGGCCACCCAACCAACAGCCGCACGCCCGCGCTCGCCGCATTTGACCATCTGGAAATGGGGGCCGCACATGCTGGTCTCCATCATGCACCGCGTCACCGGCGACGGCATGGCAACGGTGGGCACGATATTGTTCGTGTGGTGGCTTGCCGCCCTTGCGGGTGGCACTGCCACCTATGCGCAGTTTATGGATGTTTTTACGCTGAAATCAGGTGCGCTGAACCCGATTGGCTATCTGTTCGGCATTGGGCTGACCTTTGCGTTTTTCCAGCACATGGCAACAGGCATCCGCCATCTGCTGCTGGATACCGGTGCGGGCTATGAATTGAAGACCAACCGGCTGTGGGCGCAATCGACGATTCTGGCGTCAATCGTGCTGACCGGTGCCTATTGGGCCTATCTGCTGGTGGGGAAGTAATCATGGGTAGCGGAACCGAACTTGGCCGCGTGCGCGGCCTTGGCTCATCGAACGAAGGCGCACATCATTGGTGGCATCAACGGCTGACCGCCGGGGGCAATCTGGTGCTGATGCTGTGGTTGTTCGCGTCGCTGGCGCGGTTGCCGGCGCATGACTACGCAACGATGGTGATGTGGCTCAGCAGCCCGCTTGCCGCGGTGCCAATGATCCTGCTGGTCGCCAGCACCTTTTATCATTTCCGCATGGGGCTGCAGGTGCTGATTGAGGATTATGCGCACGGCGCGATGCGCGTTGCGCTGATGGTGCTGCTGACATTCTTCACCCTGGGTGCCGCCACTATCGCCATTTTCTCGATCCTCAAGATCGCTTTTGCTGCCGGAGCACCGATCGCATGACCGCTGCCTATAAGATTATCGATCACACCTATGACGCGGTTGTTGTTGGCGCGGGCGGCTCTGGCCTGCGCGCGGCGATGGGCATTGCTGAAGCGGGCCTGAAAACGGCATGCATTACCAAGGTGTTCCCAACCCGCAGCCACACCGTCGCCGCGCAAGGCGGCATTGCGGCATCGCTCGGCAATATGGGGCCGGATCACTGGACCTGGCACATGTACGATACCGTCAAGGGATCCGACTGGCTGGGTGATCAGGACGCGATTGAATATCTGTGCCGCGAAGCACCAGCCGCTGTGTACGAGCTGGAGCACGCAGGCGTGCCGTTTAGCCGCACCGAAGAGGGCAAGATTTATCAGCGCCCGTTCGGCGGCATGATGCAGAATATGGGCGAGGGGCCACCCGCCCAGCGCACCTGCGCCGCCGCTGATCGCACCGGTCACGCGATGCTCCACGCGCTGTATCAACAGAGCCTGAAGTACGACACGGACTTTTTCATCGAATATTTCGCGCTCGACCTGATCATGGAAAACGGCGTTTGCCGGGGCGTGATCGCCTTGTGCATGGATGATGGTTCGATCCACCGTTTCCGCAGCCACCAGACCGTGCTGGCGACGGGCGGTTATGGCCGCTGCTATTTCTCCGCCACGTCGGCGCATACCTGCACTGGCGATGGCGGCGGGATGGTGCTGCGCGCCGGCTTGCCGCTGCAGGACATGGAATTCGTCCAGTTCCACCCGACCGGCATTTACGGCGCTGGCGTGCTGATCACAGAGGGCGCGCGCGGCGAAGGCGGTTACCTGACCAACAGCGAAGGCGAGCGCTTTATGGAGCGTTATGCCCCGTCCGCCAAGGATCTGGCATCGCGCGATGTCGTCTCACGCTCAATGGCGATGGAAATTCGCGAAGGGCGCGGCGTTGGCAAGGAAAAGGACCATATCTACCTCCACCTCGATCATATCGATCCCAAGGTGCTGGCAGAGCGGCTGCCGGGCATTACCGAAACCGGCAAGATTTTTGCCGGTGTCGATCTGACGCGCCAGCCGCTGCCGGTCGCGCCGACGGTGCATTACAACATGGGCGGCATTCCGTGTAATTTCCACGGTGAGGTTGTGAACCTGAAGGACGGCAACCCCGACAGCGTCGTCCCTGGCCTGTTCGCGGTGGGCGAAGCGGCGTGTGTTTCGGTCCACGGCGCCAACCGGCTCGGCTCCAACTCGCTGATCGATCTGGTGGTGTTCGGCCGCGCAACCGGCCTGCGCATCAAGGACACGCTGAAGCCGAACACGCCGCACAACCCGCTGCCCGCCGCCGCGGCGGAAATGGCGCTGGGTCGGCTCGATCATTTCCGTAACGCCAAGGGCGCGACGCCCACCGCCAAGATTCGCGGCGCGATGCAGCGCACGATGCAGAAAAACTGCGCCGTGTTCCGCGACAACGCGCTGCTCGCCGAGGGCAAGCAAAAGATTGGCGAGATCTATGCATCGATGAGCGATGTGGGGATCAACGATCGTTCGCTTATCTGGAACACCGATCTGGTCGAAACGCTGGAACTCGACAACCTGATCGCGCAGGCAGTGGTGACGGTGCATTCCGCCGCCAACCGCGAGGAATCACGCGGCGCGCATGTGAACGAGGATTACCCGAACCGCGACGACGCCGGCTGGATGAAGCATACCATTGCGACGTTCGACGGCTGGGGCGGGAAAGGCGGCGCAGTCGGCATCGATTACCGCCCGGTCCATGATTACACGCTGACCGACGACATCGAGTATATTAAGCCGAAGAAGCGGGTTTATTGAGGCCTGAGGTTGCAGGGTCGGAATGGTCGATATTGGTGGACTGCTGACTGTCCGCTGTTGGCGCGCGCGTTGCGCAAGGTGCCATCTGTTCATGAGAGTATGTGGCAGAAGGCAACCTATTGCTTATGTCAGCGCGACCTGCTGAGTTACCCACATGGCAGTTGCAAACCTCCTTTTGGGCTTGGGCATGCTGAGCATGGCCGTGCCCATCGAAAGACTGCCACAAGACTCCGTTCAAGATTTGCCGACTGTGTTGCTCACAGTGGAGGCTTCGTTGGAGCAAATGGCTGATTGCCTTCACCGTCACCCCAACAAGCGGTTGGAAGACCGTCTAGACGAACTCTATCAGCGCCAGGCGCGTGCTGTCGGCAACTTCGAAGAAGTCTGGGGTCACGTCGAAACAAACGAACCGCCCGTCCAGATCGCGTTCAACGGCGCCTGCAACACCAAGAGGATCGAAGCGCAACTCGCCAGTGCGACGGCGTCACTAACATTATTTTATGAGAAGCTGCGCCAAGCTTTAAAACCTCGAAAGCAGGGCCTTTGGGTAGGCAATCTTCACCTCTGTCGCACGACAGTAAAAGAGGCGGAGATCCTACCTAATGCGGCATTTGGCCAAGATGCTCTGGCCATCAAGCTGAACCCACGAGCGGCCGAAGCATGGGAAGCGCTTACCGGTCGCGCGGCGAATGTTCGGCTCAACATCTCCTTGGACGGAACGAGTATAGCGCGGCCCAATGTAAATGAAGCCAATTCCACAGGACAGCTATGGATTGCGGGTCCACCCTCCGCGACGTTGGTACGGGCGAGGGAAGTGGCCATGGATGCCTGCTGGGCATCCATCCTCGGCCATCCGCACGGCGCGGTTAAAACGGAAAGCTGACGGTCCAGTTTTAGGCGTCTGAACGAGCCATTTTTATGACCGGCTTTGAGGCGATACCCGCTCCTACCCCCTACCGTCACCCCGGCCTTGAGCCGGGGTCCCGCTTTTCAAGGTCGGGCAGCTGTGGGGCTAGGCAGCGGGACCCCGGGTCAGGCCCGGGGTGACGGACTATAGGGGGCGGTTTTCGGCGCGCTGATGCTTGTCGTTGCCACATTGGCAATCATCAGCGCACCAAGCTCGTCAAGTACGGGGACTCCAGCATTGGTTGTTGCACGGTACATTCTTGCATCGACGCGCGCTGCGCTCTTTATGCCCCGAAATGTGCGTTGACACGCTCGCCCCGAACCCCCGACATATCGGCTGATCATAAGGGGCGCGGTGTGCGGGTAGCAGGGGCATTACGGATCATCATTGCAGCGGTGTTCGCTGGCCTGGCAGGGGCGTCCACCGCGCAGCAATCACTGCCGTATCGCGCGCCGCAGCATACGCGCCCGCCACCGTCCATCGGGGCAACCGAAGCGGATATTGTGGCCTATGCCAATGGCGGCATGCAGATTGAGCGGGATCGGTCTCCCGATGATATTCTGGCCGAACACCGCCGGATGGCGCGCGCGCTGGCCGGGTTGCTGCCGCAGCGAAAGGGCGTCGTTGATGCCTATGTCGTGGCGATTGCGCTTGATAGCGATCCGGTATTTGGGCGCGAAGTGCGCGAGGCGGGCAAGGTGCTCGCCCGACGGTATGACGCGGTGGGCCGAACGATTGTGCTGGCCGGGACAGACGGCTCTGCGCCAAGTGACTTGCCGCGCGGCAGCCCCGATCATTTGAGCCTTGCCCTTGCGCGCATTGCCGAGGTTTATGATCCGCAAGAAGATGTTTTGGTGCTGTACACCACCAGCCACGGCGCGCCGATTGGGATTGTGTACAATGATGCCGATCAGGGATTCGGCGCGATCTCGCCCGATCGGCTGGCCGCGATGCTGGGCGCGCTGGGGATTGGGCGGCGGCTGGTGATTGTCAGCGCCTGTTATGCCGGGGTTTTTGTGCCGGCCCTGGCCGACGCGGACACGGCGGTTTTGACGGCGTCTTCCGGCGACCGATCATCCTTTGGCTGCCAATCTGACAATGACTGGACGTTTTACGGTGATGCGCTGATCAACCACGCGCTGCGCAAGGCGCAACCGCTGGCGGCGGCCAGCCGCGAAGCCACTGCGCTGGTGGCGAAGTGGGAGAGTGACGGTGGGCTAAAGCCCTCACAGCCCCAGACGTTGATCGGCGACAAGGCGACGGCGTGGCTCGCCGAGCTCGACCGGCGCACCCCAGCGGCAGCGACAGCCCCGGTGGGTCAGCCCGCTGTTTCGATGCTGACAACCCGATAACCGGTTTCCGTTCAAAATTGCTTATGAACAGCGATTGTGATACGTAAGTACATCGGTACATAATCGGGGGGCCGTGATGAGCGTTACCGTGCACTTCGTCACAAATCGCAACCATATTCCGGAAAATGCGAAAGCATTATTTGGTGGGCGTTTCAATCCCGATGGCGTCGCGTCACTGCGGTTCGGCAAGGCAGAATTTGACGTTACCGGCCAAACCCCGTTGATGAACTCAATAACCGTGTTTGATGAAACACTGGCAGTTCAGCCTGCTGCAGGCTTTGTTACATCGGGCAGTAATATGTTGCTCACATCGCTTCATGAAGCAATGGCAGTTGGCAAGCGCGATACAGTTGTCTTCATCCACGGTTTCAACGTAACTTTTATGGAGGCGTTAAAGGCGGGGGCCAGGTTGGGTGCTGAACTTGCCAATAATCCCAACATCATTGTTTTCAGCTGGCCATCGGACGGCACGATGGTGCCCTTCATGTCCTATTATAGTGATCGTGAGGATGCTCGCGCATCCGGCCCCGCGCTGGCCCGAACCTATCTGAAACTGCTCGATTTTGTTGCTGGTTTGGATGATGAAACCCGGTGTCGCCAAGCGTTGCATATCGTGGCGCATTCGATGGGCGCCTATGTTTTGCGACAGGGGCTGCAGGCGATTTGCGCCAAGGATTCGCGCCGGCTGGTCCGGTTGTTCGATCAGATCATCCTGGCGGCACCGGACGAGGATGATGACGCGTTTGAAACCGATGAAAAGCTGAAAAAATTGCCGATGTTGGGGCGCCGGGTCACGGTTTATTTCAATCGTAATGATCGAGCGCTGCTGGTTTCCGACTCGACCAAAACCAACCCTGATCGGCTTGGGTCAGATGGACCACGGATGTTGGACTTGTTACCGAAAAAGGTCATCGTCGTTGATTGTTACCGGATTGCCGCTCGATCCGATCCGGTCGTGCAGCATAGCTATTACATCAACAACAGTTCGGTATCGGCCGATCTGCGGGCAACACTGGCCGATACGGAATCGCGATTGATTGAAAACCGGGAGATGGTTCGCCCGGAATTTGCCTTTCGGCTCAGCAATTGAGCAGGGGAGCCACGATGCCACACCCCCACCCGGTTGGCCCCTATCGCCAGCGCAAATTGCCCCGGCCCAGGTCGGCGACTGATTTTGCCCCCATCAGCTTCATGTCGCGGACGATTTCGGCTTGCAGATTACCCAGCGCGCGTTCGACCCCGGCCTGGCCCGCAGCGGCGAGTGCATAGAGGTATAGCCGCCCGCCCGAACAGGCTTTCGCGCCCACGCTCAACGCCTTCAGCACATGGCTGCCCCGGGTGATGCCACCGTCGCAGATCACATCAATCCGGTCACCCACAGCGTCGACAATCTCGGCAAGTTGGTCAAAAGGCGCGCGGCTACCGTCCAATTGCCGCCCACCATGGTTGGAGACCATGATCGCGGTGGCGCCAATATCCACCGCGCGCCGCGCATCGTCGACAGACATGATTCCCTTCAGGCAAAACTGCCCGCCCCAATCGGCGCGAATTGCCTCGGCGGTTTTCCAGTCGAGCGACTGATCGAGCATGTTGGTGAAATATTCACCCACCGACATGGATTTGCGTGATCCTTCGTCGAGATAATCCTTTAGGTTGGATAGCTCAAACGGTTCGCGCAGCAGATAATCGAGCGTCCAACGCGGATGCATCGCAAAGCTGAGCGCGGACGCAGGGGTGATCCGGGGTGGCGAGGTGAAGCCGGTGCGCAGGCACCGCTCGCGGTTACCGCCAACAATCGTGTCGACCGTCAGCGCGATCGCGTCGAACTTCGCGGCTTTGCACGCGGCGATCATTGCCGCGTTCAACCCCTTGTCTTTGTGCACATAGAGCTGAAACAGCTTGGGGCTGGCGATCGTGCGGCCAATTTCTTCGATGCTGACGGTGGCAAGCGATGAAATGCCAAACCAGGTGTCGAACTTCTCCGCCGCCGCTGCCACAGCGCGCTCGCCGCGCCAGTGGAACAGGCGTTGCAGCGCGGTGGGCGACAGGAACAGCGGCATCGCAATCTGCTTGCCCATCACCGTTACCCGTGTGTCGATCTGCTCCACCCCGGCCAGCACGTTGGGAACAAGGTCGCAGCTTTCATACGCAGCGGTGTTGCGCCGCCGGGTCACCTCGTCATCGGCTGCCCCGTCTATATAGTGAAATACGGGGCCCGGCAGCCGCGCCTTGGCGAGCCGCCGGAAATCATCGATATTGTGACATTGGTCGAGCCGCATTGCGGGTGGCTAGTCGGCTCGACCTGGATCATCAAGTGTTCAGATGGTGAACCCGCCGTCCACATCGATGGCAGCGCCGGTGATGTAGCTTGCCTCGTTGCTGGCCAGGAAAGCGGCAAGCGCGGCGACTTCCTCCACTTTTCCATAGCGGCCAAGCGCAACATGCGGGGTCAGCACGGCCGCAAACGGCCCGTCGGCGGGGTTCAGATCAGTATCGATTGGCCCGGGCTGAATGACGTTGACCAAAATGCCGCGTGGGCCCAGATCGCGCGCCCAGCCTCGCGCGAGGCCAGCGACCGCCGCTTTGGTCGCGCCATAGACCGCGCCGCCCTGCACCGGCATCGAATGGGCATTGATGCTGCCAATGATCAGGATTCGTCCGCCATCGTTTATCAGCGGTACAGCGGCCTTGGTGCCCGCAAATACCCCTTCGACATTGATGGCAAAGGTCCGGTCAAAGTTATCCTGTGTGTCGTTGGCGATGGGGGCGAAATCGGCGACCCCGGCATTGTGGATCAGGATATCAAGTCCGCCCAGCGTTTCGACCGCCTGCGCGATGGCGGCGGCGGTGGCCTTTGCATCGGCGGCATTGGCCTGAATGGCGGCGCCTTTGCGCCCGGTGGCGGCGATGGCGGCAACGGTCTGGCTCGCGGCGGCTTCATTGCCGGCATAGGTGATGACGACATCAGCACCGTCTGCCGCCAGCCGCTTGGCGATTGCAGCGCCAATCCCGCGCGATCCGCCGGTGACGATCGCCTTTTTGCCGTCCAATCTGTTGCTCATCTGCCTTTTTCCTTTCGATCTGCGCGTCGGAGCGATCGTCCGTCGGCGTCTGCGGTAAAGATGGGGCGGCGGACACTGGCGTCAATCGGGTTGCACTAAGCAAAAATTGGGGTGGAGAAACAAATCCAATTACACCGCACAAACATTTGCGGGGCCGCGCGCGCTCATGTATCGCCTGTCGGCAGGGGACGGTATCGCCCCGCGCTACTGATAGGACGAGTTGAGCAATGGCCGAATTTTTCCTGCCGAAGAACAGCAAGATCAAGCCCCAGGGCAAGGTTCATAAAGCTGCCAAATCGGCCGACGGCAGCGAAGCGACGCGGATTAAGAAGTTCAAAGTCTATCGTTATGACCCCGATAGCGGCCAGAACCCGCATTTTGACACGTTTGAGATTAATCTCGACGAATGCGGTCCGATGGTGCTCGACGCGCTGATCAAGATGAAGGCGGAGCAGGATTCGTCGCTCACCTTCCGCCGGTCGTGTCGTGAGGGGATTTGCGGCTCATGCTCGATGAACATCGATGGCACCAACACCCTCGCCTGCACCAAAGCGATTGATGAGGTGAAGGGCGATGTGCAAATCACGCCGCTTCCCGCCATGTCTGTCATCAAGGATCTGGTGCCTGATTTCACGCATTTCTATGCGCAATATGCCTCCATCAAACCTTGGCTGCAGACGGTAACACCACCGCCATCGGGCAAGGAGCGGCTCCAGTCGCCGGCTGACCGGGCAAAGCTGGACGGGCTGTATGAGTGTATTTTGTGCGCTTGCTGTTCAACCAGCTGCCCCAGCTATTGGTGGAATGCCGACAAGTTTCTGGGGCCGGCAATTCTGCTCCAGGCGTATCGCTGGCTGGCTGATAGTCGCGACGAGATGACGGGTGAGCGGCTGGATGAGCTGCAGGATCCGTTCCGTCTCTATCGCTGCCATACGATCATGAACTGCGCGAATGTGTGCCCCAAGGGCCTGAACCCCGCCAAGGCGATTGCCGAGATTAAGAAGATGGAAGTCGAACGGGTGGTGTGATCGGCGTGATCGCACGCAACTAATATTCCCTCGTGCCTGCGGGGCCAGGGGCGTCAGCGGTATCGCCTGCGACTCTGGAACCCCGCCACTACGGGGGCAGTTGGGAAAGTTAGCTGGTGAATTCCTCTCCCCATTTCATCTACCAGCAATCCGCCGATCACCCCGGCTGGATGACATGGACGCTGAACGATCCCACGCGGTTTAACAGCCTGTTCGGGCCGTTCCTGCTGAAGGTTGAGGGAAAACTCGCCCGCGTCCGCATGCAACCTGCGCAGGTTCACACCAATTTGTCCGGTCGCATTCATGGCGGGGCGCTGTTGGGCTTTATCGATATCGCGCTGTTCGCGGCGTCGCGCGGCTTTGGCTTGATTGAGGCGGGCACAGCAGTGACGCTTGATCTGTCAACGCAGTTTATCGGCGCGGGTTCAGCCGATACGCCGCTTGAAGCGCAAGTTGAATTGCTCAAGGAAACCGGCCGTCTGTTGTTTTTGCGCGGGTTGATTGTTCAGGCTGATAGTGACGAGCGGATTGCCGCCTTTTCCGGCACGATTCGCAAGCCAACCGGGCCCAGGCCAGTGACGACATGACCTTTGTGATCGATCGCTATAACCAGTTGCTCAAGGCGGGTGAGCTTCGTCCCGACCGGGAACAGCAATCGGCAGTGCTGACGCTGGCGGCGCTTGCCACCGATCTGGAGTCGGCACCCAAACGCGGTTCTGTGCTGTGGCGCGCGCTGCGCCGCCCGCCAGAGCCACCGCGCGGCGTCTATCTGTGGGGTGGCGTCGGTCGCGGCAAATCGATGCTGATGGATTTGTTTTTCAGCTGTGTGGATATTCGCCGCAAACGCCGCGTCCATTTCCATGAATTCATGCTCGAAGTTCATCAGCGCCTGGCGGAGGAGCGCAAGAAGGAAGCAGGCGACCCGATCGTCCCCGTCGCCACCGCGATGGTGGGGGAAACGCGGCTGATCGCGTTTGACGAAATGGTCGTGAACAATACCGCCGATGCCGCCATCCTGTCACGGCTGTTCATGGCGATGTGGGCGCGCGGGTTGACGGTGGTGGCAACGTCCAATCGCCCGCCGCAGGATTTGTACAAGGATGGGCTGAACCGCAGCCTGTTCTTGCCCTTTATCGATCTGATCCATGAACGTGCCCAGGTAATCGGCTTGAACGGGCCGATTGATTATCGGCGCGACCGGCTGGGTAATATGGATATGTGGATGGTGCCGAATGGCGCGGCATCAACGAAAGCCCTGTCGAGCGCGTTTTTCCGCCTGACGGATTATCCGCCTGAAGACCGCGCCCATGTGCCGACCGAGGATATCCCGGTGCAGGGCGGGCGGACGTTACATGTGCCTAAAAGTCTCAAAGGGGTGGCGGTATTCTCTTTTAAACGGCTGTGCGGCGAACCGCGCGGGGCGGCCGATTACCTCGCCATTGCCCGTCGGTTCCATACCGTGATGATCGTTGGCATCCCGCAACTGGGGCCTGAAAACCGGAACGAAGCCGCCCGTTTTGTAACGTTGATCGATGCGCTGTACGAAAACAGTGTGAAGCTGATTGCGGCGGCCGACGCCGCGCCAGGCGCGCTTTATACCACGGGCGACGGTGCATTTGAATTTGAGCGGACGGTATCACGGCTGGAAGAAATGCAGTCCGATCTATATCTTGCCAAGGGGCATGGCGCGCATTGAGCGCGCGCGCTTCGCAATTGCGAAGCGTTATCATTAACCCAGGATTTTCGCTTATTTGCCCTGTTGCGGCATTGGCGCAAAACGCCTAAGCCGCTCTCGCTTTGCGGGACTTGTCTGCACCCGCCCGTCACCGGAGGATGAAGATGGCCCGCAAAAAAATCGCGTTGATCGGTGCAGGTAATATTGGCGGCACGCTCGCCCACCTCGCCGCCCTGAAGGGGCTTGGCGATATCGTGTTGTTCGACGTGGTAGAGGGGGTGCCGCAAGGCAAGGCGCTCGATTTGTCGCAGTGCGGCCCGGTTGAGGGCTTTGACGCGACGATTACGGGCAGCAATGATTATGCCGATATCGCGGGCGCCGATGTCATCATCGTCACCGCCGGTGTTGCGCGCAAACCGGGCATGAGCCGCGACGATCTGCTCGGCATCAACCTGAAAGTGATGAAGGCGGTTGGCCAGGGCATTGCAGCGAACGCCCCTGATGCGTTTGTTATCTGCATCACCAACCCGCTCGATGCGATGGTATGGGCGCTGCGTGAATTTTCCGGCCTGCCGCATAACAAGGTGGTCGGCATGGCCGGCGTGCTCGACAGCGCCCGGTTCAGCCATTTCCTCGCAGATGAATTCAAGGTCTCGGTGAAGGACGTTACCAGCTTCGTGCTCGGCGGCCACGGCGACACGATGGTGCCGGTGATCCAGTATTCGACGGTGTCGGGCATCCCGGTGCCTGATCTGATCGCGATGGGCCGGTCGACCAAGGAACGCATCGACGCCATCGTCGCGCGCACCCGCAGCGGCGGCGGCGAAATCGTCGCGCTGCTCAAGACGGGTTCGGCCTATTACGCGCCCGCCACCAGCGGCATCGCAATGGCAGAGGCCTATCTCTACGATCAAAAGCGCGTCCTGCCAGCGGCCGCCCACCTGACCGGCCAGTACGGCATCGATAACCTCTATGTCGGTGTGCCCGTGGTGATTGGTGCCGGCGGCGTAGAGCAGATCGTCGAAATCGCGCTGGATGACGAAGCGAAGGCGAACCTCACCGTCTCGGTCGATGCGGTGAAGGAACTGCTGGTGGCGTGTAAGGCGATTGATGGGTCGCTGAGCTAGTTCTTGTGTCCCCGCGAAGGCGGGGACCCAGTCTGGGCTCCCGCCTTCGCGGGAGCACATGGAAGCTGGGGGATGGAATTGGAGAAACGCGGCTACGTCTACATCATGGCAAGCGCCCGGAACGGAACGCTTTACACCGGTGTGACGAGCGATTTGGTGAAGCGGGTGTGGGAACATCGCACGGGAGCGGTTGAAGGGTTTACGAAGAAATACGGTTGCAAGTTGCTGGTTTGGTACGAGGCACACGGCACGATCGAAACGGCCCGGTACCGCGAACTGCAGTTGAAGAAATGGAATCGGCTCTGGAAGCTGACTGAGATTGAGAAGTTGAACCCGGACTGGAACGATCTGTTCGAGACCATAATATAAGCCGCTCTTGTGCCCCCGCGAAGGCGGGAGCCCAGTCTGGGTCCCCGCCTTCGCGGGGACACATTCATGGAGAAGCAGGAGCCAAGCAATGGAGCCTGAATGTCCATCCTCGTCGATAAGAATACCAAGGTCATCACGCAAGGGATGACCGGCGAAACCGGTAGCTTCCATACGCAGGCAGCGCTTGCCTATGGTACGCAGATGGTGGCGGGCGTCACGCCGGGCAAAGGGGGCACCACGCACCTTGATTTGCCGGTATACGATACCGTGCATGAGGCGGTCGCAAAGACCGGGGCCACCGCATCGGTCGTGTACGTGCCACCAGCGTTCGCAGCCGATTCCATCCTGGAGGCGATCGACGCGCAGGTGCCGCTGATCGTGACGATTACGGAGGGCATTCCGGTGCTCGACATGGTCAAGGTAAAGCGCGCGCTCAGCGGATCAAAATCGCGGCTCATCGGCCCCAACTGCCCTGGCGTGCTGACGCCGGGTGAGTGCAAGATCGGCATCATGCCCGGCAGCATTTTCAAAAAGGGCTCGGTCGGCGTTGTCAGTCGTTCGGGCACGCTCACCTATGAAGCAGTGTTCCAAACGTCGAATGCTGGGCTGGGCCAGACGACGGCGGTGGGCATTGGCGGTGATCCCGTCAACGGCACCAACTTCATCGACATGCTCGAACTGTTTCTCGCCGATGATGAGACCAAGTCGATCATCATGATCGGCGAAATCGGTGGTTCGGCGGAAGAAGAAGCGGCACAATTCCTGATCGACGAAGCAAAGCGCGGTCGCAGCAAGCCAATGGCAGGCTTTATCGCGGGCATTACCGCGCCCCCCGGCCGGCGCATGGGCCATGCCGGTGCCATTGTTTCGGGCGGTCAGGGCGGCGCGGAAGGCAAGATCGCGATGATGCAGTCTGCGGGCATCCGCATGGCGGATTCGCCTAGTGAACTCGGCACCACCCTGCTGGCGGTGTTGAACGGGTAAGACAAACCTTCTCCCCGATGGGGAGAAGGATACGAAGCCTTGGCAGCTTGCTGCTTAGGCGAAGTTGGATGGGGGGCGGTAGCGCTCGAGATACGAACGCCGCTGCACCGTCACCCAGCTACGACTAGGCAGCGAGCTGCCAAGTCTGCGCAACCCTCTCTCCGACAGGGAGAGGGAAGAGAAGGACAGAGAAAATGGGCTATGAAGGCCAGGATTTCGAAGCACTTGCAGGCTCGGTAAGCCCTGCCTTTATCGAAACGCTCTATGCGCGATATCTGGTGTCGCCCGACAATGTTGAGCCTGGCTGGCGCGGCTTTTTTGAAGGGTTGGAGGGCAGCGAATCCGGCCCGAGCTGGCAACAGGCGAATTGGCCGGCCACCACGACCGATGATCTTACCGCCGCGCTTGATCCCAGCCAGATGGAGCCTGCGCCGAAGCCCGCCAAAGGCGGCGCACCCAAAGCGGCACCCGCACCCGCGCCATCCACAACGGATGTTACCGCCGCCGCCGCCGATTCGATCCGCGCGATGATGCTGATCCGCACCTACCGGGTGCGCGGTCATCTGGCCGCAAAGCTCGATCCGCTCGGCATCGCCAAACAGGAATTGCCGGCTGATCTGACGCCCGAATATCACGGCTTTTCTGGCGCCGATCTCGACAAGCCCGTCTATCTTGGCGGCACTTTGGGCATGCAATGGGGTACGGTGCGCCAGATCGTCGCCATTCTGCAGCAGAATTACTGCGGCGCGGTTGGCCTGGAATATATGCACATCGCCGATGTCGAGGAACGTCGCTTCCTGCAAGACCGGATGGAAGGGCAGGACAAGGCCATCGAATTCTCGCCAATGGGCAAGAAGGCGATCATGAACAAGGTGATCGAGGCCGAGCAGTGGGAGAAATTCCTGGGCCGCAAATATGTCGGCACCAAGCGGTTCGGGCTGGATGGCGGCGAAAGCATGATCCCCGCGCTGGAAAGCGTGATTAAATATGGCGGCCAATACGGTGTGCGCGAAATCGTGTTTGGCATGGCACATCGCGGTCGGTTGAACGTTCTCGCCAATGTGATGGCCAAGGCGTACCGGGTTATCTTTCACGAATTTGGCGGCGGTTCGGACAATCCGGATGATGTCGCGGGTTCAGGCGATGTGAAATATCACCTCGGCACCAGCACCGACCGTGAATTTGACGGCATCAACGTGCATATGTCGCTGGTCGCCAACCCGTCGCATCTCGAAGCGGCTGATCCGGTCGTGCTGGGCAAGGTGCGCGCGATTCAGACGATTGCCGGCGACCTGACCGATCATACCGGGTCGCTGCCCGTGCTGATCCACGGCGATGCGGCGTTTGCCGGGCAGGGGATTGTTTGGGAATGCCTCGGCTTTTCGGGCATCCGCGGCTATAATACCGGTGGCTGCCTGCACTTTGTGATCAACAACCAGATCGGCTTTACCACCAGCCCGCAATATGCGCGTTCCTCGCCCTATCCAAGCGACGTGGCAAAGGGCGTTCAGGCACCGATTTTCCACGTCAATGGTGATGATCCTGAGGCGGTAACATTTGCCTGCAAGATGGCGATTGAATTCCGCCAGAAGTTCAAGCGCGATATCGTGATCGATATGTGGTGCTATCGCCGCTTTGGTCACAATGAAGGCGATGAGCCCAGCTTCACTCAGCCATTGATGTACGATCGTATCCGCCAGCATCCGCCCGTCAGCGAAGTTTTTGGCAAGAAACTGATCGCCGAAGGTGTCATCGATCAGGCCTGGATTGATGATGCGGTTGCGCAGTTTGTGGCATTGCTAGAAACCGAGTTTGAAGCAGGGGCGAATTACAAGCCGAACAAGGCCGATTGGTTTGCCGGGCGCTGGTCTGGCTTGCATGCCCCGGCCGATGCCGAAAGCGCGCGCCGCAACATCGTTACCGGGCTGGAGCCCAAGCTGTTCGACAGCATCGCCCGCACGCTGACCACGGTGCCGGACAGTGTGAAGATCCACAAAACCCTCGCGCGGGTTATCGATGCCAAGCGTGAGGCCTTTAAAACCGGCGAGAATATCGATTGGTCGACCGGAGAGGCGCTCGCGTTCGGCTCGCTGCTGTCCGAAGGCTATGGTGTTCGCCTGTCCGGCCAGGATTCGGGGCGCGGCACCTTCAGCCAGCGTCACGCGGTTTGGGTCGACCAGACGGATGAGCATAAATATGTCCCGCTCTGGACGATTGAGCATGGCAGCTTCGAAGTGCTCGACAGCCCGTTAAGCGAATATGGCGTGCTCGGTTTTGAATATGGCTATGCGCTCGCCGATCCGAAAACGCTGGTGATCTGGGAAGCGCAGTTCGGCGATTTCATGAACGGCGCGCAGATCATGATCGATCAGTTCATCGCGGCTGGTGAGGCGAAATGGCTGCGCGCCAACGGCCTCGTCATGCTGCTGCCGCATGGCTATGAAGGGCAGGGGCCAGAACATAGCTCGGCGCGGCCCGAGCGGTTCCTGCAGCTATGCGCGCAGGATAATATGCAGGTGGCCAACTGCACCACGCCGGCCAATTATTTCCACTTGTTGCGGCGGCAGATGCACCGCAATTTCCGCAAACCCCTGATCGTGTTCACGCCCAAATCGCTGCTGCGGCACAAGCTGGCTGTATCAAAGACTGCGGACTTCCAGGGCGAAAGCCACTTTATGCGGATCCTGTCTGATCCCTGGGCACCCATGGACACAGATGTGAAGCGGCTGGTGCTGTGCACCGGCAAGGTTGCGTATGATCTGATGGAGGCGCGCAATGCGGCGGGCGATACCAACACGGCGATCGTCCGGCTGGAACAGCTTTATCCGTTCCCCGGCGAGCCGCTGACCATCCGGCTGAAGCGGATGACCAATTTGGAAACGGTCGTCTGGGCGCAGGAAGAACCGAAAAACAACGGCGCGTGGAGTTTCGTCGAGCCGTTTATCGAGACATGCTTGTCGGACGCGGGCGGCAAGGTGGCGCGGCCGCTATATGCTGGGCGTATGGCGTCTGCATCGCCCGCGACCGGATTGATGAAGCGCCACCAGACCGAGCAGGCGGCGCTGATTGCTGACGCGCTGGGGCATAATGTGCGTGAACAGATACGGCGCGTGCGCAAGAGTTAAACCTATCCTTGTGTTCCCGCGAAGGCGGGAACCCAGACTGTGCTCCCGCCTTCGCGGGAACACACACTAACGGAAGTTGGAAAATGGCAACCGAAGTCAAAGTCCCCGTTCTGGGTGAATCGATTACTGAGGCGACACTGGGCGAGTGGCTGAAGCAGCCCGGCGATCCGGTGGCGCTGGATGAGCCGGTCGCGAGCCTGGAGACCGACAAGGTCTCCATCGAAGTCGGCGCGCCTGCGGCTGGCATTATGGGCCAGCACGCGGTGCAGGTGGGTGATATCGTGCTGGTCGGTGCCATGATTGCGACGATTGATGCGGCTGGTGCCGCCTCGGCTGCCGCACCCGCACCCGCACCCGCTGCCGCTGCTCCGGCTGCTGCCGCCCCAGCGACCGAGGCATCCGCTGCCGCTGCGCTGTCGCCATCGGCACGCCGCGCCGTGCTGGAAACGGGCGTCGATCCCGGCACCATCAAGGGCACCGGCAAAGACGGTCGGCTGACAAAGGATGACGTGCTTGCTGCGGCCAGCGTACCCGCCCCGGCACCTGCCGCGCCCACGCCGACAGCCCCACCGCCAGCAGCCCCTGCACCCCCTTCACCGGCGGCCGGGCCAAGTGCTGCGAACACTGGCGCGCGCAAGGAAGAACGTGTGCGGATGACCCGCCTGCGCCAGACGATCGCGAAGCGGCTCAAGGAAGCACAGAACAGCGCCGCCATGCTGACGACATTCAACGATGTCGACATGAGCGCGGTGATTGACGCGCGGAACAAATATAAGGATTTGTTCGAGAAAAAGCACGGCGTTCGGCTGGGCTTCATGGGCTTTTTCGCCAAGGCCGCGTGCATGGCGCTGAAGGACATTCCCAGCGTCAACGCGTCAATTGAAGGCGATGAGATCGTCTATCATGACTATGCCGATATCTCGGTCGCGGTGTCGTCGCCCGGCGGGCTGGTCGTGCCGGTGATCCGCGACGCCGATCAGATGTCCGTCGCGCAAATCGAACGCACCATCGGCGATTTCGGCAAGCGCGCCAAGGATGGCACGTTGAAGATGGACGAGATGATGGGCGGCACCTTCACCATTTCCAACGGCGGCGTGTTCGGCAGCCTGATGTCCACCCCGATCATCAACCCGCCACAGAGCGCGGTGCTGGGCCTGCACCGCATCGAAGACCGTCCGGTCGTCCGTGACGGGCAGGTGGTGGTGCGCCCGATGATGTACCTCGCGCTCAGCTATGATCACCGCCTGATCGACGGGCGCGAGGCGGTGACGTTCCTGGTCGCGCTGAAAAATGCTATTGAGGACCCGACGCGGATCCTGATCGATTTGTGAGGGACGGCGCACCTAACCCAAGGCTCCGGCCTCCGCCGGAGCACAGGATGTTGCGCGGTGCTCCGGCGAAGGCCGGAGCATTGGGGCGGAGGGGGTGAAGTCGGGTTGCGCTTATCTGATGGCCAATCATCGCCGGGGCCAGACCTATTTGGGCGTAACCAGTAACCTGCCGCAGCGCGCGTACCAGCATCGCAACAAGCTTATTGACGGTCACTCGAAGGACAAAGATTGTATCCTGCTTGTTTGGTTTGAATTTTCCGAGGATTTACAGGACGCGCGGGCGTGCGAATACCGGATGAAAAAATGGAAGCGAGCCTGGAAAATTCGGCTGATCGAAGAGCGTAATCCTGGTTGGGCTGATTTGTACGATACACTAATTTAGGCAGCGCTCCGGCCTTCGCCGGAGCACGAGACGGCAAGTTGTGCTCCTGCGCAGGCAGGAGCGTTGGCGGCAAGCGCGCCGCCCGATGATGTAACGCTCCGGCCTTCGCCGGAGCACGGAAGGTGTGAAATGGCTGACCAATCCTACGACTATGACGTCCTCATCATCGGCTCCGGCCCCGGCGGCTATGTTGCGGCGATTCGTGCGGCGCAGCTGGGGCTGAAGACCGCCTGTGTCGAGGCGCGCGAGACGCTCGGCGGCACCTGCCTCAATGTCGGCTGCATTCCGTCAAAGGCGATGCTCCACGCGTCCGAATTCTTCAACGATGCGGCAAACGGCATGATGGCCAAGCTCGGCATCAAGCTGGGTTCGGTCGAGCTCGACATGGAGGCGCTCCATGCCCAGCGGAAGGACGCCGTTAAGCAGCTCACCGGCGGCATCGCGTTCCTGTTCAAAAAGAACAAGGTCGAATGGCTGAAGGGGCACGCCAAGTTCACCGGCACCGACACCGTAGATGTCGCGGGCACCAGCTACCGCGCGAAGAACATCGTCATCGCCACCGGCTCGAGCGTTACACCGCTGCCCGGTGTTGCGGTCGATAACGATAAGCAGATCATCGTTGACAGCACCGGCGCGCTTGAACTCGCCAAGGTGCCCGAGCATCTGGTTGTGATCGGCGGCGGCGTGATCGGGCTCGAGCTTGGCAGCGTGTGGAAGCGGCTCGGCGCGAAGGTGACTTGTGTCGAATATCTCGACCAGATCCTGCCGGGCTTTGACGGCGAAGTCCGCAAGGAATCGAACAAGATCTTCAAGAAACAGGGCATTGAGTTCAAGCTCTCGACCAAGGTCACAGGCGTTACCGTCGATGGCAACACCGCCACGATCACCGTCGAACCCGCCGCCGGTGGCGCGGCAGAGACCATCGCGGCAGACTGCGTGCTCGTGTCGATCGGCCGCCGCCCCAATACCGATGGGCTGAACCTGGAAGCCGCTGGCATCACCCCCAACAAGCGCGGGCAGATCGAGATCGACCATAGCTTCAAGACGGGCGTGCCCGGCATCTGGGCAATCGGCGATGTCGTCCCGGGCCCGATGCTCGCGCACAAAGCTGAGGATGAGGGGATTGCGGTTGCGGAGAATATCGCCGGGCTGACCGGCATCGTGAATCACGATGTGATCCCCAGCGTGGTCTATACCTGGCCCGAAATCGCCGGCGTTGGCCTGACCGAGGAGCAGGCCAAGGAACGCGGTGAGATCAAGGTTGGCAAATTCCCGATGCTCGCCAACAGCCGCGCCAAAACCAACCACGAGCCCGACGGCTTTGTGAAGGTCATCGCCGATGCCAAGACGGACCGGGTATTGGGCGTTTGGATGATCGCCAGCGTCGCAGGCTCAATGATCGCACAGGCGGCCCAGGCAATGGAATTCGGCGCGACATCCGAAGACATTGCCTATACCTGCCACGCGCATCCCACCCATGCCGAAGCGTTCAAAGAAGCGGCAATGGGGGTAACGGGCAAGGCGATTCACATCTAGAGCATCGTGGCGTAATTTAGGATCACCCGTCTTTGCGAGCGCAGCGAAGCAATCCAGCCCGTCCGCGAGCACGCGCTGGATTGCTTCGCTGCGCTCGCAATGACAACTCATATTTCAAGCACGATGCTCTAAGTCGAAAGGTCTCGCGATGGCCGATGCAACGCTTCTGTCGGTTCAGCTCGGCGCGATTGCGCCGCTCGGGCCAAAGTCCGTGCCCAGCGCTTTTGTCAAAAGCGGGGTAACGGGACCGGTGCAGGTCGAGCCAATGGGGTTGCTGGGCGATGCGCAGGCCGACCTGACGGTGCATGGCGGGCCGGACAAGGCCGTCTATGCCTATCCTGCGGCGCATTATCCGCGCTGGGCGGCGGAATTTCCCGATCATGCGCATCAGTTCATCGCGGGCGGCGTCGGCGAGAATCTGACGATCGCCGGGATGGCCGAAGATACGGTGTGCGTGGGTGATGTTCATGCCATCGGCACCGCCCGGCTGCAGGTGTGCCAGCCGCGCCAGCCCTGCTTCAAATTCGCCTTGCGATTCGGCAATGATCGGCTGCCAAACGCCATGCTCCGCAACGGCCGATCGGGCTGGTATTACCGGGTTCTCCAGCCGGGCCTGATCGCGGCCGGCGATGCCGTAACGCTGGTCGATCGCCCGCACCCGGCCTTTGCGTTCGATCGCCTGGTCGCGATCGTCTATCGCGGGCAGGCGACGCGGGAAGAACTCGCCGCGCTGGCGGCAATGGCCGAAGTGCCTGAGGACATCCGGCTGAGCGCGCAGCGGCGGCTTGAACGGGCGGGCTGATCGCGCTGGTTATCGCTTGGCCGGGGCAAGGTTGGACGTCACGATCGACATCGGCAGAGGGATGCGCCGAACGCGGAGTGCTCCCAGATGGGCTGAATCTGAAAGCTCGCGAAACCGTTCGTGACGTCCGCATCCCTGATACGGCTACGATATCTGGCGAGCGATACGGCTAATGGGCCATAGGCCGAAAGACTTCGCCTAGAGCATCGTGCCGTAATTCAGGATCACCCGTCATTGCGAGCGCAGCGAAGCAATCTAGCCTGTCCGCGAGCACGCCGCTGGATTGCTTCGCTGCGCTCGCAATGACGATTCATATTTCAAGCACGATGCTCTACAGCCCGGCCTCCACCGCCACGCGGATCATGTCCGCTGTCGTGGGCGTGCCCAGCCGGTCCATCAGGATGGCGCGGTGCATTTTCACCGTTTTTTCGGATAGGCCGAGTTCGGCGGCAATTTGTTTGTTCAGCAGGCCGTTCGATGCGAGTTTCAGCACCTGCCATTGCCGCTGCGACAGCGTTTTCACCAGTTCGGCGGCGCGGATGCGGCGCAGGCTGGTGGGGGCGGGGGCGTCGTCATCAATCTCGACCTGCGATCCCAGGAAATAGACCAGCTCGTCGCCATCGCCATAGATTGGCGCAACCAGCACCGCGTTGCGAAACGGCATGCCGTCGCGCTTATAATTCAGAATTTCGACCAGCACGGGCTTGTGTTCGCGCACACCCTTGCGGATTTGCTCCGACAGCCAGGGTTCCGTGCCGGGGCCAGACAGGAAGCGGCAATTGCGGCCAACCACCTCTTCTCGAGGATAGCCGGTCAGCGCGCAAAAAGCATCGTTACACGCCACAATCGGGTTATCGGGATGGCGCGGATCGCTGATCACCGACGCGATCGGGCTTCGCTCGATCAATGCCAGCATCGTGGGCTCGGGGGGATGTATCGCCTCTGTCGTCGTCATGCCGTGATCAACCTGGCGGGGGATGGCGGGTCGCGTGATAGCAACCATTGGCCGTGCCGCTCGTCCATGACGCTTATGTAGGGGATCAGCTTGCCGATTGCCACCGGTGCGATTGCCCGGTGTTAGTCGCTCGCCGGCCCGCTGCCCGGTGTGCGGCGGCCACTATTGGCGGCCATGCCGATCACATCGATGATGCGCTGCGCCAACCGTGCACCAGCCGCTTCGGGATCAAAGCCTGGCTGGCTGTTGTCGTTTGTCTCGGTTTCGCGCGGCGGTGGCGCCATGTGCGGTGCTGTGCCGCTGCCGGGTTGGCCGCCAGCGCGCATCCGCGTCGCCAGGCCTGCGATCATGGCCGCTGCCCCGCTCATCAGCAACTCGCGCCCGGCGGGTGAATTGGCCGTGGCGATCAACGCCTCACCCGTTTTGCGGAACTCCTTCGGGATCTTGATCCCGGCGATTTCCTTGGGCAATTTGCCCTTCTTGTCCTTTTTCTTCGCCATTGCGCTCTCCATCGGGTCTGCACCGGACCTAGTGTATGAAATAGGTAATACACTATCATTGTTCAAGAGCACGCTTGCCCTTTTGGCGCGCGCCACCCACGTCTAAAGCCTGCTTGCCCGCATTGAACAAATATGGAACAGATACCCTCATGCTAACTCATATTTCGGTCCGCGGCGCGCGCGAGCACAATCTGAAGAACGTCTCCGTGGATATCCCGCGCGATACGCTCACCGTCATCACCGGCCTGTCGGGCAGCGGCAAATCAAGCCTGGCGTTCGACACCATCTATGCCGAGGGGCAGCGCCGCTATGTGGAGTCGCTGTCGGCCTATGCCCGCCAGTTTCTGGAGATGATGCAAAAGCCCGATGTCGATCATATCGAGGGGCTTAGTCCCGCGATCAGCATTGAGCAGAAAACCACCAGCCGCAATCCGCGCTCCACTGTCGCGACCGTGACCGAGATTTACGATTATATGCGCCTGTTATGGGCGCGCGTGGGCATTCCCTACAGCCCGGCCACCGGCCTGCCGATTGCCGCGCAGACGGTAAGCCAGATGGTCGACCGCGTCATGGCGCTGCCCGAAGGGACGCGGCTGTATCTGCTCGCCCCCGTCGTGCGCGGGCGCAAGGGGGAGTATAAGAAGGAACTGCTCGAATGGCAGAAATCGGGCTTCACCCGGGTGCGCATCGACGGCGAAATTTACGAAATCGATGAAGCGCCGGCGATCGACAAGAAATACAAGCACGACATTGAAGTGGTGGTCGACCGGCTGGTGGTTGGCCCCGATGTCAGCACGCGGCTGGCCGACAGTTTCGAAACCGCGCTGAAGCTGGCCGAGGGGCTGGCGTTTGTTGATCTGGTGGACGGGACGGTGGCTGAGCTTGGTGGAGCACGTGTCTCGACTTCGCTCGACACGAACGGTTCTGGTGGGGCTGGCGGAGTCAAGGAAGCTAGAGCCCCGTTTGTCCCGAGCGAAGTCGAGGGACGTGCCACGGGCGCTGCCCCCGCCCAAGCTGGCGGCGCGATGAAAGGCGCTGGCATCCCCCCCAACCGCATCGTGTTCAGCGAAAAATTCGCCTGCCCCGTATCGGGCTTCACCATCGCCGAAATCGAGCCGCGGCTGTTCAGCTTCAACGCCCCGCAGGGCGCGTGCCCGGCCTGTGACGGCCTGGGGGAAAAGCTGTTGTTCGACGAAGATATGGTCGTCCCCAACCACGCGCTCAGCATCAAGAAGGGCGCGGTGGTGCCCTGGGCGAAGTCGCAGCCGCCAAGCCCTTATTATATGCAGGTGCTCGGGTCGCTCGCCCGCGAATTCGGCTTTTCGCTCGATACGCCCTGGGGCGAGCTGCCCGGCGAGGTGCGGCTCATCATCCTCCACGGCACCGGCGGCAAGCCCGTCACGCTTACCTTCATCGATGGCAAGAAGAGTTACGACGTCAAAAAGCCGTTCGAGGGCGTGATCGGCAACCTCAACCGCCGCATGCTCAGCACCGAAAGTGCGTGGATGCGCGAGGAGCTGTCGAAATATCAGTCCAGCGCCCCGTGCGAGATCTGCGGCGGCGCGCGCCTGAAGCCTGAGGCACTCGCGGTGAAAATCGGCATGCGCGATATCTCCAGCGTCACCCGCCTGTCGGTGGTCGATGCGCTGGCGTGGTTTGAGGCGATCCCCGATGCGCTCACCGGCCAGCAACGCGAAATCGCCGAGCGCATCCTGAAGGAAATCCTCGAACGGCTCGGCTTTCTCAACAATGTCGGGCTTGATTACCTCAACCTCGACCGCACCAGCGGCACCCTGAGCGGCGGCGAAAGCCAGCGCATCCGCCTCGCCAGCCAGATCGGCTCTGGCCTGTCGGGCGTGCTCTATGTGCTCGACGAACCGAGCATCGGCCTGCACCAGCGCGACAACGACATGTTGCTGAAAACGCTGCGCCGCCTGCGTGATCTCGGCAACACGGTGCTGGTGGTGGAGCATGATGAGGATGCCATCCGCACCGCCGATTATGTGATCGATATGGGCCCCGGCGCGGGCGCGCATGGCGGCGAAGTCGTGGCGCAGGGCACGTTTGAACAGGTGCTGGCCAACACCAACAGCATCACCGCCGATTATCTCTCCGGCCGCCGCGAAGTGCCGGTCCCCGCCACCCGGCGCAAGGGCAATGGCAAGAAGCTGACCGTCCACGGCGCCACCGCGAATAATCTGCGCGGCGTCACCGCCAGCATCCCGCTGGGCACCTTCACCTGCGTCACGGGGGTATCGGGCAGCGGCAAATCGAGCTTCACCATCGACACGCTTTATGCCGCCGCCGCGCGCGCGCTCAACGGGGCGCGGATGCTGGCGGGCAAGCATGAAAAGGTGACCGGGCTGCAATATCTCGACAAGGTGATCGATATTGATCAATCGCCGATCGGCCGCACCCCAAGATCAAACCCCGCCACCTATACCGGCGCGTTCACGCAAATCCGGGACTGGTTCGCAGGCCTCCCCGAAAGCCAGGCGCGCGGTTACAAGCCCGGGCGGTTCAGCTTCAACGTCAAGGGCGGCCGGTGTGAGGCGTGCCAGGGCGACGGGCTGATCAAGATCGAAATGCACTTCCTGCCCGACGTCTATGTGACGTGCGATGTGTGCCACGGCGCGCGCTACAACCGCGAAACGCTCGAGGTGAAGTTCAAGGGCCTCTCAATCGCCGATGTGCTCGACATGACGGTGGAAGACGCGGTCGAATTCTTCAAGGCCGTCCCCCCGATCCGCGACAAGATGGCGATGCTGGCGGAGGTTGGCCTTGGCTATGTGAAGGTCGGCCAGCAGGCGACGACGCTGTCCGGCGGCGAGGCGCAACGCGTGAAACTCGCCAAGGAGCTGTCACGCAGGGCAACCGGCCAGACGCTGTATATTTTGGATGAACCCACCACCGGGCTGCACTTCGAAGACGTCCGCAAACTGCTGGAGGTGCTCCACGCGCTGGTGGAGCAGGGGAACACCGTGGTGGTGATCGAACACAACCTGGACGTCATCAAGACCGCCGACTGGGTGCTCGATCTGGGGCCAGAGGGCGGCGTGAAGGGCGGGGAGATTGTGGCGGAGGGGACGCCCGAGAAGGTGGCGAAGGTGGCGGGGAGCTTTACGGGGCGGTATTTGAAGCCGTTGTTGGGACGGTAGAGTGGGAAGGATTTGGTCGCGGCGGAGCCGTTTCAGACCAAGAGTAAGACCTCCCTAATCTAATTAACATTCCCGATTTGCCTCGCCTATAGAATCGCATAGACTCGCAACCAAGCGAGGGTAAAATCATGGCAAACAATTCAGGTGAGCAGGCCGCCGCAGCGGCTGGCGATCGAGCAGCGCAGCCGAGTCTTACAGCCGATAGAGAACGACGCGAAATTAAAGGCGGCATCCCTTACACTACCTCACCTGGTGTTTTTAAAAAGGCGCTTGAGCTAATCATTCCGGCGGAACGCCCCGACAAATTTGGGGCAAACTACATGGAAACGATACTCAAATTGTCGGGGGGTTCAGCCCGTAGCGTTCCGCCCCTTCTCAAAAAAATGCAGTTCATAGGTGCCGACGGTGCGCCTACCCTTCTTTACTCCAAGTTCAAAACGGACGGGGGACGAAGTCAGGCTGCTTACGAAGGTATAAAGCACGCATTTTCGGAACTTTTCCGTCGCAACGAGTACATTCACAAAGCCGACGAGGGTGGCGTCAAAGATACGATCGTCGAGATCACCGGCCTGAAAAGATCCGACCCCATTGTGAGGCTAATGTATCAAACTTTTGACGCGTTGAGAGGTTTTATTCATGGCGACGTTTCTTCGGTTAGCGAACAGAGCAATGCTAATTCACCTACCATAGACCACAATATATCTCCTGGAGCCTCGTCACGCCTTAGCGGCGGCACGCTTGGTATATCGTATAATATCAATATAGTTCTCCCTGAAACAGAAAACATCGCTGTATTTAATGCGATATTCCGTAGTTTAAATGAAAACTTGTTGAAGTGAACACGTTTAATTTAGAGCTATTCTTTCTAAAGTCTGCGGTGCTCACGCGTGATTTGCGTGCCGCGATGAATAGAGAAAACGTGAACGCTTCTCGGGGTGCGCTCGAGATACAGGCAGATTCACTTGTTGCAGACTACCTTCGACAAGTGGATTTTGGCACGGTGGCGGACGCGGAAAGAATGAGCGAGTTTTATCGACTATTCTATATCCTTGAAAATGATATCCGTGACCTTATCGAAGGGGCTCTCGAAGATAGCAAAGGAACTGGCTGGTGGGACGGCGCCGTTCCTCAGGCCGTGCGGGAAAATGCAAAGAAAAATCTAGATCGAGAAGCCGCAGAAGGCCTCCCTCCTCGATCTGAGAGATTTCTTGATTATACGACGTTCGGAGAACTCGGCGAAATCATAAGAGAAAACTGGGATGTATTTTCTGGAATGTTTTCAAACGCTTCTAGAAATAGAGTGCTTAGAGTGATTAACAGGCTAAATTTGGTCAGGGGCCCTATAGCCCATTGTAACTTCCTACCCGAAGAAGAGGCGATACGCCTAAAGTTAGCCGTACGAGACTGGTATAAATTAATGGAATAGGGCTATTCATGGCTTCTAGTGATTATGGATATTTTGGCATTCCAATCGACGGTCGATGGTCATTGGACGATCTCTATCGATTTCCGCGAGCATTCGAGCAGGTGTATTTCGCGCTCGATGCTATATTGCCGTCAGCAGATAATGAAGTTGAAGAACGAGTGGAACGAGCGTTTCGTGCGTTCCCATGGCAGGGTGGATATAGCGCTGTTAATTTCTACAATCAGCTGAAAGTTGCTACGCCCATAAAAGAACGACCTCGCGTGGCTTCTATCCAGTATTCATCCCCAGGATGGATAGAGCTCACTTTATACATGTCCAATGCACTTGCCCTTTGCTTTGTGGTAAATCGCGTTGCTGGATCTATTGAACGTTGCAACCGTATATACAATTCTATTATTACTGATCTTATGAAAAGAAAGTTGCTTAGGATTGAACTGGAAAAGGCCAAAAATGAGCTTTCACGCGATGATATGCAATTAGTGGAGGATAGTGCTAGGCATATGTCTACGATACTCGGATTGCCGTCGCCACAGGCAGTGCACGAGCGCACAGCAAATCCTTTGATATCTCTCAAAATACTGCTGAGCATTTTTCGAAGAGTCAGAATTCTCGCTGATTATCAATTGAAGGGTAAGGCTGATTTTTCAAGAGAACTCGACGAAAATCGATTACGGTGACAGTTTACCAAATACACAAAACTCTAGTCGTTCTCGCCAGACGGCAGGTCCTTCAGTCAGAACCCTTGCCTGCCTCCGCCTCTTTCGCTTTGCTAGATGACTGAGACAACGTCAGGCGGTTTCGGCATCGTCCATGAGGTAGTTGAGTGCGATCGATTCAGCGGGTACTTCGGCGTCGAGGATGGCCTGTAGCGTTTCGTCATCCAGGTCCTCCGTCCTAATCACCTGCCGGTCGCGGCGCTTCAATCGCTCCTCGTCATTGTTTGTCATAACCCCACCGCCTTCCGCAGCGCCTCGTTCATCCGCGCTTGCCAGCCCGGCCCGTCCTCACGAAACTTCGCGATCACATCAGGATCAATCCGCAGCGTCACCTGTTGCTTCGCCACCCCGCGCACCGGGGGACGACCGCGCATCACGCCGTTCGGACCAAGATAGCCCGTCGCTTCACGGATCACCTTGCCGCCGACCGAAAATGCCGCGACGTCGAACATTTCGTCGGTCCATTCGGGCAGATCGGGGTCATCCCATTCGGGCGGCAAAACTGGCTCTTTCTCGCTCATTGCACTTCCTCATTGATATCACGCGAACGCCGCTCTCGGTCGGCGTCCATGCTGCTATCATCAGCCTGCCGTCGAGCATCCCGAAGGTCAGAAAGCGCGGCTCGGGATAGTCGAACCGGTCATCCGCCACCGTGTAGCTCGGGTCATCAAACAATGCGCCAGCATCGGCGAAGTCGATGCCACGCTCGATTAGCGTCTTCTGGCGCTTGGTGGGGTCGAAGCTGATCTCCACGCCTGGGAATATGTAACTACGGAATTGGGGTTGTCAATTGGGGGAAGCATTCGGGCGCACCGCCGCGGCAAAGCCCGTTGCGAGTCGGCCCTGCCCCCGGCATGGCCTAAAGGATGCGGGGCATCCTTTACCCGGAACGCGTCGGTCGTCGCTTGGGCGACGCCGGCCGATCGCGCGAGGGGCGCTGGATTTAGCGTTCGCTACATCCTAGCCTCGCGCGATGTGCAATGAAGCCGCTCGCCGTATCGCGCTTGGGATCATCCGGGAGGATTGGTCGCAGTTGAAGGTGCCGCTCGTCTTTCCTGAAGGGCTGCCCAATCTTCAGGCGGTGGCGTCTATCCGCATTACTGATCCCACGCTCATCATCCGCGCCGCGCGCGCCACGGGGGCGCCCGCCGACCCCCACACCCCCACTGCAGAGGGCGTCATGCGGCGGTGGAGCTGGCCGATGTCCAATGGTCGCCCGCTCTATAATTTCCGCAGCGAGGGCCGCCGCTTTGGCAACAGCGCCACCGGCGGGCGGTGCCTGATCCCCATTGATGGCTTTTATGAATTCACCGCCCCCCCGCCCGGCGCGCCCAAATCCGCGAAGAAGGATAAATGGTGCTTTTCGCTCTCCCCCGGCGATGCCAACCCCCTCGGGTCGGCATTCTTCTGCGTCGCCGGGCTATGGCATGCCGATCAACAGGTGGGCGAGGCGTTCACCATGCTCACCACCACCCCCGGCCCCGATGTCGCGCCCTATCACAGCCGCCAGATCGTGCTGATGCCGCGCGCGCACTGGGCGGACTGGATTGGTGGCACGGTGCCCTCTGCCGATCTCATCACGCCTGCGCCTGCCGGGTCGCTGCGGGTGGCGCCAGTGGTGCGGGGCTAGCGCATCGTGCCTGCACGCCTGATGGCACGACCGGCCTCGTGGTCGGTGCAGCTGTCGGCGGGTTGCTGGGCAATCTGATCGCGCCGGGCGGCTCCAAGGTGCTGGGCACGATCCTGGGTGCTGGCGGCGGTGCGCTCGCCGGTAATGCCATCGACAAGGATGGCCAGCGCAACGACGCGCGCTGCCGTTAATCGCGATCCTGCGGTAAAGATTGAGTGTAACGATCGGGGTCGGCCAGCAATGGCCGGCCCCGATCCGCTTGCGGCGGGGCGATGCTGTGCTATCCGGATGAAAATTGTTGGAGAGTTCAGCCTGATGCGTATCACCCTTGCCACTGTCGCCCTGTTTGCAACCGTCAGCTCACCTGCACTGGCCGCCACCAAGCAATATGGCGCGCTGGCGATCAACGCATCGGGCAGCCAAATCGCCACGATTGAAGCCGCCGACGGCGGGCGCCCCAAGATCACCCTGCGGGCGACCAACACGGGCAAAATCCTGTCGACGATCGATCCGTGCGCGACGTGCAGCTATTCCGGACTCACGTTTTCGGGCGATGGCACGCTGGCGTTTTTGGCGCGGAACCGCACGGCGGGGGGCGTGATGCTGCAGGTCGTGCGGCCTGGTGCCGCGCCGCAACTGGTGGCGATGATCAGCGGCATCGCGCAGACCCCGCGCTTTTCCCCAGATGGCAAGCGGATCGCGCTGCTGGTGACGATTGGTGCTGCCAAGGAAGCGGGCGCGGCGCAGGCCGGCGTGCGGCAAGTGGGCGAGATTGGCGAAAAGAATGACGAACAGCGGCTCGCGGTGTTCGATCTGGGGCTGGGGCCAAGCGCGGCAGCGGTGGTAAAGCCGCTGTCGCCCGCCGGTCGCTATATCTATGAATATGATTGGACGCCCGACAGTCGCGGTTTTGTGGTGACGAGCGCTTTGGGCAATGGCGATGCGAACTGGTGGGTCGCCACGCTTGACGCGGTCGACGCGCAAACCGGCGCGGTGCGGCAGATCGCCAAGCCAGCGACGCAGCTCAACTTTCCGCGCGTCTCGCCTGATGGCAAAATGGTGGCCTATATTGGCGGGTTGATGAGCGATTTCGGCGCGGTGGGCGGCGATGTGTGGACCGTGCCGATCGACGGCGGCCCGCCTGTCAACATCACCGCGGGCGCAAAGGCCACGGCGACCTCGCTCGATTGGACGATGGGGGGCTTGCGGGCGGTGGTGCTGAAGGGCGATCAGGCACAGATCGCCTCGGTCAGCCCAACGTCGGGCTTTTCGGCCGCGCGGTTCAGTCGCCCGGCAAGCTTTGGCGCAGGCGATGGCCGTGCCGTTTTCAGCGCCGATGGCAAGCGGGTGGCCACCGTGGTGCAGGATTTCACGACCGCACCCGCCATTTACGCCGGAAATGTGGAAAAACCGCGCCAAATCACGCATGATAATGACAATTCCGCGCCAATCGTCGCCGTTCGCAGCATAAATTGGCAGAATGAGGGCTATGATGTGCAGGGTTGGCTGCTCGCGCCGCTCAATGCAGACCCTGCAAAAAAGGCGCCGATGATCACCGTGGTGCACGGCGGGCCATCATCCGCCAGTACCCCTAACTTCATGGAACGTGGCACAAATGCTGATCTGATCGCGGCGGGATATTATCTGTTTTACCCCAATCCGCGCGGCAGTTTTGGTCAGGGGGAGGCGTTTGTGCAGGCCAACCGCCGCGATTTCGGCGGCGGCGACTTGCGCGATATCCTGACTGGCATCGATGCGGTGGAAAAGGTCGCGCCGGTGGATGATGCGCGGCTGGGCATGATGGGCGGCAGTTATGGCGGCTTCATGTCAATGTGGGCGAACACCCAGACTAATCGGTTCAAGGCTATTGTTGCAGGTGCAGGGCTATCCAACTGGATCAGCTATTACGGCACGAATGGCATTGATCAATGGATGCTGCCGTTCTTCGGCAAAACGCTGTATGAGGATTATGACGCGTACAAGGCCCCGTCGGCAATCTATTTCATGAAAACTGCCAAAACGCCGACCTTCATCTATGTGGGCGAACGCGATATTGAAGTGCCGCCCACCCAGTCAGTCGAATATTGGCATGCGCTGAAGGACATGGGCGTGCCGACCAGCCTGGTGATCTACGCCGAAGAAGGCCACGGCATCCGCAGCCCCGCCAACGCAGCGGACCTGCGCAAGCGGACGATCGGGTGGTTTGACAAGTATCTGGCGGCGGGTAAATAGCGGGGATTACAGCGTTTCGCCCCCTCAGCGCAGCGGTTTGCCTGAGTCCTTCCATTTGTCGAGGATGGTCGATTCCGGCAGCGTTTGCGGCGTTTCCTGCTTGGGGGTGTAGCCGGGCAGGGGCATGCCGCTTTGCGTATAAGCGGGCTGGATCACCGCCGAAGATGTGCGAGGTTTTGGCGGGGGTAGCACAGCGCCTGCGACAAGCACCGGAATGGCCATCGGCGTGATCGGCCGGGCGTGGGGGCCGGGGAAGGGCTCGCCGCCGGCATAGCCCTGTCTAAACGCGGCGGGCGTGCCCCAATATCCCTGCCAGCGGTGGAAGAAATGCGCGCCGATTGCCGCCGTCATCACCAATTGCCGGTTCCAGGCCGGGGTAACGGCATAGGTATGGTAATGCGTCGCGGTGCCAACGCGCGCCTCCACGCTGCCTGCGAGCATAACGGCTGCCACGCGCATTGCGCGCAGCCAGCTGGCCCGGTTGGGGATGCGCGCCATCGATCCGTCACACGCATAGCTGAACTGGCAACCCGTGCCGCGTTCTGATCCCTGATAGATGACGCCGCACACTGTGGCGGGGAAAGCGGGGTGGCGCACGCGGTTCAGGATCACCTGCGCCACTGCGCGCTGCCCGGCATCCGGTTCATTCGCCGCTTCGTAATAGATCGCCGCCGTCAGGCATTGCAGCGCGCGATCGCGGTCAGTCGGGCTTGCGCGCCCCATCGAAAAAGGTGTCGCTGCGCGGACAGTGCCGTCAGCGGCACTTGCCAGCGCATCGGCGGGAATCGGCAGATCGGGCAGCGCGGCGGTGCCCGTTACCCCGGCGGCAGGCGCTGCTTCGTCATCAGCGACATAGAGCAACGCTGCGCCGGGAAAATGATCGGTTGCTTCATAGCCGACGGGTTTGGCGGCTACCGACATCTGACGCTGCTGGCTGGCGATGATCGCGCGGATCGCCGCTTGCGCTGAATAGCCAAGGCACACGACCGCAAGCAGGGCAACGGCCCCCGCCACGCGCATCTGTCGCCCTGCCCATCGCTGCCAAAACACGCGCCGTTCGCCTTTGCCTTCGCGCCGGGCAAAACCACCACGGCGCACCGCGCCATAGCCTGTTTTTTGAGGCTTAGCGCGGGGTGATTTGGCCCCGTCCCAGCGCGAAACACTTGATGGTTAACGTAATTTTTCGTTTACTTCAGTGTTGGCGAGTCCAGTTTCAGCGCGCTTGCTGGGATCAATTCAAGGGCTGGATAGGCCTTGCGCAGATCGTCGATGAACAGTTTTGAATCGCCCACCACCACGATGCTGGCAGTGGCGGGGTCGAGCAGCTTGGCGGCGGCGGCCTGCACCGCGGCAGGGTCGACACCCTCGATCCGGGCAGCATAGTTTTTGAGCTCGCTGAGCGGCACATCATCAATCACATAGCCGCCGATCAACCCGGCAATGCCGCCGGTCGTTTCCGCTGATCGACCGAAGCCGCCGATCAGCACGGCCTTGCGCGTGTCAAGCTCAGCTGCCGGGGCAGGATCGTTGCCGAGCCGTTTCATCTCGGCAACGATCAGGGATACGACCTGCGCGGCGGAAGGGTTCTTGGTCTGGGTGCTCGCGCTGATTGGGCCGGGCTGGCGGCGCGCCGCGACTGAGCTGCCAGCGCCGTACGCCAGGCCACGCTTGATGCGGATTTCTTGGTTCAACCGGGATGAGAATCCAACGCCCAGCGTCGCATTGGCAACCGCAGCGGGATAATAGCCTGCATCCTTGCGCACGATCCCCACTCGCGACACGACGACGCCCGCTTGCCCGGCACCGGGAAAGTCGACCACGATCACACGCGGGGCTGGGTAGCTTGTTGAACCACTGACCACAGCCGGGGCCGAACCCGCCGGCGCCTTCCACCCAGCAAAGTTTTGCTCCGCGAGCGCGCGCGCCTGCGCCAGTGTGATATCCCCCACCAATACCAAGGCGGCGCGATCGGGTCGCCAGCTGGCGGCATAGCTGCTCGTTACATCGCTGCGGGTGATCGCCTTCAGCGACTCTGGCGTGCCGCCGAGCAAATGCCCGTAAGCCGATCCGCCGAACACAGCGCGTGCGGCAACAATGCCAGCAAGCCGGCCGGGGTCTTTCAAATCAACGCCGATGCCATCGATGGTCTGGGTGCGGGCGCGGTCAATCTCGTCTTGCGCAAAGGCTGGGTGCATTGCGACGTCGGCGAGGATTGCGAGTGCAGGGACCACTTGGTCGGATTTCACGCCCATGCTTACCGATGCACCGTCCCAATCGGCATCGCTGCTGATGGACCCGCCCAGCGATTCGATCTGGCGGGCGATGTCAGTGGCAGAGCGGGTGGTGGTGCCCTTGGTCAGCAGGCCAGCGGCCAAGCTGTTCAGCCCGGCGCGGTCAGCCGGGTCAGCAGCGCCGCCACCCGGCGTTACCACCACGCTCGCCGAGACCAGCGGCAGATCGTGCTTTTCCACCACGATGACACGGAGGCCATTGGCCAGCCGTGTTTCGATGGGGGCGGGGATGGCAGCCGTAACCGGTGCGCCGGGCGCGGGTGGCAGGATGCGTTCGGCCGCGGGGGCGGGGGTGAAGACGGTGATGTCAGCCGGGGCCGTCAGCGCGGCGACCTGAACGGTGGGGGCAATGGTGATGGCATCACCCTTTGGTCCGCCGGGCATGGCGGGCAGATAGCGGACGGTGGCTGAGCGGTTTTCCGCCAGATAACGCTTGGCGACGCGCTGCACATCGGCCGCGGTAACGGCGGCGAGTGCGGCAAGCTGGCGGTCAGCGGCGCGGGGATCGCCATCGATAATCACCGCGCTGGCAATCGCGGATGCCTTGCCGTCCGCCGTTTCGCGCTGGCTGATCGCGCCGGTGAGGATCTGGTTCTTGGCCTCGTTCAATTCGGCATCAGAGACGGGCTTGTCACGCACGCGGGCGATTTCTGCCCGCAGCCCGGCCTCGCCAGCTTCCACGGTTTTGCCGCCCGCCAGGATCGCATAGGCGGCAAAGGCCCCGGTTGATTGCTTGGAATCCAGGAAAGTGCCGGCCGATTGCGCAATCTGGTCGCGATAGACGAGCGATTCGTACAGGCGGGAGCTTTCACCGCCCGACAGGATCGTGTTCAGCACCGCCAACGGCGCGGAATCGGGGTCGCGATCTGCGGGGACCGGATAGCTGATGACAATCGCGGGCAAAGGCGTGTTTTCTTCATACACGGTCCGCGTTGTTGCGGCGGTCCGCTCCGGCTCCGTCACCGTCACGCGCGGGATCGGGCGATCTGGTTTTTTGATGCCCGCGAAATACTGGTCGATCCAGGCATCAAGCTGCTTGGCATCGAAATTCCCGGCCACCACCAGCACGGCATTGTCAGGCCGGTAATAGGTGGCGTGGAACGCGCGGACATCATCGATCGATGCCGCTTCCAGATCGTCGATGCTGCCAATGCCGGGGCGGGCATAGGGGTGCGTGGTGTACGATATTTCAGGCAGATAGAGCGAGAACAGCTTGCCATATGGCTGGGCGAGCACACGCAGCCGCAGCTCTTCCTTCACCACATCGCGCTCCGATGCGAATGAGGTTGGCTCGACGACCAGCGACGCCATCCGATCAGCTTCTGCAAACAACAGCCGCTGCAGGTGGTTGGCGGGGACCGTTTGATAATAATTGGTATAATCATCATTGGTCGAAGCGTTGTTGAAACCACCGACATCTTCGGTGAGCCGATCAAATTGTTCGGGCACCAGGTTGCGGGTTGCCTTGAACATCAGATGTTCAAACATGTGCGCAAAGCCCGACCGGCCTTTGGGATCATCCTTTGACCCGACATCATACCAGACCTGGACGGAGACGGTCGCGGTGCCGGTATCGCGGATTGCATAGACCCGCAGGCCGTTCGCCAGCGTGCGTTCGGTAAAGGCGATCGGCTTCACGCTGCTCGTCGCCATCGCGGCGGGGGCGGATTGCGCGGCAGCGGGATGCGCTGCGACAGCTAGGGTGGCGGCACTCAGCAGCAGGGCGGCACGAACAAGGCGCATGCGATTACTCCAGCAGGAATGTGACGGCTCCGGTCGGGCCGCAAGGGATGATCGGGCTAATCTAGAGTTCAGGACGGTGATCGCGCGCGATCAACCGAGCATGATCCCTCAACCCTTGGGTTTGCGGCCACTGCGCGAATAAAGCAGTGCCGCGGCCAGCGCAGCAGAACCAATGCCGATCCCGATACCGATTGGCACCAGCGGCCAGCTGCCTTCCTTGGCCTTTTCCTTTTTCTGTTGATCGGTGACGTCGGCGGCCTCGCGCACGCGCTTTGCGGCATGGGCTGCCGCTTCAATTTCGTTCATTTCGGCCATGTCACTCTCCTCATTGCCGATTCATCCCTGTATTTTCAGGTGCCGGCATAATCTTTTCTGAACGTTTGCGCGAAACTTGTCAGGCGTTGATCGCTGATGGCCGTGCGCAGATCGGCCATCAACGTCTCATAAAACCACAAATTATGCTCGGTCATTAACATCGCGCCCAAAATCTCGGCGGACCGGACAAGGTGGTGCAGGTAGGCGCGGCTCCACCCCTTGCACACCGGGCACGCGCAAGCCGGGTCGATCGGGCCCAGATCTTCGGCAAATTTGGCGTTGCGAATATTGATCGGCCCGCGCCGGGTGAAAGCCTGGCCGGTGCGGCCCGAACGGGTGGGGAGTACGCAATCGAACATGTCGATACCGCGTTCCACCGCGCCAACGATATCGTCGGGCTTGCCGACGCCCATGAGATAGCGTGGCTTGTCAGCCGGGAGCTGGCCAGGGGCGAAATCAAGGCAGCCGAACATCGCGGCCTGACCCTCACCAACCGCCAGCCCGCCCACGGCATAACCGTCAAAACCGATATCGATCAGCGCATCAGCGCTGTTTTTGCGCAACGTTTCGTCAAGCGCGCCCTGCTGGATGCCGAAAATTGCCGCGCGTTCTGCATGTGCGCCGCCCCCGTCAAACGCCGCGCGCGATCGTTTTGCCCAGCGCATGGATCGCGCCATTGCCGCCTGCTGGACTTCGGGGGTTGAGGTGGTGGGGACCAGCTCGTCAAACGCCATGACGATGTCCGATCCCAGCAGCCGCTGAATTTCGATTGATCGTTCAGGGGACAGCGTATGGCGGCTGCCATCAAGGTGCGATTTAAAGGTAACACCGTCCTCGTTGCGCGTTGTCAGGTCAGACAGGCTCATCACCTGATAGCCGCCGCTGTCCGTCAGGATCGGACGATCCCAACCCATAAAAGCGTGCAGCCCGCCCAGCTTTGCGACCCGCTCTGCACCGGGACGCAGCATCAGGTGATAGGTATTGCCCAAAATGATATCGGCGCCGCTCGCGCGCACATCGGCGGGTTTCATCGCCTTGACGGTGGCAGCCGTGCCAACCGGCATGAACGCGGGCGTGCGGATAATGCCGCGCTGCATCGCGATCTGCCCCGTGCGGGCGCGACCGTCGGTTGCAGCGATCGTGAACGTGAACCGCTCGCTCAAGCCGCTGCCTCGCGCGACTGACCCAACAGGTAATCCAGCACTTCTGCAGGCGAATCGAACATCACTTCGGGTTTCAGCGCGGTCAGGATCGCGCGATTGGCATAGCCCCACAATACGGCTGCCTTGTCGATTCCCACCTTGTTTGCCGCCACGATATCGCGCGTTTCATCGCCAATCGCGATTACATCTGCCTTGGCAACATCAAGCTTGCGCAGCACGCGCCGAAACCGCCGTGCCTTGCCGAACAGCGATGCGCCGCATTCAAACATTTCGATTTGCGCGACGATATCAGGGCCCAGAATAGCGCGAACATTGCCCTCTGCGTTGGACGTGACGACGGCGATGCGGACGCCGTTTGCCACCAGTTGCGCAATCATCGCCTCAACGCCATCAAACAGCACGATCTTGTCGGTCTCTGCTGCCAGTCTTTTGTGGATATGGCGGGCGATGGCGGGAAGTTTCCAGCGCGGAATGCCAACATGCCTGATCACCTCACGGCTGGTGCGCCCGCGCAGTGCCTCTATCTCTGCGGGCTCAACGCGGCGAAAGCGAAAACGTTCGGCCAGGTCATCCGCGATGGACAAGAACCAGTCGCCGCTATCCGCCAGCGTGCCATCAAAATCAAAGATCGCCAGCCGATAGCGCGGCGCGTCGCCCGCTGGCACCAAAGCAGCATTGGTCATCGCGGCTGCTGTCCAGGCCGGTTACGCCGGTCAAGCCCGTTGCCGCTGCTGCGTGCGCTGTCCAGCGTCAGCAATTCGCTGCGCACGAGCATGCCGTCCTTGTCGCGGTCCAGCCGGGTAAACGTGCGGTCGATCTGCGCCGTCAGTTCTGCCAGGGTGATGCGGTTGTCGCCATCGGTATCGGTTTCATAGGCGCTGGGCAGCGCGTTGCGATCCCCCAGCCAGCGTTCCGCCCATTCGGACAGGCCGATATAGCCGATTGATCCGGGCGTCGTCGTTTCCACCGTGGCAAAGCTGCGCGTGACGCCGGCCTGCGCTTCGGCGCGGGTAACGCGGGCATCGCCGTTCGTATCGGTGGTGGCGATAAACAGGGCAACGGGTTCAGCCATGATCGTGGCGCTGGGCGGCTGGGTGATCGGCGGCACACGCGGCGCGGCTGCGGTTGCCGGGTTGGGCGCGCGTTGCGCCGCCACAGGGGCGATGGCAACCAGGAACAATGCGCTGGCACTGCCAAGAATCAGCCGCATGTCGGTTTTTTTTGGGAAGGGGCGCCGGGGCATAGCCATTGGGGCAGAGCGATAGCCGCCTTTGGGGTGGTTGGCATAGCCCGCTTGCGCGGATTGCTCGCGGCCAGGGCGATTTTTTGCTTGGCGAACGCTGCCAGATTAGCGGCCCGGCAGTAACAAGCTGGAATCGCCATAGGAATAAAATCGATAGTTATCGGCAATCGCATGGGCATAGGCCGCCTGCATCACGTCCAGCCCCATCAGCGCGCTAACCAGCATGAACAGCGTTGATTTTGGCAGGTGGAAATTGGTGATCAGGCCATCAATCCCCTTGAACCGGTAGCCGGGGGTGATGAAAATCGATGTATCGCCTTCAAACGGCTCCACAACGCCATCGGCGCGCGCGGCGCTTTCAATCAGGCGCAGGCTGGTGGTGCCCACCGAAATCACCCGCCCGCCCGCTGCGCGCACTGCGTTTAATCGGTCGGCGGTTGCTGCGTCGATCCGGCCCCATTCGGCGTGCATCGCATGATCGGCGGTGTCGTCCACCTTGACCGGCAGAAAAGTGCCCGCGCCAACATGCAGCGTCAGCATCGTATGGCCGATGCCCGCCTTATCAAGCGCAGCCATGAGTTCTGGCGTGAAATGCAGCGCGGCGGTGGGGGCGGCAACTGCGCCCTTTTCGCGCGCAAACATGGTTTGATAATCGTCAGCATCGCGCGCGTCAGTGGCGCGCTTGGCGGCGATATAGGGGGGCAGGGGCATGTGCCCAACCCGATCGAGCAGCAGTTCAACGGGCTCATCGCCCAGAAAATCGAGCGCCAAGCTGCCGTCAGCACCCCGATCGCTGGCAATAGCAGCAGCGCCATTGTCGCCATCGCCGAAATCGATCCGGTCGCCCTCGCGCACGCGCTTGGCGTTACGGATAAAGGCCCGCCAGCGCCGTGGCCCCTCGCGCTTGTGCAGCGTTGCGCCGATTCGCGCATCGCCGCGCCGCCCTTCCAACTGCGCGGGGATGACGCGCGTATCGTTGAAGACGAGTAGGTCACCGGGATTCAGCAGCGCGGGCAGATCGCGCACGATCCGGTCGCCCAGCGCGTCCTTCGTTACCGTCAACAGTCGTGCCGAATCGCGCGGGCTGGCGGGGCGCAGCGCGATCCGATCGGTCGGCAGGTCAAAATCGAACAGATCGACCTTCACGACGGCCGCTTTCCCGCCAGACTTGCCACCATCAATCCCGGGCTTAGCGCTTTGTTTTAACCGGGCGCGTTTTCACCGGGGGCTTGGCGGTCGGCTTGGCCGGCGCGGGTTTGGTCTTCGCCGGTGCAGGGTCTGTCAGGCTGACCGGGGGACCAAGATCAGCCACTGGCGCGGCGGCTGGCGGCACATAGGCCGGTGGCCCATCGGCAGCGATATAGGCGTGGAGGATACGCGAAGGCTTGGCCGGCGGTTCGCCGCGTTCAACGGCATCCACATAGTCCATGCCGCCAATGACGCGACCGAACACGGTATATTTCCGGTCGAGCTTCAACGTTGGCTGGAAAACGATGAAGAACTGGCTGTTGGCACTATCTTCGCTGGTTGCGCGCGCAGCCGATACAGCACCACGCACATGCGGCAGGTAATTAAATTCTGCCTTCAGATCGGGAAGCTCTGATCCGCCCGTGCCATCGCCCTTGGGGTCGCCGGTTTGTGCCATAAAGCCGTCAATCACACGGTGGAACAACAGCCCGTCATAAAAACCCTTGCGGGTAAGGCCCTTGATCCGTTCGACCATCAGCGGCGCAACATCGGGGCGCAGCCAGATGACCACGCGCCCGCCCGTGGACAGATCGAGGTAGAGCAGGTTCTGTTTGTCGTTAAAGTCAGCCGGTGGCGCGCGTCCGGCAACGGCGCCCGTAACGGCGACCTTATCGGTGCCCTTAATCTTCTGCGCGCTGGCGGGCAAAATCATCAGGCACCCGATCAGGATACCCATGGCGGCAATCATCAGGCTGGTAATAAAACGCATCACATCCCCGCAAAAAAGCGATTTGAACGGCGCTTAGAGCAAATCTGGCATTGCGCCAATCTGAACATCGCAGCGCGGTAAACGCCGTGCGATGGGCACCCGGTCGCTCAGCTGCCCTTGCGGCCGATCCGGTTTACCCGGGCGATCACCTCGTCACTGATCGTCGGGGGCACGAATTTGCGAATATCGCCGCCAAACATCGCAATTTCCTTCACCAGGCGCGACGCAATCGGCTGTAACGCGACATCGGCCATTAGAAAAACCGTTTCGATCCGGTTGTTCAACTGCTGGTTCATGCCCGCCATCTGATATTCATATTCGAAATCCGCAACCGCCCGCAGCCCGCGCACGATAATGCCTGCACCTTCGCGCTCGGCAAAATCCATCAGCAGCGAATCGAAACTGACGACGTGAATTTCGCCGGCAACATCGGCCACTTCACGCTTTACCATCGCCATGCGTTCTTCGACCGAGAACATGGGCGATTTGCTAGGGTTGGTTGTCACGCCGATCACCAGCCGGTCGACCAGCTTTGCGCCGCGCCGGATGATGTCCATATGGCCCAGCGTGACCGGATCAAAGGTGCCGGGGTACACCCCTGTGCGAATACTCACCGGTCGCGCTCAAGCGTGTACCGGGCAATTTCGCGCAGCAAATCAGCTTCCGGGCCGAAAAATTGGAGGTGCGCCACGGCCTGTTCGACAAGCATCTTTGCCTGCTCCCGCGCACGATCAACACCGAGCAACGACAGGAATGTCTCTTTGCCCGCAGACTGATCCTTGCCAACGCGCTTGCCCATTTTTTCTTCTTCGCCCTCATAATCGAGCAGATCGTCAGCGATCTGGAAGGCGAGGCCGATGTCACGGGCATAACCGCGCAGGCTGGTGCGGGCTTCTGCGGGTGCCTTGCCCAGGATCGCGCCTGCCTCGACCGAGCTGGCGATCAGCGCGCCGGTCTTCATCGCTTGAAGTCGGGTGATCGTTGGCAGATCAAAGCTGGCCTTTTCGGCCTCGATATCCATCATCTGGCCACCCGCCATGCCAGTGGGGCCAGCCGCACGGGCCAGATCAAGCACCAGTTCGGCGCGCACAAATGGATCGGCATGTGTCGCAACATCGGCCAGCACTTCAAACGCCAGCGCATGCAGGCAATCGCCGGCCAGGATTGCGGTCGCTTCGCTATACACCTTATGGACGGTCGGCTTTCCGCGCCGCAGATCATCATCATCCATCGCGGGCAGATCATCGTGGATCAGCGAATACACATGGATGCACTCGATCGCGATTGCCGCGCGGCCTGCGCAGTCGCGGTCGACGCCAAATAATTGCGCAGTGGCATAAACAAGCAATGGCCGTAGCCTTTTGCCCCCGCCAATCGCGGCGTGGCGCATCGCACGATATAAATCGGCGCGCGGATCGTCGGGAATCGCCAGCAAATGATCGAATCGACGATCTACTTCTGTCGAAACTTCGGAAAGTGCCGCTTTTAGCGACAACGAGGCTTGCGCCATGATAATATCAGCCCGCCGCAAAGGGAGTGGTGCCGACCGGTCGCCCGTCGCTATCGAGCCTGATGGCTTCGATCCGGGCCTGCGCTGCGTCCAGCCGGTCGGCACAACGCTGGCGGAGCTGGCTGCCGCGCTCGTACAAGGTGATTGAACTGTCGAGCTGTTCGTCGCCGCTTTCAAGCCGGGCGACAATGCGCTCCAGCTCTTTCAAGGCGTCTTCAAACGACAAATCATCTATTGCAACGGCGGCTTCCATCGTGCCGCTATGGGGCAGGCGGGTTATGAGGGTCAAGAAGGAGCGCGGGCCCAAGTGCATTGGCGGTGCGTTTCATGGGCTAAGGATAAAGGAATCGCATGTTTACGAGCATTAATCCGGCAACCGGCATGGCCGGGGCAAGCTATCCAGCGTTAACGCTTGCCGATACGGAGCTGCGCATCGCGCGCGCCAGCAGTTGTTTTGCGGCATGGCGGCGCAGCGATCTGGCGACCCGGTCTGGCGCGCTGGAACGCATTGCCCGGCAGTTTGAGGAAAGTACGGTTGAGCTGGCCGAAATCGCAACGCGCGAAATGGGGAAGACGCGCAAATCTGCGATTGCAGAGGTGCAAAAATGTGTCGCCGGGTTTCGATATTATGCCGAACACGGCCCAGCCATGCTGGCGGCGCGCCACATAGCGGTGCCCGGCGGCCGTGCGAGCATGCATTGGTTGCCGATCGGCCCGGTGCTGGCCGTCATGCCGTGGAACTTCCCTTATTGGCAGGTGGTGCGGTTCATGGCGCCGACGATCATGGCCGGGAATGTCGGGCTGTTGAAACACGCCTCGCTCACCCAGGGCGTGGCCGATGCGATTGAGCGGATGGTGATTGCCGCCGGTGTGCCGGCCGGGCTTTTTCAGAATCTGGCGATTCCGTCATCCGCCGTTGCGCCCATTATCGCCGATTCGCGGATTGCAGCGGTGACGCTGACCGGCAGTGAGGAGGCTGGCGCGAAGGTCGCTGCAGCCGCAGGGCAGGCGTTGAAGAAAGTGGTGCTCGAACTGGGCGGTTCCGATCCGTTTATCGTGCTTCCCTCTGCCGATCTCGACAAGGCTGCGGCTGCTGCGGTGACGGCACGAATCCAGAATAGCGGCCAATCCTGCATCTGCGGCAAACGAATGATCATCCACGCCGATATTTACGATGCCTTTATGGAGCGCTTCAGCGCCGGGATGCGCGCGGTCAAAGCGGGCGACCCGATGGACGACGCAAACGACATGGGCCCGCTTTCCAGTATCGAGCAGCGCGAAACCGTGCTGGACCAGATTGACCGGCTGAAAGCGGCGGGCGCGACAATGATGTTTGGCGGTGCGGCGCTGCCGGGTGCCGGGGCATATATGTCAGCCGGGATCATGACAGGCGTACCGATTGACGATCCGATCGCGCATGAGGAGATTTTTGGGCCAGTCGCGATGGTGTTCAAAGTCGCGGACATTGATGCCGCGATCGCGCTGGCGAATGATGTGCCGTTCGGATTGGGATCAAGCGTTTGGACGCAGGATGCCGCCGAGCAAGATCGTCTGGTGCAGGAGATTGAAGCGGGGATGACCGCGATAAATCAGGTTCTGGCCAGCAACCCCTCGGTCCCCTTTGGCGGGATAAAACGCTCAGGCCATGGGCGAGAGCTTGGTTCTTACGGTCTGCACGAGTTTATGAACCTGAAAACGGTAACGATGCCGGGCTGAATCGACTAAATTCGTGCTTTTGCGGCGCGACGGCCATGGCGGCAAACTGCCGGACGGGTTAAGCTTTATCGGATTTCTTCAAGTGTATCGGATTTCTTCAGGGGAGCAGGCAAGATGCGAACAGCGATCATGACAGGGGTGGCATTGGCGGCGGTTACCATCGGCGGATGCGCTTCCTATACCAAGGGCATGGAACAGCCCGCGCCCTCTAACCGAATCGCGGTGGCGATGCTGCGGATGGCGGATGGCAAGGCAGTCGGCCGCGCCACGGCGCGTGAGGTTACGGGCGGCCTGCGCATCACCATTGATGCGATGGGTTTAGCCGCGGGCACTCACGGCGCTCATATCCACACCGCTGGGCGGTGCGACGGGCCTGATTTCATGACCGCGGGCGGGCACTGGAACCCGGCGGGTACACAGCACGGTTCAATGAACCCGGCTGGCCCGCATGAGGGCGATTTGCCCAACATCATCATTGGCACCGATGGCCGGGGTACGCTGGGCGTCACGATTCCCACTGGCACGCTTGCCGGGCTGCTTGATGCCGATGGCGGTGCGATGGTGATCCACGCCGCCGCCGATGACATGATGACTGATCCATCGGGCAAAAGCGGGGCGCGGATTGCGTGCGGGGTGTTCTCGGCAAATTGATGTCGGGCATCGGCCGAGGCTTCTGCCTCAGGCAACCATGATCATATCCTCAATTGGGCGATCGGGTTCCAGCTTGAACCCGTAGCGCCCAACCAGGCTTGTAACCGCGTGCGGATCAAGCGGCTGATAAAATTGGCAAGCAGCGTTGTATTCGTCGGCCCAGATCACTTCGGCCTTGCGCGCGGGTAAGCCAGCCAGATTGATCCACAGCACCGTGCCGCGTGCGAGGGCTGAAAAGGTTGACAGCCGCGCGCCGTGGCAGGAAAGGTCGACGATTCGGCACACCAAGCGCCAGCTTCCCTCGGTTGAGATCCTGCCCGGCATATCAACAGCGGTGCGCGCGCTGCGGCGATTATCGCTGGGTTTGATAACGATTTCGGCGGAAAACATGCGCGGTAGGCTCCTCGACCAATGACGTACGTGTTTTATGTACGTCGGTGGTTAAGGGGCTGTTTGCAAATCGATCAAATGGGTTCGCCAGCGTCCCGCGCGCGTGCTTCTCTGTCCGCTTCAGCCTTCGGAACGAGCCGATAGGCAAAGATTGCCGCCGTCACCGTAATCGGCACGGTGCACAACAGCGAGATGACGCCGATCGAGAGGCTGCCCGAAAGCGTCGAGATTCGCCCGGCCAGATAGGGACCCATCGCCAGCCCCAACAACGTCGTGCCGATCAGGAAGGTGGCGGTTGCCGTGCCGCGCATACGGGGCAGCACCAGATCCTGCGTGGTTGCCGCCGCTGCCCCCAATGCGCAGCTCGCCAGCGCCTGGGCGGGGAACAGCATGATGTAGAACAGCGTAATATCGGTGGTGGTGAACGCGGTCAGGATCGCCATCCACGGCACCGCTGCACCGAAAATGACGACGAGCAGCCGCCCTGCCGGATTTTTCTTGCGCAACCGATCGGCAATGATCCCGCCGATAGTCACGCCCAAAAAGCCAGACATTGCCCCCATACCGCCAATGATGAACCCAGCAGTGCCCGGTGCTGCACCCAGGATGCGGATCGCATAGGGCGCCGCCCAGAAGGTGACTGAATAGCTGAGGAACGCGTTCAATCCATAGGCCACCACCACACACAGGAAGGCGGGGTTGGCAACGATCAGCGCAAAGGTTGGCGGATCGCGGCGACGCAGCGCGCTGGCCCAGGAAAATACGGCATAGGCCCCAATCCCCACGGCCAGCCATTGCGGTGCAGGCTCCCCGATCACGATCAGCCCGGTAACGATCGTGGCGACAACGGCCAGCCCGATCACATTGACCACGAACGCCCGCACGCCGCCTTGGGCTGCACCAATCAGCGTCAGCGGGGGCACAATGGTCAGCAGATCAGCGAAAAACGCGCGGAAAGGGGCGGGGTGCGGCGCCGGTGGTGGCAACCCTTCTGATTGGCCACGAATTGGTTCGCGCAGCGTGGCGATCAGCAATGCGAGCACCAGGCCCGGCAACCCGACGATCATGAAGGCGGCCTGCCAGCCGACAAGGCCCAGCGGCCCGCCACCCGGATAGGCGGTGTTCCAGCCCGATACGATCAGCCCGCCAATACCCAGCGAAATGCCGCCGCCAACATAAAGCCCCGCCGAATAGATGGCGAGCGCGGTGGCGCGCAGCCGCCGGGGAAACCAGTCCGATATCAGCGAATAGGCTGACGGCGCAGCGCTCGCCTCGCCAATGCCAACCCCAACCCGGGCACCCGCGAGCATCGCGCCGCTTTTCGAAAAGCCCGACACGACCGTCATCGCCGACCACAGGGTGAGCCCGAAGGTGAGCAAGCGCACCCGGTGCCAGTTATCCGCAAGCCGCCCCAGCGGGATGCCGAACAGCGCATAAAAAACGCCGAACGCGGTTCCATATAGAAACCCCAGATCCTCATCGCGCAACCCCAGGTCGCGCTTGATGTCCTCTGCCAGGATCGAGATGATTTGCCGGTCGACAAAGTTCAGGATGTATACGGCGAACAGGATCGCCAGGACGTACCAGGCATAGCGCGGTGCCTGGGGCTCGGTGCCCGGTTGCGCGTCAGCCATGTTCATCCCCTGAATAATAATCACCGTTTCCACGGGGCTAGCAGAGGCGTGCGCCGATGCGGAAGCTTTATTCTTGGGGCTTAGCCAGACTATCGCCCAAGCGGCCAGCGATCGACCACATCATAGCGCGCGCCGTCGCGGGTCAGCTGGCTTTCGAACAAGGTCAAATGGGTAAAGGCAAAAGACGGCCCGCCCAGGCCGGCATGGGCCGCGATGAAGGCGTCAATTTCATGCTCTGCGCCCAGGCTGCGGGGCAGGCGCGCCAGCGTGATATGGGGAATATAGGCGCGGCCCTCCGCTGGCAGGCCGAGCGCGATCAACGCGTGATTGATCTTGCGGTGCAGCCGGGCAAGGGCGTCGCCCGGTGCCAGCCCCGCCCATATTGCATTGGTACGCCCCTGTTTGGTGAACCGGCCCACACCGTTCAACGCCACGCTGATTGCCTCTGTGCGGATGCGCGCAACCGCCAGCGCGACATCGCCCGCTATGCGGTGATCGACATTGCCGATGTAGCGGGAAGTGACGTGAAGCTGGTCATCGCTTTGCCAGCGGGCACCGGCGATGCCGCCCATTGCGCCTGTCAACACGGCGCGAACGTCGCGCGGCGGGCGTAAACCGACGAACAGGCGGTGGTCCATGGGATGGTCATGCCGCTCAGCAACAATGGAGACAACCGGAATCGCTTGAAAATTCACCGCAGAGCGCCGATATTCCGGCTATCCGGCTTTGTTGCCGGGCAAAGGAGTTTATTCGAAATGGCTAACTGGTCTGATCCCCGGACGAACGCTGCGGCTTTCGCAAGCGGCGCAGGTGTGCGCGGCGCAGCGTATGACGCCGGGCTGCGGTCCTACATGCTGTCGGTTTATAACTACATGACGTCGGGCATATTGCTGACTGGCATCGTCGCGCTTGGTTTTGCAACCAGCGGTCTGGCGGCGCAGGTGTTCGGCGGCCCCGGCCTGCTGAAATATGTCTTCATGCTCGCCCCGCTGGGTTTTGTCTTCGGGATGAGCTTTGGGCAGGCGCGGATGTCGCAGGGTACGCTGCAGGCAATGTTCTGGGGTTTTGCGGTCGCGATGGGCCTGTCGCTCTCGACGATCTTTCTGCAGTACACCGGCACGTCGATCGCCGGCGCGTTCTTCGCAACGGCGGCTGGCTTTGCCGGCCTCAGCCTGTGGGGCTACACCACCAAGAAGGATCTGTCGGCGTTCGGCACATTCTTGATCATGGGTCTGGTCGGCTTGATTGTCGCCAGCCTGGTGAACCTGTTCCTGCAGTCAGGCCCGCTCTCGCTGGTGATCAGCATGATCGGCGTGCTGCTGTTCGCAGGCCTCACGGCTTACGACACGCAGAAGGTGAAGAGCATGTACGCGCAGGTTGCGGGTACCGAATATGAGGGCCGCACGGTCGTTATGTCGGCGCTGACGCTATACCTCGACTTTATCAACATGTTCCTGTTCATCCTTCGCTTGTTTGGCAGCAGCCGCGACTAGGGTTTGGATTAATCCAAAAACATCGGCCCGGCGGGGAAACTCGCCGGGCCTTTTATTTGTTGCGATGTCTTCTCGATACCTCAGCCCTCATCTCCCCGGGAAAATGAATGCGCCTCGCGATCGACGCCATGCTGGATTACTGGATTGAGGACGCCGCCGATGTGCTGCTGCAGATCGAAGTCGCGGCGATGCCCGATCAACGGCTTGAGGCGCAGGATCTGAAGGTCTGGACCGATGCGCCGCTGGTGGCGGTGGTGGGCGAGGACGGGATTGGCCAACGCTGCCTGACGCGCGGCACGGGCCGCTTTCGGGCAGAATATCATGCGGTGGTGGCGATTGACCGGCCGATGATCGACATCGCAGCGCTTGCCGCAGCCCCCCCGCGCGCATTGCCCGGGGCGATCATCGGCTATTTACTGCCCAGCCGATATTGCGAATCTGATCGGTTCGAAGGTTTTGTCCATGCCGAATTTGCCGGGCTGGAGGGCGGGGCGCTGGCCGTGGCGATGCGCGATTGGGTGCATCGCAACTTGCGCTACGAAGGCGGCACCAGCAGTGGAACAACCACCGCGATGATGACCTTTGCTGATCGGCGCGGCGTGTGCCGTGATTATGCTCACCTGCTGTGCGCGCTTGCCCGGGCGGGCGGTATTCCGGCCCGGTGTGTTTCTGCCTATGCCCCCAAGGTCGATCCGCAGGATTTTCACGCGGTGTGTGAAGTGTGGCTGGCCGATGGCTGGCACCTGATGGACCCAACAGGCATGGCCGGGTGCGATGATCTTGCCCGTGTTGCGGTGGGGCGCGATGCGACCGACATCGCGTTTATGACGGTGTTTGGGCGCGCGATGATGAATGAACAGCAGGTGCAGGTTCGGCTGGCTTAGGAACAGCACCGCCCCCGGCTCGTTGATTGCGTTCAATGACCTGGGAATTTGATGATGACCGACAAACCCAACCACACAAATAGCAAAGCCGATGCGGCACCCATTCCGCCGGAAGCCCGAGCTGCTAGCTGCGATCCGCTGCAACAGGCCGGGCAGGACGAATCGATCATCGAACGGCTTGCTCGCGATCCGGCGTCGCCCCAGGCAAAGCTTGATCGTGCGCTCGATGAATCGATGGACGCATCAGACCCGCCATCGCAAACCCCGCCCGGTGACAGCAGCAACCCCGCACCCTCATCAGGCTATGACGAAGCGGTAGAGGCTGCGCTTCGTCGCAAATAAATCACCGGGATGTTGCATTGCGAAATAATCTTGCCGAATATCATGCCAACGCCTGGTTAAGGATTCTGTTAACCATGTTGGCGCATGTTTCGGTTTGGATGAGGCAAGCGAGGTCAGGATCGGGCGATGAGTTCAAGAATGAAGCCAGCCGCTGGTGCCATGGCATTGGCCGAAATGAAGGAATTCGCCGGGTTCAGCGCGGCGACACAGCGCTATATTCGGCGCTCGCTTGATATCGGCCTGGATCGCGAGGATGCGCTGGAACGCTGGTCCCGCGATGTCGTGGAGGCCGCCAGCATTCGCGCGCAATCCCGCCTTTATGATCGCCTGCCTGATATTCGCGCGATGATACCCGATGATAGCGGTCTCGAATCGGTGGAACAGTTTTTGGGGCCGCTCGTGACCATCAGCGCGTTTGATCTGGGGCAGGGGCGGATGACAGGCTTTGCACCCTATCGGTTCTTGTATGAACGCCTGATCGGCGCGCAGATCAGACCGTGGCTGCCGGGTGCTTTTTGTGCAGCGGCGGCACTGCCCAATCTCCATCCTGATATGCGCCGCCAGTTGCTGCAATCCATCAGTGAGGCGGCGGCAACGGCGTCGGGCTGGTCAAACCGCCAGCCTTCATTCTTCCCGCACTGGGTGGAAAAAGTGGATACGGCTGCCCTGCCCGGCTGATCTGGCTCGCTCGGGCGGGATCGCTGTAAATTGATTCGCCACGGAAATCGTTCGTGTCGAGCCCTTCGACTGGTCGTCAAGCCAGCCGCTCAGGACGCGCTTCGGCCCTAGGGCCGACGTCGAGACGCCCCACGCTGCGCTCGTGGGTGACGGATTATTCTGTATTGAAGGCAGGGTTAACCCGCGCCGATCAGCTCCCGCCCAATCAAAAACCGCCGGATTTCGTTGGTGCCAGCGCCAATGTCATACAGTTTGGCATCGCGCAGGAAGCGTTCGACGGGCCATTCCTTGGTATAACCCGCCCCGCCCAGCGCCTGGATTGCCTCCAGCGACACCCTCACCGCATTTTCGCTGGCGAGCAGAATCGCGCCGGCCGCATCAAACCGCGTCGTCTTGCCCGCATCGCACGCCCGCGCGACTGCATAGACATAGGCGCGGGCTGAATTCAGCGCGACATACATGTCGGCCACCTTGGCCTGCATCAGTTGGAAACTGCCGATGGCCTGGCCGAATTGCTTGCGTTCGCGCACATAAGGCAACACCACATCAAGGCATGCCTGCATGATGCCCAGTGGTCCGGCGGCCAGCACCGCGCGTTCATAATCAAGGCCCGACATCAGCACCCCGACGCCACCGTTTAGCGGCCCCATGATGTTTTCGGCGGGCACTTCGCAATCCTCAAACACCAGTTCGGCGGTGTCGCTGCCGCGCATGCCCATCTTGTCGAGCTTTTTCGACACGCTGAACCCGGCCATGCCGCGCTCGATCAGAAAAGCAGTGATTCCGCCCGATCCCTGCCCCGTCTTGGCATAGACGACCAACGTGTCGGCCTCAGTCGAATTGGTGATCCAGAATTTGGTGCCGTTCAGGACATAGCGATCATTGCCCTTCAGTTCGGCTTTCAGCTTCATCGAGACAACGTCTGATCCCGACCCCGCTTCGGACATGGCCAGCGCGCCGACATGCTCGCCCGATATAAGTTTGGGCAGATATTTCGCCTTTTGCTCCGGATTGCCCCAGCGGCGGATCTGGTTGACGCACAGGTTTGAATGCGCCCCATAGCTGAGGCCGATCGAGGCCGAGGCCCGGCTCACTTCCTCCATCGCGACGCAGTGGTCGAGATAGCCCAGGCCGAGCCCGCCCCATTCTTCCTCAACGGTAATGCCGTGCAGGCCAAGCGCGCCCATTTCGGGCCAGAGTGATCGGTCGAACTTATTCTGCTCATCAATTTCGGCGGCGCGCGGCGCGATGCGATCGCTGGCGAAGCGCTGCGTCGTCTCGCGGATCATGTCAGCGGTTTCGCCAAGCGCGAAATCAAGGGCGGTATCCATTGGGTCTCTCCAAAAACACACCCGTCACCCCGGATCCTTCGACTCACTCAGGAGAGCCTTGTTCCGGGGTCCAGCGTGCCTTACGCGTCAGGGGCTCTTTGGGGCACGGAGGATGCCGGAACAAGTCCGGCAAGACGAAAACCCGTATCGCGGGGGTAGTTCAGGGGTACTCATGAGTCTTTTCCGCACCAAAACGATCCTGCATGGCGATGATCGCCCGGTGGAGCACCGCATGGCGCGCACGCTTGGCTGGCCCAGCCTGGTCGCGCTTGGCGTGGGGGCGATTGTCGGCACCGGCATCCTGACGCTGATCGGGGTGGGCGCTGATCGGGCGGGGCCGGCGGTGCTGCTCAGCTTTGTGGTGGCAGGTGCCATCTGCGCATGCGCCGCTTTGTGCTATGCTGAAATGGCGACGATGATCCCGGCATCGGGCAGCGCCTATACCTATAGCTATGCCGTGCTGGGTGAAATTTTCGCCTGGATCGTGGGGTGGAGCCTGATCCTGGAATATTCGCTGGTGGTGGCAAGCGTGGCGGTCGGCTGGTCGGGCTATGCCGTGGGTTTCCTGACGGGGCTGGGCATCGTGGTGCCCGCCGCGCTCGCCAACGGGCCTGCGCTGGGCGGGGTGGTGAATTTGCCCGCCGTGCTGATTATCGCGGTGGTTGCGGGCTTGCTGCTGCTCGGCACGCGGGAGAGTGCGCGGGTGAACAGCGTGCTGGTCGGGCTGAAAATTGTAACGCTGGCGCTGTTCGTGTTCGTGGCATTGCCGCATTTTGATGCCGCTAATCTCCAGCCGTTCGCGCCCTATGGCTATGGCAGCGCGCCGGGTGAGGGCGGGGTGAAGTACGGCGTGATGGGCGCTGCCGCGATCATCTTTTTCGCGTTTTACGGGTTCGATGCGATCTCCACCGCCGCCGAAGAGGCCAAGAACCCCGAGCGCGATTTGGCGATCGGAATCGTTGGATCGATGGTTGCCTGCACGGTGATCTATCTGGTGGTGGCAGCGGCCGCTGTGGGCGCAATTGGCTTTACCCGTTTTGCCGACAGCACCGAGCCGCTCGCCCTCATCCTGCGTGAACTTGGCCAGCCGCAGATTGCCACGGTGGTCGCCGCCGCCGCCGCGATTGCGCTGCCCACGGTGCTGCTGGCGTTCCTTTACGGCCAGAGCCGGATTTTCCTGGTGATGGCGCGTGACGGTTTCCTGCCGCAAAGCCTGGCCACGATTGATCGGCGCGGCACCCCTGCGCGGATCACGATTGTGACGGCGGTGTTCGTTGCGATCATCGCCGGGTTGGTGCCATTGGACGTGATCGCCAGCCTGGCCAATGCTGGCACGTTGTGCGCGTTCATCGCGGTGGCAGCATGCGTGCTGGTGTTGCGGCGGCGGGATCCGGGTGCGCGGCGGCCCTTCCGCACGCCCTTGGCCTGGGTGATCGCACCGGCCGCGATTTTGGGGTGCGTCTATCTGTTTACGAGCCTGCAAGGCGTGACGCAGGCGGCGTTCTTCATCTGGAATGGGGCGGGCTTGCTGCTGTATTTTATCTATGGGCGCGCCAGATCGCAGGTGGTTTAAGCATCACGTGCGTGCGCGGCCCCGCGCCAGCCGAACCAGCGTGAAAATGCCAATCCCAGCCCAGGCGATGTTGAGCACTGCAGACGGCAATGCGCCGTGCCATCCGCTGTTCAGGATGAACCCCGCTGCGCCAACCACGTTCATCCACTGGAACGTCACCGACGTGCCCGATAGCCGCCCCATCGACACCAGCAGGTAAGATACAAGGATAAGCAGGGCCGCTGCCCAGCCAATGATTTCGATGATGATCGTCATTTGCGGGTCCATGCACGTCTTGCGGCGCGGCGTCGATTACCCAATGCCGTGGCGCAGCGATGGCGCGGTCCCGGCTTGGGCGGGTTGATCGGGCGGGTGGTGGCGCATCGCCAATGTGCGGCTATCCAACCACCCCGTCGCGCCTGCGGGCATAAGCCTGCGTCCCCCGGGTGATGACCACATCATCGGGCAGGATATCGGCGATTTTGATGTCCGGCAGTGGCTTGATCGCATCGTATAGCGGCGCGAAATCAGTCTCCACCGTCACGCGCAGCAGCGCGTCAAAGCTGGGGATCACGAAGTAATTCTGCTGAAAATCATCGATCCGGTATTCCGTGCGCATCACGCGTTGCAGGTCAAAGCCCAGCCGGTTTGGGCTGGCGTCTTCCAGCGCGAAATGGCTTTCTGATGCGCTGGAGACGATGCCTGCCCCATAGATGCGCAGCCCGTCGTCCTGCTGGATCAGCCCGAATTCGACCGTGTACCAATAGAGTCGGCTTAGATAACCCAGGCCACCCAGTTGCAACGCGCGCTTGCCACCTTCGCCATACGCTACACAGTAATCGGCGAACGCCGGGTCAGCCAGCATCGGCACATGGCCGAAAACATCGTGGAAAACATCGGGTTCCTGCAGGTAATCGAGCTGATCGGCGCGGCGGATGAAGTTGCCCGCCACAAACCGCCGGTTGGCCATGTGATCGAAAAACACGTCGTCTGGCACCAGACCGGGCACCGCCACCACTTGCCAGCCGGTGAGCTTCATCAACCGTTCGGACAGCTCTTCAAAATTCGGGATGCCGGATGTGGAGAGTTGCAATGCATCCAGCCCGCGCAGAAATGCAGCAGAAGCGCGGCCCGGCAACAGCTTTGCCTGCCGCGCATACAGCGTATCCCACACCGCATGTTCGTGCGCCGTATAGCGTCCCCAATCTTGTGGGATCGTCCAATCGGCGGCGGCCCCTTCGGGGGGGCGATCAAGGACATGCGTGTCTTTTTCCATTTACTCCCCATATCACAGCCATTCGAAGACAAGAAATAGGGTTGCGATAGACAATGACATACGGACCGCCCTCACCGATCGTGTTCGCCGCCGAATGGCCGCGTGCCGCATGGGTGGTGGGATCGCTGCTTCTGGCGGGCAAAAAACTGCAGGCGGCACCGCCCGGCGATGGGCGGCCGGTGCTGGTGCTGCCGGGGCTGGTGAACAGTGATCGATCGAATATCGTGTTGCGCCGGTTCCTGACCCGGCTAGGCTATCGCTCCTATCCTTGGGGGCTCGGGCGCAATCTGGGTCGCCGTGCGATCGGCGATGATGGCGCGCGGCTGATCGCCCGGATCGAGCGGATTCATGCCGAGACGGGCGCGCCAGTGACCCTGATCGGTGTCAGCCTGGGCGGGATGATGGCGCGGTTCGCGGCCAATCAGCGCCCCGATCTGATCCGCGAAGTCATCACCGTCAGCTCGCCCTTTGCAGGCGATCCGCGCGATACCAATGTGTGGCGTGCGTTCGAATGGCTGACGGGGGACAGCATCGACAGCGATGTTGCCCGCGCCTGGAGCCGCGCCTGTGCCGCCCCGCTGGCCGTGCCCTCCACGGCGATCTGGAGCCGCAGCGACGGCTTGGTGAACGGCCTTGCCTGCCGCGCACCGGGCCAGCCGCTCGCGCGCGATATCGAGGTTCGGAGCAATCATGTCGGCGTGCAATTGCGCCCCGCGGTGCTGCTGGCGATTGCCGACATTCTGGCAGCTGTGCCTGAAAATGCTGGTCCACCATAGCCGCAACGCGCTAACCTGACCTGCGGGGAGGCGGATAATGGCCAGTCTGAGCAGGGTGATAGCGACAGTGGTCGGCGGCATCGTGCTGGCGGTGCTTGGCTATGTCGCGGCAGGGTTGATCGGCGGCGCCATCCCGACAAGCGCCAACTGGCATGCCCCATCACAGGGCATTGAGATTTTCGTCGAGACCAACGGTATTCATACCGGACTGATCGTGCCCAAAGTCGCGGCAGGTGTGGACTGGCGCGGCATCGCCCGCCCAAGTGACATTGCGGATCCGCGATATGCCGCGCGCACGCACCTCGCGATCGGCTGGGGCGAGCGCGCCTTTTATCTGGGCACGCCGCGCTGGACCGACATTCGGCTGTCTACCACGCTCCACGCCGCGACCGGCAGCGACGATACGCTGGTGCATGTTGAGCATGTCGAGCGACCGACGCCCAATATCGATCAGCGCGTCATCATTCTGCGACCGCAAGAGTATCGCCGGCTGGCCGCGTTCATCCGGGCCAGCCTGGACGGCACCCACCCGGCGCACCGGCATGGTTATGATCGCCATGATGCATTTTATGCCGGGCGCGGCCGCTATGATGCGGTGCGGACGTGCAATGCCTGGACGGGCGCAGCATTACGCAGCGCAGGCGTGCGGGTGGGGTGGTGGACGCCGTTTGCAGTGACCGTCATGGGCTGGTTCTGAGCGTCCAGAGCACCATTATTGCCTGATAAGGTACGCCGATCAGGTATAGAGTCCAATGATGGGGAAAAAAGCACGGCGCACGCCCGAAGTCATCATCATCGGCGCCGGCTTTGGCGGGCTGGCGGCGGCGCGGGCTCAGACATGCCCGCACCAACGTTACGCTGATTGACCGCCAGAACCATCATCTTTTTCAGCCATTGCTGTATCAGGTGGCGACGGCCGCGCTGTCGCCAGCGGATATTGCCGCACCGATCCGCGCAATTGTGCGCAAATATCGCAACACGCGGGTGCTGCTCGACAGCGTCGTTTCGGTCGATCCCGGCGGGCACCGTGTGCTGCTCGAAAGCGGCACCACGCTCGCCTATGATGCGCTCGTCATTGCGACAGGGGCGCGCCACAGCTATTTTGGGCGGGACGATTGGGGGGCGGATGCGCCCGGCATCAAGACGATTGATGATGCGATCCGCGTGCGATCCAAAATTCTGGTCGCGATGGAGCGTGCTGAGACTGATCGGCAGGAAAATCCCGTCACCCGTGCCCAACATCTGACCTTCGTCGTGATTGGCGGTGGGCCAACCGGAGTGGAGATGGCCGGCGCGATTGCAGAGCTTACCCGCCACGCCGCCGATCTCGATTTCCGCCATTTATCGCCCAGCTGCATTCATGTGGTGCTGGTGCAATCGGCGGGTCGGTTGCTACCCGCATTCCCGCCTGCACTTTCTGAAAAGGCCCGGCAGTCGCTGGAAATGCTGGGCGTAGAGGTGCGGCTGGGCGAGCGGGTGACCGATGTAACCGCCGATTCAGTGATGATCGGTACGCAAAAACTGTCCGCCGCCGTGATTGTTTGGGCAGCCGGGGTGAAGGCATCGCCTGCCGCAACCTGGCTGGGGGCAGACGCAGATGCCGCTGGTCGGGTTGTTGTTCGGCCCAACCTCAGTGTCCCCGGCCATCCCGATATTTTTTGTATCGGCGATACATCGGTGGTGACCGGCAAGGGCGACCGGCCCGTGCCCGGCGTTGCGCCCGCTGCCAAGCAACAGGGCAAGCACGTCGCGCGCATCATCGCCGCCACGGTGCGCAAGCGAAAGCCACCGGGGCGGTTTGTCTACAAGGATTACGGCAACCTCGCGACGATTGGCCGCAAGCGCGCGGTCGCCGATTTCGGGCGGACGCAGTTGAGCGGTTTCAGCGCCTGGGTCGTCTGGTCAACGGCGCATCTTTTCTACCTCGCCGATTTTCGCAGCAGGGCCGTGGTGGGCATGCAGTGGCTGTGGAGTTACGTGACGTTTGATCGCGGCGCGCGGTTAATCACGGGGCTGGGCGACGGGATGATGCCGACGACGGTGTGGAGCGAGCTGCAATCGAACCCGGCGTCATCCGGCGACGGTGCCGAAACGGCCGATTCATTGCCCGTCAGCGCCTAGAGCATCGTACCGTAATTCAGGATCACCCGTCAT
>MSXR01000021.1 GCA_002083655.1 Proteobacteria bacterium ST_bin14 | reverse complement strand
CTGGCCGCAATCACCGCAGCAAAGCTGCGGCCGCACGCGCACGCGTAGCGGACCCTTCACGGGTTGATTGAAGGAGGACAGGCTTCGAGCCCAGGGATCAGCGGCTATTGCGAGCGAGTGGTTCTGTGGCAGTTCGAGCTATGCCAATTGCGACCAGCTAATTTCGCGGTTCTTTCCGATGCTGATCTAGGCATCACTTCAAAACTATGATGACCGGTATCGCAGTCGCGAAGCCATTTCATGACCGTCATATCCGGCATTGAGGTTCATATGATCGAGCATCCCAGCACCTATGCCGATGGCGTGCTGCGGCTTTGAGTGGAGGCATGGCGGGCAGACGCAACCTGCCTGAGGTCAGGAAGCGCTCAGCTCTTATTGAGTCGTATCCGCGCTGGGGCCAGAGTGACTTTCCGTCAGCAGCGTCCAGAACCGAAACCGTTGCGGGCGGCGATTGAAAGCCCAGACCGCAATCAAGCGACAGGGTCGCGATGGGATTCAAGAATGGGTGGTAAAGTTTTGATCACGCCGAAACGGCTGTCCAAACCTGCGCTACGGCTATCCGGCCATTCCGTCCCAGCATATTACGCCACTGTTACGCGGGGCCAAATTTGAGGCACGTAATACGAAAATCAATCTCGGCTTGCGCCGTTAAGTATTGATTTTTCTTGGAGAAAACTGGAGCGGGCGAAGGGATTCGAACCCTCGACCCCAACCTTGGCAAGGTTGTGCTCTACCCCTGAGCTACGCCCGCTCTGGCGACTTCGTCCCGGCAAGGCCGTGGACGGGGTGAGGGCGGGCTGTTAGCATCGGCTTGGGGGTACGGCAAGCCCGGATACGACCTATCGACGCTTTGCGCTGTACCCCTGTGCTGCGGCGCGCCAATTCCGCCAGGATCATGGCCCCAAAATAGCCCCGTGAGGATTGCCATGTCGAAAAGGGTTGGCTTCACCCGATAAGCGCCCACATAAGGCGCAGACCATCATTTCGCCGTAAGGCACAGGAGCGACACTTGGCTACTCTGGGCATGTCCCCCGCTGAACGCGTAGCAATTGAGGCGTTTCGCCGTGACGTTGTAGAGCCGTCGATGACCAAATTGGTCATTATCGATTTCTGGGCGGAATGGTGCGGTCCGTGCAAGGCGCTGGCGCCGATGCTCGACAAGATCGCGGCGGCCTATGCCGATAAGGGCGTGGTGCTGGCCAAGATCGATACCGACAAGAACCAGTTTATCGCCGCGCAGTTTCAAATCAAATCCATCCCCACGGTCTATGCAATGTTCGAAGGCCAGCTGGTTGCTGACCTGACCAGCGCGCGCACCGAATCGGCGATGCGGACCATGCTGGACCAGCTTTTGCGCCAGCTTCCCGTTCAGGCCGAAGGGGCGTCGGCAGAAGCCGATATTGAACCGGTGATCGCGATGGCCGAACAGGTTTTGGGCGACGGTGATGGCGAGCGTGCGCTGAGCATTTTTGACCAGCTGTTAGAAATGGCGCCCGATCATCCCGGCGTGTTGTCAGGCCGTATTCGCGCGCTCATCGCCAGTGGAAAGCCGGACGAAGCCGAAGCAGCCATCGCAACATTGCCCGAAGACGTCGCTAAACTGCCCGAAATCAGCCGCGCCCAAGCGGCCCTGGCGCTGGCACGCGAGGCAAGGCCGGTTGATGATCTGGCCGGGCTGGCAGCAGCCGTTGCAGCCAACCCCGCTGATATGCCCGCGCGCTTTGAGCTCGCAGGTGGCCAAATGGCTGCGGGAGACCGTGATTCAGCGGCCGATACACTGCTCGCCATGATCGCCGATGATCGCACCTGGGACGAAGGCGCTGCACGGCAACGCCTGCTGAAGTTATTCGAGGTGGTCGGACTGGAAGATCCATGGGTATCGGCACAGCGTCGGCGCTTGTCGGCGATTTTGTTCGGATGACGCGCGATCGCACCACCACCCGGCTATCGGTTTTCCCGTTGCCCGGCGCACTGCTATTCCCGCGCATGCACTTACCGCTCCATATCTTTGAAGAACGATACAAGGCGCTGATGAGCGATGCGATGGCGCGCGACAGGCGCATCGGCATGGTGCAGCCGCGCGCAGAGGGGAATCCGCCGCCGCTTTTTCAGGTCGGCTGTGTTGGCAAAATTGCGCAGTTCGAGATGCTTGACGACGGGCGCTATAATCTGGTGCTTGAAGGGCTGTCGCTGTTCCGTATCGTCCGCGAGCTCGATGTGGCCACACCGTTCCGCCAGGTTGAGGCCGAGCTGATGCCGACCGCCGGGGAACAGGAGATACTCTCCCTGTCTGGCCGGGCGGCGCTTGAGATGGAATCGCGGCGCTTTGCCGATATTCAGGGCTACGCGGTCGATTGGGAAGCGGTGGCCCGGCTCGACGACGAATCGCTGGTGAACGGCGTGGCGCAGATTGCCCCCTTTGATGTCGCTGCAAAACAGGCCCTGCTCGAGTCGCAGAGTCTGGAGGATCGTGCAGAATTGATCGTGCAGTTGATGCAATTTTTCGGGCGGCACGACGGTGAGGAATCGGTGACGCTGCAGTGAGTGATACCCGGCTGATTGATCCGTGGTTGCTGTCTATACTCGTTTGCCCCGTGACGAGGTCGCCGCTCCGCCTTGATGCAGACGCGCAGGAATTGATTTCGGATGCCGCGGCTTTGGCGTATCCAATCCGCGGCGGCGTGGCGGTGATGTTGGCCGATCAAGCGCGAGATTTGGCGGGAAGTGCCTGATGCGCGGCTAAGACAAGCTCTGCGGATCGATTGGCCTGGGATTGTGGATGATGCTCGCCAACCTGTTCGAACCCCGAAAAGTGGCAGCGATGGAGAAAATCGATACTGTCCGCCGCACGGGCAGCAATGCGGCCCGCACCGCCGCCGACAAACCTGACACAGACTAAACCGTTTCGCCCTGCAACAGCTTGGGCAAGTCGCCGCTTTCACCGCGTGCTTCGGCCATAAACCGGGCCTTTAGCGGCGGGATTGCCTGCACGGCGCTTAGCCCGAACCGGCGTACCGCGCTTGCGGTTTTGCCAGGCACCCCGAACAGGCGGTTTAGCGTGTCGGTTGCCATGGCCACCATCAACGTATCCAGCCCGCGCCACCGCTCATACCGTGCCAGCAAGGCGGGGTCGCCCAGATCAAGCCCAAACCTTTTTCCGTCGACCAACACTTCGGTCAGCGTTGCAACGTCACGGAAACCCAGATTTAGCCCCTGCCCGGCAATCGGGTGAATGCCGTGCGCGGCATCCCCCACCAGCGCCAGCCGCTCTGCTGTGATTCGTGCAGCATGGTGGAACCCAAGCGGATAGGTGGAGCGCGGCGCAAGATTGCTGAGCGGCCCCAGAAAACCGCCCATCTGCCGCTCTGCCTCTGCCAGAAACCCGCGATCGGACAGTTTCAACATGCCCGGCGCGTCGCCCTCACTCACCGTCCACACCAGTGCTGATCGGTTACGGCCCTCAGCCGGCAACAGCGGCAGAATGGCAAATGGCCCGGCGGGATAGAAAATTTCGAAAGCGCAATTTTGATGCGGGCGGGCATGGTCAAATGCCGTGATGATCGCGTTGTGATGATATTGCCAATGCGCAATCGTGATTCCAGCGGCAGTGCGCGTGGGGGAATTGCGCCCTTCAGCGGCGATCATCAACGGAGCGGCGATTTCCGCGCCCGAATCAAGCGTCATCCGCACGCCCGCGCCATCGCGCTTCACTGATGTCGCGCGGGTTCGCATCCGCAAATCGACCAAATCCGCCGCCATCGCTGCCTGATGCAGCGTGGTGCGCAACAAACGATTCTCGTACATGGTGCCCAGTGCGCCGTCGCTGGCATCTGGCACAAAATCGAGCGCGCCGGGGGCCAGCCCGTCGCTGACCCGGATCGATTCGATCGCGCAGCCCTTGCCCGCCAACCGCGCGCCGACGCCAATCGCGTCGAGCATCCGGTGGCTGGCGCTGGCAATTGCCGAAGCCCGGCCATCAAAGTTCGCCGCCAGCGTAACCGCTGGATCAGCGGGATCGACCACAATGGTGGAGATACCGTGCGCTGCGAGCGCCAGAGACAGGCTGCACCCGACAAGGCCCCCGCCCAGAATGATTACGTCTGCTTGATCCATAAACCGGTCCTAGCGGCCGCAATGCGTGCTGCCAATTCCCCCGGCCAAAGCCGGTATTCAACCGCGCCATCTTGACGCGAGACTCGCGCGGGGCGATTGTGGAACATCAAGCGTACATTTGTGAAGGAAACGCACATGGCGAGCCAGGCGCAACCGCCTTTGTGGCGCGAAACCATGCGGCATGGTGCCCGCCGCAGCCGATCCCTGATAGCGGCGATGGTGATTGTCGCGGTCACAATCATGATCGCGGCCTGCCTGATCAGCTATGCCCCCGGCGATCCGTCGCTCAGCACCGCTGCTGCAGGCCCGGCGCGCAATATGGTTGGCAGCCCAGGCGCGATGATTGCCGATGCGCTGCTCGCGTTGCTGGGCTGGCCGGTGGTGCTGATCTTACCCTTTGGGCTGGTGCTGGCCGCGCGACTGTGGCGCGATGTGCCGGTGCAGGGCTGGGGCCGCATGATCCTGAAAGGATTTGGCGGCACGGCGTTGATGGCGACGGCATTTGCCTTTGTGTCATCAACGGCCGTTAATGCGCTGCCGGCGGGCTATGGCGGGGCGATTGGCCTGTCGCTTGCCACGCTGCTGCGCTGGGGCACCGCCCAGATGGGTGATCCGACCGCAATCCTGTGGGTTGATCGCGCGCTTGGCCTGATATTGGGGCTTGGCGGGGTGGCGCTATATGCGTGGAGTTATGACATCGACCTGAGCGAGCGGCAATGGCAGTTTCGCTTACCGGCACCCCGCGCCGATACGCTGCCCGAGCTGCTGGCAGAGGAGCCGCTCGCCGCGCCGCCGCGCAAGCCGATCCCGCGACCCGTCGCCGCGCCCGAGAACCGGCCTGGCCCAGTGATCGCCGAACGCGCACTGGCCCCGTCCACTGCCAAACCGCGCACCAAGCAAACCTCGCTTGATCTGCGCGACAATTACCGGTTGCCCCCGCTCGATCTGCTGAAGCCATCCCCCAAAAGCGGCAATCCGGTGGTGGATAAGGCCGCGCTGGAACGTAATGCGCGGCTGCTCGAATCAGTGCTCGACGATTTCCATGTAAAAGGCGTCATTGTTGAGGTGCGACCTGGCCCGGTCGTCACGATGTACGAACTCGAGCCTGCCAGCGGGATCAAGGCCAGCCGCGTCATCCAGCTCGCCGATGATATCGCCCGCAACATGTCAGCGATTTCGGCGCGTGTTGCGACAATTCCGGGGCGCAGCGTGATCGGCATTGAACTGCCCAATGCGCGCCGCGAATCGGTAAACCTGCACGAACTGGTCGGCAGCCAGAGCTTTGAAGATCAATCGGCGCAGCTGCCGATCATTTTGGGCAAGAACATCGCTGGTGATCCGGTGATCGCCGATCTTGCGCCCATGCCGCATCTGCTGGTTGCGGGCACCACCGGGTCGGGCAAATCGGTTGGGCTGAACTGCATGATCCTATCGTTGCTCTATCGCCTAACGCCCGATCAGTGTCGGATGATCATGATCGATCCAAAAATGCTCGAACTGTCGATGTATGCTGATATTCCGCATTTGCTTGCCCCTGTCGTGACCGAGCCAGCCAAGGCGGTACGCGCGCTGAAATGGGCGGTGGAGCAGATGGAGGATCGTTACCGGATGCTTGCCTCGGTCAATGTCCGCAGCTTGGCCTCGTTCAATGACAAGGTGCGCGCCGCCAAAGCCAAGGGCCAGCCGCTCGGCCGCAAGGTGCAAACCGGCTATGATCAGGCAACCGGCCAGCCGATTTATGAAGAAGAACAGCTTGATTTTCAGCCGCTGCCGCAAATCGTCATCATCGTCGACGAACTCGCCGATCTGATGATGACGGCGGGCAAGGAAGTGGAATTCCTCATCCAGCGTCTCGCGCAAAAGGCGCGCGCAGCGGGCATCCATCTGATCATGGCAACCCAACGCCCGTCGGTCGACGTCATCACCGGCGTGATCAAGGCCAATTTACCGACGCGAATCAGCTTTCACGTAACCTCAAAAATCGATTCGCGGACGATTTTGGGCGAACAGGGGGCTGAACAGCTGCTCGGCAAGGGGGATATGCTCTACATGCCGGGCGGCAAGCAGATTGCACGCGTCCACGGCCCATTCGTGTCAGACGACGAGGTACAGGCGGTGGCCAACCATTGGCGCAGCCAGGGGCAGCCCGATTATATCCAGTCCGTCACCGAAGAACCCGAAGATGGCTTTGCGCTCGACGGCGCGCCCGACGGTGAGGATTCGGCGGAGGATCAGCAATATCGCAATGCCCGCCAGCTGGTGGCCGAAAGCCAAAAGGCGTCGACGTCATGGCTGCAGCGCCAATTGCGCATTGGGTATAACAGCGCGGCCCGGCTCGTCGAACGGATGGAGAAGGACGGGCTTGTATCAAAACCCGATCATGTGGGCCGGCGTGAAGTGCTGATGGATCAGGAAGGCCGTCCGCTCTAACCACCATCGACAATTCGGTGGCGGAACCCGCATGTTCACCACCCGTTCAAGCCAAAGCGCCAATGGCGGTGCAGTTGTTCCTGCCCATGCTGGAGAAAGATCGCGTGACATTTCGGCCCCTGTTTGCGCTGTTGTTTGCACTGCCGTTGATCCTGGCGATGCCGGTGGCGATCGCAGCACCTGCGACCGGTGACCTCGCGCTGGTGCAGGATCATTTGCGCTCGGTTGAAAGCTTGACCGCCAATTTCAGCCAAACCGACCGCAATGGCAAAACGCTGGACGGCACACTCGCGCTGAAAAAGCCCGGCAAGATCCGCTTCCAATATGAGAAGGGCGTGCCCATCCTGATCGTGGGTGATGGCAAGGCCCTGTGGTTTCTGGATTATTCGGTCCGCCAGAAACAACGTTGGCCAATCGGCAACTCACCGCTGGGAGTGTTGCTTGATCCCAACAAGGATATCTCGCGTTTCGCCAAGGTGGTGCGCACAGCAGACCCGCGCGTAATCTCGGTTGAGGCGAGTGATCCGCGGCATCCCGAATATGGGCGAATCACCCTGGTTTTCGCGCGCGACGCCAGCGCGCCGGGTGGGCTGATGATGCAGGGCTGGGTCGCGCTTGACGCCCAGAACAACCGGACGACCATTCGCTTGTCGAACCAATTGTTCAATCGCCCGGTTGCCGACCGCGCGTTTCGCTGGACTGATCCCACGCTTCGTGGGGGCCGAAACTGATCGCTCGATCGTTTCGGTTGATCGCGGTTTTTGTTTCGCCCCGCGACTTCATTCATATTGGCGACAGGTTTAGGGCGCTAAAACAGTGTTGCGAACGGAGCGATGCCGGGTTTTCCCCCTGTTACCCTGCATCATCCGTTCTGCCTGCGTGACGAACGCTAGGTCGGCCCTCGCTCCAAGCCCCCGGAGCGGGGGCCTTTCTGTATCGGTCGCTTTTCTGGTCCACAGCCAACCGGCTGGCTAGCGGTGGGCCCATCACGGGGTTACATCGCGGCATGGCCGAAACAATCAAGATCGCTTCGTGGAACATCAACTCGGTGCGGTTCCGCATCGACATTGTCGAGCGCTTCCTGCGCGAATCGGCGCCCGATATCCTGTGCCTGCAGGAAACCAAAGTAATGGACGGCGATTTTCCGGCGGCGGCTTTTCGCGCGCTTGGCTATCCCCATCTCGCGCTGAACGGCCAACGGATGCACCACGGCGTGGCGATCATCAGCAAGTTGCCACTGCACGCGCACGACCGGTTCGACTGGCAAGCCAATGGCGAAGCCCGGCATTTGGGGGTGCTGCTCGACAACGGCATCCGGATCGAAAATGTCTATGTGCCGGCCGGCGGTGACATCGCCGATCGAGAGCTGAACCCCAAATTCGGCCAAAAGCTCGATTTTCTGGAACGGATGACGCGGTGGTCAGAAGGGGTGACAGGGCCAACGTTACTGCTGGGTGATTTCAACATTGCGCCGCTCGAATCGGACGTATGGAGCCACAAGCAGCTGATCGACGTGGTCAGCCACACACCGTTGGAAGCGGAAACACTGGCGCAACTGCAAGCCGCGGGGAACTGGACGGACCTTGGCCGCCACTTCATCCCGGCCCCCGACCGCCTGTTCACCTGGTGGAGCTACCGCGCAAAGGACTGGGCTGCCTCTGATCGTGGACGGCGGCTAGACCATATGTGGGCAAGCAGCGAACTGGCCGCCACGGCAACGCGGCACCACGTGCTGGAAGAAGCGCGAAGCTGGCTAAAACCGTCTGATCACATCCCGATCACCACCGAGTTCACCTTGTGAGCGCGCGGCTGGTGGCCCAGGCGATTGATTCGCTGCGACGCGGCTGGCCGGTTGCCGTTCGGACGGACCAGGGAATGATTGCGGTACTCGCGATTGAAACGGCTGATCCGGTTCGGCTGACTGCATTCGACCCGCAAGGCGAAGCGACGGTGCTGATCTCCTCTGGCAGGGCAGCGACGTTAAAGCTGACCAACCAGGCCCCCGCCGCCGCCCCCGAATGCCCGGTGATGATAGATCGCGCGCCGTGGCTTGATTTTGCCACTGCCACCGCGCTGGCCGATCCGCAATTTGATCTGCTCACCCCGTTCAAGGGGCCATTCCGCACTGCAGAGATCGCCAATCGGTCAGCGGCTGCGGCCGCGCTGCGCCTTGCTACAATGGCGGGGATGCTGCCGGCGTTCTTTGTTCTGCATGGCGCAGACGCTGGATTGATCCTGTCGCCTGACGACATTGACGAACATCAAGATGCCCAGCGCCTGACGATTGCGGCGCGCGCGCACCTGCCCATTGCCGGTGCCGAATCGGCAGAACTGGTGGCTTTTCGCACCCCGGAAATGCCGGGCGAGCATGTCGCGCTGATGATCGGTGCACCCAATGGACATCCCCCGCTCGTCCGCTTGCACAGCGAATGCCTGACGGGCGATGTGCTCGGCAGCCTGAAATGCGATTGCGGGCCGCAGCTTGATGCCGCCATCGCCGCCATCGCTGCCAGCGGCTGGGGCATTTTGCTGTATCTGCGGCAGGAAGGGCGCGGGATTGGATTGATCAATAAACTACGCGCCTATGCGCTGCAGGATCAGGGGTTCGATACTGTTGATGCCAATACGCGGTTGGGATTTGCGGTCGACTCGCGCGATTTTGGCGTCGCTGCGCGCATGTTGGCCCTGCTTGGTCAACGTTCGGTACGGCTTTTGACCAATAATCCCCAGAAAGTGTCTCAATTGGCAGCAGCCGGAATCGGGGTAATTGAACGCGTGCCGCACAAGCTGCCCGCCAACCCGCATAACGAGCGCTATCTGGCCACCAAGCGTGATCGCACTGGTCACGAATTTTAGGGACCCCGAATTTTAGGCCAGGGCTTTCAACCGACCAGCCGCGCCACGTCGCCAAAGTCGTGCGCAATGGCATTGACGCCAATATCCCGCAGCACCGCCGCATGATCGGCCCCGCAATGCATCCCCGCGCATAACCCGATCACAAATGCGCCCGATGCCACCGCCCCGCGCGCGCCCACAGGTGAATCCTCCAGGATCACGCAAGATTCGATCGGCACGCCAATCGCCGATGCGGCATGCAGGTACAGGTCAGGCGCGGGTTTACCCCGTTCGACATGTTCCTTGCCGCTGAAGATCTGATCACCAAAGGCGGCGCGCAGGCCGATATGATCGAGATGGCGCGTAATCCAGCGCGTCGAGCTTGATGAGGCGATGGCGCGGGGCAGCGTGGGTGGCAGCGATTGAACAAAATCAATCGCGCCGTGAACCGCATCGATCCCCTCTGCCATCACCCGGCTATCCTCGGCGGCGCGCGCTGTGTGAAATTCATCGGGCAAGGGGCCGCCAATCCAGTTTTCCACAGCGGCATGAAAATCGCGGTCGGCAAGACCCATAAACTGGGCCATCGACTGTTCAACCGTCGTGGGGTGCCCCGCACTGCTTAGAAACGCCGCGATCTGGCTGTTGCCGACATATTCGCTGTCGATCAGCACGCCATCAAAATCAAAGATGATCCCTGCAAACCTCATGTCCGTGCCCCAAACAACGCGCTGCCAATGCGGACATGCGTTGCCCCCAGCGTGACCGCCGTTTCATAATCGCCCGACATCCCCATGCTGAGACCAGCCAGCCCATTGTCACGCGCCAATTTGGCGAGCAGCGCAAAATACGGTGCCGGTTCACGCTTTGCAGGGGGCAGGCACATCAACCCCGCGATCGGCAAACCAAGTCGCCGGGCGTCAGTGATCAATTGGGCCAATTCTGCCGTGGGCACACCGCCCTTTTGTGCTTCATCGCCAATATTGACCTGAACAAAGCAGGCAGGACGACGCCCGATTTTGTCCATCGCCCGCGCCAGCGCATCGACCAGCGATGGCCGGTCGACGCTGTGGATGGCATCAAACAACGCCACCGCCGCCTCAACCTTGTTCGACTGGAGCTGGCCAATCAGGTGCAATGCCACGCCCGACGCTTCGTCACGCAGCGCAGGCCATTTCTGTTCGGCTTCCTGCACCCGGTTTTCACCAAAAACCATCTGCCCGGCTTGAATCAGCGGGCGGATCGCCGCCACCGGCTGGGTTTTTGATACCGCGATCAGGGTCACATCCACCGCGGGGCGGCCAGCCAGCGTTGCCGCGGCGGCAATGGCGGCATGCACATCGGCAAGACGTTCGGCAGGATCGCGGTCTATCATCGGCGTGCTATAGCCACGCGCATGCGCGCGCGTCACCCCCGGATTCCCACACAGTGGCTGATGACTGACGAACGCATGGGCCGGGCTTTATGGGATGCGCTTGAGCGCGTACCACGCGGGCAGGGCGTGATCTTTCGCCACTATTCCCTTGAAATTTGCGCGCGACGCAATCTGTATCTGCAGGTGGCAAAGGTGGCACGCAGGCGGCGGCTGATGCTGATCGTGGCCGGGGGCGATGGTCTTGGTCCAGGGAATGCGGGCATCCATGGACGATCAGCAAAACGCGCGCGGGGCATCCAGACTTGGCCGGCACATAATCTGCCAGAGCTGATCGGCGCGAACCGGGCAAAGGCCGATATGGTGCTGATCTCGCCGGTTTTTGCGACCCGGTCGCATCCGGGGACGCGAACGCTGGGGCTTGCCCGCGCGGCGTCGCTTGCGCGGCAAGCGGATATGCCGGCAATCGCCCTAGGCGGGATTCAAAAGCGCCATTCAAGGCACCTGAAATCTGCTGGATTTTACGGTTGGGCTGCGATTGATGCCTGGATTGAACCAGAAATTCGCGATATCAGTGGCCGCAAGTCCTGAGACTAAGCCCCCACCCTAAGCCCTGGGATTAGAACCGCAGCGCAGTACCGATATAGACGGCCTGGCTATCACGCCGGTTATCGGCCAGCCGATCGAGCCGGTTGTTCAGTTCGCGCTTGTAACGAAGCCCGGCTGTCAGATCGATATTGCGCGCCACCGTAAAGGCACCGCCCACGTCAATCGCCATGCTGGGATCGTCCGAGATAAATTTCGGCGCATCGCCCAGCGGCCGATCAGCGGTTGCGCGCAAGCGGGCTGATGCGCGCTTGCCCGAATAGCTAACGCCAACACCCAGTGATTCGCGGCTGCCCGGCGCGCCACCCAGATCAAGCCGGGCAACATCACCCGACAGCGCAAAACGCTTCCAGCCCACCGACACGCCCAGATTATACGCAATCGGCGCAAGCCCGATTGATGCGCCTGGCGCCAATTCGGCTGCACCAGCCGTCTGCGAGTCACGCGATACCGTAATTGAGCGCGCGCGAACGGCCACAGTCACTGCCCGGCTGCCGTTGCGGCGCGTTTCAGAAGGCGTGAAGCGGAAATCGCTGTCGCTGATGCCGCTGCGGGCGAGCAAAGCGGCAAGCTTTGGATCGGCTGACGCAGGTGTAAAGGTTGCAAAGCTGCGGGTAATGGCGCGCTCTGCGGGCACCAAACGGCGGGCCCCCTCTGACGCGCCGAATGCTGGCACGACCAGACCGGCGACGATCAACGTCCCCAATATGGATCCAGCAATGATACGGCGCTTCAACACGGCGAATCCTTCGACTCCAAATATTCTCTATAGGGATTTGCGAACGCCGCACCACCGGGCGATGTCGCTTTGTGGAAAGAGTGTTGCAATCCGCCCACAATCCACGGGCCATCAACCGGCCGTTCAGTCATTGTGCGGCATGCTTGCGGGCTGACGATACGATCTGTAGAGGCCAGAGGATTATTTTTCATTCGTCCAGGGATTAGCCCATGACCCGCCTGTTGCGCACCGCGTTCGTGGCCTCGCTCGCCCTTCCTCTCGTTGCCTGTGGCGGCGGCTCAAAGGATCGGCCTCGCGGCGATTTGGCCGCATCGCAAATCACCACGATTGGCGTGAACAGCTATCTGTGGCGTGCATCGCTCGACACGATCAGCTTCATGCCGTTGCTGCAAACCGATTCAAACGGCGGCGTGATCGTCAGCGACTGGTACATCAACCCAGCGTCCCCTGCCGAGCGGATGAAGGTAACGATTTCCATCCTTGATCGCGATTTGCGTGCCGATGCGCTGCGCGTTGCCGTTCAACGCCAGATCAACCGCAACAGCGAATGGGTTGACGCGCCGGTGCGCGCGGCCACCGCGCAAAAGCTGGAAGACATTATTCTGACCCGGGCCCGCGATTTGCGGCGCACCGCCATCGCCGGCTGATCGGATGACAACGGCGCCGCGCTTCAACGCGCTGAAGGCGGACGCGGCCTGGCAGGCGATCTGGGATGAGCGCCAGACCTTTGCGGTCACATCAGGCGCATCGCCAGCGGGCGGCAACCGACCAAAATCTTATGTGCTTGAGATGTTTCCCTATCCATCGGGGCGCATCCATATGGGCCATGTCCGCAATTACACGATGGGCGATGTGCTGGCGCGCTTTCGGCGGATGACCGGCCATGATGTGTTGCACCCGATGGGGTGGGATTCATTTGGCATGCCCGCCGAAAATGCCGCGATGGAAAAGGGCGTCCACCCGGGCGACTGGACCCGCGCCAACATTGCCAATATGCGCCGCCAGCTCAAACAATTGGGCTTTGCGCTTGATTGGTCGCGGGAGCTTTCTACCTGCGAACCCGAATATTACGGGCATGAACAGGCGCTGTTTCTTGATCTGTTGGCCGCCGGGCTGGTGTATCGGCGCGAATCGGCGGTGAACTGGGATCCGGTCGACATGACCGTGTTGGCCAATGAACAGGTAATTGACGGGCGCGGCTGGCGATCCGGCGCGCTGGTTGAACGCCGCAAGCTGAACCAGTGGTTCCTGAAAATCACCGATTTTGCCGATGATCTGCTCGCCGGGCTCGGCGGGCTGGATGCGTGGCCCGACAAGGTCAAGCTGATGCAGGAAAACTGGATCGGGCGCAGCCAAGGACTGGCATTTCGGTTCGCACTGTCGAACGGCGGTGATGTTGAGGTGTTCACCACCCGACCCGATACGATTTTTGGTGCCAGCTTCGTCGCGGTCGCCGCCGATCACCCGATTGCGCGCGCCGCCGCCGGGACAAGCCCTGATGCCGCCGCCTTTATCGAACGCTGTCGCAAAGGCGGCACAACCGCAGCGGAGATTGAAACGCAAGAAAAGCTGGGCTTTGATACCGGGCTGACCGCGACGCATCCGTTTGATCCGAACTGGCAGTTGCCGGTGTACATCGCCAATTTCGTGCTGATGGAATATGGCAGCGGCGCGGTGTTCGGCGTGCCCGCGCATGACCAGCGCGACCTTGATTTCGCGCGCAAATACGGCCTGCCCGTTACGCGCGTCGTTTCGGACGGAGACGAGGACACGCCGCTGTTCGTCGGCGATACCGCCTATACTGGCCCCGGCACGCTGGTGAATTCGCATTTCCTCGACGGCATGGACATCGAGGATGCCAAGCGCACCGTGATCCGCCGGGCAGAGGATGATGGCTGGGGCACGGGCCGCACGATCTTCCGGCTGCGCGATTGGGGCGTCAGCCGCCAGCGTTACTGGGGCACGCCAATACCGATCATCCACTGCGATGCCTGTGGCGCCGTCCCCGTCCCGCGTGAGCAATTGCCGGTGGTGCTGCCCGATGACGTGACGTTTGACATCCCCGGCAACCCGCTCGATCGACACCCGACATGGAAGCATGTCCCCTGTCCATCATGCGGTGCAGATGCGCGGCGCGAAACGGATACGCTGGATACCTTTGTCAATTCGTCCTGGTATTTCATCCGCTTTGCCAGCCAGCCCACCGACCGGCCATTTGATCAGGCTGAAGCCGAGGCTTGGCTGCCCGTGGGCCAGTATATTGGCGGCGTGGAGCATGCGATTCTCCACTTGCTCTATGCGCGGTTCTGGACGCGCGCGCTGCAGCATATCGGTCGGCTGAACGTCGCCGAACCCTTTGCCGGGCTGTTCACGCAAGGCATGGTGACCCACGAAACCTATAAGTCAGTCGACGGCCAATGGCTGTCGCCTGATGATATCGCTAGCATTGACGGCCTGTTGGTTGAGCGCTCGGGCGGTAAACCCGTCACCGTCGGTCGCATCGAGAAGATGTCGAAATCGAAAAAGAACACCGTCGATCCCGAACCGATCGTCGAGCAATATGGTGCCGACGCTGTGCGCTGGTTCATGCTGTCAGACTCCCCGCCAGAGCGCGATCTGCCGTGGAGCGAATCGGGGATTGAGGGATCGTGGCGCTATATCCAGCGGTTATGGCGGCTGCTCCAGTCTGAAAGCGGCGCCCAAACCGGTGCTGAGGGCCAGGATATCGCGCTTGATCGTAAGCTCCACCAGACGATCGCCGGGGTCAGTGCTGATATTGAGGCACTTGGCTTTAACAAGGCCGTGGCGCGGCTGTACGAGCTGACTAATGCGATTGACCGTGCGCCGCCCTCTGCATCGCGCACCGCCGCCATTCAGGGGCTGTTGAAGCTGGTATCGCCGATGGTGCCCCATGTCGCCGAGGAGGCCTGGGCATCGCTTGGCGGGCAGGGATTGATTGCGGATGCGTCGTGGCCCAAGGTTGATCCGGCGCTGCTGGTGGAGGACGAAGTGACAATCGCGATCCAGATCAACGGCAAGCTTCGCGACAAGCAAGTGGTGGCCAAGGGCATGTCCCGCGACGCGGTGGAGGCAATGGCGCTCGCCAATGCCCATGTCCAGCGCGTGCTGGACGGCGCAGCGCCGAAAAAGATCATTGTCGTCCCTGATCGCCTGGTCAACCTGGTCTTATGAAGCGGCTTGCCCCCCTGTTGCTCCTCACCCTGGCGCTGGCCGGGTGTACGCTGCGGCCGCTTTATGCAGGCGGCAGTGGCGGCAAGGTTGCCTCCGTGCTTGCGCAGGTGGAAATTGCGCCGATTGAGGGGCAGGCGGGGTATCTGGTTGGCAATGCCGTGCGGGATCGACTGGCGGCAACACCGGGGTCAAAGGCGCTTTACCGGCTCGAAGTGCGACTCGATGATCGGATCATCGGACTGGGCGTGCGGCGTGACGATACCATCACCCGCGAACGACGCACGCTGCGCGCGCGCTATCAACTGATCGATCTGGCAAATGGCGCCGTATTGCTTGATGCGACAGCAGGTTCTGATGCGGGCATTGATGTCGTCGGATCGGAATATGCAACAATCGCGGGGGAAAACACTGCATTGGAGCGGCTGTCGGCGATCGTCGCGGACCAAATTGTTGCACGCGTGGCGCTTTATGCCGAACGGACGAGCCCCACCGGACCGTGAAGGTCAACCCCAATCAGATCCGTCAGGCGCTGGATAGCGCAAACGCGACAATCCGGCTGTACCTGCTCCACGGCCCCGACGAATCGGGCGCGCGCGATCTGGCGTTGCGGCTTGGGCGCGCGATGGGGCCTGAAGCGGAACGAATCGATCTGGACGGTGCCGCGCTGAAGGGGGATGTGGGGCGGTTGGCGGCAGAGGCCGCGTCATTGTCGCTATTTGGCGGCGCGCGCTATATTCGCGTAACCAGCCTTGGCGAGGAAAGCCATGATGCGCTTGCCCTGCTGTTGTCAGCGGAGCGCGCCGGCAATCCGGTTGTGGCGATTGCGCCATCGCTAAAGGCATCTGGCAAGGTGGTGAAACTGGCGATTGCCGCCGCCAATGCCATGAGCTTTGGCTGTTATCTGCCCGAAGCCGCTGACGCAGATCGGCTCGCCGCCGCGATTGCCAGCGAACATGGGTTGCGCACAACGGGCGGCACCGCCGGTCGCCTGTTCGCCGCCGCCGGTGGTGACCGCGCCATATTGACCCGGGAGATCGAAAAGCTCGCGCTGTACCTGGATGCGGCACCCGAACGCCCGGCGACACTTGACGACCAGGCCATTGATGCCGTCGGGGCAGATGTGGGCGATGCCGAAATGGGTCGCGCGATCGAAGCCGCGATTGCGGGCGATCCGGCGACGCTTGGCCACGAACTGGCGCGTCTGGCGGAGGCGGGCATATCCCCCATCCCTGTCTTGCGCGGGCTGGTGCGGCGGTTGATGACGCTGGCCGAGCTTCAGGCGGACATCGCAGGCGGCGCATCAATTGCCAGCGTGATTGAAGGGCCACGAGTGTTTTTCAAGGAAAAGGCCAGCACTGGCCGTGCGTTACGCCAATGGAATGCCGTCAAGCTCAGCGGGGCGATTGATCATGTCCGCCAGGCAGAGCGCGCCATCATGTCCGCAGCAACGGCGGGCCCGGTTTTGGCAGAAGCCGCATGCATCGCGGTGGCGCGCGCAGTACAGCGCCAGCGCTGAGACTGGTAGTTGTTAAAGCTGGTCGCCGCTCAGCCGCTGGCAGATCATGTCGAGCTGATCGAGCGTCGAATATCCCAACGTCAGCGTGCCGCCCTTGGCGCTAAACGCAATCCGCACCGACAGGCCGAGCAAATCGGCAAGCTGATTTTCCAATGCGGCAATATCATGATCAGGCCCCTGCCCCGCGGCCCGAGTGCCCCGGCCCGTATCCGGCTTGGCGGCGCGGGCCAATTTTTCGGTTTCGCGGACCGATAATTGCCGGGCAATAACATCACGCGCCAGCGCCTCAACATTGGCAGCGCCAATCATCGCGCGGGCATGGCCCATGCTGATCTGCCCCTCGACAACCAGGGTCTGCACCGGCGCGGGCAATTCCAGCAAGCGCATGAGATTGGCGACATGGCTGCGCGATTTATGGACAATCTTGGCCAAAGCCTCTTGCGTATGGCCGTAATCGCCCACCAGCCGCGAATAAGCCTCTGCTTCTTCAATCGCGTTCAGATCCTGGCGCTGGATGTTTTCTACCAGAGCGACTTCCAGCGTTTCTGCATCATCAAAGTCCCTAATGATAACAGGTACTTCGTGAAGCCGTGCACGTTGCGCTGCGCGCCAGCGGCGTTCGCCGGCGACAATCTGAAACCCCTTGCCAAACGGCCGCACAACGATGGGCTGGATCAAGCCGCGTGCCGCAATCGAATTCGCCAGCTCGTCCAGCGCAGCCTCATCAAAGCGGCGGCGTGGCTGATCCGGATGGGGTGACAGCGAGCCAACCGGCAGCATGCGCAATCCAGGCCCCGGCGCAGCACCGGGGGCGACGGGTTCCTCGCGCTGGATGTCGCCCATCAGCGCGCTCAGTCCCCGGCCCAATCCAGGGCGCGCCTTGCGAATCGCGGCGGTGGGCGCGGGCACAGGGACGTCAGTGGAATCGGTCATGCAGCTTGGGCGTCCCTTGGTGCTGTTTTCGGCAACCGCGCGATCAATTCACGCGCCAGCGCAATATAGGCCTCTGATCCGGGGCAGCGGTGATCATAGATCAGCGCGGGCAGCCCATGGCTTGGTGCCTCAGACAGGCGAACATTACGGGGGATCACGGTATCAAACACAACTTTGCCCAGTACCGCCCGCACATCTTCCGACACCTGCTCGGTCAATCGGTTGCGGCGATCATACATGGTCAGTGCGACACCCAGGATCGACAAGCCCGGGTTAAAGCGGGTGCGAATCCGTTCCACGGTGTTGAGCAGCTGGCTAAGCCCCTCCAGCGCGAAAAATTCACATTGCAACGGCACCAACAGCGAATCCGCCGCAACCATGGCATTCATCGTCAACAGCCCGAGTGACGGCGGGCAATCAATCAGCACCACATCCCACCGGTCACCCGCGCGCGAAAACACCTTGTCGAGACGGTGGGTGCGTTCATCAAATTCGACCAGCTCAATTTCCGCGCCTGACAGGTCGGCAGTGGCCGGCACGATGTCCAAATTCGGCACGCGCGTGGGGATATAGCTATCCTCCAGCGCCGCCTCACCGATCAGCAGATCATAGGAAGACCGATCACGATCAGCGCGGTTTATGCCCAGCCCGGTCGAGCAATTGCCCTGCGGATCAAGATCGATCAACAGAACACGCATCCCGGTGGCGGCAAGCGCCGTGCCCAGATTGATTGCGGTGGTGGTCTTGCCCACACCGCCCTTTTGGTTCGCGATCGCAATGCACTTCATCGTCGGGCAACACCCTTTGCGGTGATGATGAGCGAATGTGGATCAGTAATGCTCTGTTCCACGTGAAACGTCCCATGCCATGTCTGGCGCGCGGCTGCCACTTCTTCCTCTGCGCGAGGGCCCTTTGGCAATATCCACGCCGTCTTTGTTGTGGATAAATGCGCGCCCATCGCCAGCGCTTCCGGCAGTGCCGCCAGTGCACGGGCGGAAATTACCGCAGCGGTGCCCCGATATTGCGCTGCGCGCGCACAAACAACCGCGACCCGCGGGGACAGCCCAAGCGAATCGACAACCGCCTCCAGAAAGGCAGCGCGCTTCCGCCTCGGCTCGATCAGCACCACGGGCCGATCAACGAGAATGCCCACCACGAGACCGGGAAAGCCCGCCCCCGTCCCGATATCAATCCATGGGCCGTCGTGTTTTCCCGCGAACGCGACAAGCTGTGCCGAATCGACAATATGCCGCGCCCAGAGCTGACCGATGCTGGAGGCCGAGACAAGATTCTGGTTCGCTGTCTCCGCCACGACGGCATCGGCAAAGCGCTGCAAAAGCGTTTCACGTGAAACATCATACCGTGCGCTAATCCACGCCCTTGCCTCTTCCTCGGTCATGCGGCCCGCTTGCGCACGTGGAGCAAAATAGCCGACAAGGCCGCAGGGGTTATCCCACGAACCCTACCCGCTGCTGCCAGAGAAACCGGACGCGCTACGCCAAGCCGCTCTACCATCTCATTAGACAGCCCTGGTACCGCGCCGAAATCAAATTCCACCGGAATCGGCAGCGATTCGTCTCGGCGAATCGCCGCAATCTCTGAATCCTGGCGATTGATATAGGGCGCATATCGCGCATCTTCGGCGATTTCATCGATCAACGCTTGATCGTGGACCCCCGCAAGCTGCGGCGCGACATGGCCAATCTGCACGCCCGGGAATCGGAGCCAGTCATAGCCTGACCGGGTTGCCCCATCATCAACAACGGGCGCGCCACCAGCCAAAAGCGTACGCGACGGCAAGGCCACTGCCAGCGCCGCTTCGATCGCATGTCGCGCATCGGCTCGCGCCGAAAGCCGATCCTGCCGAGCATCGCCAAGGCACCCCGCCACCAGAGCAATCGGGGACAATCGTGTCTCGGCGTTGTCAGCCCGCAGGCGGAGACGATATTCTGCCCGCGCCGTCAGCATCCGGTACGGCTCGGTTACCCCCTGTAGCACCAGATCATCAATCATCACGCCGAGATAGCTGCTGGCCCGGTCAAGAATAACCGGCGCCAGGGATAAGGCATGCGCCGCCGCGTTCAGCCCGGCCAGCAACCCCTGCCCCGCTGCCTCTTCATAACCCGTCGTGCCGTTGATCTGCCCGCAGCAGAATAGCCCGGCCATCGCCTGCAGTGCCAATGTCGGTGTCAGCGCGCGCGGGTCAATATGATCATACTCCACCGCATAGCCTGGCGTCACAATCCGCGCCCGCTCCAAACCCTCAATTGATGCAATCAGCGCGGCCTGAATATCAGCGGGCAAGGACGTCGAAATGCCGTTGGGATAGACGAGATGATCGTCGAGACCCTCTGGCTCCAGAAATATCTGGTGCCCGTCACGGTCAGCGAACCGGTGAATCTTGTCCTCAATCGACGGGCAGTAACGCGGGCCCGCTGCCCCGATTGCCCCGGTGAACAACGGGGAACGGTCCAGCCCCGAACGGATAATGGCATGCGTATCTGGGTTGGTTCGCGTGACAGCGCAGAACAGCTGCGGCAGCGCACGACTCTGCGTCAATGGTGACATGGTCCAGGGTTCGGCGTCAGATCGTTGCTCGTCGAGCCGGGCCCAATCAATCGTGCGCCCATCTAGTCTGGGCGGCGTGCCGGTTTTGAGCCGCGCCATCGGCAATCCAAGCGCGCGCAGCTGGTGGCCCAGCACCGTCGCGGCCTGTTCACCCCAGCGTCCGCCGGCGTCGCGCTGATCGCCACAGAACAGCCGCCCGCCCAAAAAGGTACCCGTCGCCAAAACCACGGCGCGCGAAGCCAGCGTACGACCATCGGCCAATAAGACGCCGGTGACCCTGTCACCCGCCACGGTCAGCGATTTGGCCTCTCCCGCAACGATCTCCAACCCCGCCTGCCGCGCCAACATCGATTGGATTGCGCGCGCATAAAGCTTGCGATCAGCCTGCACGCGCGGGCCCTGAACTGCGGTGCCCTTGCTGCGGTTGAGCATCCGGTAATGAATGCCCGCTGCATCGGTGGCGCGGGCAATCAGACCATCAAACGCGTCGACTTCCCGCACGAGATGGCCCTTACCAAGCCCGCCAATCGCCGGATTGCACGACATTGCACCGATGCGCTCGGGGTCAAAGCTGATCAGCGCCGTGCGCGCACCACGCCTGGCAGCCGCTGCCGCCGCCTCGGTCCCCGCATGGCCGCCGCCGATGATGATCACGTCAAAGTCCATCGCCGTCCGCTATGCGCTGTCGTGCCGCAAGTCAAAAGCGTTCGGCGCAAAGCGTTCCACGTGGAACATTACTTCCCGATGCAAAACCGCCCGAACAGCGCATCAAGCATCGCCTCAACATGGGTCGCGCCCGTAATCCGGTCGAGCGCGGCGCGTGCAAGGCGCAATTGTTCCGCGATAATCAGCAGGTCATCTTGCCCGTCAATTTCCGCCAATGCCGCAGCGCAATCGCCGCACAAACCCCGTTGGCGGTGATTGAGCGCCAGTTGGTCATCTCGCGGCAGCAGCGCCCGGGCAGCATCACCAATCTTTGCCCATAATCCATCCAGCCCCAGGCCCGATTGCGCCGAAACCGCGATCCGCCCTTCCGGCACAGTGGCTGACCGCGCCGCCATATCTGCACGCGGCCATAGCCATAGCGCCGAACGCCCAACTTCGGGTGCGTCATCGCCCAGCCACAAGATGATGTCTGCCGTCGCCAGCGATGCCCGCGCGCGTTCAATCCCCATTGCTTCGATCGGATCGTCCGTCGCGCTGGCCAGTCCTGCGGTGTCTGTCAGCAGATAGGCAACGCCGTCGCGCACTATCCCCGCCTCAATCCGGTCACGCGTCGTGCCGGCAATTGGAGAGACGATCGATACATCACGATCAGCCAGCGCGTTCAGCAATGTCGACTTACCGCTATTGGGTGGACCGGCCAGAACCACGCTAATCCCGTGATGCAGCCGTTCAACCGGGGGTGCTGCCACTATCGCTGCCAAATCAGCTGCCAGCAGCGCCACCGACGCGTGGACAGCATTTACCGGCGCTTCGCCAACATCATCTTCATCAGAAAAATCAAGCGCCGCCTCAACCTGCGCCGATATCTCCAATAGCCGTGCAGACCAGCCAGCCACCGCCCGGCCAACCGCACCGTCAACCGATGCGATTGCGGCACGGCGTTGCGACTCGGTCTGCGCAGTCAGCAAATCACCAAGCCCTTCGGCCTCGGCAAGATCGATCCGCCCCGACATCAACGCCCGCCGCGTAAACTCCCCCGCTTCCGCCGGGCGCAGCCCCGGGATGCAACCAAGCGCCGCTGCCACCGCGGCAATTACCGCCCGCCCGCCATGAAGATGAAGTTCAACCACGTCCTCGCCAGTCGCCGTTGCGGGGCCGGGAAAATGGATCACCAACGCACGGTCAAGCAAATCATCTGTTGTGGGCGCCCGCAATGCCCGCAACGATGCGTGGCGCGGTGATGGCAGTGGCCCGGCAATCGCCACCGCCGCTGCGACAGCATCAGGCCCGCTGATCCGCATGATGGCAATCGCCGCTGGTGGCTGCCCGCTGGCTACCGCAAAGATCGTGCAATTGGTGCTTATCATCGCCTAGCCCTTCGGCTTGATCGATCCATCGAACAACTGGCGCCAAAAATTCATGCCGGCCTCGCCCATCGGTGCCCAACTGCGCATCACGGCTTCCAGCATTTCAGGCTTGATCTTGCCCTCCATCGAATCGGTCAGCGTCGCGATGTATTTTTCATGGACTGGCGTAAAATCGGGCAGCCCCATCAGCCGTCGCGCTTCCTCTGGGGTGCATTCCACCTCGACATTGATCTTCATCGACCGGTCCCACTTCGCTTGAGCATTGATTGGCTGCACGCCATAATCCCTGTATGTATGCGCGCGATCAGGCCATTATCGCAACGCCCATCGGCGTGGTGCGGGTTATTGCCACCACAACCCATCTTGTCTCGCTGTCAATCGAGCAGGGCCATGACCTGATCGCGCCTGTTTCACCGCTGTTAAATGCCGCACAAACTCAATTACAGGAATGGTTTAGCGGAACCAGGCGAGATTTTGATCTGCCGTTGCTACCGCTGGAAAGTGATCGTGGAAACGCCCTGCGCCAGGGGATGATCGCCATCAGCTTTGGGGCGACAACCAGCTATGGGGCGCTTGCCCGCATGCTTAATTCAAGCCCCCGCGCGATCGGCCAGGCCTGCGCGCGCAACCCCTTGCCCATCATCGTCCCCTGCCACCGGGTTTTGGCGGCTGGCGGGGTGCTGGGTGCCTATTCCGGGGGCGATGGACCTGTAACCAAAGCGTGGCTGCTGGCGCATGAGCAACGATATGCGCCTGCCCCATCAGGACAGTTGGATTTCGGGTAGCTGGATTTCGGGCGGCTAGATAATCAAGCGACGGCCTGAACCATCGGCTGCAACATTGGCTGAACGTCAAACCAGCCTTCGTAAATCATCCGTCCGGCAACATAGACGATGATGATCAGGCCAAACCACGCAATCCAGCGGTAACGTTCAATATATTTCGCAATTATATTCGCGGCCACACCCATCAACCCGACGGACAGGATCAATCCGATCACCATGATCCCCGGATGCTCGCGCGCCGCCCCGGCGACCGCCAGGACGTTATCAAGGCTCATCGACACATCAGCAGCAGCGACAGCCCAGGCGGCGGCGATAAAGCTTTTTGGTGGTTTTATCCCACCCAGCTCGTCTTCGGCCAAACCGGTTTGCGGCTGAAGCTCGCGGTACATTTTCCACGCGACCCACAACAGCAGCAACCCGCCGCCAAACACCAGGCCATATTGCTTGAAACTCTCCAAGCCATACAGAACCGCAACCGCGAACACGATCCGCAGAATCAGCGCCGCGAATATGCCAATTGCGATAACCTGTTTGCGCTGCGCCGGCGGCAATCCTGCGGCCAAGGCCCCAACGATAATCGCATTGTCCCCCGCCAGCGCCACATCGAGCAGCACCACCGTGGCAAATGCCGTCAGCGCGGACCAGGTACCAATGTTCGCGAAATCAGCAAGAATGTGATTCCACAAATAGTTCATCGACATCGGTTCAGCAGCAAGCAGAGCCCACATTGACGATTCTCCGGCTGGCGACCCTGAGGCCTATTGGTTCATCGAATCGAAGAAGTCTTCGTTCGTTTTGGAATCTTTCATCTTGTCGAGCAGGAATTCCATCGCATCGATTGTGCCCATCTGCATCAGGATGCGGCGAAGGACCCACATTTTCGACAGTTTGCCCTTATCGACCAGCAACTCTTCCTTGCGCGTGCCCGATTTGCCGACATCCATTGCCGGGAAGATGCGCTTGTCGGATACCTTGCGATCCAGCACGATTTCCGAATTGCCGGTGCCCTTGAATTCTTCAAAGATCACTTCGTCCATCCGGCTTCCGGTATCAATCAGCGCGGTCGCGATGATCGACAGCGAACCGCCTTCCTCAATGTTGCGCGCGGCACCAAAAAAGCGCTTTGGGCGCTGGAGCGCATTGGCGTCCACACCGCCGGTCAACACCTTGCCCGAACTTGGCACGACCGTGTTGTAAGCGCGACCGAGCCGGGTGATCGAATCGAGCAGGATCACCACATCCTTTTTGTGCTCCACCAACCGCTTGGCCTTTTCGATCACCATTTCGGCAACCTGGACGTGGCGCTGCGCAGGCTCATCAAAGGTTGAGGAAATCACCTCCCCCTTCACTGATCGCTGCATGTCGGTCACTTCCTCAGGCCGCTCGTCGATCAGCAGCACGATCAGGAACACTTCGGGATGATTATCGGTAATCGCGCGGGCAATATTTTGCAGCAGCATCGTCTTGCCGACGCGGGGTGGCGCCACGATCAGCGCGCGCTGGCCCTTGCCTTGCGGCGCGACGATATCAATCACGCGGGCGGACTTGTCCTTGACCGTGGGGTCAAAGGGATCGAGCGTCAGCTTCTCATCAGGATAAAGCGGCGTCAGATTGTCAAAATTCACGCGGTGGCGAACAACATCGGGGTCATCGAAGTTAACCGAGGTCAGCCGCACCAGCGCGAAATAGCGCTCGCCATCCTTGGGGCCGCGGATCTCACCTTCCACGGTATCGCCTGTTCGCAGGCCAAATTTGCGAACCTGATTGGGCGAGATGTAGATATCATCAGGGCCAGCGAGATAATTCGCTTCGGGGCTGCGCAGGAAACCAAAACCGTCGGGCAGCACTTCAATCGTGCCCAGGCCCATAATCTGTTCGCCATTTTCAGCCTGAATTTTCAGGATGGCGAACATCAAATCCTGTTTGCGGAGCGTGGAGGCGCTCTCGATACCCAGCGATTCCGCCATTTCGACCAATTCGGCCGGCTTTTTCTTTTTCAGGTCTGCAAGATGCATGGGCACGATCCGGTCGTAACAGTTTTTGCGGAAAAAAGCGTCAGTCTGCGAAAGGAAAACGCGACGATGCTGAAGGGAGGGTCTGCGCGCGGCAAATTGCCGCCCGAGAGGAATGATCGCGAATTAAGGCTCGCTCGGGGCGAAGTCAAGCAAGCTTCAAAAGGGTTGGACGATCGCCAGCACAACAATCAGCGCTGCAGAAACCCCCGGCACTTCATTCAACAAGCGCAGCTGACGTCCGGTAAGCGATTGAACACCCTTGGCAAGTTTCTTTGAATAGCCGCTGATATAGCCGTGATACGCCGTCAGCCCCAGCACCAGCAGCAATTTGATATGCAACCAGCCAAGCCCGCTCACACCGCTGAACAGCCCCAGCTGCGCTGCCAGCGCCAGGCCAAGCACCCAGACGATCAGCAACGAAGGCGTCAGGATGATCGAGCGCAGTTTCTGCTCCCGCTCAGCCCAAATCGCTGCTTCAGCGGAACCCGCTACGGCTTCTTGATGGTACACCAAAAACCGGGGCAGCATGAACAGTCCGGCCATCCAGAAAATCACGAAAATCAGATGCGCCGCCTTCACCCATAAATAGGCATTGCCGAGCCATCCCACCATCACACCGCTCCCCGCACCCGTGCCAGCAACCGATCAACATGGCTGATCGGCGTATCCTGCAGAATACCATGCCCCAGATTAAAGACATGCGGACGATCAGGGAATGCCGCAATGATCCGGTCAATCGCCAGATCGAGCGTTTCACCGCCGGTTATCAGTGCCAATGGATCAAGATTACCCTGCACCGGCATATCCTGGGGAATCGTGGCATTGGCCCAGACCGGATCAAGCGTTTCATCCAAACCAAGGGCATCGACGCCGGTTTCGCGGGCATAGGCCGCCAATTTTGCCCCTGCGCCCTTTGGAAAACCGATAATCGGTGTATCGGGGTAGCGTGCATGGAGCGCCGCTGTGATTGCCGCGTTCGGCGCAATCACCCACCGTTCAAACTGCGCCGGTGAAAGGCTGCCAGACCAGCTGTCGAACAGCTGGACGGCTTCGACGCCGGCTTCGATTTGTTTGCCGACATATTCAATCGTCAACGCCGCAATGGCGTCGATAATCTCGGCGAAAGCCTGTGGGTCACGGTAAGCGTAACGCCGGGTCTCGGCCTGGTCCTTGCTGCCATGGCCTGCCACCATATAGGTCGCAACGGTCCAGGGACTGCCTGCAAAGCCCAGAAACGTTGTCTGCGGCGACAACATGGCAGCAACCTTGCGCACGGTGCCGTACACCGGTTCCAACCGCACTGGCACCGCCTCAAGCGCGCTCAGCGCGCTATCCACCAGCGGCGGCGCCAGTGCGGGGCCTTCCCCAACGCCAAAACTCAGCATCTGGCCCATGGCCGATGGGACCATCAATATGTCTGAAAACAAAATGGCACCATCAAAACCAAAGCGACGCAACGGTTGAACAGTCACCTCTGCAGCTGCATCACTGTCATTCACCAGATCAAGAAAGCCGCCTTTTTCCGCCCGCAATGCGCGATATTCCGGCAAATACCGGCCAGCTTGCCGCATCAGCCAAATCGGCGGAATGGTTTGGCGTTCTCCGCGCAGCGTCGCCAGCAATGGCTTATGGTCGGACAGCGTCTCTCTCCTGCTCTATCTATCAAGAAGAATCTTAAAAGGGATGTTGATGTGATGGCACCGTGGATATCGGGGCTTATGCAGCTATCCCGATAATGCCAACAGCCAAGCCTTGCTAGTGGCCCCACTTCCAGCAGTAATCCGGCGATTTTGGCTGAATCATCCCCGTCACCCACAGGCTGTGGATGTTTCACAAGCCTGTCGATGGCTTTGTGGATGAAGCTTGATCAATCCACAGCGCTGACAGCGCTTGGCGGTCCGGCTGGGTTGCGCTAGCCATTGTCCCCATGTTGTCCACAAATCTGTTCCGTTGATGCGGTTGCACCTTCATTTGCTGTCGGATTCCACCGGTGAGACGCTGGAGAACATCGCCAAGGCGGCGCTTGCGCAATATGATGATGTCGAGACGATCCGCCATTTCTGGCCAATGGTCCGCAGCGAAGCCCATCTTGAGCGGATCGTTCAGGAAATCGCCCAAAATCCAGGGCTTGTGCTATTTACCCTGGTCAATTTGCAAACCCGCCGCACGCTGGAGGCGCAGTGTCGCGCGCTTGGCCTGTCAGCCGTTGCGCCGCTCGATTCCGTCACCGATGCGCTATCCGGGCTGCTTGGTCAGCAGGCCAAGGCGCGGCCGGGGCGTCAGCATGTGCTTGATGCGGCCTATTTTGCGCGGGTTGAGGCGATCCATTACACCATTGCCCATGATGACGGGATTGGCTGGGAGGATTGGGAGGATGCCGATATTGTGCTGGCCGGCGTTTCGCGATCATCCAAAACCCCCACCGCCATCTATCTGGCCAATCGTGGGTACAAGACTGCAAACATCCCGATTGTCGTTGAGGTGCCACCGCCACCAGCGCTTTTTTCGTTGAAAAACCCGACGGTCATCGGCCTTACGACCAGCGCGGACCGGCTTATCCAAGTTCGACGCAACCGCTTATTGTCGCTGAACCAAGCCCCCGAAACCGCCTATGTCGATCAAGAAGCCGTAAACTATGAAGTTACCTTCGCCCGGCGGATGTTCGCCGATAATGGCTGGCCAGTGATTGACGTCACCCGGCGCTCGATTGAGGAAACTGCCGCGGCAATCATCGCCCTGGTTAATGAGCGGGTCGATACCAAATGAACGTCATCCTTGCCTCCCAAAGCGCCTCTCGCCGGGCGATGCTTGATGCCGCCGGGGTCGATTATGATGCTGTGCCCGCCCATGTGGATGAGGCTGGTGTCAAGGCAGCACTGCTGGCCGCCGGTCATCCCCCGCGCGACATTGCTGATGCACTGGCTGAGCTGAAGGCCGTCAAAATCTCGCAGGCCCACCCGGCCGCCCTTGTTCTTGGCAGTGATTCCATCGTTGCCCGTGCGGATGGCCGATTGCTGGATAAGCCTGTCGACCTCCAAACCGCGCGATATCACCTCGAATCATTGTCGGGCGGCACGCACCAATTGATCAGCGCCGCCGTAATTGCCGAACAGGGTCGTCCGGTTTGGCGTCATGTCGATCATGCCAGGTTGGTGGTGCGGCCATTATCTGCGACGTTCATTGATGCCTATCTGGATGCTGAATGGCCCGCCATCGCCCAATGCGTCGGGTGTTTTCGCATTGAGGGGCGCGGTGTGACCTTGTTTGACCGTATCGACGGCAATCACTTCACCATCCTGGGCATGCCCCTGCTGTCGGTGCTCGGCTATTTGCGGCAGCGTGGCGCAATGGCGTCATGACGCGCCGTTATGCAGAGGTGATTGGTGATCCGATCGCCCATAGCAAATCGCCAATCATCCATGGTTTCTGGCTCGCTTCACTGACGATTGAAGCTGATTATCGTGCGTTTCATGTTACCGCACCGGCGCTGCCCGGCTATTTTGCTGATCGCATGGCCGATCCGGATTGGTGTGGTTGCAACATTACCATTCCTCACAAGATAACGGCGCTGGATCATGTTGCCGATCCGGGCGGCGTGCGCGCCAGCATCGGCGCGATCAATCTGGTTACCCGGGACGAACACGGCGCCTTTTTCGGAACGAACACGGATGCCGGGGGCTTTTATGCGCCGATTTCGGGCATGGATTTGACCAATGCACCCGTGGTGGTGATTGGTGCTGGCGGAGCCGCCAGGGCAATTCTGTTTGCGTTGTCGCGGTTGGGTGTTGGACGGGTCACCGTGCTGAACCGCAATGTGTTGAAAGCGGCGGCATTATTGGCGTCTTTCGGGCTAAAGGGTGATGCCCTGCCGCTGGGGGCGCCGCTGCCGCCCGCTGCACTGCTCGTTAACGCCAGCGCGCTTGGCATGAAGGGGCAACCGCCGCTGGCGATTGATCTGGGGCCCCTGCCCGATGACGCTGTGGTGTATGACATCGTCTATGCTCCGCTTGAAACGCCGTTGCTCGCGGCGGCGCGCGCGCGTGATCTTGATATTGTTGATGGGCTGGACATGCTGATCGGGCAGGCGGCACTGGCGTTTGAGATATTGTTCGGGGTGGCCCCGCCGCGCGACCGCGACGATGAATTGCGCGCGCTGTTGCTATGATCACCGTCGGGCTGACCGGATCGATCGGGATGGGGAAATCGACCGTCGCTGCAATGTTTGCCGATGAAGGCGTTCCGGTGTTCGATGCTGACGCCGCCGTGCACCGGCTTCAGGGCGCATCGGGCGCGCTGATTCCCGCGATTGAGGCTGCCTTTCCCGGCACAACGGGCCCGCTGGGTGTTGATCGAGCCGCGCTGGGCGCGGCGGTATTTGGTGATGATTCAGCGATGAAGCGGCTTGAGGCGATTGTGCATCCCGCGGTTGGGGCGGAACGGGCGGCTTTTCTGGCAGAAAATCATGCCGCCCCCATCATTGTGTTTGACGTGCCGTTGCTGTTCGAAACCGGTGGTGACCGGGGTGTCGACAAGATTGTGGTCGTGTCCGCTGCAGCCGATGTGCAGCGTGAACGCGTGCTTGCACGGGCAGGCCAAAGCCCGGAACGGCTTGCTGCGATCCTTGCCCGTCAGTACCCCGATGCTGAAAAGCGCGCGCGGGCGGATTTTGTGATCGCTACCGATGTACCATTGCTGGAGACGCGTGCTGCGGTACGCGCGGTCATCGCTTGCCTGTTGGCCGGGACGGGTGAATAGTATCGGCATGCGTGAGATTGTCTTTGATACCGAGACGACCGGCCTTAGTTTTTCAAATGGCGACCGGCTGGTCGAAATCGGCTGTGTAGAATTGGTCAACCGGGTTGAGACCGGGATTACCTTCCACGCCTATTTCCATCCGGAACGGCCAATGGCCCCCGAAGCGCAGGCGATTCACGGGCTGAGCGATGCGTTCCTGGCCGACAAGCCGCTGTTTGGGCATGTTTGCGACGATCTGCTCGACTTTTTGGGCGACAGCCCCTTGGTGGCGCACAATGCCAGTTTCGATTTCGGTTTCCTCAATGGTGAGCTGAAACGTATCGGCCGGAAAATCCTGTCGCTCGATCGGATGATCGATACCGTGGCGATGGCACGCACCCGGCACCCCGGCGCGAAACACTCGCTTGATGCGCTGTGCACGCGGTTTGGCATTGATCGCAGCCACCGGGTTTTGCACGGCGCGCTGCTCGACGCGCAGTTGCTGGCGCAAGTCTATGTCGAGCTTACCGGCGGGCGCCAGATCGGGCTGACGCTCGTCGCTGATCCCGTCGCCGAACCGGTGTTGATGTCGTCTGCGCCGCCCAGTGTCAGCCGCCCGCCCCGCGTTTTCACCGTCAGCGACAGTGATGCCGATCGCCACCGGCTGTTCATGGAAGGCGTGAACAATCCGCTATGGGGTTCGTTACAATAAGGACGCACCAGCTTGCCCGGGCGATCAGCGTTTTGATCGTCCCAATCGAGGAGGAAAGACATGGAAATCCGCGTTTCAGGCCATCAAGTGAATACCGGCGAAGCGTTGCGGGAGCGTGTTCAGGATCGGTTGCAGGGCATTGCCACCAAATATTTCTCCCGCGCCATATCGGCTCAGGCCACGTTCGGCCGTGGCCCGCATGACGCTGGCTTCACCTGCGATATTATTGCGCACGTCATGCACGGCCTGGTGCTGAAGGCACGTGGTGATGCGATGGAAGCGCATTTGGCCTTTGACGGCGCGGCGGACAAGATTGAAAAACAGCTCCGCCGTTACATGCGCCGGTTAAAGGATCGCCACGGCGGCCAGGCGGTAAACGGTGATGACGGCATGGCCGACAACGCAGGATACACGCTGTTCCGCGAAGAGACGATGGAGGCCGAAGTTCAGGACTTTCCTGCAGTCGTTGCCGAAATGCGGGTCGATGTGCCCGATAGCACGGTTTCCGATGCAGTGATGATGCTTGATCTGCGCAACACCAACGCGCTGTTGTTCCGCAATACCGGCACGGGCGCCTATAACATGGTGTACAGACGCGGTGATGGTACGATTGGCTGGGTGGAGCCACAGCGCGGCAACTGACGCTTTCCCTCCACCGCAAACGGCGTTATGCGGCGCCACCGCCCCATCGTGCGCCATTTGCGACGCCGGTGCCGCGATGTGGAACCATGATGACCAACTTCAGTGATTTGCTGCTGCCGCAGACCGTATTTGATGACGTATCGGCCGCCAACAAAAAGGCGGCATTACACCATCTCGCCCAGGCACTGGCGCGGGCGCACGACCTTGATGGCCGCATGGTGGGTACGGTGATTGCTGATCGCGAACGGTTGGGATCCACCGGGTTCGGCGGCGGGGTGGCAATTCCGCACGGTAAGATTGCCGGGATCGGCCAGGTAATTGGCGCGTTCGCGCGGCTCGGCCAGCCGGTTGATTACCAGGCGGTTGATGAGCTGCCCGTCGATATCATTTTCATGCTGTTGTCCCCGCTTGATGCCGGCGCAGACCATCTGAAAGCATTGGCGCGGGTATCGCGGCGGCTTCGTGACCGGGGCTTTGTCGCCAAGCTGCGCGGCGCGGGTTCTTCTGATGCCCTGTTTGCGCTGTGGACTGGCGATGAGGCGACAACCGAGGGCGGGACTGGCGATGCGGCGCGCGATGCCGCCTGAACCAGCTGCACCCGCCGAAGGGGCCGAAGCGCATTTTCGGGCGCTCGAATCATTATACGCAGCGGCGCCCATCAACCGGTTGTTCGATTCGCGGCTGGTTATTCCTGAATCGGGGATTGCCCGCATCCAGTTTGCGCTCGATTCGCGCTATTATCATGCAGGCGGTGCCGCGCATGGCACCAGCTATTTCAAGATGCTCGATGATGCGGCTTTCTATGCCGCCAACAGCCTGGTCACCGATCGTTTCCTGCTCACCACTGCGTTCAACCTGTTGTTTACCCGGCCAATGACGCAGGGGACTGTCACCGCCGAAGGGCGTTGGATCAGCGGGCAACGTCGGGTGCTGATTGCCGATGCCCGCTTGATTGATGCCAGCGGCGAAGAGGTTGCGCGCGGCACCGGTACGTTCATGCGATCCCGCATTCCGCTCGCCAGCCTGCCCGGCTATCAGCCCGCGTGAGTGATCGCCTGCCCAGCACCGTGCTGGTCAACGCCTTGTTGCGCCGGGTAAATGATGCGGGCGGCATGGCTATGGTGCTTGCCAAGGGGGATTTGCAGGCTGGCGCAATCCTGATTGTCACCTGTCAAAAAGGTATTGATTTCAAAGTTTTGGAACGGGGTATCGGCCCGTCCGGCGTCGCTGAACTGGTCGCGGTTGCAGCATTGACGGTTGATGATCCAGCGCAGGTCACCGCCTATTGGCAGCGCCGCCGGGCGCGTGATCCTGATTTGTGGGTGATTGAACTGGATATCCCGGAAGCGGAACGGTTCGCCGCTGAAACGATCGCGATGGGTTGACTATATTGCGCTGCACAACGAGAGGACGGCGCTTCGTAATAGGCGTTGTGCTGTGCTGATGTGTGAAATCGGCCGGTGACGCAGTCGGGGGGTAAGCCCGGCATGGTGCCAATTGTGGCAATCATGACCGCGCGCCAACCGCATATTTAGCAGTTTCAATGCCGTTTTCTTTTCGTGCTACAATCGTCATCGCGGTTTTCTGTGCCGCCAGCCTTGCTGGTTCTGGCACTCCCGGCTTCGCTCTTGAACGCGACCGGGCACTGGTTTTTTCGGCGCAATCAGCGACAGAAGATGCCAATTCTTCGACCATTCCGAACATTTTGCCACCCGAATCGGTATTTTCGCCGCCCGGAACGCCCCAAATTGGCCCGTTATCGGCACCAACAACCGGCCCGGTAATTGCAGATGATCCCCGCAGCGTGGATCGTAATTTTCCCGCAGAGCGTCGCAGCTATGCAACATTGGCAGCCGCGGTTGCCGCTCAGGATCCGCCTGTTTCAGCTGATGCCGATCTGGCGTGCCTGGCAGGCGCGATCTATTTCGAATCAAAAGGCGAGCCGCTTGATGGCCAGTTGGCGGTCGCCAATGTGGTGATCAACCGGATGCAGTCGGGCCGATTCCCGCGCTCCATCTGCGCGGTTGTCACCCAGCCCGGCCAATTCTCGTTCGTCCGTGGCGGTCGAGTGCCCAGCATCTCACCAAAGAACAGTGGTTATCGGACCGCAATGGCCGTGGCGCAGGTCGCGATGGATGGCCATTGGGAAAGCCCGATCGCCAAAGCGATGTTCTTCCACGCGCGCCGCGTGTCGCCAGGCTGGCGCTTGACGCGCGTCGCCGCCATCGGCGGGCACGTGTTCTACCGCTAATCGCTGGTACACGCCGGATCGGGGCTTTATTCTGTTCGCGTAATGTTCTAGATCGGGGAAATGCTTGTTCAGCCTTTCCCCGATCCCCGGCGTGTCATCTGCAATGATGCAGCGTCAGCAACTGCCGCAGATCTTGCCCGCGGGGTTACGCGGATGCTGCTGCGGCATGATCTGATCGCCATGGGCGAGGTGCCGCTCGATGGGGGGCGGCGCGCGGATCTGATGGCAATTGATGCCCGGGGTGGCATCGTGATTGTCGAGATAAAAACGTCACGGGCAGATCTGCTGGGCGACGCAAAATGGACCGATTATCTCGCGCATTGCGATCGATATTTCTGGGCGGTGCCAAGCGGTTTTGATGTGTCACCGCTTAATGGCCCAAGCTTTTTGCCCGATCGAACCGGAATCATCATCGCTGATCGCTACGATGCAGCGATTGCGCGGGAAGCGTTCAGCGCCCCACTCCCGCCCGCTGCGCGCAAACGCGGCACACTTGCCTTTGCGCGTCGCGCCGGTCGGCGCCTGATCCAGGCGATTGATCCAGACGCGCAACTGCCCGGATAACCCGCGGTCGATTTCGGGGTTACAGGGTGGGCCCTGACACCGCCCGACGCTCGCGCTTGGGGGTGTCATTAAATATTTTTGCCAGTCCCGGCGTGCGGCTATCCTCAATGGCATAGGCGCGTGCCGACTTGCCAGCGAGCGAATCGGCCTGATCAGGATCGGCCCCGGCGGCGATTAATTCACGAACCATCGCCAGATCGCGGCGTTGGACAGCCTTGATCAGCGGTGTTTCGCCACTGTCATTTCCCTGATTCACATTCGCCTTGGCGGCCACAAACACCGCGATCAGATCGCCATGCCCTGCGCTGACGGCCAGCAGCAACGGCGTGCTGCCGTTCACATCGCGCAAATCAGGATAAGCACCCTTTTGCAGCAGAAAGCGCGTGTACAAAACATCCCCGCGCTTCGCGACGATATGGAGCGCGGTTTCGCGGCTGGAAAAATCGCGTGTGTTGACGATCGTCGTTCCGCCCTCGTTGATGGCAGCGACCACCTCGCCATTTTTTTCCTCCCGAACCGCGGTCAGAAATTTTGATCCGGGCGACTGGCCGATCTGAGCACCTGCCACACCACCAACAGACAGGGCGACCATGCCAGCCATCACCGCGACCACTGTTTTACGCATCACTGCCATCATGACTGCATCATATCCCTGTTTTGCTTTCCCTGTTCATGGCGGCAGAGTGAGGCCCACCACTTGCACCCTAATCGATAACAGATCATGGCTGGCTACGCCATGAACGAGAAAATGCATCGCGCGCTGGCGCTGGTCTCGGCGGTGTTGCTTGCCAGCTGCTCTGCCCCCAACTCGCCTGATCAACGCGCAACAGCAAGCCAGGCCCCTTTGGTGGGCGCGCGAATTGGCGGCCCTTTTGCGCTGACCGACCAGAATGGACGATCCGTCCGCAGCACCGATTTTGCAGGCAAGTACCAGATCTATTATTTTGGTTACAGCTATTGCCCTGATGTCTGCCCGGTTGATGTGCAGAATATCGCGCTGGCGATGCGTCAGCTCGACAAAAGCGATCCGGCATTGTCCGCGCGGATTGTGCCGATTTTCATCACGGTCGATCCGGTGCGCGATACGCCAGCGGTGCTGAAGCAGTTTGCAGCGGCCTTTTATCCGCGCCTTGTCGCACTCACCGGCACGCCCGCACAAATAGATGCGGTGAAAAGATCCTTCGCGGTTTTTTCGCAGGCAGAACCAAAGCGGCCGGACGGCGGCTATATCGTTGATCACAGCCGCCTCGCTTATCTGTTCGGGCCCGACGGAAAGCCGCTCGCGTTGTTGCCGCAAGATAAATCGCCCGATGAAATCGTCGCTGAAATCAAGCGCTGGGCATCATGACGGGCCGGTTTTGGGAAGATACGCCGCTGCACAAGCTTGATCGTGCGCAGTGGGAAGCGCTTTGTGACGGCTGTGGCAAATGCTGTGTGCACAAGCTTGAGGATGAGGAAACTGGCGAATTGCTGCCGACCAATGTGTCGTGCCGCCTGCTTGATCGAGAGACCGCGCAATGCTCCAACTACAAGCATCGCCATGCTTATGTCGCCGAATGCGTCCGGCTGACACCCGCCAAACTCGCGGAGATTGATTGGCTGCCCAGCAGTTGCGCCTATCGCCTGCGTGAAGATGGTAAGCCGCTGCCTGAATGGCATTATCTTGTGTCGGGTGATCGCCAGTCGATCCACCGCGCGGGGATGTCGATACGTGGCCGGACGATCTCAGAAGATGATGCCGGTGAGCTGGAACATCATTTGATCGATGAGGAATTGTGACTTCGGGGATTGAGGTGGTCCGCCATCCGCGCGCCCGCCGGGCACGGCTCAGCGTTGATCCCACCACTGGTACTGTCCGGCTGACGTTGCCAAAGCGCGCCGCGCTGGCGCCGGCGCTGCACTGGGCAGAGGCACACGGCGAATGGATTGCCGAACAACGCGCCAAGCTGCCGCTTCCCCGGCCATTCGCGCCGGGTGCGATTATACCGCTTGGCGATGGTGCAGTAACAATCGTTTGGGAAGAATCAGCGTCGCGGCGGATTGTGCGCGTCGGCGACTGGCTCCATTGTGGTGGCCCGGCTGACGGCCTGTCGCGCCGCATTACCGCCTGGCTGAAGCGAGAGGCACTCGCGGTGCTTAGCGCGGAGACCGCAGAATTTGCCCGTCGTATCGGTGTTTCGGTTTCCGGTGTCTCAACCGGCGATCCAAAGGGCCGTTGGGGTAGCTGTGCGTCCAGCGGCACGATCCGCTATAGCTGGCGGCTCATCCTGATGCCGGAACGTGTCCGCCGGGCCACCGTGGCGCATGAGGTGGCGCACCGGGTGCATATGAATCACGGGCCAGATTTTCATGCACTGGTGGCGCAGCTCGTTGGCGATGATGCCACCACCGCTCGCATATGGCTGCGTCGCCACGGGGCGGCGCTTCACTGGTTCGGGCGCGATTCCTGAGGGCGATCGCCGGGTGGCGGTGATCGGGAAGGGGGCAGATTGGCGCCAGGCCGGGGTCCATTTTGGCGGTTAAGCACCCGGTCCATCCAGGCTTGGTCTAGCTTTTGTGGCGGCGGCTGATCGCCATTGTCATCAACTGGTGCGTCCCTTTCAATCGCTTCCCCGTCGGGCGTCACCAGACTGCCGTCGTTCGGCTGCGAATCGGCTGGATCGACCGGGTTGCCATTTTCATCAACGAACAGCGCATTATCGGGTTGGCCGAAATAGGATTCTTCGTCGAAGGACAGCCCGTCGGGCAGGGTGACGGCGGTTTCAAACTGCTCCACTGGCCGCCGCGCGACGGCGACCTTCATGAACGCCGCAAATGCGCGCGCGGGAGCCGTGCCGCCCTGCAGCCCCGGCACCGTCTTGGCATCGTCGCGCCCCATCCATACGCCGGTCGTCAGGCCACTGGAAAAGCCCAGAAACCAGCCATCCTTGTTCGATGTTGTTGTGCCCGTCTTGCCCGCAACCGGCCGCCCGATCTGCGCCGCGCGGCCCGTACCGGTGTTGACCGCAGTCTGCAGCAAATCAGTCATCTGCGCGGCAACGCTTGGGGCGACCAGCACCTGTGATCGATCAACCTCATGCGCATAAATCGTCACGCCGTTCGCGGTCACCTTGGTAATGCCGTATGGCGTTACGGCAACGCCCTTGTTGGCAACCGAGGCAAAGGCCCGGGTCATATCAATCAGCCGCACGTCCGAAGAGCCGAGCACCATCGCGGGCTGGGTGCTGACCGGCGTGGTAATGCCAAACCGGCGGGCCATGTCTGCAATCGTTGAAAACCCTATTTCCTGGCCCAGTTTGGCGGCAATCGTGTTGACTGAATAGGCAAACGCGTTGCGCAACGTCATCTCACCGGCATTTCGGCCAGAGTTATTGCGCGGGCTCCAGCCGTTGATCGTCACGGGTTCATCCACCACCTTTTCGTCGGTGCGATGCCCGGCTTCCAGTGCGGCCAAATAGACGAACAGCTTGAATGCCGACCCGGGTTGGCGAACCGCCTGTGTAGACCGGTTGTAGATTGACCCGACATAATCCTTACCGCCAACCATTGATCGCACCGCACCGTCGCGGTCGAGCGCCACCAGTGCGCCTTGGGCGTTATCGGGTGCGGCGCTGCGGATAGCGGCATCGGCGGCGCGCTGCATCGGCAGGTCCAGCGTGGTCCAAACCTCCAGCGGGCGGCTGGTTTCGTCGATCAGCACTTCCAATTGTGGCAGCGCCCAATCGGTAAAATAGCGTACGCTGTTCTGCTTGGGCTCAGGCGCAAGCTTTACGGCGGCAGGGTCTGCGGCGGCGGCTTGTTCAGCGGTAATCGCCCCGGTTTCCTGCATCACGCCGATGACGACGCCCGCCCGGCCAATTGCTGCTTCGGCGTCTGCTGTCGGGGAATAATGCGACGGGGCCTTGACCAGTCCGGCGATCACGGCGGCTTCTGCTAGGCTTAGCTGGTTTGCGCCGTGCCCGAAAAAGCGGCGTGACGCGGCATCAATGCCGTATGCGCCGCCGCCAAAATATACCTTGTTCAGGTAGAGTTCGAGGATCTGATCCTTGCTAAACTGGCGTTCCAGCGCCAGCGCGAGCACCATTTCCCGGATTTTGCGGCCAAAAGTGTAGCGATTGGAGAGAAAAATCGTTCGCGCGACCTGTTGGGTAATGGTCGACGCGCCCTGCAAACGCCGCCCGGTGCCCCGGTTGGCAATGGCAAATTGCATGATGCGGATCAGCGCGATGGGGTCAACGCCGGGATGCGAGCGAAACCGCCGATCCTCCACAGATACCATCGCATCGCGCATCAGCACCGGAATCTGATCATAGCTCAGCCATTCGCCATAGCTTGGGCCGATGGACACGATCACCGTGCCGTCGGCGGCATGAACCCGAATCGTTTGGCCATTGGGCGACGATTTCAGATCGTCAAAACTGGGCAATTGCGCCTTGGCGACATAGACCGCGACGATCAGCGCGACCAACCCGGCCGCCAACAAGCCACCGCTAATCTGAAGGGCGAGCACAATCCGGCGTCGCCACAAGGGGGATAGGGTGAGAAGGGTGAAATTTGCCATGCAGAAGTGGCGGAATACCGGTTAAATCGCGCACTCACAAGCCATCCGGTCCAGGGGGCTCACCCCATTGCCCGAACGGTTCATCAACGCGGCGGCATCAGCCGCGCGGCCGGAAACCAAGCGACAGCGAATTCATGCAATAGCGAAGGCCTGTCGGCGCCGGACCATCTGGAAAAACATGGCCAAGATGCCCGTCGCACCGCGTGCAAACCGCCTCGATCCGGATCATGCCATGGCTCTCATCGCGGTGTTCGGTAACATTTGCTGCCACGATCGGCTGGGTAAAGCTGGGCCAGCCCGACCCCGAATCATATTTGTCTGCGCTATCGAACAAGTCCAACCCGCAGCCGCCGCACTGATAAATGCCATCAGCCTTGTTATCATTATACCGCCCCGTAAAGGCGCGTTCGGTGCCTGCTTCACGCAGGACGTGGTAAGCGTCGGGCGACAGTTTGGCGCGCCATTCGGCGGCGGAAAGCGTGATGTGGTCCATATCTGCCAATCTGTTACGCCGCAGCGCGCACGTCAATCGGGGAATGATCGATTCGGGTCAGTCGGGCCGCCAAATCGATCGTCACGGGAAAGCGCCGGGCAATGGCCACCAGCCACCGTGCCGCAGCCGGATTTTCCGCCGCTGACCGAATCAAGCCCGCCATTGCCAGCGGACGCATCAAGTCACGCGCCAATTGCCGTTGAAAACCAGGTGCTGCGCCGGGGCCACCGCGCGCATAGGCTTGGGCAGCGCGGATGCCGCTGGCGATGGCGATGCCCATCCCTTCACCAGCAAGTGACGGGATAACACCCGCCTGATCCCCCAGCCGAAACATACCGGGCGTGCCCTGCCGCAAACGCCAGCCATAGGGCACGTTTGCCACGGCATCGATCCGATCGCCCGTCCGCCAGGCCAGCCGTTCGGCCAACTGCGGCGATTCGGCAGCAATCGCGTCCAGCAATTGTTCAGGCCCGCCGGCCTCGGTCAGCCGCGAACGATGCACTGCCAGACACAGGTTCCCGCTGCCGTCTTCTTGCAGGTTCAGTCCCGCATAGCCACGATCAAACAGATGCAGCTCAATCGCGTTGCCCAACAACCGGTCTAGCGCGGGTGCGGGCCCCAGGCGGACGCGCAGCCCCAATGACGGGTCTGGCTCTTGCGCATCGGCGGGGCGGGCAGCGCCGCGCAGATCGCGCTTGCCAGTCGCCAGGAAAATCGCGCCCGCTGCCAGATCCGTGCCATCGTGCAGCCGCACGCCCGCTGGCGTCCAGGCACGCGCATCAACGCCGCGCTCCACATTGGCCCCGGTCGCAATCGCGCGCGCCACCATCACGCTATCAAGTCGGTGGCGCGATACGCCGCGTGCGGGACGGGGCAGTGGGGCCGCTGCAACCAACCCGGCCACGAAAAGCCGAGCGGTGGTGAGCTGTGCGGGATTGAGCGCGTCAGGGGCCACCCCCAACGCGTTGAGTGAATCAAGCGTGCGCCAGCTCAAAAATCCACCACATAACGCATCGCCGGTCGTTGGCGTCCGCTCAATCAGCAGGTGGTCGATTCCCGCGCGCGCCAATATGGTCGCGGTTGCCGCCCCAGCCGGCCCGCCGCCAATGATCAGCGCTGGCGTTCGACGCATAATCTGAACGGAAAATAGCGCGTCACGGACGCCGCATTAATTCCTGCTTGCGCGAGCAATGGCCACCACTCAGCGGCGCGGTAGGATCGCGCGACGGACAACGTGCCATCATGCTTCACAATCGGGTGCCATCGCATCAATGTGGCCAGGATCGGAAAGCCCCAATGCGCAAATCCGTGGCGTTCAAGATCATTGATGAACCAGCCGCGTCGCGCCTCGTTTTCCATGAACTTCAGGAACGCCACCAATTGCTCCTGCGTCATGTGGTGCGCGACCAAGCTGCTGATCACCACGTCCCAGCCGGCATCTGCATGATCGGCGTAATCGCCGGTCAGATAGCGGATAGGCAGTCCGGCGGGCGTATGCGCGTGCGCGGCCAGCGCGCTGCGGGGGTTTAGGTCAACGCCCACCAGATCAACCGTCATGCCCCGGCGCGCCGCCCAGCGGGCAATCCGGCGCAGCATATCGCCATCGCCGTACCCGACATCGAGCAGTTTAAGCTGTTTGGTCCCCCGCGCCGCGCGTTCCAGGAACGCCAGCGTGGGGCGCGCCGCCATCGTTACGGCGTTGACGCGCGCCAGATCAGCGACAACCGCTGCATAGATCGCCGGGTCCAGATCATCGGCGTCCATGAGTTCGTCGGCGGTTGCGCGGACAGTGAGCCCACTCACGTCGCGTGCCTGAAGCCAAAACCCTCAGCGGCCAGCCCGGGCCCGAATGCCAGCGCCACGCCGTCATTGATTGGTGGCCCGTCAATTAGGTTGGCGAGCGCAAACATCAATGTCGCTGAGGACATATTGCCATAATCTGCCAGCACCCGGCGCGATGCCAGCAACCGCTCCGGATTAATACCCAACGCGTTTTCCACTGCGTCCAGAATGGATCGGCCCCCGGCATGCACCGCCCAGCCATCAATGTCGTCCGGTGCCCGCCCGCCAGTCGCCGCCCGTGCGAAATCCGCATCGGCCAGGCCTGCCGCGATCCGGCCTGGCACTTCGCCGGACAAATGCATCGCAAAGCCGCTGTCGGTGATGTCCCAACGGATCAGCGCTTCGGAATCGGGCAGGGTGGTCGCAAATGGCTGGCCAAGCGCAAAGCCGCCCGGCGTGCCCGTGACGAGTGCGGCCGCAGCGCCATCGCCAAATTGCAGCATGGCCAGCAAGGGCTCGATCGTGCTGGTTTTCTGCAGATGCAGCGTCGACAGCTCCACACACAGTACCAAAACGCGCGCATCAGGATCAGATCGCACGATGTGGCGGGCGGTGCGGATCGCCGCGACGGCAGCGTAACAGCCCATGAAGCCGATCAGCAACCGCTCGACCGACGGGGCGAAGGCAAGCTGGCGGGCGATAATCTGATCAATGCCTGGTGCAACAAAGCCAGTGCAACTGGCGACGACGAAATGGGTGATGCCGCCGATATCGGTCTGGCTGGCGAGCTGCTCAATCGCTGCGATCCCCAATCGGGGTGCTTCCTGCGCATAGCGCGCCATGCGCGCGCCAGTGCCGGGCACGCCGGGCACGTCATAAAAGCCGCCGGAATCAACGGGCGATCCGCCAGAAGCGGTCGGCGGCAAGACAGACCAGCGGTGGCCAATCGCTGCCCGTTTTGCCATGCGATCAAACAGCGCGCGCTGGCGATCATCGCTGATCTGCGCACGCGCCCATCCGATAAAGGCTTGATGGATGTCATGCCCGGGGACGGCGGTTCCGATGGCGTTGAGATATGCGGTGGCGACCAAGAAAACCCTCAATCAGTGACAGGCAGGCACAATTGCTATGGCCTATACACGCAATCCGATCATAACGCGCGACTGGCCTTTGGGCCGCATTGTTTTGCTTTGCGCCATGTGTCGCGCATCAGGATGGAGACGGCGCCAGTGGCAGAACGATTTGAACGGCACCGGCAGCCCTGGACGCAGGACGAGATTCAAAAACTTCATCTGCTCGCAAAAAAGGGCATGCCGCTGAAAGCAATCGCCAAGGCGATGACACGCAGCGAGGAATCGATCAAAGATCGCGCCAAGGCCGACGGATTGGCAATTACCAAGCTGCGTTAGCGCCGCGCCGCCGCCAGTTCCGCCTCCAGCGCGGCCACTTGCGCACGCAGATCGGCGATCAGCGGTGCAACATCGCTGATCGGCAGTTTGATCGGGATATGCTGGGGGCAGTTCAAATCCCAGACATCGACGGTGAAGATGATCGCCTGCTCGGGCTGTGCGCGATAGCCATCGGGCATCAACTGGCTCATGATCGCGGGATCCTGGGTCGTGATCGCCTGACCCCAAATTTTGACCCGACGTTGGCTTGCATAATCCATCACAAACATCTGCGCGCGATGGTTTTCTGACAGGTTGCCGGTTGAGATATATTGTTTGTTGCCCCGGTAATCGGCGAAGGCGATCCGGCGGTCGTCGAGCACCCGGATAAACCCCGGCGGGCCGCCGCGGTGCTGGATGTACGGCTGGCCATCGGCACTTGCAGTCGCCAGATAGAAACTATCCGCTGCCGCTAGCCGCTCCATCAGGTCATCATTGATTTCGGTACGAAAGGCACCACGCGCCGCCATGCGAGCATAGCTTTCGCGCGATCCCCGCGCCGCTTGCACCGCTTTTACGGCAGGCGAGAAGAAAATGTCGCTGGGTGTCGGGTTTGCATGGTCCATGGTCGGGTTCCCGCCGGGCACCGTGATGGTACCGCTTGGTGATAGTCGACCTAAACCCGCCCGCCGCACGCAAGAAGCCGCGATGAACGCATCAATTTATTTCGCAAAGCGGAACAATTGAGCGTCGCATCATCCGATATCGGGGTTTGCGCGTAAGCGGGCTACCGCTAAGTCGACAAAGCCGCGAACCGTTGCTGATGCGCGCCGCCCTTCGTGATGGACGACATGCACGGGCATCGGCGGCTCCTCATGGTCGGTAAGGATAATTTCCAAATCCCCTGCCGCGACCGCCGGGCCAATCTGGTACGATAGCACCCGGGCCAGCCCCCATCCCGCTGTGGCAGCGGCGATGGCCGAATCAATCGTGTGGCATTGGAGCGGCGAATCGATCGCCACACTCACCCTGCCCGGACCGCCAAAGCGCCACATCACCGGGCTGGAAGACGATCCCAATGCGGCCGCGACGATACGATGCCGGATCAACTCGTCGGATTTGGCGCGTTAAGCGGGGGTTTCCGCTGGGTTTTGCCCGTTTTTGGTTCCGATTTGCGCGGTTTTGGCCGATTTTTGCTCGATTTGGCCGGATTTATCCCATCGGTGCGCGTGTATGGTGAAAAACAGGCGCTTGATGTGGTCGGCCCGCCATTTCCCGCCCGGTCTGCCGTCTGATCTCCGGTTCGCCCCGGTTTGATTCGGGGCGGAGGTGGGGGGTGACCGTTAGCCGGAGTTTCGCAGCGCGGTGGCAATCGCGTTAATGGACAGCAGGATGCCTTCGCCGATCCGTTCGTCCTTTTCGCCTGCCCGCCTGCGTTTGATGAGTTCGATCTGGAGCAGGTTGAGCGGTTCGATATAGGGCAGGCGCAGCCGGATCGAGGCATCGAGCGCAGGATTGTTGGCCAGCAGGTGCGATTGGCCGGTGGCCAGCAACAGCCCATCGCGACTGCGGTGCCAGCCTGCGCTGATCCGCTCAAACAATGTGTCGGCCAGCACGCGATCTTCGACCAGCCGGGCATAGCGCGCGGCGATGCCCATATCGGATTTGGCGATCACCTGTTCCATATTGGCCAGCATCGCGGCGAAGAACGGCCAGCCGCTCGCCATATCGCGCAGCAGCGCCTTGTCCTCAAACGCGGCGATGGCGGTGCCCACGCCGTACCAGCCGGGCAGCATCACCCGCGACTGCGCCCAGCTGAACACCCAGGGAATGGCGCGCAAATCCTCAATCCGGTCAGATTTGGTGCGGCTGGCGGGGCGTGAGCCGATTTTCAGGCCCGAAATCTCGGCAATCGGCGTCATCTGGCGAAAGAAGGTGCGGAAGCCTTCGGTGCCGTACACAAGATCGCGATAGGTGCGGAATGCCGTGTCGGACAGCGCATCCATCGCGGCTGAAAACCGGGCATGATCACGCGGCGACAGCCGTTCCGGTTCCAGGCTGGCAACCAAGGTAGCAGCCGCAATCGCCTCCAAATTGGTCGCGGCGGTTTCGCGCGTGCCATATTTGCCGGCGATTACCTCGCCCTGTTCGGTAATGCGGATGCGGCCCTGCACGGTGCCGGGCGGCTGGGCGAGGATCGCAGCGAAGGAGGAGCCACCACCGCGCCCCACCGCGCCACCCCGCCCGTGGAACAGCTGGATCGCCACGCCGGCCGCTGCAAACACCGGGGCCAGCGCGGTTGATGCGCGGCTAAGGCTCCAGGTGGAGGTAAGATAGCCGCCATCCTTGTTGCTGTCCGAATAGCCAATCATCACTTCCTGATGGCCACGCGCCTGCGCAATCGCCGCGATTTCGGGCAAGGCCAGAAACGCGGTCATCACCCCCGGCGCTGCTTCCAGATCGCCGATCGTCTCAAACAGCGGCACCGCCATGATGGCGGCATGTGGGGGAGTGTGTTGCCCTTGGCCGGGGCGATACAGCCCAGCTTCCTTCAGCAGCAAATGCACCTCAAGCAGATCGGATACCGATTGCGCCATCGACACGACATAATTGGTGATGCAGGCCGGGCCGTAAGCCGCATGCGCCGCCGCCGCTTCATGCAGGATCGCGATTTCGGACATGGTTTCGTCGCTATAGGCGGCATAGGGGCTGATGAGCGGGCGCGGGCTGGCGAGTTCAGCGCGCAGCAGCGCGATCCGCGCCTCTTCATCCAGCGCCCGATAATCATCCGCCACGCCTGCACCCTTGAGCAGATCGGCGACCACGCGTTCGTGCACGGCGCTGTTCTGGCGCATGTCGAGCGTGGCCAGGTGGAACCCGAATGTTTCCACCGCGCGGATCAACCGGCCCAGCGCGCCGCCCGTTGCCAGCACCCCGCCCCCGTTAGAGTTGGCATGGTCATGCGCCAGCCCGCCAGCAATCGCGACCAGATCGTCACGAAAGGCCTGCGGGCTGGGATAGGGCGCGCCGGTCAGTCCGCCGGGGCGCGGCGCGGGCTTGCCCGTCAGCGCCAAATGCGTCGCGGCAAGCCGGGCATAAATGCCCGACAGGGCGCGGCGATACGGCTCATCGGCACGGGAGATGGCGCTGTCGCCGCTCGCCTCTGCCAGCGCCGCCACGGCCGGATCAACGCGCGCCAGTTCGTTGGAGATCGACAGTTCGGCCCCCAGCAGATGAACGCCGTCGAGATAATGGCCCAGCACCGCCTCGCACGCTTTGGTCAGCGCAGTGCGCATTGATTCCGCCACAACAAACGGGTTGCCGTCACGGTCGCCGCCAATCCAGCTGCCGGGGCGCAGAAAACTGGGCACCCGCTGACCCAGCGCGCGATCCCATCGCTGGTACAAGGCAGGCAGCGTGGGCAGGAACACGTCGCGCAAATAACTGAGCGCGGTTTCCACCTCATCTGCCACATATAGCCGTTCGCGCCGCAGCACGCGGGTTTGCCACAACAGCGCGATCTGTCGGGTAATTGCCGCATCCACCTGATCGCCGTCAGGCGTAATCGCCACGCCAGCATCGCGCAGCTTCATCAGTTCGGCGATGCGGTTGCGGTGATCGATCATGCTTTTGCGCCGCACCTCGGTGGGGTGCGCAGTGAGCACCGGGGCAATCAGCGCGCGTTCCAGCAGCGCCAGTGTGGCAGGTGTATCGATGCCGTCGGCGCGCAGCCGGGCAAGTGCGGCGGCAATATCGGCACCCGGTTCAGCCGCGATGCCCTGGCGATCCTCTGCCAGATTGGCGAGCATCGAAAACAGCATGAAGCCGCGCGTGAAATCCAGCGTTTCATCCAGGCTAAGCCGGTCAAGCGCCATATCGGTCGCGCTATGATCCCCCAGCCCCCGGTGCCGCTCCACCGAAGCCTGGCGGATCGTCTCCACCCGTTCAAACAGCGCCGCGCCGCCATAATCGCGGATCACATTGCCCAGCAATTTGCCGAGAAAGCGGATGTCAGGATTATTGGTGATCGCGGGGAGGCTGGCCATGCACCAATGCTGCGCTGCGGCGGGGGCCGGGTCAACTATGGTTCGCGCAAGAATTAACGCCACGTTCTTTGTTTCCCCGCGAAGGCGGGGGCCCAGACTGGGCTCCCGCCTTCGCGGGAGCACAACAAAGTTGTCCTTCGGTATCAGGCACAACGGGCAAACAGGTTCAGGGTGATGCAGCATTGATGAAACTGATGCCCGTTTCATCACACTAGCAGGGCTGGCCCGAACCATTCTAGACTGCGGCAAGAAATGAAGACGGCAGGGGCTGAAGATCGGGAGGGTGATCGATGGGTGAAAAAACATTGCTCGGCATCATTGGGTTGACGACCTGCATCGGCATTTACATGGGCTGGCAGTTCCTGCGCGGGGTGCGCAACCCGCCGATGCTGGTGGCCATTCACCTGCTGCTGGGGCTGGGCAGTCTGGAAGTATTGGCGGTCATCTTGCGCGGCGCGCCCAATGGTGGCCAGCTTGTGGACCGCAACGGCATTTTGCTGGCGGCGGGCCTGCTGGCGGGCGCGTTGCTGACCGGCTTTGCCGTGCCGTTGATCGCAAAGCCCGTGCCCGATGCCCTTGGCATATCAATTGCCACCCATGCCGGCATTGGCACCGTGGCGTTTCTGGCGCTGTGTTACGCGGTGCTGGGGTAATTGGCGCCGAGAGCCAAGGTCAGCAGTGCGGGTGGTCGGGGTGCGACTGGCAATTTTAGCTATTGTCTGTGCAGGAGCCGCTTTTGGTCGCGCTCTTGTCATTTGGGGGGGGAGGGCCGGGCACGCCCCATTGTCCAGTTACCCTGCAGGCGAACCTGCGGATTGGGCACGCACCAAATCTCTCCCGTCTCGTCGATGGCGGTAACCCAGATCAGGGTATGTTCCTGCCCATAATCGATCACGGCAAAGGCAAAACCGGCACCCTTGTCAACGACATGGACGGGAATGGTGGGATCAAGCTGCTGAAATGCCATGGCCCGAAAAGCGCACCACGCGACGATTGGTTCCGGGATCGCTAACGGGATCGATTACGCGCCGATTTACGGTTCCAGCTCGACATCCCAGTACAGCCAGTCATGCCAGGTATCGTGCAGGTAATTGGGCGGGAAGCGGCGGCCATGTTCCTGCAGATGCCAGCTTGTCGGGCGGATCGGCGCGATGTGGAGCGGCATATGCGCTTGTTTGGGAGTGCGGCCGCCCTTTTTCAGGTTGCAGGGCGCGCAGGCGGTGACGACGTTTTCCCAGGTGGTGCGGCCCTTTTGGGCGCGGGGGGTGACGTGATCAAAGGTAAGGTCGCGACCTGAACCGCAATATTGGCAGGTGAATTTGTCGCGCAGGAACAGGTTGAAGCGGGTGAAGGCGGGAAATTGCGAAGGGCGGACGAACTGTTTGAGGGCGATGACTGAAGGCAGCTTCAGCCTCGCGGTGGGACTTCGCACCTCACGCTCATAATTGGCGACAATGTCTACCCGGTCGAGAAACACCGCCTTTACCGCTGTTTGCCAGGGCCACACGCTCAGAGGATAATAGCTGAGCGGCGTATAATCGGCGTTCAGCACCAACGCGGGGCAACTGTCCGGATGACGGACCATATCCGGGTGCCGGATAAGATCGGGATGATACATTTTACCTCCCACGCTTTTCCCCACCGCCTTTCGACGATTAGGATGACGGCATGATGACATCCAGCGCGACTCGCGGTCAAGAGCCGGATTGGCTGCCGGACGCGAATATCATCACCCGCTTTGCGCCCAGCCCGACCGGCGCGCTCCATCTGGGCCATGCCTATTCGGCGATCCGCGCGCATGATCTGGCGCGCCAGCATGCCGGTATTGGCGGTGGCCAGGGCGGGGCTGCGTTTTTGCTGCGGATTGAGGATATCGACGGCGCGCGTAGCCGGGCTGACCATATCGCGGGCATTATCGACGATCTGATGTGGCTGGGGTTAGGCTGGGATGGGCCCGTGACGTACCAATCGGCGCGGCTGCCGCTTTACGCCGATGCGCTGGATCAGCTGCGGGCGATGGATTTGCTTTATCCCTGTTTTTGCACCCGCGCCGATATTGCCGCCAGCCTGGGCGCGCCGCAGGCGGGCGACGCGGTGGCGGTGTATCCGGGCACCTGCCGCGCGCTCCCAAGCCCAGTTCGCGCGGAAAAACAGGCGCTTGCCCCCCATGCCTGGCGGATCGATATGGCGCGCGCGGTGGCGATTGCCGGGCCGCTACACTGGCATGATGCGCTCGCCGGGCAGGTGGTGGCCAATCCGCTGGCGCAGGGCGATGTCGTGCTGGCGCGCAAGGATGCCCCGGCGAGCTATCATCTCGCGGTGACGGTCGATGATGCTGCGCAAAGCATTAGCGATGTGATGCGCGGGGCTGATCTGTTCGTTGCCACCGATATCCACCGGCTGCTGCAGGCGCTGCTCGGCCTGCCGACGCCGCGTTATCATCACCACCCCTTGCTGGCCGACGAAAACGGCAGGCGGCTCGCCAAGCGCGACGGTGCACCCACGCTCGCGCAGCTCCGCGCTTCGGGGCAGGACGGTGCGGAATTGGCCCAAATGCTGCGTGCAGGGGCGCTACCCATTGGCATCGCCGCAATCTCGCATTAGATAACAATGCATGACAGTCTTTCTCGCCATTTTGCTGGTCGCCGCGATGATTGCGACCCTTGTTGCGCTGGTGCGCGGCATCATCAGTTTCCTGCAGGCGACCGAGGCTGATCTGAAAGGCACCGGCCCAAGCGTTGCGAGCGCGAAATCGAACAAGATGATGCAGCAACGCATTTTCTTTCAGGCGCTGGCGATTTTGATCGTGGTCGCCATTTTGTTTGTCACTGGCCGCACCTGATCATGTCGGGCACGTGATCGTGCTGGCGCTATGATCGTGCTGGCGCTGTGATCAAGTTGGGAAATAGCCCGTGGTAAAGCTCAACCGAATCTATACGCGCACCGGCGATGACGGCACGACCGGTCTGGTCGATGGATCACGCGTCGCAAAAGCGGATCCGCGGCTGAACGCCATTGGCGATGTTGATGAAGCAAACAGCGCAATCGGCGTAGCCATCGCCGTGCTGGGTGACCCCGGGGTTGCGGCTGCGCTGACGCGCATTCAACATGATCTGTTCGATCTGGGCGCTGATCTGGCCACGCCGGGGGATGATTTCACGCCGTCGCCGATGGTCCTGCGCATCGTTGCCAGCCAAGTGATGCGGCTGGAGGCGGAGATTGACGCGATGAACGCCGATCTGCTGCCGTTGACCAGCTTCATCCTGCCCGCCGGCACGCCGGGCGCGGCATCGCTGCACCTGGCGCGCGCGATTGTGCGCCGGGCGGAACGGGCAGCCGTTGCAGCGGGGGCCAGCGTGCCGCTTAATCCCCAGGCGATATCCTATCTCAACCGCCTGTCGGATTTCTTGTTCGTCTGCGCGCGGTACGTGAACAATTCCGCCGGTGGCGACGTTCTTTGGATGCCCGGCGCGTCGCGATAGCCGCGGCTGCAATGCCGGAGTGAAGGGGACGACGATGCTCACAGACCGCAACCGCTTTGCCGATCCGCTGGCGCTGTCACAACGATATGCAGCGGTGCGCGCCTTGTCGGTTGCGTTGGTCGCGCCGCTTTCCGATGCCGATGCCAGCGTGCAATCAATGGACGATGCATCGCCCGCCAAATGGCACCTGGCGCATACAAGCTGGTTTTTCGAAACCTTTGTTCTGCGCGATTTTGTCAGCGGATATGCGCTCCACGACCCGCGCTTTCCGTTTCTGTTCAACAGCTATTACGAGGCGGAAGGCGCGCGGCATGCGCGGGCGCGGCGCGGCATGATCACCCGGCCGAGCCTGTCCGAAGTGCTTGATTACCGGGCGGCGGTGGATGCCGCTTTGCTGGCGGCCCTGCCCGATTTGCCGTTGCCTGCGCTGGAACTGGTGACTTTGGGGTGCCATCATGAAGAACAGCACCAGGAATTGCTGATTACTGATATTTTGCACCTGTTTGCGCAAAACCCCACCGAGCCCGCACTCTGGCCAGCGCAGCGCAACCTGCCCGTGGCGATGCCGGGCCCGATCAACTGGATTGAGCGCAATGCAGGCATTGTCGACATTGGCCATGACGGCGCTGGCTTTGCCTTTGATGCAGAGGGGCCGCGCCATCCAGCGTTGCTGACTGCCCATGCGATCGCCGACCGAACCGTGACGAACGGCGAATGGGCCGCGTTCATCGTCGATGGTGGCTATGCCGATCCGCGCCACTGGCTGTCCGACGGCTGGGCATGGGTGCAACGCGAGGGCATTACCGCGCCGCTTTACTGGGAGCAGCAGGAAGGTGGCTGGACGCGGTTTGGGCTGGATGGCAGGCGCGCCGTTGATCCGGCGGCCCCTGTGACGCATGTCAGCTTTTACGAAGCGGACGCCTATGCCAGCTGGGCGGGCGCGCGCTTGCCAACCGAGGCGGAGTGGGAAGCATTTGCACAATCGCAAGATTGCGAAAGCGGTAATCAGCTCGATCAGGCAGGACCGGTGGAACCAAGGCCGTCCACCGTCGGCTATGGTGCGTTTGGCGATGTGTGGGAATGGACCGGCAGCGCCTTTCGCCCCTATCCGGGGTTTCGTGCGGCGGGCGGCGCGGTTGGCGAATATAATGGCAAGTTCATGAGCGGACAGTGCGTGCTTCGCGGTGGATCCTGCGCCACGCCGCGCGGCCATGTGCGCGCCAGCTATCGTAATTTCTTTTACCCGCATCAACGCTGGCAGTTCACCGGCGTGCGGCTCGCCAGGGATGTGCAAGCGTGCTGAAACCTGAATTGGAGGATGGCGACGTAACGCTCGCCGATCCGGCGTTCCGCGCTGATGTGCTGAACGGCTTTGCCGCGCGGCCGCGCGCAATTCCAGCGCGCTGGTTCTATGATCGGCGGGGTTCGGAGCTGTTTGAGGCGATTACCGATCTGCCCGAATATTATCCGACCCGCGTCGAATCGGGCATTCTTCGGCACGCCGGGTCCGCTGTGGCAGCACGGGTGGGTGCTGGCCGCGCGGTGGTGGAATTCGGTTCCGGATCGTCAGCAAAAACCCCGTTGCTGCTCGGTGCGATTGCGCCTGCTGCTTATGTGCCGATTGATATTTCGGGCGATTTTTTGCGCGAATCCTCCGCTGCATTGTCATCGGCATTTCCGGGCCTGCCCGTTCACCCGATTGAGGCGGATTTCATGCACCCGATTGCCCTGCCTGCGGCAGTGGCGGCGCTGCCCAAATTGGGGTTTTTCCCTGGATCAACCATCGGCAACATGATCCCATCGTCGGCGGTTGATCTGTTGCGGGCGATGCGGATGTGGCTGGGCACGGGCGCGATGCTGCTGATCGGGATGGACCGACTGAAGGATGAAGACGTGCTGGTCCGCGCTTATGATGACGCGCAAGGGGTAACGGCGGCGTTTAACGTGAACCTGCTGGAACGCATCAACCGCGAACTGGCGGGCACGATTCCGATTGCCGCGTTTCGCCACCGTGCGATCTGGAACGATATGCGGTCGCGAATCGAAATGCATCTGGAGGCGCTGGCCGAAATCGATTTCACCATTGAGGGGCGCGCATTCTCCATGAAGGCGGGTGAGACGATCCACACCGAGAACAGCCATAAATACGGCCCCCGCGACGCCCGTATCCTGCTGCGTGCGGGCGGCTGGACGCCCGTATCGGAATGGACCGACCCCGAAGACCGCTTCGCGCTCATTCTGGCAGAAGCCCAGGCGGCGCGCACGGCGCCTTAAAGCCTGACTCGAAACTAAGTTGAGTGGTATCAGCAGATTAGAGCATTATGCTTGAAATATGAATCGTCATTGCGAGCGCAGCGAAGCAATCCAGTGGCGTGCTCGCGGATAGGCTGGATTGCTTCGCTGCGCTCGCAATTGTCTGTTTGGT
>MSXR01000020.1 GCA_002083655.1 Proteobacteria bacterium ST_bin14 | reverse complement strand
CTTGCGGATGTCAGCGGGGAAGTGAACCGCATCAAGCAGCGGTGTTTCAGGGCGATTGGTCATCTGTACAGAATAACGGGCTGATCGCGCCGAGTCGACTATGCGAACGCGCCTGCGCCAGATTGCGCCGAAATGTGACAATTCTGCAAGAAAGGCGACGCAATCCGCGCTTTACCGCCCATTTTACGGCCTTTTCAGGCGATTAATCGCAGGTTGCGCATTTTCCGCGCACTTCGATGACCGGCCGTTCGGGCGAAAAACCCGCCGCCACCGCCGCTGAGCGAACTCCGCGCGTGACCACGTCATCGTCGATATGGGTCGTCTGGCCGCAACTGTCGCAGACCAGGAAAATGCAGTCATGCAGGCAATCAGGATGGGCGTTGGCGATATAGGCATTCGCGCTTTCAACGCGCCGGGCCAGGTTTGCGCCCACGAACAAATCCAGGATCCGGTAAACGCTATTGGCCGCAATCCGCCGCCCCTGCGCCTTCGACACCGCTTCGGCAATGTCATATGCTGATGCTGGCTTGTCGAAACTCGCCAATGCCGCGAAAATCTGGGCGCGCATCGCCGTCCATTGCTCACCGGATCGCTCCAGCGTGGCTTGCGCGGCGCTGGCAAGCGCGACGCCTTCATGTTCATGATGCTGGTGGCTACCCATCGGGCGTATCTAAGCTTTTACAGGCCAAGCGGCAAGCGCGGCACGCGGCCTGATTCAGTGCGTCGCCCGGCGGTTGAGATCATGCCCCAGCGCGAGCAGGCCAACGCCCACCAGCGTGAACAGCGTCTCGCCACTGCCATCATGCGGCAGCGACACGGCCCCGGCCATAACGCCCAAACCAAGCGCCCCAACCGAAATCGGCATCATATAGCCATGCTGCATCACGCCCTGCCCCAGCGCCAGCGCGCCAAGCAGGATCGCAAGCGACAAGCCCACTTCATGCACAATCGGTGCGAGCAACAATCCGCCCGCCGAAGCGGCAAGCGCCACCAACACTGCACTCGCCAGGCAATGCACCATGCACAGCCCGGACACACCAATCGCCAGCCGATCAAGACCGATCGACGCCAATAAGGGGGAATTGCGGAACATCGACTCCATGATGCGCCATGTGGCACGGGCGCGCCGGAGTTACAATATATCATTGCGATAACCGCGCAGATTTTTTTCGGGGCTGGCCCGCTGCGCGCTACGACCCATGGGCGGTGGTGACGTGATCGCGGTTTTGGGGTAAAGCGCCGCCATGTTGATGCAATCTGCCGCCATGCTTCGTGCCCGGCCACGCGCTTTATCCATCTGGCTATTCGCGGTCGCTGCGCTGGTGATCGCGATGATCATGGTCGGCGGGATTACGCGCCTGACCGATTCGGGGCTGTCGATCACCTCATGGAAGCCGATCAGCGGCACCCTGCCCCCCTTGAGCGCGGCCGCCTGGCAGGCCGAATTCGACGCCTATAAGAAAATCCCCGAATATCAGCAGATCAACGCCGGGATGACGATGGCCGGGTTCAAGGCCATTTTCTTTTGGGAATATGCCCACCGGCTGCTGGGCCGCTTGATCGGCATGGCCTTTGCGCTGCCATTGGTCTGGTTTGCGGTGCGGCAGCAGATTCCGCGGGGTTATGGCTGGCGGCTGAGTGCGTTGCTGGCGCTGGGCGGGCTGCAAGGCGCGATTGGCTGGTGGATGGTCGCATCCGGCCTGTCGGTGCGTACCGATGTTAGCCATGTGCGGCTGGCGGTGCATCTGTCGACTGCGCTTGTGCTGCTGGGCGGATTGATCTGGACTGCGCTTGATTTGCGCGCGCTCGCCATGCTGCCCATCGCGCAACCGGCGCGGCTGACGCGCGGTGCCGCCATCGCCATTGGGCTGCTGGCCATCCAGATCGTTTTCGGTGCGTTTACTGCCGGGCTTGATGCAGGCTATGCTTTTTCCAGCTGGCCGCTGATGGGCGACGCGATTTTCCCTGCGAACGTGCCCATGGTGACCCCGGCATGGCTGAACGCGGTCGATAATCCCATCGTCGTGCAGTTCATCCACCGCTGGTTCGCCTTTGCCGCCGCCGCCGGAGTCGGCTTCCTGGCATGGCAGGCAATCCGCCACGGCGCAGCACGGGCTGGTTATGCCATCATCGCGCTGGTGACGCTGCAAATCCTGCTCGGCATTGCGACGCTGATGACGGGCGTTGCCATCCACATCGCGATTGCCCATCAGGTCAATGCCGCGCTTACGCTGATTGCAACGGTGGTCGCGGCGCATGTGCTCGGGCGGCGTGCTGCAGCGGTTTAACGCCGGGCTGGCCCTGTCGCTCGCGTTGCTGGTTCCCGGCACGGCGGTGGCGCGGCTGGCGCCGGTGCCGGACAAGCCCTATCGCCATATGCTGATCGAGGAGCGAAGCGACGACCGCGGCATGCAACGTTTCGTCAGCGAACGACGGCTGGTGTTCCATCCCCTGCCGACCGGTTTTGCACTCGATCTGACCATATTGGACGCCAGCGCCCCCGCCAATGGCTCTGGCGCGATGTTCGCGGCGGCGTTGGCCGGCTTAAAAGGACGAACGGTCCGCTTCCTGCTCGATCAGGAGGGGCGCATCTTGGGCATTGATGATGCAGCGGCGGTTTGGGCGGCCTTATGCGCCGCCGTTGATCGCGCAGCAGCGGCATCGCCGCCAGCGAGCGCCGCGCGCCAACGTGCCGCCGACGCAATGGCCGCCGCCTTTCGCACGCTGCCGGCTCATCGACGGCAGGACATGCTGTCGTCGCTGGTTAACGCTACGCTGGCGGGCGCACTGGCGGCGCGCTTGCCGGTGGAGGACAGCGCGATCAGCATTTCTGCCCGCAGCCCCACCGGTATGCCCGTGGCACTGCCCGGTCGGGAAACCGTTCGCATCATTGATGACCGGACGATTTTGATCACCACCACGGCACAGGGCGACGTGACCGCCCCGCCGCCCGGGGCAACCGGCCCGTCACGCATCAGCGTTACGATCAGCAAACGGGTTGATCGCGCGGCGGGATTGATCCTCGAATCGCGTGAACAGCGCGAAACCACACTCGGTGCTGGCCCCACCGCGCGGCGCAACACCAGCCTGACGGTCAGCCGCCTCGATCCTCCGGTATTCTGATACCCGCGCGCAATGCCGCCCGGATGCTTGACTTTCGGGCCCCTTCGCGTAAATGCCCAGCCAACGTCGCCGCTCCTGATCAGGGGCGGCGTGTTTGTTTTACCCGGTGGCGCCAAGCCACCACAGCAAAAAAGGTCTGGCCCCATGAAGGCGCTGATGAAGACCACCAAGTCGGTTAAGCCGCACGAAGTGGACAAGAAATGGCATATCGTTGATGCCGACGGCCTGGTGGTCGGTCGTGCAGCGTCGATCATCGCCAATGTGCTGCGCGGCAAGCACAAGCCCAGCTTTACCCCGCATGTCGATTGCGGTGACAATGTCATCGTCATCAACGCGGACAAGATCAGGTTCACCGGCAAGAAGCTGAAGGACAAGATCTATTACAAGCACACCGGCTATGCCGGCGGCATCAAGGGCGTGGCAGCGGGCAAAGTGCTCGAAGGCCGTTTCCCGGAACGCGTGCTGGAAAAGGCCGTTGAGCGGATGATCCCGCGCGGCCCGCTCGGCCGTGATCAGATGCGCAATCTGCGCGTTTTTGCAGGATCAGAGCATCCGCACGAAGCCCAGAACCCGCAGGTCCTCGATATCGCGGGCATGAACCGCAAGAACAAGGTGGGCAACTAATGTCCGATAATCGCCAGTCCCTTTCCGATCTGGGTTCGATCACCGGCGCGGCACAGCAGGCAGCCCCTGCCGCAGCGACGCTGGGTGATGTGATGCCCGTCAACAATTCCGGCCCCAAGCCAGAGCCGATGCCACTGCGTGAGCAGATCATCGACAAGCAGGGCCGCGCCTATGCCACCGGTCGCCGTAAGGATGCGGTTGCCCGCGTCTGGATTAAGCCGGGTTCGGGCAAGATCGTGATCAATGGTCGCGATCAGGAAGTCTATTTCGCGCGCCCCACATTGCGCCTCGTCATCAACCAGCCGTTCGGCGTTGCTGAACGCACCGGCCAGTATGACGTGATCTGCACCGTCAAGGGCGGCGGGCTTTCGGGCCAGGCCGGCGCCGTCAAGCATGGCATCAGCCAGGCATTGACCAAGTATGAACCCATCCTGCGCGCGCCCGTAAAGGCCGCAGGCTTCCTGACCCGCGACAGCCGCACGGTTGAACGCAAGAAGTACGGCAAGGCGAAGGCCCGCCGCAGCTTCCAGTTCTCGAAGCGCTAATCCTCCTCATCTTGAGGGACAAAATGGGGCGATCCGGCAACGGGTCGCCCTTTTTGTTGGCAAAAACGGCTACTCCATCTCGCGGAGCCGGGTGGTAATGGCACCGTTATCAATCCGCAGCTCGTTGAACGATGGCCGCGTTGCCCGCACGCGTTCCGAAAGCGTGCCTGCGCCGATCAGGCGCACCACCCGGTCGCCGACCGGGTGGGCAATGTCGAATGGATCATGGACATGGCCGGTCAAAACGGCATGCGCGCCCGCCTGGGCGAGCGCGGTTAGCGACGACAGGCCGTTGCGGGTATGCGCGGTGCCGCTGGTGCCCATCTCAATCAGCGGATGGTGGCACGCGACGATCACGGTGGCAGCAGCAGGGGCCGCGCCAATGCCCGCCAGCGTCTGCGCCAGCGGTGCCGCGCCGACAATCCCCTTCGACCAGTTGAGCCGCCACTGAAACCGCGCCGTCGTTCGCAGCGGCACGATGTGGACGCCGGCAATATCGAGCGGTCGTTCAATCAGCCGCTCCAGCCTGCCATACCGGGCATAGGGCCGAAACGCCCGCGCAAAGGGGTTGAAATAGGGCAGATCGTGGTTGCCGACCTCAACCGTGATCGGGCGTTCCAGCTTTTCCAGCCAGCGCGCCGCTGCCGCGAACTCATGGTGCCGCGCGCGCATCGTGAGATCGCCGGTCACGATAATCGCATCGGGTTGCTCGTCACGCACCGATGCCGCAAACCACGCCAGCGCCGCCTTGTCCTCCGCACCGAAATGGATGTCGCTAACGTGGAACAGGCGGATCATCCGGCGGGCCCAGATCCCGTTTCTGGTCCAAATTCAGTTTCTCGTAACGTGCTGACGAACCGGGCTGGCGTTATCCCGCTGGTGATTGGCACGCCGGGGGCAAGCTGTTGGGGCTCGCCATCAAACAGGGCAAGCACCGGCTTTTTGCCCAGCACAGTAACGCTGGTCGCGCGCCCTTCGGTAACCGCGGCGGCGGCGACCCAGTCGCCGGTCAGCCAATCCCAGCCGAGCCGCGCAATTGATCGCCAGTCCCGCGCATCAATGGCCGTTAACCGGATCGCCGAACCATCAGCCGTCACCAGCACCGCCTGAGCGCCGGGCAGCAGGCCGGTTGCACCGCCAAGCCGAATCCCCCGCCCAAAGGTGCGGGCCCAGGCATGGCGAATTGCCCGCGCCAGCCCGCGCAAGCGCCCGGCCCGCACCAGTTCACGGGCATGCACCCAGCTGGCCGCCGGACCCAGAATCAGCGCCACAAATGCGCGGTACTCGCCCGCCGCCACAAACGGCAGCGCAACCAGCCTGGGCACGGCGTGGGTTGCCAGCACAATCGATTCGGCGTCGGCAGTGCCGTGCAACGTCTTGGCCAACAGGTTCATCGTGCCACCGGGCAGGATCAGGATCGCACCCGGCCAATCCGCCAGCGCGCGGATCGCCGCGTTGATCGTGCCATCGCCTGCAAACAGGACCACGGTGTCGACGCTTTTCGCATCCAGCATGGCCGGGCTGGGCAGGTCATCGTCGGGAAAGCTGGTACGACCCGCCATTGTTAGTGCATGATCAGCGAACAGCGCGGCCAGCGCTTCGCATTTTTCAGCGGTAGTCGATCCTGAGCCGGGATTTGTGATGAACCATAAATTTTTCATGGCAACCAAACGCTTGGTACGGGATTTGGTCCCGGTGGGACTTGCGTGCAACGAAATGTAACGCAATGAATATGTTGTGCACGGAAAATGCCGTGTACCCAACGACAGGCATGACCCATTACAATCTGCCCATCCTAGGCAGGCCGGTGCATCCCGGCATCTGATGCAGGAGCAGGAACATATGAACTCTCACTCCACACCACGATTTGGCGGCATTGCCCTTGGCGTTGCCGTCTCCGCGCTTGCGCTGGCCGCATGCTCGCCCCAGCCAACCACCGAAAAGGCTGATGCGCCCGCCGCTGAAGCAACCACTGCTGCGCCAACAGAAGCGACGGCGGCACCCGCCGCACCGACAGCAACTGCTGTCGCTGCGGATAATGTCGACACGCTGAGCGGCGCGAAATTCGCAGCGTTCACCGGCGATGCTGCCAAGGGCGAAGCCACTTTTGCCGCGTGCAAGATTTGCCACGCGGTTGAGCCTGGCGTGAACAAAATCGGTCCCTCGCGGCACGGCATCATTGGCCGCAAGGCTGGCGAAACCGCTGGCTACACTTATTCTGCCGCAAACAAGAACAGCGGCATCACGTGGACCGCTGAAAAGATGTTCCAGTATCTTGAAGGTCCACAGCGTATCGTTCCCGGCACCAAGATGACCTATCCTGGCCTGCCCGATCCGCAAAAGCGCGCAGACGTGATCGCCTATCTTTCCGCGCAAAAATAATCGGCGTTACCGGTAAAAATTGGGGCGGGCCTGCACCACAGGCCCGCCTATTTTTTTGCCCGTGATCCCGGACCAAAGCGCAGATCAGCAAGGTGAAACGGGAAGGACAAGGTGAGCGGCACGGCAATCCACATCCACCCCTGCCCGGTTAATGCCGCGCGCAGCGCGAGCATCATCATCGCGCCCGGCATCACCCGGCACATGATCGCGGTCAGCAGCCAGCGTTCCCGCAGCCTTAGCCACAAGGCTTCGACGGCGATCACCGCCAGAATGATGTCCGCCGCAATGCCGCTGGCGAATAGCCACGGCATGGTGCCATCGATCAAGAAAATGGGCCGTTCAGCCGCACGATCGTCATGTTGAGATACCCGGCAAAAGTGACCCACAACAGATAGGGCAGGACCAGCAGTGCTCCCGTCATGGAACGCCGCCAGGAATAAACCAGCAGCGACCCGACCGATAGCCACAGGAAAACCACCTCCACCAACGCCCAGTCGGGCCGCTGCAGGCGGAAAAACAACAGGCTCCACAAGATGTTGAGAAAGCCGTTGAGGGCCCAGATCGTGATCAATCCTTCGGCTTCGCCCCGGCTTTCCATCGCTCGCCACGCCGTGACGACCGCGATGACGTTGATGGCGTAAATGGCTGTCCACGCGATGCCATAGGCGGCCTCGGGTGGCGCCCAGCGCGGCTGGATCAAGCTGTCATACCATGGGCCGGTAACGGTAATCGTCGCGCCCATCACCGCGACAATGGCCGTTGCCAATGCCGCGATCAAAATGGGGAAAAGCGAGGCACGGTTCATGCTTTCACGTCACGAAAGCCCAGCAAATGGCTCATATCCTTGATGAAGATACGCACGTGCGCCATCGGTTTCTGGCGAACCAGTTCCTTGTTCATATAGGCCTGCCACGTCAGTTCCTGCACATCCTTGTCCTCGCAGATTTTGACGAAAGCCTCGCGCCGTTTGTCGTTGCGATACCAGAAATGCTGCATGATCCCGAGCACGAGGAACACCTTGCCGTGCGCCTTCATAAACTGTCGCCGTGCGCCCTTCAGCGCGCTGACTTTGCCCGTCGCCAGAAACGCTTCGATGGCATCGGCGGCAAAGCGCCCTGCGGCCATCGCATAGTAAATGCCCTCACCCGACGCAGGGGCCACCACGCCTGCGGCGTCGCCCGCGACCAGCACGTCGCGGCCATTGTCCCAACGTTTCAGCGGCTTCAACGGAATTGGTGCCCCTTCGCAGCGCAATGTTTCGCATTCCGTCATCCCGTTTTCCGCCCGCAGCCGGGTGATCGCATCGCGCAGTTCATAGCCCTTGTTGGCACTGCCCACGCCGATGCTCGTCGTCTCGCCATGCGGGAACACCCAGGCATAGAAATCAGGCGAAAACTTGCCCTGATAGACAACATCGCAGCGCGAGGGGTTAAACGCGGCACTGGCGGGGGGTGATTTGACGATCTCGTGATAGGCGAACACGCACGGAATACGGTCTGCCCCGCGCAATTCCTGCCGAGCGACGGCAGAGCGGGCACCATCCGCGCCAATCACGCTGCGGGCACGCACCCGGTGTTCTTCGCCGCCGCGCCGCTCGGTATAGACAACGACGGCACAGCCATCATCATCGCGGTCGATGCGGGTGAAGCTGCCGGTGCGGCGCTCGGCCCCTGTCAGGGCAGCCCGCGCACGCAACCATTCGTCAAACACATCGCGGTCAACCATGCCGACAAAACCGTCGCCCACGGGCATGTCGACTTCCTTGGACGACGGCGCAATCATCCGCGCCGATGTCGACTTGGCGACGATCAGGTGATCGGGGATGTCAAAATCCTTGATCAGCCGGGGCGGAATAGCGCCGCCGCAGGGCTTGATCCGTCCGGCCCGGTCGAGCAGCATCACATGCCGTCCTGCCCGCGCCAAATCCGTCGCGGCAACAGCGCCCGATGGCCCGCCGCCAACCACGACGACATCAAAATCCACATTGAGCTGCTGGTGCTGCTGGCGTGTCATGCTGCCACCTCCTTGGATATAGAAACCAACCCGGACGATACCGGGACGGGCACGCGGGCACGGGTAACACCCATGGCGAGCCAGGCCGCGATCGCGAACAACCCGGCCTCCCCTGCAAAAACGATCAGAAAAGCGGTGGCATCGGCCCCCGTCAGGGCGCGGCCGATGTCAACGCCCACCGCGCCAATCAGCCCGCCCAGGCCAAACGCCATGGCCTGCGATGCGCCCCATACGCCCATGCGAATGCCCGAGCGCGACGGCCCTTGCGCGCCGGCCAGCCCCATCATCGCGCCGATTGCAGCCACGGCGAACACGCCATTGGCAAAGCCGAGCAGGACGATGTTGAGCGTCAGCGGCCAGGCACTGCCAACCTGCGCGGCCATCGCCAGCCCCGCAAGCGCGACGGCAGATCCCAGGCACCCGCCGACAATCCATCGCCGCAAGCTGGCAGGCGTACCGCCGCCAAAGGCGCTGCCAAGCACCCCCACCACAATCATGCCCGCCAGCACACCGCTATGCTGCGTGCCCGAAAGCTGGGTTGATTGGCCCGGCGTGTAATTGAACAACAACCCCGCAAACGGCTCCAGAATCATGTCCTGCATCGAATAAGCGAGCATGGAGAGGAATACGAAAATCGTGAACTGGCGCGCATCGGTCTCCGCCAGCATTTCGCGAAGCGCAGGGCCAAAGCCGATCGAAGGTGCTGCATCACTGGCCATTTCCGCCATGCGCGGCTTTTCCAGCCCCCATAGGGCGAGCAGCGATATCGTAAACGCCACCAGCGCAACGCCGCTGGCAACCATGGCCAGCCGCTGCAAGGAATAGGGATCAATCAGCGCCCCGGCGATTCCGGCGGTCACCACGATGCCGAGCACCATCATGATCCACGTAATCGATGCCGCCGCCGCCCGGCGTTCAGGCGCGACCTGCGCGGCCAGCAGCGCCAGCAGCGATGTGCCCGCCGCGCCCACGCCAGCGCCGATCATGCTGAACCCGGTAATCGCGACCAGATAACCAAGCCCGCTGCGCGCCGCCAACAATGGCACCGCGTTCACCGAGACCAGTGCGCCCAGCGCCAGCAGCGCCATGCCGAAAATAATCCACGGCGTCCGGCGATTGCCCGTATCGGATTTATGGCCCCAGGCAGGGCGCGACAATTGCACCGCATAATGCCAAGCGACCAGCCCGGCAGGGAGCGCGGCTGGCAGCGCATATTCCACCACCATCACCCGGTTCAGCAGCGACGTGACGAGCATCACCATCGCGCCAATCGCGGCCTGCACCATCCCCATCCGGACGATGCCAATCCAGCCCAGCGTTTTAAAGGGTGGCTGTGCGTATGTTGTCATATTCCCACTGCGCCCCCAAGGCCAAAGGCTGAAGCGAGCATCCCGAACACATACAGCGTCGTGCCCGTTGCATTATACCAGGGGGTATTTGCGCGCGGATCATATAGCAGGCGCGGCATGAGCGAGAGTTGCGCGATCAGCAGCACCGCAACGATCAGCGCCGCCACTGTGTGCCCCCATTGCCCCAGCAGCAAGACGACCACGAACTGCGGCAGGGCCATTGTCACACAGGCAATCTGCGCGGCGCGATCAACCCCCAGCATTGCTGGCAGCGAACGCACACCCATCTGCAAATCGCCTTCGACAGCTTTGAAATCATTCAGCGTCATAATGCCGTGCGCGCCGATGCTGTACAGCAGCAGGATGATCAGAATATCGGTACCCGGCAGCGTGCCGGCCATGACGGCGGCGCCGGTAAACCAGGTCAGCCCTTCATAGGTGAGGCCAACCACGCCGGGGCCCCAGATACCGCTCATCTTCAAGCGGAACGGCGGCGCGCTATAGGCCCAGGCGCAGGCAATCCCCAGGCAGGTTGCAGCGAACACCCATTGCCCGGCGATCAGCGACACCGCCAGCGACAGCACAGTGCCCGCAATCGCAATCCACAATCCCCATTGCCCGGCGATCCGGCCCGACGGAATTGGCCGTTCAGGCTGATTAATCGCGTCGACGTGCCGGTCGAACCAGTCGTTGATCGCCTGGCTGTTGCCGCAGACCAGCGGGCCGGTAAGCAAAATGCCAATGATCACAAACGGCCAGCGATCTGCCAGCGACTCGCCCGAAGAAATGCAGCCGCACATGAAAGCCCACATTGGCGGGAACCACGTGATCGGCTTCAGCAATTCCAGCACGTCGCGTGGTGCGGGTGGGCGCAGTTTCAGAGTCGACAATCCAGCATTGGCCATGCTCGCCAAGCTATGGTTGACACCCCAAAGTGTCAAACCAAATTGTCACTTATCGGGCGTGCGCGCGGCGCAACTTAGTTGGTATCGGACACCAGGTTGCCAAGCCCGTGGCGATGGAGTTTCGAATACAGGCTTTGGCGGCTGACGCCCAGAATTTCCGCCGCCGATGCGCGGTTATCCGACGTATAGGTCAATGCGGCTTCGATGCAGAGCCGCTCGATCAGATCCGTCGATTCGCGCACGATATCCTTCAGCGACATCCGCCCGACAAGCTCTGTCAGCTGCTCAACCGACCGCGGCATTTGCGGATCATTGGCCGCTGCATCGCGCAACCTGCGGCCGACATTGCGAATCATAAAGCCATAGCATTGGCCATCGCCATGAGGGGCAGCGATCGCCGACACCTCAACTTCTTCCTGCGTTGCCGCCCCGCCCCGGAAAATTGCCGACACGTTGCGAACCGATCCATGCTCGCGCAGCTGGCCCGCAATCAGATCCATATCGATGCCCGGCCGGCCCAGCCAGTCGCCCAGCTTCAACCCGCGTAGTCGATCAATCGACGCCGTTTCGGTCAGCTCCACAAACGCGGCATTCCCGGTCAGGATCGCCATGTTGGCATCCACCAGCACAAAAGCATCGGGCATGCGTTCGACCACATCGAACAGCTTGGCATTATGCTGCTGCCCCTCGGCAGGCACATCGAAAGCGGCAATCCTGACCAGCAGCAGCGATGCACGCGCCTGGCGGAACAGGCGCGCTGAAAATGTTGCATCAATCGGCTGGTTTTTCAGCCGCAGCAGCACCGGGGCCACATCATCCGATGCCTCTGCCCCGCCCAGATGCGCCACAAAGGATTCGCGATCCTTGGCGTCGACCAACCCGCTGACAAGCTGATCGCTCAACGCGCCTTCCTTGCTGCCAAACAATTTGTGCGCGGCCGGATTTGCCTCGCGGATTCGCCGCGTGGCCGCATCAACGATCAGCACAGGCTCAGCCGCCATATCGAACAACAGACGATACCGTGTTTCAGCCTGGCGCAACCGCACATAATCGCGCTCCAGCGATTGCTGGGTTTGCAGCAGCCGCTGCTGCATGGCCGCCGCGCTGCGCATATCACGGCCGATGGCGATGATTTGCCCGGCCTTGCCCATGTTTACCATCAGATAGCGGACGGGCAGGTCACCTTCGGCACCGTGGTGCGTCACCTGCCGCCAGCGGGCAGGCACACCTGTTGTCGCATCGGCGATCATCTCGATCACTTTGTTGCGGCTGTCTGGCGTGGTGCTCTCAATCCAGGGCTTGCCCACCCAGTCGGCCAGGCCGGTGGTGGTCAGCTCAACTTCGGCAATCGCTATGTCCAGCACGATGCCATTGGCGTCGAGCACGAACGCGATATCCCCTACCGAGCCCAGCAACAAAGCCGTCACAGCCGGGGTCAGCGCCCCCGGAATCTGTTCGGGAGCCGAAAATGCGCGCGGCTTGAGAGGAGCGTGATATTTGTTCATCGGCGAGCCGCCGCACTCCCTTGGGCTCCGAGTAAACCATTCGCGAAATCAGACAGCCGATTTGCTGCCCATCGCTTCAATCAATGTCAGTGCCGTTTTCACCGCCACTTTTGCGTCAGATGCGGTGCCATCGGCACCAACGCTCGCCGCCAGATCAGGATCGTCGGCAAAAATCCGGCCGCCGACCATCACACATAGATTGGGGTTCCTCGAAACATTTCGCAATGCAACAATAACCGACCCGAGCGGCGCAATATGATAGTCACAGCTGATGGTCAATCCGATCAGGTCAAACCATTCGCCGGCAACCCGCTCCAGCAAATCCGGCGTGGATGCTTCACTCATCCGGTCCGTCAGCCAGCCTTCGCGGTTGAACAATTCTTCGACCACGATGGTGCCAAAACTATGCTGGTCGCCGGGCATGGACGCAAAAACAGCGCGACGGCCCGGACCAACCGGCGCTCAGCGGGCAATCGCGCACCAAGCTCATGGACAATTTCCTGCAGCCGCCACAGCCCCATCGTCACATCAACGAAATCGCAGCGATCATCTTCCCAATATTCGCCCAGCCGACGGGCAGCCGGGGCGAGCAGATCGACCATCACCGAATCAATCCCAACGCCGCGATTCAGAATGCCCTCAACATAATCGAGCAGGTGATCAGCTTCCACCTGCAGCGAGAGCGGTGCAAAAGCGTCAATCTCTTCTGCCGTAATTTCGCCCGATCCGCGGCTGCCGCTATATTTGCCGGCCAGCGGATGCGACGCCACCAGGCGCGGGATGATTTCGCGTTCAACCAGATTGGAAAGGGAATGATCATCGCTGCCAGCTGAAGCTGGCGCGGCAGGCTGGGCGGGGCGTGCATTGGCATCGCGCACCGGGCCTTTTTTCCGATAAACCGAGGCAATTTGCGCCCCCAGTTCCAGCAACGAAGCCATTGCACGACGCTCCCCAGCAAGTCTCTCCAAGCAATTGCGCTTGTCGCGGCGGGGCATTTTTGCTCTCACCCTTAACGCGTCAAGCTATGCAGATTATCTGCCTATGACAATGAAAGAATGATGCCGCACCGCACCATATGTCAAAACATTTGGACGTCAGTTTAGGTTGACACTTTGACGCCCCCTGCCTTAGTCTGATCACAATTAGGCAGATGGCCAAAGGCGGGGAACGATGCGGGTAAATACGCCGCAGTACGAAAATTTTAGACGGTCTCTACGCCCGACGCCCCCTGCGCCGTTGTATACACCCGAGCAACGCGTCCGCCGTGACGCCAGCAAATGGACGCTGGTGCAGGGCATTTTGGCCCCCGTGCAATTCCTGATTTTCATCGTCAGCCTGGTGCTGGTTCTGCGCTATTTGCAGACCGGCGAAGGCGCGTTTGCGGCAACCATTTCCATCGTGGTGAAGACGATGGCGCTGTACACCATCATGGTCACCGGGGCGATTTGGGAAAAGGTCGTTTTTGGCAAATATCTGTTTGCAGATGCTTTTTTCTGGGAGGATGTGTTCAGCTTCCTCGTGATCGCATTGCATACCACCTATCTGGTGATGCTGATCGGCGACTATGGCACAGAGCGTGGGCGGATGCTCGTCGCGCTGGCGGCCTATGCGACCTATGTCATCAACGCGGTGCAGTTTATCCTGAAGCTGCGCGCCGCCCGGTTGCAGGCTGCGCGCGAGGAAGCGGAGGCGGTTGAGCCCGCCCCTGAAGCGTTTGCCCCCGAAATGCCGTTGCAGGCTTTGGCCGCATGACGGCCGCTGTCGCCCTGTCGCCGCACAGCGACTCGGTGCCCGCCAATGGAGCTGATTGCGCCCCGGTGTTGCGCGAGCGCGGCCAGCGCGAAGTTTTCTGTGGATTAACCGGGATCATCTGGCTGCACCGCAAAGTGCAGGATGCGTTTTTCCTGGTGGTTGGTTCTCGCACCTGCGCGCATCTGCTGCAATCGGCGGCCGGGGTTATGGTGTTTGCCGAACCCCGATTCGGCACCGCGATTATCGAAGAGCGCGACCTGGCCGGGATGGCGGATTGCAACGAAGAACTCGACCGAGTCGTTGACCGGCTGCTGACGCGGCGGCCCGATATCAAGATGCTGTTCCTGGTCGGCTCATGCCCATCTGAAGTCATCAAACTTGATCTGTCGCGCGCAGCGCAGCGCCTGTCGGGCAAGCATTCGCCCAATGTGCGCATTCTCAATTACTCGGGCAGCGGCATCGAGACGACGTTTACCGAGGGTGAGGATGCCTGCCTGGCCGCGCTGGTGCCTGAGCTTCCCGCGCTGCCCGCCGATGCGCCGCAGGAACTGATGATTGTCGGCGCGCTGCCCGATGTCGTCGAAGACCAGTTTGTGCGTATTTTCCGCGAATTGGGGATCAAGACCGTCCGGTCGCTGCCAGCGCGCAAATCGGCTGATTTGCCGCCAGTTGGCGCCAATACCCGCTTCCTGCTCGCGCAGCCCTTTCTCGGCGAAACCGCACGCTGCCTTGAAGATCGCGGCGCCGTGCGACTCGACGCGATGTTCCCGTTCGGCGCGGAAGGCACGGCCAACTGGCTGCACGCCGCCGCGATGGCATTCGGCATCGACGAGGCTGAATTTCAGCGCGTGATCGCCCCCGGCAAGGCCCGCGCTATCCGTGCGATTGAGCATTGCCGCGCACAGCTGAGCGGCAAGACAATCTTTTTCATGCCCGATTCGCAACTGGAAGTGCCGCTGGCGCGCTTCCTGTCGCAGGAACTGGGGATGACGCCGGTTGAGGTGGGCACCCCCTATCTCCACCGCCGCCATCTGGCGCAGGACTTGGCGCTGCTACCCGCCACCACGGTGATCAGCGAAGGCCAGGATGTCGATAAGCAGCTTGATCGGGTGCGCGCGGCGCGGCCTGACATCACCGTGTGCGGCCTTGGCCTTGCCAACCCGCTGGAGGCTGAAGGGCTGACAACGAAATGGGCGATTGAGCTGGTGTTCTCACCCATCCACGGTTTCGATCAGGCGGGCGACCTGGCTGAACTTTTTGCGCGGCCCCTGCGGCGGCGTGATGTGCTGAAGGTTTAAAGCGATGCAGCTAACCGTCTGGACATATGAAGGCCCGCCGCATGTAGGCGCGATGCGCATCGCAACGGCGATGGAAGGGGTGCATTATGTGCTCCACGCGCCGCAGGGCGATACCTATGCCGATCTGCTTTTCACGATGATCGAACGCCGTAACAAACGGCCGCCGGTTACCTACACGACATTCCAGGCACGTGATCTGGGTACGGACACGGCAGAACTGTTCCAGTCCGCCGCGCGGGATGCCTATGCCCGCTATCAGCCCCAGGCGATGCTGGTCGGCGCTTCATGCACTGCCGAACTGATTCAGGACGATCCGGCAGGGCTTGCAGAGGCGATGCGGCTGCCCATTCCCGTCGTTGCGCTTGAACTGCCCAGCTATCAACGCAAGGAAAACTGGGGCGCGGCGGAAACGTTTTACCAACTCGTTCGCGCGATTGCCGACAAAGAAGTCCGCCCATCGCCGCGCGAGGGGCGTCGCCCGCGCGTCAACCTGCTCGGGCCAACCGCGCTCGGCTTTCGGCACCGCGACGATATTATCGAAATTACCCGGCTGCTCGACTCAATGGGCATCGACATCCATCTGGTGGCACCGCTTGGTGCCTGCCCAGCCGACATCAAGCAGATCGGCGCGGCTGATTTCAACATCCTGCTCTACCCCGAAATCGGCGACACCACCGCGCGCTGGCTGGAAAAGACGTTCGGGCAAAAAACGGTCCGCACCATCCCGATCGGCCACGGCGCGACGCGCGATTTCGTGAATGAAGTGGCTGCACTTGCAGGCGTTGATCCCGCCTGCGCGCTTGATCGTTCCAATATGCCGTGGTGGAGCCGCTCAGTCGATTCGACCTACCTCACCGCCAAACGCGTGTTCATCTTTGGGGATGCATCGCATGCGATTGCCGCTGCCCGCGTGGCGCGTGATGAACTGGGTTTCGAGGTTGTCGGACTGGGCTGTTACAACCGCGAATTCGCCCGCGAACTGCGCGAAGCCGCCAAGCTTTATGGCATTGAGCCGCTGATCACCGACGATTATCTGGAAGTTGAAGACGCGATTGCCGCGCTGCAGCCCGAACTGGTGCTGGGCACGCAGATGGAACGCCACATCGCCAAGCGGCTGCGCATCCCCTGCGCGGTCATCTCTGCGCCGGTCCATGTGCAGGATTTCCCCGCCCGCTATTCGCCGCAAATGGGTTTTGAAGGCGCAAATGTGCTGTTCGACACCTGGGTCCACCCGCTGGTGATGGGCCTGGAAGAACATCTGTTGACGATGTTCCGCGAGGATTTTGAATTCAGCGACTCGGCGGGCGCAAGCCATCTTGGCCATGGGCATGCCGCGCCTGCGCAAAACCATGACGCCGACGTGCAGGCTGTGGATGAATCGACGTTGCAGCCGGTCGCCGAACCTGAAGTCATGGCTGCCCGCGGCTGGTCAGCCGAGGCTGAAAAAGAGCTGCTGAAAATCCCGTTCTTCGTGCGCGGCAAGGCGCGTCGCAACACCGAACGTTACGCCACAGAGCAGGGCTTGGCGACGATTACGCTCGACACGCTCTATGATGCAAAGGCTCGTTATGCGCGCTAATATTGCTCCCCCGATCACGCCGGTGCGTGTTGTCGTCATCACGCTCGACAACCATCTTTCAGGGGCATTTCAGCGCGCGCAGCAGCAATTCGACCAGGCCAATTCGGGCGTCACCATCGCCTTTCATGCCGCTGCCGATTGGGAAGAAAAGCCCGAAACGCTGGATGCCGCCCGCAACGACATCATGCGCGGCGACATCATCCTTTGCACGATGCTGTTTCTGGAAGACCATATCCGTGCCGTGCTGCCGCAACTAACCGCGCGGCGGGATGCATGCGATGCGATCGTCGGGCTGATGTCGGCAGGCGATATCGTCAAGCTGACCCGGATGGGCGATTACCGGATGGACAAGCCAGCCACCGGCATGCTCGCGCTGATCAAGAAACTGCGCGGCACCAACAAGAGCGGCGCAAGCTCTGGCGCGGGCCAGATGGCGATCCTGCGCCGCCTGCCAAAGCTGCTGAAGTTCGTACCCGGCACCGCGCAGGATGTGCGCGCCTATTTCCTGACGCTGCAATATTGGCTGGCGGGCAGCGACGACAATATCGTCGACATGATCCGCGCGCTGATTGATCGTTATGCAGCGGGTGAGCGCCAGGCGCTGCGCGGCACGATGAAGGCCGTGCCCCCCCGCGAATATCCCGAAGTCGGCGTCTATCATCCTGAAATGAAGGCGCGGATGTCGGAAAAACTTGCCGATCTGCCCCGGCGGCGCGGCACCAAGGGCACCGTGGGCGTGCTGATGCTGCGTTCCTATGTGCTGGCCAAGGATGCGGCGCATTATGACGGCGTCATCGCCGCGCTGGAAGCGCGTGGGCTGGATGTGATCCCCGCTTTCGCCGGGGGCCTTGATGGCCGCCCCGCGATTGAGCAATTGTTCATGAAGGACGGCAAATCGACCGTCGATGCCGTCATCAACCTGACCGGGTTTAGCCTGGTTGGTGGTCCGGCCTATAATGATACCGCCGCTGCCGAAGCGATCCTGTCCAAGCTTGATCGCCCCTATATCGCCGCGCATCCCGTGGAGTTCCAGACGCTGCAGGCCTGGGGCGCGAACCGCCAGGGGCTGTTGCCGCTCGAATCGACGATGATGATCGCCATTCCAGAACTGGATGGCGGCACCCAGCCGATGGTGTTTGGCGGCCGTTCGGATGGCACGGATACTGCCTGCACCGGCTGCCAGCGCGGCTGTACCTTCCCAGCAACAGGCGCTGTTCGCCAGATGGAAAGCTGTGGCGAGCGTGCCGAGACACTGGCAGGTCGCGTGCTGAAAATGGTCGAACTGCGCCGGTCCGCAGAGGCGGAGCGCCGTGTTGCGATCGTTCTGTTCAACTTCCCGCCCAACGCAGGCGCCGCTGGCACCGCACAGTTTCTGGCGGTGTTTGAATCGCTGCACGCCACGCTCACCCGGTTGCAGCGTGAGGGATATGACGTTGAAATCCCCGCCACCGTTGATGATCTGCGTGAGCGCATTCTGGGCGGCAATGCGTCGCGCAATGGCACCGAAGCCAATGTTCACGCCCGGGTAAGCGCCGACACGATCGTCGCCCGCGAAACATGGCTGAACGAAATCGAAGCGGCTTGGGGCCCGGCCCCCGGCAAGCTGCAATCGGATGGCACATCGGTGCAGATTCTGGGCGCGCAGTTCGGCAATGTCTTTATTGGCATTCAGCCAGCGCTGGGGATTGAAGGCGATCCGATGCGGCTGTTGTTCGAGGGCCGTTTTGCCCCGACGCACGCCTTTGCCGCGTTTTACCGCTGGCTGCGCGAAGATTTCAAAGCGCATGCTGTGCTGCATTTTGGCACCCATGGCAGCCTGGAATTCATGCCCGGCAAGCAAACCGGGCTGACCGCAGATTGCTGGCCCGACCGGCTGATCGGCGATATGCCCAACATCTATCTCTACGCCGCCAACAACCCGTCAGAGGGCGTGCTGGCAAAGCGCCGTTCGGGCGCGACGTTGGTCAGCTATCTCACCCCTGCGCTCACCAATTCGGGCGTGTACAAGGGGCTGGCTGATCTAAAGGCATCGGTTGATCGCTGGCGCAGCTTGCCGCCAGGCGATGAGAATGCAGCACCGCTGGCAGAAATGATCGCGGTACAGGCCGACGCACTTGATCTGGATGGCAGCGACGTGGCCGCACTCGCCGCCAAGCTGTATGAAATTGAGCGTGAGCTGATCCCGCAGGGGCTGCATGTCGCCGGGCTGGCCGCAACCCGCATAGAGCGGATCGACATGATCCTGGCATCCGCCGAAGGCCGCGAACAGCCGCTGTCGCGCGACACGGTTGAGGCCTTGGTCGACGGCAAGCTGAAGATTGATACGCCGCTGCTGAAGGACATGGCAGCACTCGACAAGGCGCTGGCGACCAACCACGAGCTCGACGGCCTCGTCCGCGCGCTGAACGGCCGCTACATCCAGCCTGTTTCGGGCGGCGATATTCTGCGCGCGCCTGAAATTCTGCCAACCGGCCGCAACATTCACGGGTTCGATCCGTTCCGCCTGCCTTCTGCGTTTGCGGTAAAGGACGGTGCCGAACAGGCGCAACGCCTGGTGGACCGCAGCGTCGCTGATTCAGGCCATTTGCCTGAAACCGTCGCGATGGTGCTGTGGGGCACCGACAATCTGAAAAGCGAGGGCGCGCAGATTGCCCAGGTGCTCGCGCTGATCGGTGCGCGCCCGCGTTTTGACAGCTATAACCGCCTTGCCGGTGCAGAGCTGATCCCGCTCGAAGAACTGGGTCGTCCGCGCATCGACGTGATTGTCACGCTGTCGGGCGTGTTCCGCGATCTGCTGCCGCTGCAAACGCGGATGATGGCAGAGGCAGCGTTGCTGGCAGCACAAGCCGATGAGCCAGAGGAGATGAACTTCGTGCGCCGGCACGCACTGTCGCATCAGGCCGAACATGGCTGCGACATGGAAACCGCCGCATTACGCGTCTTTTCCAATGCCGAGGGCGCTTATGGTGCCAACGTCAACCTGCTGATCGATGACGGTGGCTGGAGCGACCCCAACGAACTCGCCGACAGTTTTGAACGGCAAAAGGGCTTTGCTTACGGTGTAAAGGGTGTGCCGGTTCGTCAGGCAGCCATTCTGGCATCGGCATTGAAGACCGTCGATTGCGCCTATCAGAACCTTGAAAGCGTTGAGCTGGGCATCACCACCATCGACCAATATGTCGATGCGCTGGGCGGCATCAGCCGCGCCGTGACGCGCGCCAAGGGTGGCGAAGCAGCGCCAGTGTACATCGGTGATCAAACCCAAGGATCGGGCAAGGTGCGCTCGCTCCAGGAACAGGTCGCGCTCGAAACCCGCACCCGCATCCTCAACCCGGTATGGACCGAGGGGCTGTTGAAGCACGGTTATGAAGGCGTTCGCACGATTGAGGGCCATGTCACCACGACAATGGGCTGGTCTGCGACCACCGGTGAAGTGGATCCCTGGGTCTATCAGCGGATCAGCGAAACCTATGTGCTTGATGCCGAAATGCGCGAGCGGATTGCGGCCCTAAACCCGCGCGCATCGGCCCGCGTTGCCAACCGCCTGATCGAAGCGGTCGAACGTAAATACTGGTCACCCGACGAAGCAACTCTTGCAGCACTCCATGCCGCCAGCGACGAACTTGAGGATCGCCTCGAGGGTGTCGTGGCTGTCGCGGCTTAAGGAACAAAAAAATGGCACTACTTGACCCACCTGTTCGCGGTACTGATGGCGAAGGCTCCGTTCAGGTCCGCATGGATCCCGCAGACCGCATCGGCAATGCCAAGGTTTTTGCGATTTATGGCAAGGGCGGAATCGGCAAGTCGACCACCTCGTCCAACCTCTCCGCCGCGCTGTCGTTGCTGGGCAAGCGGGTGCTGCAGATCGGCTGCGATCCCAAGCATGATTCAACCTTCACCCTTACCAAAAAGCTGATGCCAACCGTCATCGATGTGCTGGAAACAGTGAACTTCCACGCGGAGGAACTCCGCCCGGAAGATTACATGTTTGAAGGCTTTAACGGCGTGATGTGCGTCGAAGCGGGCGGGCCACCTGCGGGCACGGGGTGCGGCGGTTATGTCGTCGGCCAGACGGTGAAACTGCTCAAGCAGCATCATCTGCTCGAAGAAACCGACGTCGTTATCTTTGACGTGCTGGGTGACGTGGTGTGCGGTGGCTTCGCGGCTCCCTTGCAGCATGCAGAGCGCGCCGTGGTGGTTGCTGCCAATGATTTCGACAGCATTTTCGCGATGAACCGCATCGTCGCTGCCATCAAGGCGAAGTCAAAGAATTACGACGTCCGCATGGCCGGTGTCATCGCCAACCGATCGGCAGCGACCGACGAGATTGATCGCTTCAATGCCGCGACCGGCCTGAAGCGGCTGGCGCATTTCCCTGATCTCGACGCGATCCGCCGCAGCCGCCTGAAAAAATGCACCTTGTTCGAGATGGAACAAACACCCGAAGTGGCCGCCGCCTGCCTGGAATATAAGCGCCTCGCCGCACAGCTTTGGGCGGGCACGGATCCGCTCGAAGCGCTGCCGATGAAGGATCGCGAAATCTTCGAGTTTCTGGGGTTCGAATGACGCGAACGGCAACCTACCACGACTATCGCGGCAAGCTCGAAACCTATTTCGACAAAACCGCGAGCAAGGCCTGGGAACAGCTGACCAGCGATGCGCCGGTCAGCGGCGTTCGCGCGACGGTGCGCAAGGGGCGCACCGAAATGCGCGATACCTTATTGTCCTGGCTGCCCGCTGACATGACCGGGCTGCGCCTGCTGGATGCCGGGTGCGGCACGGGTGCGCTGGCGGTGGAAGCGGCACAGCGCGGCGCAGAAGTAATCGCCATCGACGTGGCGGGCAGCCTGGTCGACATCGCCCGCAAACGCGCCCCCGAGGGCCTGAATATCGATTGGCGGGTGGGCGACCTGCTTGATCCGGCGCTTGGCAGTTTCGACCATGTCGTCGCGATGGATTCGCTCATCCATTATAAGGCGGCCGATATCGTCAGCGTGATTGCCAGCCTGTCAGCCCGCACGCGCGCATCGATGGTTTTCACCTTTGCCCCGCAAACGCCGCTGTTGATGGTCGCGCTGGGCATGGGTCGGTTGTTCCCCAGCAGCGATCGTTCGCCCGCCATCATCCCGGTGCGCGAAAAACTGCTCCGCGCGCTGATTACCCAGGCAGCGCCCGGCACCACGCTGGGCCGCGACCGCAAGGTTTCAGGCGGCTTCTATACCAGCCATGCGCTTGAGGTGCTGACCGCGTGAGCTACATGACTGCCCTGAAGGCCTCACTGGCCCCATCCCCAAAAAAGGCTCGCGCGATTGAGCAGGCCCGCGTCAAGGGATCAAGGAATGGCGGGTTCTGGACCCGGCTCGGCAGCAATTTCCTCCCCTTTGCCGATGCAGCAACCAGGGAACTGCCCCTCAGCCGATTGCTGCGGCTGTCGCTGTTCCAGGTATCGGTTGGCATGGCGGCAGTGCTGCTGACCGGCACGTTAAACCGCGTAATGATCGTCGAGCTTGGCATGTCCGGCTCGGTTGTCGCGGCGATGGTCTCCATCCCGCTGCTATTTGCGCCGCTGCGCGCGCTGATCGGCTTCAAGTCTGATCATCACCGATCAGTGCTCGGCTGGAAGCGGGTTCCCTATATCTGGTTTGGCACGTTGCTACAGTTTGGCGGCCTGTCGATCCTGCCGTTTGCCCTGCTCGTCATGTCGGGCGGTGGCCAGGGGTCAGCGCTTAGCGGCCAGATTGGCGCGGCACTTGCTTTCCTGTTCATCGGGGCCGGCATGCACACCACGCAAACCGCCGGCCTGGCGCTCGCCACTGATTTGGCGACCGAGGAAACCCGCCCGCGCGTGGTTGCGCTGCTTTATGTGATGCTGCTGGTCGGCATGATGATCAGCGCGCTGGTGATCGGCCAGTTGCTGATTGATTTCACCGCCACCCGGTTGGTGCAGATCGTATCAACCGTCGCAGTGATGACCGTGGTGCTGAATGTGATCGCGCTGTGGAAGCAGGAAGCCCGCAATCGCGCCGCGACCAGTTCAATGGCAAAACGCCCCAAATTCAAACAGGTCTGGGCGATTTTCATCGGTCGGCCAAAGACGATGCGGCTGCTGGTCGCGGTTGGGCTGGGTTCGGCTGCCTTCAGCATGCAGGATGTGTTGTTGGAACCTTATGGCGGGCAGATTCTGGGCCTGACGGTTGGCGCCACCACATCGCTGACGGCATTGTGGGCGATGGGCATGCTGACCGGATTTTCGCTGGCCGGACGCCAATTGAGCCGTGGCGCAGAGCCGCACCGGCTGGCGGGCTTTGGGGCGGTCGCCGGGATTTTCGCCTTCATGATGGTGTTGTTTGCCGGGCCCATCGGTTCGGCCCCGCTGCTCGCCATGGGCGCGACCGTGATCGGTTTTGGCGCGGGAATGTTTTCAGTCGGCACGCTGACGGCAGCGATGGCGATTTCTGACGAGGATCATGCCGGGCTTGCCCTGGGCGCCTGGGGCGCGGTGCAGGCCACTTGTGCGGGCCTTGCGATAGCAATCGGCGCCTTTGCGCGTGATCTGATCTCGGCGGCGGCAGTCGCGCGTGATCTTGGCCCAACGCTGGCGGCACCGACCACTGGCTATGGCTTTGTGTACGGTGTTGAAATCATCTTGTTGTTGGCGACTCTGGTGGCACTGGGGCCGCTGGTTCGCGGGAGAGACGAGGCGCAGACGACGCGTTTCGGCCTCACCGAATTCCCCATTTGACGGATATGTGAAGGATAGTCCCATGAACCTGCAAGTCACCCAAGGGATCGATATCGCCCTGATCGTGCTCGACGCCTTTTTCATCTTTTTCCTTGGCCTGGTCATCTATCTGCGTCGCGAAGATCGCCGCGAAGGCTATCCGCTTGAGCATGAGCTGACCGGCCGACTTGAAGGTGAAGGCGGGCTTCTCCTCACCGCGCCGACCAAATTCTTCAAACTGCCGTTCGGCCATGGCACCGTCAGCGCGCCAACCAAGGGCCGCGAGCCGTTGCAGGTGCCTGGTGCCCGCAAGTCCGATTGGTTTGCCGGGGCACCGATTGAACCGACGGGCAACCCGCTGGTTGACGGTGTCGGCCCCGCCGCCTTTGCAGAACGCGCCAAGCGGCCCGATCTGGATTGGGAAGGCCATCCCCGCATCGTGCCCATCGGTGCCGCAGAAGGCTTTTCGATCGAACGTCGCGATGCCGATCCACGCGGGTTCAGCGTTATCGGTTGCGATGGCAGCAAAGCCGGCACGGTTAGCGATGTGTGGGTCGACAAGGCTGACCGCCTGATCCGGTACTTGCAGGTCGAAATTACCGGTGGCCGCCAGGTGTTGATGCCGATGTTTGTCGCATCGATCAGCCGTTCCGCCGGTTCGGTGACCACCACCGCCATCACGGCCGCGCAATTTGCCGATGTGCCGGCGATTGAGGGCGCAGGCGTGATTACGATGTACGAAGAAGAACGCGTTCAGGCCTATTTTGGCGGCGGTTATCTCTATGCCACGCCAAACCGTGCGGAGCCGCTGATATGATGACAGAATATGAAAACGAGCCGGTTCCCGGCCTGCCCGGTTATCTGCCCAAGGGCGAGACGATCATCTGGCAGGGGGCACCCAATTGGCGGGTGCTCGCCCGGACGGCGTTTCATACCGGTACGGTCGCGGTGTATTTCGCTGGGTTGACGGTATTTGCCGTGGCAGCCGCACTGTGGCGCGGCGTTCAGGCGCCGTCTGACCTGGCCGGTGTCGCGATTACACTGGGCGGGGCCGTGATCGGCGTTGCACTGCTCCATTTCCTCGCCTGGAGTGTCGCGCGATCAACCATCTATACGCTGACGGATCGGCGCATCGTGCTGCGTTTCGGCGTTGCGCTGCCCAAGTGCATCAACCTGCCATTGGGTATCATCGGCAATGTCGATCTGCGGCAGCGCACGCACGGCACGGGCGATCTGGCGATCAAGATCACCGGTGAGCAACGGCTGGGCTATGCGGCGCTGTGGCCCCACGCCCGCGCCTGGCACTACACCAATCCACAGCCCATGATGCGTTGCGTGCCCGATGTTGATGTGGTGGCCACCTTGCTCGCGCGGGCCTGCCTGTCGATCCAAACCGATGGCCGCGTTGTCCCCATCGAATCCGCCACCCGCCGTAACAAGGCCGAAGATCAGGCTGTCGCTGCATGACCACCACACCGCATTCGCATCATGTCGACGTTCCCAAGGGCGCGTTGATGATGGCCGGGCTGCTGGTGGTCTCCGCGATCACGGCGACCAGCATCGCGCGAATCGCCCAGATTCCGCCATCTGCCTCCCCCGTGCTGATGCGCGAAACCAAGAAGATTGCGCCCGTCGCCACCCGGCTGCTGCGCTTTACTGACCGCGCCGATGGTGCCGTTATTATTGAAGATACCGGCACTGGCGGCACGGCGTTATTGCTCGAACCCGGCACCAATAGCGGCTTTATTCGCGGGGTGATGCGCGGCCTTGCGCGCGAACGGCGGATGCAGGGAATCGATTCAAAACCGCCTTTCAACCTCACCTTGTGGAAAGATGGCGAATTATCATTGACGGATACGGTTACGGGGCGTTCAATCGAACTCAACGCGTTCGGCACGACCAACCGGGCAACGTTTCTTGATCTGCTTACCCGCCCGGAGACTCCTCGGTGACTTTTTTGTCTCGTACCCGGTTTGATACGCCCTGCCGGATCGAAATTGAAAACAGCCATGAGCATTTTCATGCCCATGTCGAACTGGAAGGCAGCGTTGCGATCAACCCCGGCGACAAGGTGTTGGTGCACGGCGACCCCATCGTCATCCCATTTGGCCAAAGCGCGACGTTCGACCGTATTGCCACAGTGGAGCGCGCAAACGCATTCGAACGGCTGTGGACGAAGTTTGCGGGCCATTTCGAAATGACCGAATTATACGAAGTCAGCTTCATCCCGCGGAGGACCGTATGAACGCCGTAACGCCGATAAAGGCCGCCCCTGATACGATGGCGATTGCGCGCGAAAGCACCGTGCTGTCGCCGCGTTTCTACACCACCGATTATGTGGCGATGGACAAGATTGATGTATCGCCCGTGCGCGCCGAGTGGGATGCGCTGATCGCCGAGATGGTGGCGGACCCCAACAAGCTGCATTTCAAACGCACCAATCAGTTTGACGGCGTGATCGAAAGCCTGCCCGATGGCCTGCGCGAGGAGTTCATCGATTTTCTGGTCAGCTCGCTCACATCGGAATTTTCTGGCTGCATCCTCTATGCCGAAATTCAAAAGCGCGCGAAGAACCCCGATATCAAGCAGCTGTTCCGGCTGATGAGCCGCGATGAAAGCCGCCATGCCGGCTTCATCAATGATACGCTGAAGGATGCCGGGATCGGCGTTGACCTCAGCTTCCTGACCAAGACCAAGAAATACACCTATTTCCGGCCAAAGTTCATTTTTTACGCGACCTATCTGTCTGAAAAAATTGGGTATGCGCGCTATATCACCATTTTCCGGCAGCTCGCGCGCCACCCAGAGCTGCGATTCCATCCGATCTTCAACTGGTTTGAAGAATGGTGCAATGATGAGTTCCGCCACGGCGAAGCATTTGCGCTGCTGATGCGGAACGACCCCAAATTGCTGACGGGTGGCAACAAGCTTTGGATCCGGTTCTTCCTGGTGGCGGTATATACCACAATGTATGTGCGCGATCATAACCGGCCGCAATTTCACAAGGCTTTGGGCGTTGATCCAAAGGATTATGATTTTGAGGTTTTCCGCATCTGTTCAGACATTACCCGACAGGTGTTCCCGATGACGCTGGATACCGACAGCCCAGCATTCCGCGCCGGGCTGGAACGGATGCGCATGATTTCGCTGCAGATTGACGCGGCAAGGGCGCAGGGCGGGGTGATTGGCGCGATCAAGCGGGTTGGGTTGACGGCTGCCGCCGGCTTCAACTTTTTGCGGCTGTACCTCCACCCGGTTGAAAAAAACGCCCTGCCCGCCAAAATTCGGCTCGTGCCGGCCTGGTGACAATTCCGCCGCTCTTTTTTGCGCTGCTGATGTGGTTTATCGGCACGGGTGCCGTTGTCTGGCTCGACAGCCGGCCACGGCACACGTTCAAGACGAGCCACCAGCTCGCCGGGCTGGTCGCAGTGCTGGCTATGGCGGTGGTATATGCCAAGGGCAATGATACCAGCTGGCAGGGTGCCTATATCGGCTTTGGCGCTGCCATCCTGATCTGGGGCTGGCATGAAATGGGCTTTCTGATGGGGTTTGTGGCGGGGCCGCGGCATTCCCCGTGCCCATCAGGTGCCGTTGGCTGGGATCGTTTCAAGCTGGCGACAGCTACCGTCATCCATCACGAAATTGCCCTTGCCACAAACCTGCTGGTGCTGGTGGCCATCACCTGGGGCCAACCCAATCAGGCCGCTCCGCTCACCTTTGCCCTGCTGTTCGCGCTTCGGCTGAGCGCAAAGCTCAACCTGTTTTTCGGGGTCCCGAACCTGAGTGATGAGATTTTTCCGGCGCACCTTGCCTATCTCAAAACCTATTTCGGGAAAAAATCCATCAGCGCGCTCTATCCCTTTTCGGTACTGGCGTGCATCGCTGTGACCTATTGGGCGTGGACGAGCGCAGAGGCTGCAGCTACCAATTCTGGACCTGCGGTCACCGCGACATTGCTTGCCGGACTTGCGGCGCTGGGCCTTGTCGAGCATATATTCCTGGTCCTGCCTGTTCGCGATGCGAAGATGTGGCGCTGGGCTTCTGCGTCTAAGCCGACGCCGCCAACCGCGGCGAAGGCGGCCACAATAGAATGATTACGGGGAGGGTCGTTTCATGAACTACGAGGCATTTTTCCAGACGGAGCTCGATACGCTCAAGGACGACGGTCGTTACCGCGTCTTCGCTGAGCTCGAGCGCAAAGCTGGGGCCTTTCCGCATGCAAAGCACCACACCGACCAAGGCGTGAAAGACGTCACCGTCTGGTGCTCGAACGATTATCTCGGCATGGGCCAGCATCCCAAGGTGCTGGCCGCAATGCACGAAACGCTGGATAGCTGTGGGGCGGGTGCGGGGGGCACGCGCAACATTTCCGGTACCAATCACCATCATGTGCTGCTCGAAGCCGAACTCGCCGATCTACACGGCAAGGAGGCGGCGTTGCTGTTCACCTCGGGCTATGTGTCAAACTGGGCCGCACTGTCGACGCTGGCGTCAAAGCTTCCCAATTGCGTGATCTTTTCTGATTCGCTCAACCACGCATCGATGATTGAAGGCATGCGCCACAGCCGCGCCGAATGCCACCGGTTCAAGCATAGCGATCCTGCCGATCTTGATCGCCTGCTGAGCATGGTTGAACCGGGCCGGCCCAAGCTGGTCGCGTTTGAAAGCGTGTATTCGATGGACGGCGATATCGGCCCGATCGCTGAGATCCTGGACGTTTGCGAAAAGCACGGTGCGCTATCGTATATCGATGAAGTCCACGGCGTCGGCCTATACGGCCCGCGCGGCGGCGGCATTGCCGAGCGCGAAGGGTTGATGGACCGCATTGACGTGATTGAAGGCACGCTGGGCAAGGCATTCGGCGTGATGGGCGGCTATATCGCCGCATCCAAGAATCTGTGCGATTTCGTCCGCAGCTTTGCGAGCGGCTTCATCTTTTCAACCGCGCTGCCACCTGCCATTGCCGCGGGCGCCTGCGCCAGCATCCGCCACCTTAAGGAAAGCCAGGTCGAACGCGATCGTCATCAGGACCGGGTGGCGCAGGTTCGTCGCCGCCTGGACGCGACCGGCATCCCGACGCTGGACAACCCCAGCCACATCATTCCGGTGATGGTGGGCGACGCCCATAAGTGCAAAATGATCAGCGACTGGCTGTTGGAAAACCACGGCATCTATGTGCAGCCGATCAACTACCCCACCGTGCCCGTCGGCACCGAACGACTGCGGATCACGCCATCGCCGGTGCACACCGACGGCGATATTGACAAGCTGGTCAACGCGCTGTCAGAAATCTGGTCGCAGTGCGAGCTCGCGCGCCGCGCCATGGCTGCCTGAGCGGGGTCGCACTCGCTTAAGATCCGGTAGCGGGAGATCGTCGACATGAGCGATCCCGGCTACCGGCCCTATCTCCCCCAGTTAACGCTTCGGCCCGTTGCGGATGATCTGTGGATCGTCGACGGCCCAGAAATTGCCTATCGCTTTGCCGGGATGACGCTGCCCTGCCCCACCCGCATGACCGTGGTGCGTATCGGCGGCAACAGGCTTTGGCTGCACTCCCCAACCGCCTATAACGAAGCGCTGGCAGACCAGTTGGCAGCACTAGGCGATGTGGCGTGGATCATCGCGCCGAACAGTTTCCATTATGCCCATGTCGCGGCCTGGGCACGTGCGTTCCCCGATGCCGCCTGCCACATCTCCCCCGATCTGGCTGATCGTCTGTCGGGTGCGCTGTCCCGCTATGATCTGCTGCACAATGCGTCCCCCGATGACTGGGCAAAAGAGATTGATCAGCGCGTTGTCGCGCTCGGCCGGTTCACTGAAGCCGTGTTCTTTCACCGGCCCACAGCGACGCTGATCGTCACCGATCTGCTCCAGAATTTCGAACGCGATCGGATCCCCGGCGTGTTTACCCGGATCGCGTTGCAACTGGGCGGCGCAACCGGGCCGCGCGGCGGCACGTCTGCCGATATCAAGCTGGCCGCACGCGGGCACCATGCCGCCATGCGGGCAGCCGCAGCGGCGATGATCGCCTGGCAGCCGGCGCGGATCATCCTGTCGCACGGCAAATGCTTTGACACTGATGTCGCCAGCGAACTTGCCACCGCCTTTGCCTGGGCAGGCGGACGGTAAAACGCCTAGCCTTTTTGGCACCTGCCCCTGTCCAGAGCCGGATGCGTTGCGATTTACCTATCACCGGGACCGTTGGTGCAGCGCGCTTCGACTGGCGGGCAAACCAGCCGCTCAGGAAGCGCTTCGGCGCTATGTCGTCGCCCGGTATTCTGCATCACCTCCGTCACCCACGAGCGCAGCGAAGCAATCC
>MSXR01000019.1 GCA_002083655.1 Proteobacteria bacterium ST_bin14 | reverse complement strand
ACGCGACCGAGCGCGCCGCGATAGCCACGCGCGATCGTGCCCAATCCGCCCGCGCCAGCGCCCATGCCGAACTCGCCGCAATCGACAGCGAAAGCGCCGCGCTGGCCAAGGCGACCCGCAGCACGGGGAAGGACAGGGTGCTTGATCAGCTTCGGCCCGATCCGGGCTATGAACGGGCGCTGGCAGCGGCGCTGGGGGATGATCTGGAGGCGGGGCTTGATCCCGCAGCGGAGCAATATTGGGGTGGCGCCACCGCGCAGCCGGTCGATCCCGGCGTTGCGCCCGGCACCGTATCGCTCGCGCGTCACGTGGCTGCACCCGCCGCGCTTACCCGGCGGCTGGCGCAAGTGCTGGTGGCGGACGCCGACGACGGCCAGGCGCTGGCGGTTGGCCAGCGGCTGGTGACGCTGGCGGGCGTGTTGCGGCGTTGGGATGGGTTCATCGCCAAATCGGCGGGGGCAGCAGCAGCGGAGCGGCTTGAACGGATGAACCGCCTGCGCGCGCTGGAACAGCTGCGCGGCCCTGCCGTGCGGGCGGTGGAGGAAGCGGACGGCGAGCTTGCCCGCATCGACCAGTCAATCGCCGATTCGCGCCGCGCCGCCGCTGATGCGCGCCGCCTGCTGGAGGCCGCCGATGCCAGCGCCCGCGAAGCGGCACGCGCAGAGGACCGGGCCGCCGCCGCGATTGAACGCATAGAGGCGCAGGCCGCCGATCTCGACAGCCGCCGCCAACGCATCGCCGCTGAACAGGATGAGGCGCGCGCAGAGGTGGACCGCGCCCGCATGCTCAACGCCACCCTGCCCGATGGCCGCGAAACCCGCGATCAGGTCGCCGCGCTCCAGGGCGAGGCGGATCAGCGGCGCACCGCCGTGGCGCAGGCGCGGGCTGACCGGGCATCGCTTGACCGCGATCTGGCGGTTGATCGCGACCGGCTGGCGACCGGCCAGGCCGATGCCCGCAACTGGCGCGCGCGGGCGGGTGAGGCGGCGCGGCGCATCGCCGACATGGCCGAGCGGGCGGAGCAGCTGGCGGAGGACGCCGCGATCCTTGCCGTTCGCCCCGCCATTCTCGACCGGCAAATCGCCGAGCTTGAGGCGATGCATCAGGCCGCGCGCACCGATGCGGAGGCCGCCCAGGCTGCCGAACGCCAAGGCGAGGCGGCGCTGCGCACGATAGAGGAAACCGCCCGCCAGGCCGCCGAGCTCTTGTCGCAAGCGCGCGAGGCGCGGGCAGGGGCGGCGGCGCGCGCGGAGAATCAGGAACTGCGCCGGGTGGAAATGGGGCGGCTATCAGGCGAGCGGTTCGAATGCCCGCCGCCGGTGCTGCCCGAACGCGTGGGCTTTCGCGCCGACGACATCCGCACCCCCGCCGATGAATCCCAGCGCCACGAACGGCTGAGCGTGGAGCGCGAGCGGATTGGGCCGGTTAATCTGGTCGCCGAAACCGAACTGGCCGAACTGGAAGCCGCCAGCACCACCAATGCGGCGGAGCGTGATGAACTGGGCCAGGCCGTCAACCGGCTGCGTGGCTCCATCGGCACGCTGAACCGCGAAGGGCGCCAGCGGCTGCTTGCGGCGTTTCAGGCGGTCGACGGGCATTTCCGGCGGCTGTTCACCACCTTGTTCGACGGCGGCAGCGCCCATCTGGAACTGATCGATTCGGATGATCCGCTGGAGGCGGGCCTCGAAATCATGGCCCAGCCGCCGGGCAAGAAACTACAATCGCTTACGCTGCTGTCGGGCGGCGAACAGGCGCTGACGGCCGTCGCGCTGATATTCGGCCTGTTCCTCACCAACCCCGCGCCCATTTGCGTGCTGGACGAAGTCGATGCGCCGCTGGACGACGCCAATATCGAACGCTTCTGCGACCTGCTCGACCGCATGACCCAGGAAACCCGCACCCGCTACCTCATCGTCACCCACAACGCCGTAACGATGAGCCGCATGCACCGATTGTTTGGGGTCACGATGATCGAACAGGGGGTGAGTAGGCTGGTGTCGGTGGATTTGGGCGGAGCGGCGGGGTTGCTGGCGGCTTGAGGGGGGTGGCATTTTACCCCGATGCGGTCGTTCGGTAGTACAAATTCAATCTGCAGTTCGCTTTAGAGAGGTCGCGCGCGACAGCTTTACCAGTAGATCGCGACTACTTCGACATCGAGAAGGTTTGCCTCTTCAACCTGGTGTTCAATACTATTGCCTTCTGTTGTGACCCGGGTCTCCGGAGAGGAATGTGGGAACAGTGGGATGTCGAGGCTTCTTCGAATGCTTTCACGTAGTTCCAAGTCGGCGGATGAATCGATTATCAGCCCAGTTCGGCTTTCGATCATCGCCCTAGCGGTTGCGAACGCAGACCTTTGCCCCTCAGCGGTGGAACCGTTGACAGGGATGCTGGCGATTGCTCGATCCAAATCGGAGAGTTGGTCAGCGGTGAGGCAGTGGCCGATTTGAGCAAGCAATTTATCTTGATACCTAGCCAAGGCAAATGTCAGCTTTGCAACTGCTGGGTCGATGACTTTTTCACTCTGGCCGTTAGTCGATTGCAACATCGCAGTGCGGCTGGCAAATTCAATCTGCTTGGCTAAATCTGGAGCGAGCTCCTTGAAAATATCAGCGACTTTGATCGGATTCCAATCGTTTTGGATGCCATTTTTTGAGAGCCTGCATAGCATAGTGAACTCGTTGTCGGCAAACAATATTCTGCGAATATCCTTCCAATAGGCTAGGTGTTCTGTGACACCAACGAGCCTCAAGGGCGAAAAATCGATGTTCAGGCTCTTGGTAACGTGTTTGTGAACTATAAACTTATCGGTACCATGTCGTACGACTAAATAATCTGAAACTATACCGTCTACTGGTATTAATCCAGCAAGTAGTTTGTTTACTATCTTATTAGCGTTGGTTGCTTGGTAAAGATCAGAAAAATTAATATGGTTCATAAAAAGCATTGGACTTTCATCAAACATATCAGAAAACTCAGCAACCATGGAGCTGATCTGAAATATCCATGATGCTGACAATTTTACCTTGAACTCGACCAAATCGCCTCTCGCTAAATCCCCTGCATTATGAACTGCCTCCGAAAATTTATTTGAAAATAGGTCTTCGACTGAATCTGCCGATTCAATAATTTCAAATGGCTTTATTTTTCGGAGGTTTGGCAATCTATGTAGTTCGCGGAATAGCGATTGAGCGGTAGCCTTCCGCAGCGTTTGCAGAGCGTTGCTGTTAGTGGTCTGAAATCGGGAATTGAGCTCTGCAGATGGCAAACCCGATATATTAGCTGAAAGTTTTCGACCAGTTTCAGCAATTTGTTCATTTCCGAGCTGTGAAGTAATATTCTCTGTTATCTCGCCTTTCTGTGAAGCTAGAAGACTACCGAGACTTACTTCATCCAAATAAACGAACTCTCTCAACGGTTCTGCTACCACTTTCAGAGCTCCGTCAGATCTGATTGTAGTTCGACTTACCCACGGAAATTTGCGATTGAACCTAATCATCTACGATAGACTTTCTTTATTGCGATCAGGTCGGCGGGCAACTCGTTCGTAAGCTTGAGCTATATCCTCGCCAGCTATCTTTGTGCGTTGATCTGATACGGCGATCATGGCCGCTTCCGTCCAGATTGACGTCAAACGAGCAGCCGACCAATCGTGCGATTTGAGGGCGATATCGAAGAGGGGGAGGTCTTCCGAGCATTGGATCCGACGGGCGCCAATTTGAAGAATTTCAAGGCGATCTATAATTGTGGGAAGTCCAAACTCGATCTCCCAATCGAAGCGGCCAGGTCGGATTAGTGCTGGATCGAGAGCATCAGCTCTGTTTGTCGCGGCAATGACGACCGTAGCGTTTTGGCTGGAGTCAAAACCATCCATCAGAGTGAGGAATTGCGCGACAAGCCGGCGAGATGCTTCGTGAGTGTCCCCAGTTCTAGTTTCCGCGATACTATCTATCTCGTCAAAGAAGATAATAGACTTGCCCGACGCAGAGTTTTTTGCGTGATCAAATATACTGCGGAGCAAATCTTCGGTATCGCCAACCCATTTAGTTACGATGGATGGGCCACTTATTTCATAAAAACTTGCACCGGCTTGGTTTGCGATTATCCGCGCAAGATGTGTTTTCCCGGTTCCAGGGGGGCCGGTGAAAAGAATGCCTCTAACAGGACGAGCACCAATCGCTTCTAGTTCTGCGCGGCGTTCAAGCTGGGTCTTAATGAGTTCCATTGCTCGAGAGACCACATTTCGGTACCCGCCAAAATCATTGAACGTTAAACCATCGATTTGAGGCTTGACCAAAAACGATGCTGGGGAAATTTTGTCTTCCGCTGGATGATGACGAACTCGGATCGGCTCTGTTGCAATCACACGACTAATTGCCGACGTAGTGCCATCGATTTCGACGGTATACTCTGGCTTTAGATCCAGATTGTCCGGATTTGCTAATACTAGCAGGGAGTTTCCCGATTCTCCGAGTATTGTGCCATTATCCAAAATAGCTCTGATAACCGATGTTAGGAAAGACCGTGGCCAAACCTCATCAGGGACTGTTAACCAAGATCCATTATGGGATAGTATGACGTCATTCTTTTCCAACTTGCCTAGTTCGATATTCGAAATACGACCAGTTCTTCCGTCGGCATATCGAACGAAGACAGTCCCGGACTTATCGTCGATATGGATGATACGTAGAAGGTCACCCTTGATTTCGTTGCTGTCGTCTTGATGCATACAATCAGGCTTATGATCTCGCAGAATTCGGCGGAAGTTGCATGGTCAAGACCATCAGCGAACGAATTGGAAGCCCTCTTACGGCCACTCTTGTTTGTAAACTAAAGAGTGAGCGCTTTGAATGCGTTCGTAACATCCTCGATCTCCTTGAGGGAGTAAAGAGCAGATATTTTCCGAAGGCCCTTACTTTCTCTCTTAAAGTCAGCATCGCGTAAGGACGCCGCCAAGCCACACATCCAAACTCCAAACTTTCCCACACCCCACCCCCCCAAATCTGCTGCACATGCGAACACCCCTTGGGCGAAACGCCAAGCCGTGGTACGCGGCCCGCCATGCTCAATATCAATGGCATTACGGTGCGGCTTGGCGGTCGCACGATATTGGAACGTGCAAGTGCCACCTTGCCGGCGAAAAGCCGTGTCGGGCTGATTGGCCGAAATGGCGCGGGCAAATCGACGCTGATGAAGGTGATGATCGGCGCGCTCGACGCTGATGACGGCGAGATTGAAATGCCGCGCAAGACGCGGATCGGCTATCTGCAACAAGAAGCACCGCACGGCACCAAGACGCCGATTGAGACGGTGCTTGAGGCCGATACAGAGCGTGCCGCGCTGTTTGCAGAGGCCGAACACTGCGTCGATCCTGACCGGGTGGCAGAGCTGTATGAACGGCTAGAGGCGATTGATGCCTATACTGCAGAGGCGCGGGCGGCGCGCATTCTGGTAGGCCTGGGCTTTGATGAGGAAATGCAGCAGCGTCCGCTCGACAGCTATTCGGGCGGCTGGAAAATGCGCGTCGCGCTGGCCGCATTGCTGTTTTCCGAACCCGATCTGCTGCTGCTGGATGAGCCGTCAAACCATCTCGATCTGGAAGCGACGCTCTGGCTCGAAAGCTTCCTGAAGGCCTATCCGGGCATGATGGTGGTGATCAGCCATGAACGCGATCTGCTGAACAACGTCGTCGATAATATCCTGCATCTGGAGGGCGGCAAGGTAACGCTTTACGCCGGTGGCTATGATGCGTTTGAGCGCCAGCGGGCGGAACGCGCGGCGCAGATTGCAGCAGCGCGGGCCAGCCAGGATGCCCAGCGCAGCAAGCTGCAGGAATATATCGCCAAGAACTCCGCCCGCGCCTCCACCGCCAAACAGGCGCAGTCGCGGCAGAAAATGCTGGCGAAGATGCAGCCAATCGCGGCGATGGCCGAAGATCCGACGCTCAGCTTTGATTTTCCCAGCCCCGATGAGCTGAAGCCGCCGCTCGTCACGCTGGACATGGCCACCGTCGGCTATGGCGAAAAGCCTATCCTGCAGCGGCTGAACCTGCGGCTTGATCCTGATGACCGGATCGCGCTGCTGGGCCGCAACGGCAATGGCAAGACCACGCTGGCCCGGCTGCTCGCGGCGCAATTGGCACCGATGGACGGCGCGATGACCAAATCGGGCAAGATGCGGGTGGGCTATTTCACCCAGTATCAGGTGGAAGAACTCGACGGCGATGATACCCCGCTGGAGCATATGTCGCGGCTGATGGGGGATAAGTCGCCTGCGGCGGTGCGCGGCCAGCTGGGGCGATTCGGTTTTTCGGGGCAGAAGGCGACCACCAAGGTCGGCAAGCTTTCCGGCGGCGAGCGCGCGCGACTGGCGCTGGCGCTCATCACCCGCGATGCGCCGCATATGCTGATCCTTGACGAGCCGACCAACCATCTGGATGTCGATGCGCGCGAGGCTTTGGTGCAGGCGCTGAACGCCTATGACGGCGCGGTCGTGGTCGTCAGCCATGATCGCCACATGATTGAGCTGACCGCGGACCGGCTGGTGCTGGTCGATGCCGGCACCGCGCAGGAATATGGCGGCTCGCTGGACGATTATACCGACATGATCCTCGGGAAGAACCAGCCCAAGGGCGATGGCGGTCCGGCCAAGGGTGGTTCGAAGAAGGACAAGAAGGCCGCAGCGCAAGAGCGCGAGCGCGCGGTGGCCCTGAAAAAAACGGCGCATGAGGCTGAGGCGCTGGTCGTCAAACTCACCGCGCAACGCAGCGCGATTGACCGGGCGATGTTCGATCCATCAGGCGCAGAACCCTGGCTTGCCAAGCTATCAATGGGGGAACTCAGCCAGCGCCGGGGTGAGGTGGAAGCCAAGCTGGAAGTCGCCGAAGCCGCCTGGCTGGAGGCAAGCGAAGCGCTGGAGGGCGTAGCGGCGTAACGCGCAGCGCGGTGGGGCGGCTGATCGGGCAGCGGTTTCGCGCATCCGGCCCAATTGCACGTCTTACCGTCGCCATAAAATGCGACGAAATGTGCGTGGCCATGCACTTTTTCCTATCAATCGTGTAGGAATTGCGACAAAGGGATTTTGGACACCGAGGGGGTCGGGTGCCGGAGCATATGGTGTGCCCGGAGAGCGACCGAAATTTATTAATGGAGGTTTGTCCATGAAGAAGATCATTACGACGTCGCTGATCGCTGTTGCCGCACTCGGCCTTGCTGCTTGCACGCCTGCTGCAACCAACACCACCGACGCAAACGCCATGGACGCAAACGCCATGGAAGCGCCTGCAATGGAAGCAAACGCCATGGACGCAAACGCCATGGACGCAAACGCCATGGAAGCGCCTGCGATGGAAGCAAACGCGATGGACGCGATGGCTCCTGAAGGCAACATGACCAAGTAATCTTGCCGTCGGGCCCGGACGGTTTCGTTCGGCCCGATACGAGAGTCTGGTTTCGGGGAGCCGCGCTATTCAAAAGATGGTGCGGCTCCCTTTTATTCTGTGATGACGCAAGGGAAGCTCCTCGCGACGTCAAACTCGGCCTGGCAGCAATTGCCGGGCCGTTTTTTTGTCGGCCGCGATAAGGGGTGGCGGTGCTCTAAACCGCGATGCCCGCCGCATGGCCGCTGGCCCAGGCCCATTGGAAGTTATATCCCCCCAACCAGCCGGTAACGTCCACCGCCTCGCCTATGGCATATAGGCCCGGCAACGTGCGCGCCGCCATTGTTTGCGATGACAGGCCATCGGTGGCGATCCCGCCCACGGTTACCTCTGCCTTGGCAAAGCCTTCGCTGCCATTGGGCACAAATTGCCAGTCGGCGAGCCGCGCGGCGATATCGCCCAGTTCGCGGTCGGTATAGGTTACCAGTTCACCGCCATGCGGCAATCGTTCGGCCAGCGTATCGGCCAGCCGCGTGGGCAGCGCCGCCGCAAGCGTGTTGCGCAATGTTACCCTTGGTCCCGCGCGCTTTGCGGCCACCAGCCAATCGGCCGCGCGGCCGGGCGCAAAATCGATGCCGATTGGCTGGCCGTGCCGCCAATAGCTCGACACCTGCAGGATCGCCGGCCCTGATAATCCGCGGTGCGTGAACAGCGCCGCCTCACGAAATGCCGCCTTGCCGCAGCGCGCGACAACATCAGTCGCAACGCCTGACAGCGACTGGAACAATGCTTCGTCCCCGCCCAGCGTCAACGGCACCAGCGCGGGGCGGGGTTCCACCACTTTCAGCCCGAATTGCCGGGCAAGATCATAGGCAAAGCCGGTCGCCCCCATTTTGGGGATTGATGGCCCGCCAGTGGCGATCACCAGTGCGGGTGCCACCTCGGTTCGCGTGCCAAAGCTTACCCGGAACACCCCGTCGCTGTGGCCAACCGCGGTGATCGGCGCACCGATGGCGAGATCGACAGCGCCGCGCGCGCATTCATCCAGCAACAGGTTGACGATCTGTTTGGCCGATCCGTCGCAGAATAATTGCCCCAGCGTTTTTTCGTGCCAGGCAATGCCGTGCGCCTCCACCAGTTCAATGAAATCAGCGGGCGTGTACCGGCTGAGCGCTGATTTGGCGAAATGCGGATTGGCGGACACGAACCGATCGGGCGCGGTGGCGATATTGGTGAAATTGCACCGCCCGCCGCCCGAAATCAGGATTTTCTTGCCCGGCGCATCGGCATGATCAATCACCAGCACGCGCCGCCCGCGCTGCCCCGCTACTTGCGCGCAGAACAGCCCGGCGGCACCCGCACCCAGGATGATGGCGTCAAAAGGGGCGGCAGGTTTTATTCGACCGACCCTATTCGACCGAGCCGGTATACCACATGCGCTGCAACTGGCGCTGCTTGTCGACATATTGGTGCTTCAGCGCGCCCGCCACATGCAGGAACACCAGCCCGTAAATCGCATAGGCGATATATTCATGCGCTTCGCCAAAGCTGTCGTGGATCGTCTTTTTGGTGGCAGGGTCCATCGCCATGATGAAGCCGATCCGCGGCCATTCGAACGCGCCAAACAGGAACATCGGGTTCTCTGCGGCCTTGTCCCATGCCGAATCCATAATCCACCCGGTCAGCGGCATGGCAAAGATAATCACATAGAGCAGGATGTGGGTCGCGTGGCTCAGCCGCACTTCCCATTGCTGGTTGGTGTCGGGCAAGGCAGGCGGGCGGTGGGTAAGCCGCCACAACAGCCGCATAATCGCGAGGCCCAGCACGGTGATGCCCACCGATTTGTGCAGGTTAATTGCGGGGCGAACCGAGTCGTCCGGGTAAAAATCCCATGTCAGCGCCAGGAACACATTCAGGACGATGGCGACAGCGACGATCCAGTGGAGCGAGATCGCGATGCTGGTATAGCGATGATTGTCCATGCAAGAATCCCATTCCATGTTGCACTGCGGCACTGGCCGTTTCTGGCCACTATCCCTATCTGGTTGCAAGCCTGTGTTCATCACAAATCGGAAGATATGCGGCGCATGACCCCAATGAGCCAATCGCTCGTCGCCCAATCGCCGCGACTGACGCCCAGACCTGTGCCGTTTGCCAGCTATGCGATCATGGGATCGGTGGTGCTCCTGTTCATCGCGCTGGCGGCGCAGGCGTTTTTTCGCACCGGGCTGGCCAGCTGGTCAGTCGGCATTGTCTATATCATCTATGATACCGCGCTGCTGGCATTCACCGCCACCAAGACGCGCAAGCTGATGCAATCGCCGCCGTTGCCAGCAACCGACGGTGTGCGGCCAACTTTGGGCGTAATCATTGCGGCGCACAATGAAGCAGGCGTGCTGGGAATCACCATCGACACGCTGATCGCCCAGGCCGATCCGCCCGATCTGATCCTGATCGCCGATGATGGATCGAGCGACGATACCCCGGCAGAACTCAAGCGGCTTTACGGGCTGGAAATGCCAGCGCTTGGCGCGATCAGCGGGGCGGCGCCCGGCCTGCCCAGTCTATACTGGTTGCGCGTGCCGCATGGCGGCAAGGCGCGCGCGCTTAATCAGGCGATCCAGCAGGTTGATACCGATGTGGTGCTGACGGTTGATGCCGATACGCTGCTTGATGCAGGCGCGCTGGCGGCGATGCGCGGGGCCTTTGCGGCTGAACCAGGCCTGGTCGCGGCCACGGGCGTGCTAACGCCAATTTGCGGGCCATCGCTGTCGGGGCGGATTTTTCAGTGGTTCCAAACCTATGAATATGTCCGCAATTTCCTGTCGCGCTATGCGTGGATGCGGGTCGACAGCCTGTTGCTGATATCGGGTGCGTTCGCGGCATTCCGGCGCGATGCGTTGATAACGGTCGGCGGTTTTGATCCGGCGTGCCTGGTGGAGGATTATGAACTGATCCACCGGTTACACCGCCATTCGGCCGATGCCGGGCTGGGCTGGACGATCCGGGTGATTGGCGGGGCCACCGCGCGCACTGATGCGCCCGCATCGCTAATGGCGTTCCTGCGCCAGCGGCGGCGCTGGTTCGGCGGCTATCTGCAGACGCAATATTGGAACCGCGACATGATCGGCAATCCGCATTTCGGGTCGCTGGGCACGGCGCAGATGCCGGTCAAGACGCTCGATACGGTGCAGCCGATTTACGGCATCGCCGCGTTCATCATCCTCACCGTGCTGGTCGTGACGGGCAAGTTCATGCTCGCCTGGCCCATTCTGGTCGTGATGATCATCAAGATCGTGGTTGATCTGGCCTATCACCTCTGGTCGCTGCGGCTTTATGCGCGCTGGACGGGCAAGGCCGATGGGTTGGGCATGGGCTGGGCAATCGTCGCGGCGATGCTGGAACCCTTCACCTTCCAGCTGCTCCGCCATATCGGCGCAACCTGGGGCTGGTACAGCTTCATCACCGGTCGCGAGACCTGGGGGCTGCAACGGCGGACCGCGATTGAGGGCGCGGGGCGCTGACGCAAGGTTCGCGGGCGCTGGTTAGTCTCTGATCCAGTGGCGTTGCAGATACTCGTCAAACATCGGGACCGTAAAGGCGATGTCGCCATGCGCGGGGCTGTAGATCATCCCTTTGGCGATAATCTGGGCACGCCTTGGACCCAGGGTCGTTAGTTTTTCACCGAGCGCGTCAGCGATGTCCGATGATCGGTAAGGGCCCGGGCCCAGCCGGGCCATCGCGATCACATATTCACGCTCTTTTGGCGTCAGGCGATCAATGCGAACTTTGAAAAACCCGTCGTCGAGCCGCCTTGTCGCTTCCTCTCGCGCAACGTCGATGCAGTCGATGGCGATCGGGGATTGCGGCGATGCGTTCCATATTTGGAAGCCCCATTCCTGCAGGAAATAGGGATATCCGCGTGTCCATGCGACAACGGCGTCGATTACCGCTTGGTCGATTGCCTCGCCTTCGGCCTCGATCGGCTGGCGGATGGCATCTGCTGCGTCGCTGTCGGACAGGGCATCGACTCTTGGAAAGACAAACAGTCTTTCCGCATAAGACTTTGCATCGCCGGAGAGTGCCGCGATGGCTGGAAGCCCTGCGCCAAACAGCAAAATCGGCAAGCCCTTCTGGTTGATGCGGTGGATGGCGACGATCAATGCACCAAGTTCGTCAGGCGAAAGATATTGCACCTCGTCGATCAGGAGCACCCAGCCCTTTCCAGCGGCGCCGGCTGCCGTACCAACTTTGACGAAAAGCTCGGTGATGTCATATTCAAGATTGCCGCTATCGGCGACGCCCGGTTCGGGATCGACCGAAATTTCGAAATCGCCCATGCTGATGTGGAACACGCTCGCAAAACTGCGCAGTGCGCGCATTGCGGCATAGGTGGTGGATTTTGCACCCTCGACAAGCGACAGTTTCCGAACGACCTGGTGGATTTTAGGGTAGAGCAAATCGGCCAGTTTGCGGTTCTCTGGTACTTCAATGAACGACGTCAGATAGCCTTTTTCTTCAGCGATTTGCTCAATTTTGTTCAGCAACACTGTTTTGCCAACGCCGCGCAATCCAAGCAACATCTGCGATTGGGCGGGCCGTTTGAGCAAAACGCGCTGCAATGCTGTGTCCGCAGACGCGATGATGTCCTTTCGGCCTGCCAACTCGGGCGGCTGCGAACCAGCGCCGGGGGCAAAGGGGTTGCGAACCGGGTCCATTTCTACCTCTTTATGCGCAAGTATAGCGTTACGTTGATATACTTGCTTATAACTCCCTATAAATCAACGGCGCGGTTTTCACCTTGTTCAAAACAGGCTCACCAACAACGTCGCGTTCAGCCCGATAATCACCGCCGTCACCCCCCAGGCCGTCCATTTCACCCAGGGCGCGTTGGCAAAGCGCCCCATCACCGCGCGGTCGCTGGTGAACATCACCAGCGGCACCACCGCAAACGGCAGTTGCAGGCTCAATATCACCTGGCTCAGCACCAGCAGATCGGTGGCACCCCGGTCTCCCATCAGCGCGACGACAATCACCGCGGGCACAATCGCCAGCATCCGCGTCGCCATCCGCCGCAGCCAGAGCGGGATTTTCAGGTCGAGAAACCCCTCCGCCACAATCTGCCCCGCCAGCGTTCCCGTAACGGTGGAATTTTGCCCCGCCGCCAGCAGCGCCACTGCAAACACCACGCTGGCGGCACCAGCGCCCAGCGTCGGGCTCAGCAATTCATAAGCGCGGCCAATCTCCGCCACATCGGTGCGCCCCGTGACATGAAATGCCGACGCCGCCAGAATCAGGATCGCGGCGTTGATGAACAGCGCGAGGCCCAGCGCCACGCTGCTGTCAATCGTCGCCAGGCGGATCGCGTGGCGCTTGCCTGCATCATCGGTATCGAACGCACGGGTCTGGACGATGGAGGAATGCAGGTAAAGATTATGCGGCATCACCGTCGCGCCCAATATGCCGATGGCGATATACAGCATCGCTGGATTGGTGATGATTTGGGTGGTCGGCACCAGCCCCCCGGCGATGGCGGCCAGGTCTGGCTGGGCAATCCACAGCTCATACGCAAAGCACCCCGCGATCACGATCAGCAGGGTGACGATGAACGCTTCAAGCAGGCGAAAGCCGAAGCGCTGGAGCGCGAGGATCAACAAGACATCAAACGCGGTGATGACCACGCCAGCGATTAGCGGCAATCCGAACAACAGGTTCAGCGCGATGGCGGTGCCCAGCACCTCCGCCAGATCACAGGCGATGATCGCGATTTCGCACAACACCCACAATATCAGCCCGACAGGGCGCGAATAACGCACACGGCACGCCTGGGCGAGATCAAGCCCCGCCACAATGCCCAGCCGCGCGGCAAGCGCCTGTAGCAGCATCGCCATCAGGTTCGATATCAGGATGACGGACAACAACGTATAGCCAAATGCGGAGCCGCCCGCGATATCGGTCGCCCAATTGCCGGGGTCCATATAGCCGACGGCAACCAGATATCCCGGCCCGCTAAATGCCAGCATCCGCCGCCAGAACGGCGCCTGGCGCGGAACCGGTACGCTGCGATAGCTTTCGCTCAGCGTCACCCGGCGCGCGATTCCCTCGTCCGTGCCGCTTGGCATGGCGCTAAAATCACCGTCAAAGGGAAAATCGCCGTCAAAGGGTGGGGGTGGGGCCATTGCAGCTCTTTGGCCCGGTATCGGGCGCGCGTCCAATTACGATTATGGGTCCGTTATCCTGGGATAGTCGCTTTACTTGCGTCGTCACCCGCCCTCTCGCTTCCCCGGCGAAGGCCGGGGCCCAGTGGCAGCGGCTAAAGAAACGGCGCGGGCCCCTTGCCAACCAGCACCCTTGCCAACCAGTACCTTCGCGGCTGGGCCCCGGCCTTCGCCGGGGAAGCGCCGGGGAAGCGCCGGGGTTGGGCTTGGCTGGGCGGAATAAGTCTCGAACCCGCCTGGCGTAACGGCCCGCAATCTTACCCGCTAACCGCCATTCACCCGCGCCAGCACCGCGTCCAGCTTGGCCAGCAAGGCGGGATCACGCTTTGCCGGATCGGTCATCAGCGCAAAATCGAGCACGGTATCGATGGGCGATGGCGTGCGCTCGGCGGGTAAGGACGCGATTAACGCCGCCACTGTCTTGCGGGCAGTATCGCCGTTTTTGTGCATCTGCTCGATCACCTCGGCCACATCGACCGCGGCCTCGCTCTCGCGCCAGCAATCATAATCGGTCACCATGCCGATCAGCGCATAGGGCAGCTCTGCCTCCCGCGCGAGCTTGGCTTCGGGCATGGCGGTCATGCCAATCACATCGGCACCCCATTGGCGGTACATCAGGCTTTCGGCGCGGCTCGAAAACTGCGGCCCCTCCATCGCGAGGTAAGTCGCCCCATGCGTCACCTTGCCGCCTGCGGTGGCTACGGCTTGCGCTGCCAGTATGGACAGGCGCGGGCAGACAGGTTCGGCCATGGATACATGGCCGACCAGCCCTGTCGTGAAAAAGCTTGATGCGCGCGCAACCGTGCGATCAATAAACTGGTCGACCACCACGAACCGCCCCGGCTCCAGTTCCTCGCGCAGGCTGCCGATGGAGGATATGGCGATGATGTCGGTACAGCCGCTGCGCTTCAGCGCATCGATGTTCGCGCGGGCGTTCAGCTCGCTGGGGCTGATCCGGTGGCCCCGGCCATGGCGCGGCAGGAACACCAGGTTCACATCGCCCAATTGGCCGAACAGCAATTGATCGGACGGATCACCCCAGGGCGAGGCCACATCGCGCCATTCGGCATTGGCCAGCCCATCAATTGCATAGAGCCCCGAACCACCGATGATTCCAATCGTCCACGTTGCGTTCATTTTGTGCCTTTCATGGGATAAGTTCGAACATCTCGGGCAAAAACGCGCCCGAAACTGTCAAAGGATGCCCCGTTTTATGCGATTCGTGATCGTTTTTGCCGCTTTGGCGTTACCCTTTGCTGCTCATGCCGCCACGCCGATCACGGGGCAATGGCTGACCGTCGATGGCAAGGCGATCGTGACGATTGCAGAATGTGGCAAGGGCGTGTGCGGGCGGGTGACTAAGGTCCTGAAACCCAATCCCAACGGCCCCACCACCGATTTCCGCAACCCCGATCCCGCCAAGCACAGCCGCCCGATCGAGGGCATGCAGATCCTCGCCAATTTTACCGACAGCGGCAAGGACTGGCAGGGCAAAATCTACAGCCCGGAAGCGGGGCGCGAGTATAAATCCTACATCACCCGGAAGCCCGATGGCAGGTTGCAGGTAAAGGGGTGCATCGCCTTTTTCTGCCAGACGCAGCTGTGGACGCCCGCGCGCGGAGGCTAGGCCGCCATTAAATCACCGCCATATCAACCTTATAGTGGTGCCATGCCATGATCGCGGCGGCACCCCGGTGCGGGCGCCAGGGGTCGGCGATCAGGCGGATGGCTTTTTCGGTGGGGCGCGCGTCCAGCCCCATGATCCGCCCGATTTCGATCTGCACGGCCAAGTCGCCTGCGGGCCAGATGTCGGTGCGCCCTTCGGCGAACAACAAATATATCTCGGCTGACCAGCGGCCAATGCCCTTCACGCTGGTCAGCGCGGCGATGGCCGCTTCATCGTCGGCGGGCAGGTGATGCAGATCGAGCCTGCCGCTCGTCACCTCCTCTGCCAGGCTTTTGGCATAGCTGGCTTTTTGTCGGGACAGTCCGGCGGCGCGCAATGCGTCGTCGCTGGCTTGGGCCAATGTGTCGGGGGCATCAAGGTCGCCTAATCCGGCTTCCAGCTTGCGCCATACCGATGCCGCCGCCGCCACGCTCACCTGCTGGCCCACGATCGTGCGCAGCAGCGTGGCATAGCCGCGATCGCGGATGCGCGGTTCAGGATAGCCCGCCCGTTCCACCGCCCGCGCCATCGCCGGTTCGATCGCGGCAATGGCATCCAGCGCTTCGGCCAATTGCGCGGCAGTTAATCCCATCGAATGTTTCCTTGAAATCGGCGCGGCAAGGCGGCAAGGCGGCGCGTCACACGCCGTTTGGAGGATCGAATGCCGCAGCTTACCGTCGTCATGCGCAATGGGGAAGAACGGACGATCAAGGGCGAGGCTGGCCTGTCGGTGATGGAAGTGATCCGCGACGCGGGCATTGATGAAATCCTGGCATTATGTGGCGGCTGCGCGAGCTGCGCGACTTGCCATGTTCATGTCGACCCGGAATTTGCGGCCAAACTGCCGAAGATGGGGCCGGACGAAGACGATCTGCTCGACAGCACGTCTGATCGCGACGCCTATTCGCGGCTGTCGTGCCAGGTGCCGTTCACCGATGCGCTGGACGGGCTGCGCGTAACGGTGGCAGCAGAGGATTGATTTGGCGCGCGCGGCACTTGGGCTAACCTCCCCGCGCCCTTCATGCGCCTGCATCAAATCGTCGCGCTGACGCCCTTTTCGGTGATGTAACCGGTCACCAGCCGCGCAGGCGTTACGTCAAACGCCGGGTTGGCGGCGCTGGACGCGGTCACCCGCATGGCGCCAGTTTCGCCTTGCACATGCGTCACCTCGTCACCCGAACGCTCTTCGATTGGCACGTCAGCGCCGGTTGGCGTCGTCGCGTCAAAGGTGGTGCTGGGCAGCGCGACGTAGAAGGGGATGTTGTTATCCTTAGCCGCCAGCGCCTTTAGATAGGTGCCGATCTTGTTGCAGACATCACCGTTCGCCGCGACCCGGTCTGTCCCGACGATCACCATGTCGACCTGGCCGTTCATCATCAGATGGCCACCGGCATTGTCGACGATCACGGTATGCGGCACGCCGTGGCTGGCAAGTTCGAACGCGGTAAGCAGCGCGCCCTGGTTCCGCGGGCGAGTTTCGTCGACCCACACATGCACCGGAATGCCGGCATCATGCGCCATATAGATGGGCGCGGTGGCGGTGCCGTAATCAACCGTGGCCAGCCAACCCGCGTTGCAATGCGTCAGAATGTTGAGCGGACGATCCGGGGCTTTCGCGTGTAGTTCACGCAGAATTTTCAAGCCATGCGCGCCAATCGCCTCGCTCATCGCCGCGTCATCATCAGCGATCTGGTCAGCGCGGGTAAAGGCGGCGGCGGCGCGATCTTCGGGGGGTAACGGGCGAACATGATCGGCCACATCGTCTAGCGCCCAGCGCAAGTTGACGGCGGTGGGGCGAGCCTCCAGCAGAAACTGATGCGCGTTGCCCAGTCCGTCATCGGACGGATCAGCGGCGAGTGCCAGCGCCAGTCCATAGGCCGCCGTCGCCCCAATCAGCGGCGCGCCGCGCGTCCACATCTCTCGGATGGCGCGTTCGGCGGTGGCGGCGTCGCGCAGCTCTACCCAAGTCACCTTCCACGGCAGATCGCGCTGATCAAGGATGCACGCGCCCGCGCCATCATCGGTGCGCATGATCGACCTGGTGTGGGTGCCATTGAGTTTCATCTTACGTTCCTGTTGGGCAAATTGGCCCGCCAATTACCATCCGTCACCCCGGCTCAAACCTGGGGTGACGGATAAGTTTTCGGTATCAGGCGAGAATAGGTCGTTACAACGCGATATCATCAAAGCTGTGAATATCCGCCTCGCCGCCTTCGCGGTCAATCAGCAGCGCGCCCATACCTGCGGCGCGCGCCGCCTCAGTCTCTGCGTCGACATCAGACAGGAACAGGATGTCGTCCACCGGCAGCCCGATGGCGTTGGCGATGCGCGTATAGGCGATGGCCTCCCGCTTTGGCCCGGTGGTTGTGTCGAAATAGCCGGATAGCAGCGGGCTGAGATCCCCCGCCTCGCTGAACCCGAAGATCAGTTTCTGCGCTGCAACCGAACCGCTGGAAAACACATATAGTTTCACCCCATCCGCGTGCCAGCGCCGCATGGCCGCGACCGCATCGGGATAGATATGCCCTTTGAACGCGCCGTCGCGAAAGCCGCCTTCCCAGATCATGCCTTGCAGTGTTTTGAGCGGGGTGATCTTGCGATCCTCGTCAATCCAGCGCGTCATCGTGGCGATGGGATCGCCCGGTTCGATTGCCTGCACTTCGGCCAATATCGATGCGGTTTGCGCCACATGCGCCGCGCAATAGCTGGCCAGCCGGTCGCGGGCATAGGGGAACAGCACGTCTGCCACAAATGAGATCGACGATGTCGTCCCCTCAATATCGGTCAGGATCGCCTTGATGGCAGTCGGTTCACTCACGCGTGCGCAGGCTCAAGCCGGGGGAAACGTGCGGCGATGTCGTCGCCGGTAAATTGCGCGACCCAGCCATCGGGGTTCACGAACAGGCGGATGACGGTGAAGTGCGGCTTTTCGCCCATGTCGAACCAGTGGCGCATGCCCGCAGGCACCGAAATCAGATCGCCTTGCGTGCACAGCATGTTGAACACACGGCCCTGTTCGTGGAGCGTGAACAGCCCCTCGCCCTCAACGAAAAAGCGGATTTCGTCCTCGGCATGGGTATGTTCAGATAGGAATTTGGTGCGGATCGTCGCGCGGTCGGGGTGATCTGGCGTTACGCCCATCACGTCGATTGATTGATAGCCGCCCTGCGCCGTCAACGTCGCAATTTCGGGCGCATAGACCGCCAGCACATCATCGGCACGGGCAACCGGACGGGTGGGCCAGCGTTCGAACTTCACGCCGATCGTCGCCAATTGCGCGGCAATGACGCCTGCGTCCTGCGTTTCCAGCAACGCGGCTTCGGGACCGTGTTCATCGAAAATCTGCAAATGGCTCATCTCATGCTCTCCCGGAAACGCGCCTCGGCGAGTTCGGCGGCGATCATCCATTCGACGCCTTCGATCACGCGTTCGGCCTCGGCCATGTCGCGGCCCCAGCCATAGAGGCCGTGACTGCGGATAAGATAGGCGGGCGGCGGCGATTCGGCCAGCATCGCCGGTTCCAGTGCGGCCAAAATGTCGCCCATGTCCTGACTGTTATCGACAATCGGCAGCGCGAACACGGCTTCGTGCGTGGTAAAGCCCGGAAGCACTTTCAGCATTTCATGGCCAGCCAGCTTGTAATGCGTTGCTTTGCGATAGGCCCGGCTCATCCCGACCGCTTCGGGCGAATGGCTGTGCAGCACCGCATTCACCTCGGGAAACCGCGCATAGAGCGCCATGTGCAGCGCGGTTTCGGCGGATGGTTTCTTGCCATCAAGCGACCGCCCTTCGGCATCCACCGTCATCACCCCGAAATCGGTCAACCGCCCCTTGTGCCAGCCCGATACGGTGATGGCGAAGCGGCCATCGGCGACCCGCATCGAATAATTGCCGGCGGTGGCCGGGGCCCAGCCCTTGCCATCCAGCCAGCGGCCGGCGGCAATAATCTGCACCTTCGCCTCGGCCAGGGTCGCTGCGGTCATTCAGGGTTCCGGTATGAAAAGTGGAGCGGGTAACGGGAATCGAACCCGTGTATTCAGCTTGGAAGGCTGCTGTACTACCATTGTACTATACCCGCATGGCCACCGCGCGCCTGCCACATCGGGGCGCTCATGGTCAACTGCTTGCGTGAAGCGAAGCGGCGATCCGGTCAATCGTGGCCCTCTCCCCCGCCGGGGCCATGGCCAATGCTGGCGCGGCCACCCGCGCTCGCCGTGCCGGCACTTTGCCACCAATAGGGTGCGCGTTTGGTGGTGCCGGTGTCGACCTCATCCATCGTCGCGGGATCATACATCCGCCCGCCCAGCATCACCCGGCTGATCTTTTCTGTGTTGCGGATATCGACGGTGGGATCGGCATCGAGCACGACCAGATCGGCCAGCTTGCCCACCTCCAGCGAGCCGACATCCTTGGCATAGCCAAGCGAGGTGGCGGGCATGATCGTGCCGGCGGCCAGTGCCTCGACGGGGCTCCACCCGCCGCGCACGAACGACCAAATCTCCCAATGCGATCCCAGGCCCGATTGTTGGCCATGCGCGCCGATGGACACCTGCACGCCCTTGTCAGCCAGCTTTTTCGATTCGCGCGCGCTGGCGGCATCGACATAATCCTCCTCTGGCGCGAGGACGCGGCGGGCATTTTGCGCAGCGAGCAGGGCGGGCGGGACGTGCTTGGTGAGCAGCGGGTGCTTCCACACATCGGTATGCGCGCGCCAATAGGGATCACCCGCCGGGCCGCCATAGGTGACGACCAGGGTGGGCGTGTAGTTGGTTTTGGTCTGCGTCCACAGGCTGATCAGATCGGCGTAAAACACATCGAGCGGGACATTATGTTCAACCGTCGAATTGCCGTCCTGGATCAACGTCAGATCCATATTATACAGCGAGCCACCTTCCGGCACGACCTCCATGCCCTCCGCCTGCGCTGCCTTGACGACCATCTGGCGTTGTTCGCGGCGCGGCTGGTTGTAGTTTTTCACCGAATGCGCGCCCTCTGCCTTCAAGCGGCGGACATTGGCGAGCGCGTCTTCATACACGCTGATATCGGCGAACACGTCGGGCGATTTCGCGCCGTAGATGATTTCGCCGGTGGAGAAGATGCGCGGGGCGAGGATTTTGCCCGCGCGCTGCATTTCGGACGCGACGAAAATCTCAGAAGCGCGGGATGAAGGGTCGTGGATCGTTGTGGTGCCGAACGCCAGATTGGCGATGGAGGACCAATTTTGCTGGGGCACCAGCTCATCATCGCCTTGCGGCCCGTGCGCGTGCGCATCAACCAGCCCGGGGATGATCGTTTTTCCCGCAACATCAATCGTCTTTGCGCCAGCGGGAATGGCCACGGTGCCTGCCTTGCCGATCGCGGTAATGCGGTCGCCGGTGATGACGATTACGCCGTCATCGATGATGCCCCCGGCCTTGTTGGCCATCGTCACGATCCTTGCACCGCTCAGCGCAACGGTGCCGGTTGGCTTGGCAGCCGCGATGTCCATCGACAGGGAAAGCCCAGCGGTCGGTGCGGCGAATTTGGGTGCATCCGCGCCCATCGGTGCGGTGGCGAACAGCTTGGCGGTTTCGGCGGTGAACAATGTCGCGCCCAGGCTCCAATGCACTTGCTTGCCGTCGTTCGACCAGTGGATGAAATCGGCACCGTCGCCACTGATCCGCGTGACAGGCAGCGCGCTGCCCTTTTGGTCCGCTGCCACATCCTGTGTGCCGGGCAACAGCGGCATCACGAACGCCTGATAATTCTGCCGGAACGCGACGTACCCGCCATCGGGAGAAACGATATAGTCGTTCACCAGTTCGCCCGTGGTGTGCACCCGCTTGGCCTCGCCCGACAGGTCGGTGCTGAACAACTGGCGCTTGCCCTTGTCATTGCCGATCATGAAAATGCGATTATTGGCGGCGCCGAACTGCGGTGCGCCGCCATTTTTGCTGACCAGCGAAACCGCGCCGCCGCCGGCCGCAACCCGGTAGGTGCCGGGGTTTTCGCCCCAGCGATCATCGGTTAGTCCACCGCCGCTGCCGCGTTCGAACACGATTGTTTTGCCGTCGGGAGAGAAATGTGGCCGGGCATAATGGCCGGGCTGCGACGTCACATCGCGCGCCGCGCCGCCGGTGGCAGCGATGGTGCGGATCGTGCCCAGCTTGGCATCAGTCCAGCCAACAAACACAATGCTCCGCCCGTCGCGCGACCAGCTTGGCCATAATTCAAACCCGTCGCCCTTGTCACTGGTCAGCCGCTTGGCCGCGCCGCCAGCCATGGGTTTGGTCCACAATTTGCCGAGCGTTTCGAATACCACCGATTTGCCATCGGGCGATACCTGCGCCCAGCGGGGCATTTTGGTGGCAAAGCTGGCGGGGGCAACGTCGACCACGGGATGGGTGGCGTCAATGACGACGCGGGTATCGTTGACGCGGAAGGGGATTTCCACAGCGCCCGCCCCGTCTGCGCCCACGCGGCGGATTTTGCCGCCTGCCCAGAACACCAGCCCCTTGCTGTCGGGCGTCCATGCCATATTGGGGTACACGCCGGTGACCGCCCAGGTTTCCTGCACGTCCTGGTCGAGCGCGTCATAAATCTTGCGCTCCTCACCAGAGGTGAGGTCCTTTACATACAGCTTTGATTTTGTCCGTTCGCGGCGAACAAACGCGATCATTTTGCCATCGGGTGACGGCGTGGGGCGCACTGATCCGCCCGCCCCGCTGGCCACCGTCATTACCTCGCCGCTGTCGAGATCATAGCGTTCGATGTGGAACAGATCGGTGTTCGAATTCTGCGCATATTCAAAGATTGGGCCGGGGGTAATGTTGCGCGTGTAGTAAATGCCCTTGCCATCGGGCGCGAAAATGGGCTCGCCAAGTTCCTTTTGCAGTTGCTCGCTGGCGCGCTTGACAAGCGGCACGCCGCCGCCGCCCGATACATGGTACAGCCAGACTTCGCCGGTGCCGAGCGAACGCTGGGTGGTGAAATGCTTCTTGGCGGTAATGAAGCGCCCGTCGGGGCTCCAGCTTGGCTGGTTGAGCAGGCGGAAATCTTCCTTGGACAGCTGGCGCTTATCCGATCCGTCGACATTCATCAGCCAGATATTATCGCCTCCGGCCCGGTCAGACACGAACGCAATCCGCTTGCCATCGGGGGAAAAGCGCGGCTGTTGTTCATAGGCGAGGCCATCTGCAATGCGCGTCGGCGTGCCGCCCGCGATGGGCATGGTATAGACGTCACCCAGCAGATCAAACGCGATCATCTTGCCATCGGGCGAAACGTCAACGTTCATCCAGCTGCCCTCGGTGACGTCGATTGGCACCTGCCGTGTTGTCATGCCGGGGGGTGCGTTCACATCCCATTTCGGCTTGGCAGGCTTGGCTGCATCACCAGTAGCTGCAGGAGCAGGGGCGGGGGCCGCCGTTTGTGCCATGACCGCTGTTGATGCCAACAACATGCTGACAGCCGACATCATCCGAACCGCGTTTGCCTTTTTCACCCGAACACTCCCCACACGTCTTGATTATGGGGCAATGTCTAGCAGCTAAATGCCTGCCGGGAAGAGCGGTTTGCGATGCGCGTCGCCGGGTGCAGCAGCGGGGATTATTTGATCCGCGACCAGCGTTGTGATTTGCACCCAAGTCCAGCGATCAGGCATCCTTCGCCAATGATCGTCCGGGGGTTTTGCTGCGTGATCGTGCCCGAAACCCGCTGGCCAATATCGGCAATGAACACTGCGCCGCGCCAACGCGCTTTGCCATCTGCCACAAAATCTTCGAACAGCACCGCACCAATCAGCTTGCTGGTGCCGCCGCGTTTGGCATCTGCCTTGGCCTTGTCATTCGCCCAGATGATCGTGCCGCACATGGCCTTGCCGCACGGTTTGAACGCGACATGCACGCTTTTTGACGGATTGGCCCAGGTGCCGGGCAGGATTGTCGTCGCCGCAGGCGCGCTCAGCATCGCCGCGATGGCCATGATCATTGTCATCATCGTTCGTCCTTCACCCAGAACCGATCCTGCGTTTTCCAGCCCCATAACGCGCGGCAACCCCAAATGGCACCCGGCAGGCCCAAATGGCACCCCGCAAGCACTGTATTCGGGCGATATGCTTCACCGGTTGCTTACCATTCGGGGCGTATTGGGTTGCGCGATGTTGCACGATCCAGCCCTAGCCCGCGCCGCCGCGACCGCGCCTGATCCGCGCCCTGTTTCTGCTGTCAGCACAGGTGTGGGGCTTGCCGGGCTGGCGGGGTTGCTGATCTGGGTCGCGATTGCGCGCTATTTTCACTTTGATGGCTCGCATGCCGCTTTGGTCAACGTGGCCGCCTGCGGCGTGCCGATGGTGGTCTGGTCGGTGGTGGTGGATAAGGTGCATCGGCGCGCCAGCACCGGCATTGATTGGGCGCAGCAAACCCCGTGGCGTGACACGATCGACATCAGCCTGACCAAGCTTGCAGGGCTATGGGCGACATGGGCGGGCATCGCGCTCATCTATGGCACGTTTCGCTTTTACTGGACGAACCAATGGGGTGGCTATCCCTTTGCGATGTGGGTGTTTGGCGGAGTGGCGCCGATATTGTTCGTGGCGTCGATTCCGTATGTCATCTGGCTTGATCGAAAGCTGGTGGATCCGCGCGATGGCGCCTGGGCGCTCGGCACCTGGCTGATGGGCACGGGCAAGGTCGATCCCGAAGCAATCTATGCCCATTTGCGCAGCTGGGGCGTGAAGGCGTTTTTCCTCGCGTTCATGCTGGCCATCGTGCCGCCCGGCTTTGGTGAGTTCATCCGTGCCGATTGGGGGGTGGTGCTGAACAATCCGGTGGCGCTGGCGAATTGGCTGATCACGTTCATGTTTGTGATTGATGTGGGGTTTGCGACAGTGGGCTATGTCCTCACCATGCGCCCGCTCGACGCGCATATCCGCAGCGCCAATCCTTATGCGCAGGCGTGGATGGCAGCGCTGATTTGCTATCCGCCGTTTACGCTGATGGGCAATGGCGGGCCGCTCGATTACCATCCTGGCACATCGGATTGGATACATTGGTTTGCAGGGCACCCGGTGTTGCTGGCGATCACGGGCGCGGTGCTGGTGGGGCTGACGGCGATTTATGCGTGGTCGACCATGGCATTCGGCTTGCGCTTTTCGAACCTCACCCACCGCGGCATCCTGACGCACGGCCCCTATGCCTGGTCCCGCCACCCGGCCTATCTGTCGAAAAACCTGTTCTGGTGGATTGCGACGATTCCAGTGCTTAGCACCGGCAGCCTTGCCGATGCGGCGCGCGCGACGATCCTGATGGCGCTGGTTTCCGGCGTGTATTACTGGCGCGCCCTTACCGAGGAAAAGCACCTTGGGGCTGACCCCGATTACCAGGCCTATTCAGCGTGGATGGACCGCAACGGTCCGGTCCCGCGCTTTTTTGCCTGGGTGGCGGGGCGAACGCCAGCGGGCGATCAGAACCGCATTTCCTCGTAAATCTTACTGACATCGCCGTTCCACGCGCCGTGATACCGGTCGAGCAGGGTTTGTGCTGGCACTTTGCCCGTCCTGACGATTTCCCGCAGCGGATCAAGGAAGCCGGTTTCGTTGCTGCCCCCGGCATCGAGCCGCGCGCGTGCCGTCAGCCCGGCGTGCGAGATATCAAGCACCTGCCCCGCAATGTCGCGCAACGTACCGCCGCCGGGCAGCGGGGCATCAAGCGCCAGCTTGGGCACTGATGATCGCAGCAGCTCGCGCTGCTCCATCGACCAGCCCTTGACGAGATCCCAAGCCGCGTCGAGCGCACCCTGATCGTACAGCAGCCCCACCCAGAAGGCAGGCAGCGCGCAGATGCGGTTCCACGGGCCACCGTCTGCACCGCGCATTTCCAGGAAGCTTTTCAGGCGCACTTCGGGAAAGGCGGTGGACAGATGATCATTCCAGTCATCGGTCGTCGGTAATTCGCCGGGCAATACCGATAGCTCGCCCTTCAAAAAGTCGCGAAAGCTGAGGCCGGCCGCATCGATATATTTCCCGTCACGATAGACAAAATACATCGGCACATCGAGCGCGTAATCGGCATAGCGTTCATAGCCAAAGCCATCTTCGAAAACAAAGGGCAGCATGCCGGTGCGCGCTGGATCGGTATCGGACCAGATATGGCTGCGATACGACAGCATGCCGTTGGGCTTGCCTTCGGTAAACGGCGAATTGGCAAACAGCGCAGTGGCGAGCGGCTGCAGCGCCAGGCCAACGCGGAATTTTTTTACCATATCGGCTTCAGACTGATAGTCGAGATTAACCTGAATGGTACAAGTGCGCAGCATCATGTCCAGCCCCATGCTGCCAACGCGCGGCATGTGCCGCAGCATGATGACATAACGGCCCTTGGGCATGGTGGGCAGCTCAGCGCGCGTTTTGTCGGGCCACATGCCCATCCCCAGAAAGCCGATGCCGAATCGCTCACCGATTTTCAGCACCTGCTCCAGATGCCGCCCGGTTTCGGCGCAGGTCTGGTGCAGGTTTTCGAGCGGTGCGCCCGACAGCTCAAACTGACCGGCGGGCTCCAGGCTGACGCTGCCATCGCTGCCGTTCAGCGCGATCACCTTTCCGCCCTCCAGCACCGGGGTCCAGCCGAATTCAGTCAGCGCCATCAACAGGTCGCGAATGCCGCCAACTTCATCATATGAAGGCGCGCGGTGATCGTTCAGCGCATAGACGAATTTTTCATGTTCGGTGCCGATGCGCCAGCGCTCGGGCGGCTTTTCGCCCTTGGCGAAGCTCGCGATCAGCTGGTCGCGGTGCTCAATCACCGCCGCGTTGCTCTTTAAAACGGTGTTTGTGCTCATGGATTTCGCCTTTAGCGCTGGCGGGGGGGCAGCGCTAGTGGGGCACTTGCCAATCGCCTGTGGCCGCCATCCAAAGGCTGAGCGCTGCTGCCGCTGCGGTGTCGGCGCGCAGGATGCGCGGGCCAAGGCTGATACCGACGGCACCGGGCAGCGCGCGGATCGCTGTGCGTTCATCATCGTCGAAACCGCCTTCAGGGCCGATCAGGATCGCGGCCGGGCCGGGCCGTTCGCGCATTGCCGCAAACGCTGGCAGCCCGCCTGTTTCATCGGCAAAGAACAAGGCACGCTCCCCCGGCCATTCTCTCAACAGCGCAGGCAGCTTCACTGGCTCCTCAAGCGACGGCACGGCGGTGCGTCCGCATTGTTCAGCCGCCTCAATCATATGCGCGCGCAACCGCTCAAGGTTCAGCCGGTCCACCACGGTTCGCCGGGTGAGTACCGGCACCACCCGGTCGACGCCGAGTTCGCACGCCTTTTCCATCAGCCAGTCGATCCGCCCCTTTTTCAGCGGCGCAGCGCATAGCCACAGGTCGGGCACTGGTTCGCGCGGGCGCAGCTGATCGGTGACGTCCAATATCAGGTCGCGCTTGCCGATCGACGCGGCGGCCGCCAGCCATTCACCCGTCACGCCGTCAAACAGCTTCACCGGATCACCCAGCTTCATCCGCATTACCGCGATCAGATAATGCGCTTGCGGACCGTCAATGCGAACCGAGCCTGGCGCAAGAGGCTGATCAATAAACAGGCGGGGGGTGGACTGGGGTGGCCAGGCAGGGGTGGCGGGCATGCCGGGATTGGTAGCTTGTCGCTGCGCGCCTGTCACCAAGCTGCGCGATAATCCGCCTGTTCACCTTTGCGCACCAATCGATTAGGAGGGCCGCTTGAACAAGGGATTCATTATCGCATGTCTGTGCCTGTCACGCCACTTTTGGACACAATCACCTTCCCCGCTGACATCCGCAAG
>MSXR01000018.1 GCA_002083655.1 Proteobacteria bacterium ST_bin14 | reverse complement strand
ATGAATTCTGGGGAGCAGGTCAAATTTTACTAGCAATGGTCGCGCCCGTCGATAATCTTAATCGTCGGATGAGGCCGCATCTCGCCCAATTTGGGCTGCATCCTCAAGGAGGGAAAAATGGATTTAACAGAGAAAATCAAACAACCGCTGAGCGGTGCTTTACTCCAAGTCCGCAACGCGATTGCGCAGTTCGCGCAGTGGCTAGCGTTCGTTTTCGCACTTTTGATGGTTGTTGGCGCTCTGCTACCGCTGGAGCGAATCGGAATTAAGGGCGTGTCGAGCGGCTTAGTCTATGCCCAGCTCGGGTTCAGCGTTTTTGCTGCATTAGTATTATTCCCTCCCATTTTTTGGCGCATCCCCGCTATCGCCCGCGTGGGAGCTTATGTCGGGCTCATGGCTTCATTCGTTTTCACCGTCATCGTTAGCACCCAAGTCCGAGAGGCATACGAACGGACCCCTCAGGGCGCTAAAGCTGCAGCGGTTCAAGCCGCGGCTGACCGTAAAGCTTTAGCTGCGAAGGCAGAGGTCGATCAAAGAGCCGCCGTTGCAACGGCACGCCGCGATGACGCAAAACGGTCGCTCGCAAAGCTGGAAGGAGCGTTAGAGGAAGTCGCTGTAATGAATCGCAAACTCGAGGCCTGCTTTTCGACCTTCGGACATCATCTTACCGGGCTAGAGGACCCAGTGAAGGAAAGCCTTCATAATCCCCGGGCGTTTGAACACGTCAAAACAGTCGTGATCGTCCCGGACGATGACCGAAATAACGTGCAAATGACCTTCAGAGCCGAAAACGCATTCGGCGCAATACGAACCGCTACCGTTCGCGCTCAGCTAATCGCCGACGACTGCTCGATACAAAATATCGGTGAACCCAACATCGAATGAGCGGTAGCCATCGCCGCGCGACGCACCTGCTTTAGGAACAAGGAGCCAGAAAACGACGACTAGTTAGTATTGTTCTCAATCGTGAATCCTCTGAATTCCTCGGGTTCTGCAAAACTAGCCAACCTCACTCTGAGCGCCCGTGGAGCAATCGGCGAGGCGCTTTTTATTTATCTAAATTATAAGGCTGAATAAAAATGTGGCAGGTTATATTAGCATTTATTTCGATAGCGATATTTGTCTACGTAACAAAGGCGATTATCATACTCCTCTTTCTAGCTGGCCTTATATTTCGTACCAAGGAAACAGTAGGGCTAATCATCGTATTAGTAGTGCTCGGTGGATTTGCTACATATCCCCTGATAGTTACTGCGATCACCGCAACACTCTTGGCCGTAGGTTTTTACTTCAAGCGTAAAGAGCGATTGGCAAAGGTTGATGACCAAACCCTGCCACTTCCGAACCCCGACGACTGATTAAAACCACATCACCAACCTTCAAAGCCCTGGCCTCACCGCCGGGGCTTTTTTGATTCAGGAGATAAGACCATGCGAATAATCACCAACCCGTCCAATCTGGACGATCCTCACCTGCGAAACCTTCTGCAGCGTCGGTTCGAGCAGCTTGCCGAATACGACGGCCCAGTCAGCGACCTCGCCCGCTTTCATGTTGTCGAGCCCGGTGATGACGTTACCGAAATCATGACCAATCTCGTTGACGGAAGCCGCTACGGGGAGCCCGAATTCGAACCGTCGTGGGAGTTCGTTGAGCGGCACAGCTGCGGCTTCTTCGAGGCCGTATTCATCCTGGACGATTCCGGTTTCGCCCACGTCTACTTTATCCCTGACCGTCACGGGATCGACAGCGATCTGCTAACCCTGTGCCGCGCCTACGCCAACAAAGCGGAGGGCACAGAGCCGAGCTAAATCGCCCCCAAACCTGCACCTCACGAACCTCAAACCGATACGCGTCCTGGGATTTCCCACGGGCGCATTTTTTATGCCCGAAAGGCCCCGATCATGAAGAATCTCTACAACCGTGCCACGATGGCGCGCGCTCTCACACTTGATCTTGACCTCCAACTAAGAGCCCTGTTGGCGGCCCGGATCGCAGCCCTCGTTACCGCCGATTACGATCTGACCGACTGGACCGAGTACCTGATCGTTGAACCGGGCGACACAGAGGCCGATATCATCCGGCACGTTGGCTTTTCACCGTTGGTCGAGCCGATCGACGGTGCCCGCTTCGGTAGCGCGGGATTTCAGCCAGCGTGGGATTGGCTGGGGAAGCACCTCGGCTGGTACGAGATGATCGTCACCTTCGGCAGCACCTTTGCCTATGTGTTGTTCATCCGCGATGCCGATGGGGTCGATTCCGAACTACTGTTGATGTGCCGCCACTACGCGGGCCGAGGGCAATGAAGGTCGTTGGCTACCTTCTGGGTGCGTGCGTCATCCTCGCCATCGTGCGCGCGGTTGCGACGGTGCTGGCCCTGTCGATCATCCTCGTGCTTATAATTGGAGCAATCTGCAAACCGCGCGAGACCTTAGCTTGGATGGCGTTCGTGTTGATCGCCAATTTGTGCGCAGCATTTCCGTTCGCTTGCCTCACTGCTGGCGCACTAGCGGCATGTGCGGCAGTGATAAAATTTCGACAGACAGATTGAATTCATCCGCGAAACGACTATATCTGATGCATCCGGTAACCGCTCAAGGGCACCCGCCGGAAAGTCCTCTGCAAGCGCATTGAGGGCGTAGTTCGAACTGAACACGCCACATCTGCGTTCGGGGCATAACCCAAAATCGCATCGTCACGTGCCAGTTCGGCCTCTTGCATCGCTCGCGAGAGGACGTTCTTTGACATGCCGGAAGGGCGACCGGCAGCAGAATAAGTAAATCAAACATGACGAACGAAACCTCGTTCGGCGGGCGCATGGCCGCTATTTGGCAGGCGCTTGTCGAGCATATGGAAACTTTAAACTGGGAAGCAGGGCTGGATGAGTCTCGGGATCTGGAGGGCGATAAATGAAGCAGCTCGATTTCCCAGACCCGCCAAAATCGGTCAGTGCCTCGGATATCATCTTCGATGCCCCGCTGGTTGCTCGACACGATTCCAATAACCCGTTGCTAAAATATAGCCTCATCGGGTCGCTCGCTGAGTTACAAAAACAGGCACAGGAACAGATTCCGCTCCTCGGGAACCTATGTCTAAGGGGCCAAGCGACGGTCTGGTACGCAAAGCCAAATGTCGGCAAAACCTTAATCACCCTGCACCTCCTTCGTGAGACCCTTGAACGCGGCACGATCGATGGTGGGCAGGTCTTCTATGTCGCTGCCGACGACACAGCCGCTGGCGTGCTGGAAAAGCTCCAAATCCTGCAGCCCTTCGGGATTCACGTACTGGCTCCCGGCTTCAACAACCTGCAGGCCAAAGATCTGCCCCGCGTTCTCCGCGCAATGATCGCGGAAGACACCGTCGGTGATAGCTTCTTGATATTGGACACTTTAAAAAAGTTTGTTCCTCTTATGTCCAAGCAAGAGAGCAGCGCGTTTGCTGACGTAGCCCGTCAGTTCGTGATGAAGGGTGGCACCATTCTCGGCCTCGCCCATACGAACAAACGCCTCGGGGCGGATGGCAAGCCGATTGTAGCTGGAACCAGCGATATCCTGGACGACTTCGACGGCGGCTATACCATCGTTGAGTTACCCCAGCAGGCTAATCGGGGCGAGCGTGTCGTCCAGTTTGATTGCATCAAAAGCCGGGGCCAACTCATCCAACAGGTCGCATATGGCTATTCCGTGGAGAACGGCGTGACCTATGCTGAGCTGCTGGACTCTGTTCGGCTCATCGATCCTGACGCGGTATCGCAGATCAGGCGGGAGGCCGACCAAGTTGCCGACTTGGAAGTGATTGCCGCCATTGAAAGCAGCATCGCCGAAGGCATCTCGGGCAAGATTGATATTGCGCGCGCGGTTACGTCGCGGTGCAAGATCGGTCGTCAGGCAGCATGTCGTATCATCGAGAAATACACTGGCGAAGATCCGGCGGTGCATCGATGGACCTTCAGCGTTGGCGATCGGGGCAAGCAGGGCTTTATCCTGTTGGCTAACGCCATCGCGCCCGGATGCGCCCCGGGCGAGGAGTTCTAACCAAACGTTCCGGGCTCAGCGTCCCAGGATTTCAGTTTTCCAGTGTTTCACCGTTCCAGCGCGTTGCCGGTCGGTGGGGCGCGGAAAGCTGGAATTCTGGAGCGCTGCCATCACGGCGTAACCCCGCCGCGCACGCCCGGCACCCCGCTCTGGCACCACCGGAGCACCCCACAGCGCCGTTTCGACCCGTCCTGGACCGCAGCCCTCGCGGCCCGGCGCGGCGTCGTGCGGCACCCTGCGGTCCAAAACTCAAATCAATGAAAGGTATTCCCCATCCCAAAAGTACGACTTGATCATGCCTTCTGCCTCACCGCCCAGTGCGCGCCGGGCAAGAAGAAGACCGACTATTACGATACGACCATCACCGGCTTTGTCCTTGAGGTCAGGTCAAGTGGCGGTCGCAGCTACTACCTGCGCTATCAAGACGCGCACGGCGGCCAGAAGCAGCATAAGATCGCTGCCTATGGTGACATCACATTCGACAAGGCCCGCAAGGAGGCTCAGCGTTTACGTTCAGAGGTGATCCTTGGCGGCAACCCTGCCGAGAAAAAGGCAGAACGGAAGGCCGTGCCGACCTACGCCGAACTTGCTCAACAGCACCTCGACTACGCCAAGACCTATCAGCGCAGCTACGACACGACCGAGATGTATGTTCGACGCCACATCCTACCACGGTGGGGAAAGACTTACGTTTCGGACATCACACAATCCGATGTGGCAACGTGGCTGGCCGACAAAGGGAAGGAGAATTTGGCACCCGCGACTTTGGAAAAGATACGCATTTTGCTAAATCGCTCATTCGAGCTGGCGCTTCGCTGGAACACACCGGGTGTCTTGAAAAACCCCGTGAAGGGCATTCCGCGCAAGCCGATCAATAACGCGCGGGATCGCTATCTGACGACGGCGGAGGTGAAGCGGCTGCAGGCGGCGGTGGAGGAGTCCCGCAATCCGCAGCTCAAGTTCATTATTGGGCTGCTGCTCCTGACGGGGGCTCGCGTGTCAGAGCTGTTGAACGCTGAATGGAAGAACATCAACCTCGAGCGGCGGGTATGGCTGATACCGACATCGAAAACCGGAAAGCCCCGGCACGTTCCGCTTTCGCAACCCGCCATCGACCTGATCGGCTTGGTGCTCAGGTTCAAAGACTGCCCCTACCTACTGCCGAACCCTGAAACCCTGAAACCGTTTGTGACGATCAAGCACGCATGGCAGACGGCGCGGGATGCGGCGAAACTGCCCGGTCTGCGCATCCACGATCTGCGCCATTCGGCGGCGTCGTTCATGATCAATGCGGGGATCGACCTGTTCGCGGTCGGTAGGGTGTTGGGCCACGCCGATCACAAAAGCACCATGCGGTACTCGCATCTCGCAAACGACACGCTGCTCGCCGCCGTCGAGGCAGGGGCGGCGAAGGCTGGCTGGTAAATTAAACCACTTCCCCCGACTCATGCGCTGGCGCGTTGCCGGTGTGCGGGTCGGGGGCAGCGCTCTATATATTTTCGGCGATCGGAACTGATCGATAGATAATCGAACTAGGCATTGGCTTGACGCAGCCATAGTTAAGCGCCATATACAACGTGCTTGGTGAAAAGATGAATTGCGCCAAGAAGTCCTCCGCAAGTGCAATTGAGGGCGCTGTTCAGCTGAACGCGCCATACTTGTGTCAGAGGCCATTTGCCCAGCTCGCACGATAGCGCTGTCAGTTCGTTCCTCGCTCCGTTTGCGAGGTTCGGTTTCAACATAATGGAGTTATCGTAATGAATTCTACTGCACATCTAATAATACCCCCGCCCCGTCACGCCAGATCGGTGCGACCGACCATCGCGCGTACGCCAAGCCGCACGGTGGTACCGCCATGTGTTCTCGTCCCACCGATTGATCCAGGTATCGCTTCGGTTCCGGCACCGACTGAGTGGACCGAGGCACAATACGACGCGCTGATGGCCACCATTCGCGAGGTTCTTGACGCATGCGCCGACGCAAATACGAACGAGAGGCTAATCGTCGTGATCACCGTGTGCATCGGTGAGGGCGTTAACACGATCGGGCGGATTATTAGCGTAGCCAAGGACTTCGGCTTCGATCGCAAACACGTCGGCTCGCTGCTGACCTACAGCGCATTAGGGAAGGCGAAGTCGCCTCTTTGGCAGCGCCATAAGGACGGGCGTTACAGCTTGCTTGATTAAGGCCTGCTCATCCAGGTGGATGTTGGCGAAACTCGGGGGCGCTGTCGATTGGCAGTGCCCCTTTTTCTTCGCTCCCTATATTTGGCCAAACTATCGTTGAGGCGCGGGAGGATGCTCAGCAGAAATGCGATAAGTATGCTCGGGACTTGGGTGGGAAATTGATATCAGTGGATATTGAAAGCTTCGCTCCAGGGGGTGCTGCAATGGCGCGCTGTAATTTGATAAGCCAAGTTTCAATTGACGTTGAGGTCATGGATTGACCAACCAAAGCGACCGATCACGGGGGCTTCCAGCTACTACACTGCAACCGAGATGAGGTATGGCGCAGGTCACTTTCCCCGACTTCATCCGGCCAAAGTACTTTTGATCGAAAGCCGGTGAGCGCCGATATCACACGAGTTTGGGTATCGCGTGGGTTAGCATGTTAGCAGCGAAAAAATTGGCGCAGAATCGGTGGAAAACTGACCTTTTTAGCATAGCCGTTATAGGCCTTCGTAATGCGGGGGTCACAGGTTCGAGTCCTGTAAGCGGCACCAGCCCTTCCACAAGCTAAACGCGGAACACTGAGCGGAAGGGCCTTCCGGCTGGGAACATGGTTGGATCCTGCGTGGGGCACTTTGGGTGGGAAATTGGTTCGGCCCACGCCAATGCATTTCGGCGTGTACCGCGATTGATACCGACGTGAAGCTGATCGGCTCATTCTACATTGGCGATTTTTTGGGCAAAAGCGCGATGGTGCTTTTGGGCTTATATCTTTGAATATCCATAAGCTATTTCAACAAGATACCATTGCCAAAACCGAAGCCGCGCATATGGTTCACACCCTGCCGACGGATGTCGCTGGCGAATATCGGCCCGAGCCGGTTACTCCACTGCCAACCGCACATCGGCGATTTCCAGCCGAAAGGGGCCATTTTGCTGGGTGGCGCCAATCAGCAGCATCTGGGCACTGGATGCATCGAAATTGGCGAGCTGGGCAAAACGCACCGTTACCTCGGTCCAGTCCTTCGTCACGCTGATTGGGAACACGCCGGGGCGTTGCCCGCCAGCGGTGGAAAACCCCATCACCGCAAATCCCTTGCCATCGCCGCGCGCCCAGAACCGAAGCACTTTGGCGCTGCTGATATTGGCAGGCTGAAACGGCTTCGCGCCGGGGTAAAAGGCAAGGCCGGCCCAGGGCGCAATAAAGCCCGGGTTTACCTCACCCGTCAGGGTGAGCGCTGGCTGACCGTTCGGGGCGGTGCCGCTGACAGCGATGATCAGGGTCGATTTGCCGCCCATGATCGAATCGGTTGAGATGTCCCAGCCTGCGCCGAACGGCGATTTGACCACCGCCTTGCCGCCCATAGTGCTGAACTGAGCGATTCGCCCACCCGCAGGCAGGGCAATGGGGGGCGGCGCGGCTGTGGTCGCTTGCGCGGCGATCATCGTGCGCCGTGCCGCGCGCAACGGACTGACTGCAGCGCCATCCTTCCAGATTTCGACGATGTTATGCACGTCGGCGATGTTCAGCGTCGGATCGCCGTCCACCAGCAACAGATCCGCCTTCAAGCCATTGGCGATCCGCCCCCTGTCGGTGAGCCGGAATGCCTGGGCGGGGGCCGCCGTTGCCGCTGTCAACACTTGTGCGGGGCTCAGCCCGCCCTTGGCCAGCAAATCCATTTCACGGTGCATGCTCAGCCCATACCAGGTGCCGGGGTTGCCAGCATCGGTGCCCGCCAGGATCGGCACGCCCGCCTTGGCGAGCGCACCAAGGTTGGCCGCTTCGATCGGATCAAGCTTTGCCGAACGATCCTGACCGAACGATTGCCGTACCGTGTCGACAGCTGATTTAGGTAACAATCCTGATAGCGCGGGGTGGGCCAGCAGGCTTGCTGTGCCCGATCGACCGCTGAATACTTCAAGCACGGCATAGGTGGGGACGATGAAGACACCCTTGTCCTTGGCCAGCCGGGCAAAGGCCGCACCGCCATCCTTGTCCGCAAACAGATGCACCAGCCCGTCAGCACCCGCATCGATCGATTCGGTTGCGGTCGCCAGCGTTTGTGCATGCACCACCGCCAGCTTACCGCGCTTGTGCGCTGCCACCGCCAGCGCGCGGATGGTCGGCACATTCAGCGTCGGGACAGCGCGGCCGATAATGGTGCCGGGTTCATCGACGATCTTGATATAGTCCGATCCTTCCGCAATCCGCGCGGCGACCCAGGCATCGGCCTCTTCGGCTTTGGTCAGCGTGGGGACGGGCACACCATATTCGGTGCCATGTCCATTGGGCACGGTGGCAAGAAACCCTGCGGTGAAAATGTCCGCCATCGCCGCATTGTCCCCGCGCGCCATCCGCGAGCGCACGTCGCGGGTCGATTCAGGCGGGCTGAACATATCGAGCTGGGTGGTGACGCCGAAAAGCAGCGCATCGTCCTGCCCCTGATAGGCGTGGACATGGCTGTCGATCAGCCCCGGCAGCAACGTCTTGCCGCGCCCGTCGACGATCCGCATCGCCTGGGTCACCCTGCCGCGGTAATTGCTGTCGGCGATCTTGCTGCCCTTGATCAGCACGGCGCGTGGGCTTTGTTTCTGCAGCCCGTCGAACACGGTGACGTTGCGGATCAGCGTCTGGGGTGGCGGGGCCGGGGTCGATTGGGCGAAAGCCGGTGCGGCAACTGCGCAGGAGAGCAGCATGACGGCGCGGTGAAATCTCATGGTAACGACCCCTCGGTTTTTGGACCAACCTTTGACTGGGGTAAAACTACGAGGGCCGATCAGCGCAGCGAAGTGACAAGTGTCACCTGTGGTACGTGACACCGAGCACTGGAGCGTTACGGCATGCCCCCGCTAAAGCCAGCCGTTGGTGCGGGCAATCCGACCTGCCTCGATCCGGTTCGACGCGCCAAGCTTTCCGGCGGCATCGGACAGGTAATTGCGGACGGTGCCGGGCGACAGATCGAGCCGCCGGGCAATCTCCTTGTTCGACATGCCTTCCTCCGCCAACCGCAGGGCATCGCGCTCACGCGGCGTAAGTGGATCGGCACCCGCCTGCCATGCCGTCTCGGCCAGTTCCGCCGGGATGAAGGTGCCGCCCGTCGCGACTACCCGGATTGCGGCTGCCAGTTGTTCGACGGGCGTATCCTTCAGCAGATATCCCCGCACACCGGCGGCACGGGCGCGGGCGAGATAGCCGGGCCGCGCAAAGGTGGTGACGATCACCGTGCGCGTCGCCAGCCGCTCCTCGGCAATCGCCAGCGCCACATCGAGCCCGCTGAGCTGCGGCATCTCAATATCGGTCAGCAAAATGTCAGGCGCCAGCGACCGGATCAGGTCGATCGCAGCGGCCCCATCCGCCGCCCGCCCGATGATCGACAGATCGGGTTCCATGTTGAGTAGCGCGGCAATCGCGCCCAGCACCATCGCCTGATCTTCGGCCAGAACGATGCGGATCATGCCGGCACCGTCGCGATCAGTTGCATGCCGCTGGTGCCGGGCTGGATGGTTAGCGATCCGCCCGCTGCCTGAAGCCGCTGGCGCATGCCGGCAAGCCCGTGCCCCTCGGTAAAGCTGCGCCCATGCCCGTCATCGCACACCGCCAGCCGCGCTTCATTACCCGCCATCGACAGGGTGATCGTGCAGCGTTGTGCCCCCGCATGGCGGATCACATTGGTCACCGCCTCGCGCAGCGTCATCGCCAACACGGCGCCCGCATCTGATGGGATCGCATTAAAATCGCCGCTGATGACCGGTGCGACCGATGCCGCTTCCAATGCAGCGCTGGACGCTGCCGCCTCCTGCGCCAGGCTGCCGCCTGCCTGCCCGGCAAGCGCGGCGCGCACCTCCGCCAGTCCCTCTCGGGCGAGTGCTGCGATGGCGCGGCATTCGGCCTCAGCTGCGGATGCATCTCTGGGGACCAGCTTTCCGGCCAGATCGGCCTTCAACGCCACCAGCGTCAGCGTGCGCCCGACCACGTCGTGCAGGTCGCGTGTAATCCGCTCGCGTTCTGCCGTCCCGGCGAGGCGGCGCACCTCTTCCTGGCTGGCCAGCAATGCTTGTGTGCGTGCGTAAAACGCCTCGCGGGAGATCGTCGCACCGCCGGTCATCACGATCAGCAACGCGCCGGGCAGCCACCATAACAGTGGCTGGCCCAGCGCTGTCGCTACCCCGGCGGTGGCGAGCGCAATGATGCCGATCGTCCCGACAGCGTGGCGAGCCGGTTGCAATCGGCCAACCGCAGCCCCGGCATAGATCGCAAAAACCGTCCAGCTGCCGCCCAACGGCGCAAGTGCAGCACCGAGTGCAAAGATCATCGCCACCGCACCGATCAACCGAATGCCGTTCAACCGGTGGCTGGCGAAATAGAGCGGCAAGAACACCGCGATGCCAATGACCGATGCAATGAACTGGAACTGCGTGGGCGCACGCCATAGCCACGGCATTGGATAGAAGACGAGGTAAATCAGCCACGGCCACGGCCCGTCCCACCAACGCTCGCTTTTGGTTAACATGGCGATGTCGTCGCGCCTTGGGTGGTGGTTCGTCAAGCGGGGCTTCGCCGCCAACCGGTCCACGCCCATATAGCCGCTGCGCCAGACATGGCGAGCAGGGTCACCGTGTGCGACAAAACACTGCCCATCGTGTCAGCGCCCACAATTGCACGAGCGATCTGGCCGAGGTGATAGGACGGCATGAACGCCCCCACGGTCTGCATCCATGTCGGCAGGATTGACGAGGGAATCCACAATCCCCCCAATATCGCTGATCCCAGGAACAGCGCATTGGCCATCGCCACCGCGCCCTTGCCGCCCATCCGCATGCCAATCCCAAAGCCGATCAGCGCGAACGGCACTGTCGACGCCAGATGCAAGACCGACAGGATCACCCATTGCCCCGCGTTTAGCCGAACGCCGCCGATAATGCCCAGTCCATAGATCATCGCCACCGCGGCAGCCGTCGCCGCTATCGCTGCGGTCAGCTTGGCAGCTACATATGCCCCGGCGGGCATGGGCGATACGCGTTTGAGTTCGATCAGCCCCTGTTCGCGCTCCATGGCCACGCCAGCGCCAAAGCCGAACAAGGCGGGGCCAATCGCCGCGAACACGCCGTATCCGGCCAGCATTGCCGCCACCCCGGCGGGTGAGGGCGACTTGGCAATAGCAAGCGTGAACAAGCCAAAAAAGGCAGCAGGCGTAATGACCGACGGCAGAATGAACTGCGGCAGCCGCCATGATCGCTTCAACTCGGCGACACATTCGCGCCGCCAGATGCCGGTGGGATGAGTGAGCGCGCTCATGCGGCGATCCTCTGGGCGAATGGCGCTTGATCGACGGGACTTCGATTGGCGGGAAGCAAAGCCACGATGGCATCTTCAAGCGATGCGTCCGCCACCCGCAGATCGGCAAGCTCAGCATCAGCGTCACACAGGCCGCGCAACGTCGCGACCGCGTCGGTGGTGACGATGCGCAGCTCGGCACCGTCAGCGCTGGCATCGCGCACCCCCGGCAGCATCGCGATCCGAACCACCGGCAGCGACGACCGGCAGCGGATCACCGATCCGCCAGCCCGGGCGCGCAGCGCCGCAGGTGTATCATCCGCCACGATCCGCCCGGCATCCATCACCAGCACCCGGTCTGCCAGCGCATCGGCCTCGGTCAGGTCATGGCTCGTCAGCAGCACTGCTGCGCCGTCGGCCGCCGCCTCGCGGACGGTGGCCCAAAGGGCGCGGGCGGAGGCGCGGTCCATCCCCGCCGTCGGCTCGTCAAGCACCAGCAGCTCAGGCCGCCCGCACATCGCCATCGCATATTGCACCCGCCGCGCCTGCCCGCCGGAAAGCGCCCCGCAGCGCCGCCTTGCCAGATCGGCGATACCCGCGATGGCCAGCGTCTCGGCAATCGGGCGCGGATCGCGGTAATACCCCGATTGTAGCGTGATCATCTCTGCCACCGTCATCACATCGGGCAGGCTTGCGGCCTGCAACATCACCCCCATCCGCCGGCGCGCCGCCGGCCGGGCGGGATCAAGGCCGAACAGCCGCGCTTCGCCCGCATCGGGCCGCAACCGCCCGGTCAACAAGCTGACGCTGGTGGTCTTGCCCGCGCCATTGGGGCCCAGCAGCGCGGTCACCTCGCCGCAGCGGATCGCCAGGTCGAGTTGGTCGAGGACCACTCGGCCGCCCAATCGTTTCGATGCGCCAGCCAATGTGGCGACGGCGGATAAATCAAGCGTCATTTGAAAATCTCCTTGCCAGAGAACGCTGATCCATTCGGGAGCGGCATGGCATTGCCGAATGTCATTCTCAGCAGGTGACGAATGTCATGGACAAAGCATTCGAGCGCGTAAGCTCTGGCAGGTTACAAAAACAATATGCCGTTCATTGTGGCTGACAGCATGGAGATGGGCGGTTAGGGTTGGACATGCCCGGCGCTTGGACTTTTTCGATTGATCGGGGCGGCACGTTTACCGATGTCGTTGCCCGACGGGCAGACGGGCTTTTGGTCACCCGCAAATTGTTGTCGGAAGACCCGGAACGGTATGACGATGCTGCGGTTGCTGGGATTCGCGCGATCATTGGCAAATATGGCGGCAGTGTCGCTGCGGTAAAAATGGGTACGACGGTGGCGACCAATGCGCTGCTTGAACGCAAGGGCGAACCCGTCGTGCTGGCGATCACGCGGGGCTTTGGCGATGCGCTGCGGATCGGATATCAGGCGCGACCCCATATTTTTGCGCGCAAGATCGTGCTGCCCGAACCGCTGTACGGCCATGTCATCGAAATTGATGAGCGGATGTCGGTTGACGGCGAAACGCTGACGCCGCTCAACATTGCGCGCGCGCGGGCTGACCTGAAGGCGGCATATGACAGCGGATTTCGGGCGGTCGGCATCGTGCTGATGCATGGCTGGCGCTGGACCGCGCATGAGCAGGCACTGGCAACGATCGCTCTTGAAATCGGCTTCATCCAGATATCACCAAGCCATGAAGTCGGGCCACTGATCAAACTGATCAGCCGGGGCGATACGACGCTTGCCGATGCGTATCTTTCGCCCGTGCTGCGGCGGTATGTGGATCGCGTCGTCACAGCGTTAGGCGCCGACACGCGGCTGTTGTTCATGCAATCGAGCGGCGGGCTGACTGCGGCGGGCAGTTTTCACGGCAAGGATGCGGTGCTCTCCGGTCCGGCGGGTGGGATAGTGGGGATGGCGAAGACTGCCGCCCAAGCGGGTTTTGATCGCGTGATCGGGTTCGACATGGGGGGCACATCTACCGATGTGTCGCATTTTGCCGGCAGCTATGAACGTAGCGCGGAGAAAATGGTCGGGGGCGTTCGTATCCGCGCGCCGATGATGGAAATGAACACCGTGGCCGCCGGGGGTGGATCAATCTGTTCCTTCGACGGTGCCCGCCTCCGTGTCGGCCCGGCATCGGCCGGTGCGGTGCCAGGCCCTGCCTGTTACCGGCGGGGCGGGCCGCTGACGGTCACTGACTGTAATGTGATGCTGGGAAAGATCAGGCCCGATCATTTTCCATCCAGTTTTGGCCCCGGCGGCGATCAACAGATTGATGTTGATATTGTGGCGCAGAAATTCGCGGCGCTGGCTGATGAAATTGAAGCAGTGACCGGCAACAGGTTTGACGCACAAACAATTGCCGAGGGGTTTATCCGGATTGCCGTCGACACGATGGCGAGCGCAATCAAGGCGATTTCAATCGCGCGCGGCCATGATGTGACGCGCTATGCGCTTGCCTGTTTCGGCGGTGCCGGGGGGCAACATGCCTGTCTGGTCGCCGACGCCTTGGGCATCACCACGGTCATGATCCACCCGCTGGCCGGGATTTTATCTGCTTATGGCATTGGCCTTGCCGATCAGACCGAGCTTCGGCAGCGTACGCTGGGGATGCAATTGGGCGATGATCGGGCTGCGTTGGATGATGCGATAAGGTTGCTAGCCGGGGAGTGCCGTGAAGCATTGCTGGCGCAAGCCATTCTGCCCAACGCAATCACCATCCATCGGCGTGCCGAGCTGCGCTATACAGGCAGCGATAGCGCCATTGCGGTTGATGTGGCCGACATTGCGGTGATGCGCGAGGCATTCGAAGCCGCGCACCGCAAGCGGTTCGGCTTTGATCAAAGCGGCACCGCGATTGTCGTTGAGACGATTATTGTCGAAGCGATTGGCGCAGCGGTTGGCGGCGTTGATGGCCCCGCAAATTGCCCCGCTCTGGACCCTGGCAAGCTTGAAGACTCCGCAGACCGTCCCCTCTATCACCGCGCCAGTTTGGGCCATAATCAGCGCGTCACTGGCCCTGCACTCATCGTTGATCCGTTTGCGACCACCATGGTGGAACCCGGCTGGTCAGCCGCTGTTGATGACCATGCCAATTTGATCCTGACACGATCAGCACCGTCGCAGCGCGCGCTGGCAATCGGCACAGATGTTGACCCGGTCATGCTGGAAATTTTCAACAACCTGTTCATGGCCATTGCTGAGCAGATGGGCATGGTGCTGCAAAACACAGCGGCGTCAGTTAATATCAAGGAACGGCTCGATTTTTCATGCGCATTGTTTGACCGTGAAGGCGCGTTGATCGCCAATGCGCCGCACATTCCGGTCCATCTTGGATCGATGGGCGACAGCATCCGGGTGATCATCGAAGCGCGCGGGTCCAATGCGGACGGGCAAAGTGCAGACGGGCGGGGCATGAAGCCGGGCGACGCCTATGTGCTGAACGATCCCTATCGCGGCGGCACGCATTTGCCCGACATCACCGTCATCATGCCGGTGTTTGTCGATGGCGATCCAGATCCGGCCTGGTACGTCGCTGCGCGCGGGCATCACGCTGATGTCGGGGGCATCGCGCCGGGATCAATGCCCGCAAACAGCCACACAATTGGCGATGAGGGCGTATTGATCGACAATCAGTTGCTCGTCGATGCCGGCCGGTTCTGCGAAGCCGAATTCCGGGCGTTGCTTACACGCGGGCCATGGCCGGCCCGCAATCCTGACCGCAATATATCCGACATTCGGGCACAGATTGCAGCATGCGCAAACGGCGCAAGCGAGCTGCAACGTGTGGCCTCAGATTATGGCAGGGGCGTTATCGATGCCTATATGCGCCATGTGATGGCTAACGCCGAAGAAACGGTCCGGCGGCTCATTTCGACATTATCCGATGGCAGTTTTACCTATGCGATGGACAATGGTGCGGTCGTCCGCGTTGCCGTTACCATCGATCCGCACAGCCGATCTGCCATTGTCGATTTCGCGGGGACCAGCGCGCAATTGCTCGACAATTTCAATGCGCCCTATTCGATTTGCCGTGCGGCGGTGTTGTACGTATTCCGCACGCTGGTTGATGATACCATTCCGATGAACGATGGCTGTTTGCGCCCCATCACGCTGCGGGTGCCAAAAGGATCAATGCTCAACCCGCGCTTTCCCGCTGCCGTCGTCGCCGGCAATGTTGAGACAAGCCAGGTCGTTACTGACGCGCTGTTTGCTGCATGCGGCGCGCTGGCGCCATCACAAGGCACGATGAACAACTTCACCTTTGGCGATGATACGCATCAATATTATGAAACCATTGCCGGTGGGGCGGGTGCCGGACCGGATTTTGACGGGGCCAGCGCCGTGCAGACGCATATGACCAACAGCCGCATTACAGATCCCGAAATCTTGGAGACACGCCACCGCGTGCTTGTGGAACGCTTTGCCATTCGGCGCGGATCGGGCGGTGCTGGCAAACACGTTGGCGGCGACGGCGTGGTACGCCACATTCGTTTCCGAACGGCGGCGCGGGCGGGGATATTGTCCAATCGCCGGGTGGTGCCGCCTGCCGGGCTGGCCGGTGGATCTGATGCCAAGCCTGGGGTCAACAGCGTTATGCGCGCTGATGGACGGATCGAAGCGCTTGGGTCGACGGCGACGGTTGATATGCAGGTGGGGGACATGTTCATCATCGAAACCCCCGGTGGCGGCGGATTTGGCGCGGCATGACATCTTATCTGGTCCTTTCCGGCATTGTGATTGTCGTCATCGGCTTCATGGTGCGGTTGAACCCCCTGCTCGTGGTCGCGCTCGCGGCGCTGGCGACTGGGCTGGCGGCAGGATTGTCGGCGATTGATGTGCTGGCTGCATTCGGAAAGGCGTTCAATGCCAGCCGCTTCGTTACCATCATTTACATTCTGCTGCCGGTGATTGGGTTGCTGGAACGATATGGTCTGCAGCACCGCGCACGTGAAGTGATTGGGCGGGTTCAGCGCGCCACGACCGGGCGATTGTTGATTGCCTATCTGCTGTTTCGGCAACTTACCTCAGCAATGGGCCTAACCTCGATTGCCGGTCATGCCCAAACGGTTCGACCCTTGGTTGCCCCCATGGCAGAGGCTGCTGCCGAGGCACAGCATGGCCCGTTAAGCGATCCGGTGCGTGATAGAGTGCGCAGTTTTGCTGCGGCCACCGACAATGTCGGGCTGTTTTTTGGTGAAGACATTTTCCTCGCCATCGGCTCAATCCTGCTGATCATCGCTTTTCTCAGGTCGAATGGCATTGAATTGACCCCGCTAGAACTGTCAGTCTGGGCCATCCCCACCGCCATTGCCGCGTTCGTCATCCACAGCACACGGCTGCTGCTGCTTGATCGCAGCCTGCAGCGAAAGCCGCACGAATGATTGGCTTGCCCGCGCTGTACCTGATGGGCGGGGCAGTGTTTGCCGCATTTGCGCTGTTGAGCGCGTTTGACGCCACAAATGCCAAGCGGTTTGGCAATGCCGCATTATGGGGGTTGCTGGCGATCAGTTTTCTCCTTGGCGACCTGATTGGCGATATCGGCAATGGCGTCCTGGCCATCGGCCTGGTCGCGCTCGCCGGTTTTGGGCGGCTTGGGCGGGGCAATCCGTCAACCACCAGCGCCACCCAGCGCGTCGCGTTTTCTGCAAAACTGGGCAACCGGCTGTTCTTGCCCGCGTTGATCGTTCCGGCGACGGCATTGATTGGGACGCTGTTTTTGAAGGATAGCGGACTGATTGACCCCAAGCAGGTAACGCTTGTATCGCTCGGTATCGGCGTGCTGATCGCACTGCTGGTTTGTTACGTGTGGTTGCGACCGCCGCTGCTTGCGCCACTGGAAGAGGGGCGACGGTTGATGGACTCGGTCGGTTGGGCCGCCGTTCTGCCTCAGATGTTGGCAGCACTGGGTGCCGTGTTCGCCCTAGCAGGCGTTGGTGAAATTGTCGGCGGCATTGCCCAAAATGCCATCCCAAGCGGCAATTTATTTGCCGCTGTTGCCGTTTATGCGATCGGAATGGCGGTATTCACCATGATGATGGGCAATGCCTTCGCCGCCTTCCCGATCATGACGGCAGCGATTGGCTTGCCGATGCTGGTCGGCCAATTCCACGGCAACCCGGCGATCATTTGTGCAATCGGCATGCTCGCGGGGTTTTGCGGGACGTTGATGACGCCACTGGCGGCAAACTTCAACATGGTGCCAGCCGCCTTGCTCGAACTGGATGACCGCAACGCGGTGGTCAAGGTGCAGATCGGTACCGCGCTTCCGCTGCTGCTGGTCAACCTGTTGCTGATCTATTTTCTGGCATTTCGATGATGTTGACCCCGGTGCTCGCGGCGCGCTTTGCCAATATCGCGCTTGGACATGTTGGCCAGGAATACCCGCACAAACTCGATCATGTGCTCTCGGGGCCGGGAGATGCCCAAACGCCGCGTGCGCTGCACCCGATCTTCTTTGGCAGTTTTGACTGGCATAGCTGCGTCCATGGCTATTGGCTGTTGATGCGCCTGCGTCGGCTGTTCCCCGACCTGCCAGAAGTCACGCGGATAGAAGCAGTTTTCGACGACATGCTCACCCTGGCAAATGTTGCGGTTGAAGTGGCGTATCTTGATCGATCGACCTCGGCCGGGTTTGAGCGGCCCTATGGATGGGCATGGATGCTGGCGCTGCACGGGGAAGCGGCGGGAACGCGCTGGGGATCGATCCTGGAGCCGCTGGCCGTTGCGTTTGCGGCGCGCTTTCGGGCGTTCCTGCCCAAGCAAACCTACCCAATCCGCACTGGCACGCATTTCAACACCGCCTTTGCGCTGATCCTGGCGCTTGAATGGGCGCAAGTGCACGATGAGGAACTGGCAGCAATCATCTGCGACCGTGCGCTGAGCTATTTTGGTACTGACCGTGATTGTCCCGCATGGGAGCCCGGTGGGGATGAGTTTTTATCCTCCGCGTTGACCGAAGCATTGTGCATGAAGCGTGTCATGCGCCCTGACGCCTTCCGGATTTGGGTCGACGCTTTTCTTCCAGGCCTGCACCTCGATAAGCCCGCTACATTATTCACCCCTGCCTTTGTGTCTGACCGTTCCGACGGCAAAATCGCCCATCTCGACGGCTGCAATTTCAGCAGGGCATGGTGCTTTCGCGAATTGGCGACCGTGTTTAATGCCGCCGACGCCTCCCGGTTACACAATGTCGCTGCGGCCCATGTGCAGGCGAGCCTGCCTTATGTTGCGGGCGATTTTATGGGCGAACACTGGCTGGCGACATTTGCCGTGCTGGCCTTGGAATCGCCCAATATTATATGAGTTTACCATTGGCTTGGGCCGGATCGGCCTGGACGCATGGTCTCTGATTCCAGCGCATTGTACCAACATTTGCGCGTCAGAACCGATGGACCAATAAGCGGCGTCCGAGCCAGCACGGCATTTAGGAGCGCGCAGCCAAACTAATCTCTCCCCCGTCTGCTGATGGCTGTTGAAGCATGCGGTCGCTTACTTTTCGCTCAACCCTATGAATCAATGGGTAAATAGCTATCCATATCGGTGCGGCCTGCGCCGATCGGGGACCCGTTCAGCTGCAGATTCACGGGTTACCGCGTGTCGGCCGCTTTATCATCGGCCGGTGAGCGATGTACAAGCTCCAAACCCAGCGCCCAGCGGCGCTGAAAACCGCGCCAGTAATTTGCGCCCGCACCAGTGCGCTGTGCCAGCTGTGCGCCCGAAACCTCGCCTTCCGCCAGCGGCCAGCTTCCGGCATCGGCAGCTGGTGTCGGCACGTTTAGATAACTCGCCCGGTCGCTGATCCGCTTTAAATGCAGGTCGAGAAAAGCAGTGATCATGTGCGCGTTAATGGCCAGAATGCGATCCTTCCGCCACACGGGTTCGTTGAACTTGTCGATGTATAAGTAATCATCGGCGACTGACGCTGGCGCTGCATTCATTGCGATATTGTGGCGAGCTTCGCGATAGGTGAGGAAATAGCGATCCGACTGAACCATACGGCCAAACAGCCACTGGACCCCATTCGCATAATCAGCGATGTCGTCGTGATCGCCGTCAATCACCAATGCGGGAGCAGATATCCTGCCAAGGGCGGCGGGCGACCACATCCGTGTTGCTGGGGATCCTCCCCAGGGCCCAAACAGGATAAGCGCTTTGAGGCCGGGCACCGGTTGATCGTCACCCTCCATCGATCCTGCCATCAGCGCCTTGGGCAACATTGCCATCAATGGTGATTTAGGATCATAGCCAGCCCCTGCCGAGGCAATTGCCCCGTAACCGCCCATCGAGTAACCGACGAGCGCGATGTCGTCGGCGGCGATCGTTGCAAAGACGCCACGAGGCGCTGCGGCCGCACGCCGTCTGACTTCGGCAATCACGAAACGCTGATCTGCGCTGCGATCGACGAGCACCTGAGAAAATGAAGCGCGCCGCGATCCTGCAATCGCCGGATCCAAATCGCCATGCTCAATCGCAATGACGACATAGCCTTTTGAAGCAAGATTTTCGGCAAGCTCACTAAAGCCGACAGCGCGGTTATTGTAGCCGTGCGAAAGCACAATCAGCGGAAAATGACCCGCTACGGGCTTTGCACCACGCATAGCTTGACCAGCAAAGCTGAGGCGCTGGGCAGGATCGCTTTTGCGTCCGCCAAGAAACGGGGCTGGCATCGTGTATGTGATGCGTTGGGCACGCTTCGGCGCACTCACCGCTGGATACCATATTTCGATTGGCAATGTTCGCGCATGCCGATGGAACCCGCCAACACCATCAGGCCTTAGAACATCAGGACGATCCGGGTCGATCAGGGTAATGCTCTGCGTTCCCACAGCCGCCGCGCCACGTGTCGCCAGCTCCGGCGCGTCGACGGGCAACTCAGCCTGGGCCGCGGTCGAAGCATGAAGCAGCACGCTGAGCAGCAGCAAACGCACGACCTGACTTCTCATGATTGCATTTCCCTGTGATTGCACTGAGGGGTGCAATGGTGTTGCGGCGACGCTGCCGTCAATCCATCGATAAACAAATCGGTTTTAGCGACGGTTTACTTTGGCGTTGGCGCGGATCGCATTGAGGGGTGCTGTCCGTCGAATGCAAACCTGCCCCCTCACGATGCGCCTTGGCCTTTGGAGGTGAGACTATCCGGCGAGCGAGGGAGGTTTGGCTCTCGATTTGCGGCCCATCCGCGTCAAATATCAGCACCAGCCGTCGACTGCCACCTTGGGTTGGCGGCACCCGCTGGTGCTCCGATGGCCTGCTTTGTTGGCGCCGTATCCAGTCGACACATGACAGCAGCTTCAGCACCGTGCGACCAATATCTAAGCGAACGCGCTTTCGCAGCCTTCGGTTGCCAACTGGTTGACGCGGGCGGCTAACGCTCCACGCATTTGTGCCTTCACCGCACGATACCCTGGCTGGCCTGCAAGCTCGCGGGCACGATCGCGTGCAAGCGCCGTCACGCGATCCGGGTCAGCCGTTTCATCGAAGACCGCGTGACGCATCAACTCTTCTGCTGACACGCTCCGTGACGAGAGCGTCAACTGGCGGAGTAATGTCGGCGGTAACTCGCTCTGAACGATGTGTGCCGGCCCATCGGGAAAGGCGATGCCGGCTTTCGCCTCAAACAGGCCAAACTTTGCCCGCTCGGCATTGGTGGCGATGCGGTAATCGCAACACAGAGCAAGGACTAAACCGCCGCCCAAAGCGTGGCCCGAGATTGCCGCGACCACAGGGGCAGGGATGCGCAACAAATGTCCTGTCATTCGCGTTATCGCGCGCGCCATCTCAATGCGCTGAGCGCGATCATAACCCATGAACTGCTTTGCATCGACGCCTGCGCTGAACACACCTTCAGAGCCTTCAAGGACAAGCGGCAAATCGGACGGGTGATTTTCAAACAGCGCGCTCAGCCGCTTAACGGCGTCAAGGTTTAACGTGTTCATGGGGTGACGGCGCAGCGTAACCGTTCGCACGCCATCGTCGATGTCCTCGATCACTGACACACTCCCAATGCTTGATCTGGCAGACACAAGCTGTCTCGTGCCACCGAACGATTTCTAGGGGCCAATATCCAATAAACGGCGATGGAATGAGGTTGCAAGAACTGCCCGGTGCAACCGGAGGCTTGGCCTCGTTGATCACAAGGGTGCTCTCAGTCCGATGCGGACTCGTTTCTACACGATGCAGATCGGGCTATGGTGCCGACGGTCAGGTGGCGAGCGATTGCCAATTGGCCAGTGGCGAGAAGGTACGCGGCATCGTCGCCCGATCCAAGCAAAAGCAAATAGCGGTATCCAGGGCACCGCGCGGGAAACTTGGCCCTGCGGATCGCAGGTCCGTCCGCGCCATGCGTTTCGTGCGTAGCATCGACGAAGACGAGCGTAGCGGCCCAGCGCGCGACGAGCCCCGCTTCGATACGGTTCCGGCGCGCCTCCCCGTAACCGATCCATTCACGCTGAACGTTTATCCGTTACGCCTGCCCATGAGCCCACGCGCGATCACCTGCGCCTGAATTTCGGCGGCACCTTCGAAGATGTTGAGGATGCGCGCGTCGCACAGCACCCGGCTGATCTCGTACGCCAGCGAATAGCCGTTGCCGCCGTGCACCTGCAACGCGGCATCGGCATTCGACCAGGCGGCGCGTGCGCCCAACAACTTCGCCATGCCCGCCTCAATGTCGCACCGTTTGCCCGAATCCTTTGCGCGCGCCGCAGCATAGGTCAGTTCGCGCGTCGCGACGAAATCGGCAAGACTCATCGCCAGCTTGTCCGAAACTCTTGGAAAATGAATGATCGCCTTGCCGAATTGCCGGCGCGACATGGCGTAGTCGAGCGCGAGTTCCAGTGCGCGGCGCGCCACCCCAACGGCACGGGCGGCGGTCTGGATGCGAGCGCCCTCAAAGGTTTGCATCAGTTGCTTGAATCCCTGACCGTGCTCGCCGCCCAGCAGGGCGTCCGCGGGCGCGTGCATGGCATCGAATTGCAGCGCATATTCGCGCATGCCGCGATAACCGAGCACGTCGATCTCGCTGCCCGTCATCCCCGCTGCGGGAAATGGATCGTCTTCGGTGCCACGCGGCTTGGGCACCAGCAGCATCGACAGGCCGGCATAGCCGCTCTCGCTGGGCACCGTGCGTGCCAGAAGCGTCATCAGATCCGATCGAGCGGCGTGGGTGATCCATGTCTTCGCGCCATCGATGACCCAGGCGCCGTCTTCTTTGCGCCGCGCGCGAGTCTGCAGGGATCCCAGGTCGGACCCCACGTCAGGCTCTGTGAACACCGCGGTCGGCAGCACCGCGCCGCTGGCGATGCGGGGCAGCCATTCGGCCTTCTGCGCCTCCGTGCCGGCCAGCCCGATAAGTTCGCCAGCGATCTCCGAGCGGGTTCCGAGCGAGCCCGCGCCGATCCAGCCCCGCGATAGTTCCTCCGTGACGATACACATGACAAGCTTGCCGAGGCCGAGGCCGCCGTAGCGCTCGTCGATGCACACGCCGAACGTGCCGAGGTCCGCCATTGCCGTGATGGTGGCGTCCGGGATCAGCGCGTTGGCGAGGTGCCAGCGATGCGCGTGCGGGATGATCTCTGCATTCGTGAAGCGACGGAACTGGTCGCGGATAGCATCCAGTTCAGGGTCGCCGAGCGTTTCCGTGGGCCATTGTCCCTGCGCGAGCGCGGCGCCAACCTCGGCGCGCACCGCCGCACCATCGGCGTCGAGCAGGTCCGCACAGGCGTCGGCAAGTGCCCGGGCCGCCGAACCCAGGCCGAGGTCGGCCGCACGAAACATCTCGTTCTGGCCCATCGGCAGGCCGCCCACGAGCTGGCCTAGCCCTTCTGCGAAGATCAGCGCCGCGACGTTTGCGTCGAGTGGGTTCGTGCCGTCGCACCGGCGCAGCCAGTCGCGCGTCGCCTCAAGCGCTGAGACGGTGGTCGCAACCCAGGCAAAGCCGTGAGCGGCGCGCTGCACCTTGTCGATGGGCGCTGCGGCGAGGCGGTCGGCCAGCGCTCGCTGCGCGACGGCAAGATAGGCCTGCGCAGCGGCAAGATGCCGGTCCATTGCCGCGTGTGCGCCTGCCACGGTCAGGCCGCGCGCTCGAATATCGCGGCGATGCCCTGACCGCCGCCGATGCACATCGTCTCCAGCCCGTAGCGACCTTCGCGGCGGACGATTTCGCGCGTCAGGGTGGCGAGGATCCGCCCTCCGGTCGCGCCGATCGGATGGCCAAGCGAGATACCGGAGCCGTTGACGTTGAGGATGTCGTTGCGGCCGTCGTCGTCGGACCAGCCCCAGCCCTTCAGCACGGCCAGCACCTGCGGCGCGAACGCCTCGTTCAACTCGACCAGGTCGATGTCACCCCAGCCGAGCCCGGTGCGCGCGAACAGCCGCTCCACGGCGGGTACCGGGCCGATGCCCATCCGGCTGGGGTCGCAGCCGGCGGCCGCCCAGGAATGGAACCAGGCGATCGGCTCCAGCCCGAGTTCGTCGAGCTTGTCCTCCGCGACGACGAGGCATGCGGCCGCCGCGTCATTCTGCTGACTGGCATTTCCGGCTGTCACGACGCCCCCCTCCAGCGGCTGCAGCTTGCCGAGCGTCGTCATGGTTGCGTCGGCACGATAGCCCTCGTCATGGGCGAACACGGTGGGATCGCCCTTGCGGTGCGGCACGGACACGGGAACCAACTCGTCGTCGAACAGGCCCCGGCGCCATGCCTCGGCCGCGCGCTGATGGCTTCGAACCGCGAAGGCGTCGGCCTGCTCGCGCGTGATCGCATAGTCCCTGGCCAGATTTTCGGCCGTCTCGATCATGCCACTGATCACGCCGAACCGGTCGATCGGCTGCGACATGACGCGTCCGCGGGTCAGCCGGTCGTGGAGTGTCAGATTGCCGGTGCGCACGCCTTTGCGGACGTCGGTGGTGTAATGCTCGACGTTCGACATCGATTCGACGCCACCGGCGACGACGACGTCCGACATGCCCGTCTGCACCATCATCGCCGCATTCACCACCGCCTGCAGCCCAGAGCCGCAGCGTCGATCAAGCTGGTAGCCGGGCACCTCCATCGGCAGGCCGGCGGCGAGCCAGGACCAGTGGCCGATCGAGGGCGCCTCGCCGTTGCCATAGCCCTGGGCGAAGACCACGTCGTCGACCCGGGCAGGATCGATCCCGGTCCGCTCGACCAGCGCCTTCAGGATCACGGCACCAAGGTTTCCGGCGGTCATTGAGGAGAGGCTGCCGCCAAACTTGCCGACGGCGGTTCGGATCGGGGTGACGATGGCGGCGCGACGCAGTGACATGGCTTCAGCTCCCGGTTGCAGGAACACCGACGATGCCGGCGTCTATCAGGTGGGCGATCTGTTTGGACGGCAGGCCTAGGCGATCAGCTAGAACCTGCTCGGAGTGTTCGCCGTTTCGCGGCGCAGGTAACGGCGGCTGCCGATCAATTTGCGGGATGGTGGCGAAGGCACCGGCGGCCGGATAGTGGGCGCCGCTGGGGTTCTCCACCGTGCCGAAGATCGGATTTTCGGCAACCAGGACGCGGTCATTGGCGGCGTCTAGCATCGTGCGATAGCGCGAATGGACGATCCCCTTTGCGTCTAGCAGGACGGCGAGCGTGGCATGGTCGCGGGCCGCGATCGCCGACAGACCGCAGAGCAGCTTGTACATCACATACCGTCGTTGAATTCGCGCAGCATATGCTTTGCGATCTGCAGCTGGAGGATCTGCGTGGTACCCTCGTAGATGCGGTAGATGCGCGCATCGCGGAAAAATCGCTCGGCGTCATATTCTGCAAGATATCCTGCGCCGCCATAGATCTGGACACAGGCATCGACGACGCGCCCGCACATCTCCGATGCGAAGACCTTGAACGCAGCGGCCTGGCGCAGCACGTTTTCGCCCGCGTCGGCTCGGGCGGTTACGTCGGCCATCATGCTTTCGGCGGCATAGATCTCAATCTCGCTTTGGGCGAGCATCTGCTGCACCAGCTGGAAGTTCGCAATGGCCTCGCCGAACGCCTTGCGTTCGGTGGCGTAGCGAAGCGCGCTGTCGAGCGCGCGACGGGCATAGGCGGTCGCCGCCGCGCCAACCGAGATACGACCATTGTCCAGGCTTTTCATGGCGAAGATGAAACCCTTGCCGATCTCACCGCCGAGCAATCCCTCGCCCGACACGAACACATCCTCCAGGATGATGTCCGCGATTGCGCTGCCCGCCTGGCCCATCTTCTTGTCCGGCTTGCCCACCGAGACGCCGGCCATGTCCATCGGCACGATGAACGCGGAGACATGGGCGTTCTTGGGCAGGTTTTCCTTGCTGGTCCGCGCCATGATGAGCGCGACCCGCGCCTGGGGAGCGTTCGTGATGTAGCGCTTGGTGCCGTTCAGCACCCAGCCTCCATCAACTCGGTCGGCGCTGGTTTGCATCCCTGCCGAATCAGAGCCCGACCCCGGCTCGGTTAGTCCGAAGGCGGCGACCTCGCCGGCGGCGAGGCGCGGCAGCCATTCGGCCCTTTGCGCTTCGGTGCCGCCATTTTTGAGCGCAGAGCAGACCATGCCGATGTTGATCGAGATGAGCGAGCGGAACGCCGGCATCGCATAGCTGATTGTGTGGATGGTTCGCGCATATTGGCGGACGTTCATGCCTGCGCCGCCATGTTCCTCCGGGATGGTCAGCCCGAACAGCCCCATCTCGCGCATGTCGCGCACGATGTCTGCCGGGATCTCATCACTCTCCATGATCGCGCGCTCGGCGGGGATCAGCCGCTCGCGGACGAAGCGACGAAGCTGGTCCAGGAATTGCTCGAAGCTATCGGGGTCCATGCCGGTGGTCGCTTGGCGCATCGTGGATCCTCAGATCGGGTCGTAGGGAAAGACATTCGCGGACACCGCGTCCGCGCGGGCGAAGCTGCAGCGAAAGGCAGGGATCAGCTCGTCCGCGATGGCCTGCGCGGTCCATCCTTCGCCCATGCCCTCGAGAATATCGGTCACGCCCTTCTCCAATGTCACCCGGTTATATATTCGTATCGACAAATTCAAGATCGAGAATTGATATTTCATCCTGTTGAAAATAGAAAGGTTGCATGGGAGCGCCGGTTTCTTCGGTCGTACAGGCCTTCGCAATCATGCGCGTGCTCGCGGATGACCGTGCGCTGACCCTTTCGGAAGTTGCACTGGCATGCGGCATCAGCCCATCCAGTTGCCTGGGCCTGCTGCGTACGTTGGTCGGTGAAGGCGTGCTCCATACCCATTCGGGCAAGCGCTACGCGTTGTCGCCACCGTGGACGGGCATCGTCGCCGGGGATAACGAAGCCGCTGCGCGATTTGTCGCGCTGGCGCGGCCATTGCTTGAAAACGCCGCCCGCAACTGGCTGGCCCCGGTGGGATTGTGGCGGGTGTCCGGCCGCGACCGGCTTCAGCTCGTCGCGCTTGGCGAGGATGTCGCTGCCACGCGCATCCATATGGAAGAGGGGCAGCGGCAGCCGATCGGCGGCGGGTCGGTCGGGCGCGCGCTCACTGCCGCGCAGAATGTGTCGGAGGACGAGATTCGCCGGCGTTTTTCCGCCGTGCGCTGGCAGCGTCCGGTAACCGAAGCCGATTATCGCGTGCAGATTATCGCGGCGGCGGCGCGTGGATATGCCATCGACGACGGGCTGAGCCATGCGGGTATCGCCTCGCTCGCCGCCGCTGTGTCGGGTGAGCCGCCCGAGTTCTGCGTTTCAGTCTCCATGTTCGCTGGATCCCGGAGCGACGGTGAGGTCTCGCGGATCGGCGGCGATCTGAAGGCGCTCGCCGAACAGCTTGGCACCGCCACCAGCGGCCGACGCTCCACCTCGACAAAGGCCAAGATCGCATGACCATTCCAGCCGCACGAGACGACTTTGCCGAGATTCGCGATGCCGTGCGTTCGCGCGTCTGAGGGTTCGCAGCCAAGCATGATACGAACGAAGTGTTTTTCGACGGGTTGGCGCTGCCGGCGGACGCGCTGATTGGCGAGGAGGGCGCGGGATTTCGCTACATTCTGGACGGGCTGAATGCGAAGCGCGCGCTTAGCCGAATGACGGCACCTGAGAACGTAGGATATGGCATGCCGTGAGGCCCAGCCGCGAGGCGATCTGTAGCTTGCAGTTTCCTGTCATAGGAATAGACGGGCCTGGTAAATTATTGGGGAATCACAATGAAACGCTCAAGTTTAGTCGCTCTATGTCTCGCTGCCGCTCTCGTAGCGCCTGCGCCTGCGAGCGCCGAAACTCTCGACAACAACAGCGTGATCACGCTGACGTCGGCGGGATTGGGCGACGAAGCGATCGTGGCCAAGATCAAAGCATCGACACCCAATTTTGAACTATCGACCGATCAATTACTCACACTGAAGGCCAAGGGAGTCTCGAGCCGCGTCATTGCCGCGATGATCGAAGCATCAAACCCTAAGGCAGCCGCCCCGCAGAGCTCGACCACGTCTCCTGATCCAATGATCCCACACCCGGCTGGCGTCTACTTGTTCGCCGATCAACGGGAAGCGGCCCACATGGTCCGCATCGACGCAACGGTGACCAACCAGGCAAAGACTGGAGGCATATTTGGATACGCACTCACGGGCGGAATTGCGTCAATGAGCATCAAGGCCGCCATCCAAAACGATACGGCTCGGGTCCAAACGGCCATAACTACCCCCGTCTTCTACTTCTTCTTTGATGAGTCCAATCAATCCACCCAGGGTACGGTTGCGACTTGGGCGTCGGGTACTGCCGCGACAGTGACCTCCCCGAGCGAATTCACGCTGATTGAGCTGATTAAGAAGTCGGGCAGGCGTGAGGCTCGCGTCGGCAGCATGAACATCGGTGGTGCGAAGACTGGTGTTATGGACAAGGACCGGCTGGCATTCACCTATGAGCTGATCCGGCCCGGAGTTTTTAAGGTCACACCGTCTGCAACCCTCAAGCCAGGAGAGTATGGCTTCATCTACTCGCTCGCCGGGGGCGGTGCCAACGGAGCGTTGACCGCTCGCATCTTCGATTTTTCTATCAAGGGCTGATCGGCACAGAATGGCTGACTTTTGTCGACCCTGCTGACATTAGGGTGCAGTCCGAACCATAAAACAGGTAGCGTTCCCGATGCGTCGCTTACTCGCAGTTTTGCTTGCTATTTCCGCCGCGCAAGTCGCTGCGCAAACACAACCGGTCGCCACACCTGCCGCTCAACCTGTAAAGCAATGGCCGAACGTCCAGGGCAGCTACACCATCAAAAACTTCAAATTCCGGTCGGGTGAGGCGCTGCCGGAACTGAAGCTCGGCTATACCACGCTCGGCACGCCCATTCGCGATCGCACAGGGCGCATTACCAACGCCGTCATGGGACTGCACGGTACTGGCGGTTCAGGACGGTCGCTCCTCAATCCCGCATTTTCGGACGAGCTGTTTGGCCCCGATGCGCCATTCGATCTTGCCACGACATATGTGATCCTGCCTGACAATATCGGACATGGAAATTCATCGAAGCCGTCGGACGGGCTGCGCATGCAGTTTCCGCATTATGATTATGATGACATGGTGGAGGCCCAACGTCGCCTTCTTGTCGAGCATCTGGGTGTATCGCATCTGAAGCTGATTATCGGCACGTCGATGGGGTGCATGCAGGCGTTTGTCTGGGGAACGACCCATCCGGGCTTCGCAGAGCGGCTTGCGCCTTTTGCCTGCAACACCCGGGAAATCGCTGGGCGGAACCGGATGTGGCGCAAAATGGTGGTCGACGCGATCAAGGCTGATCCGCTTTGGGAAGGCGGCAATTACAAGACCCAGCCCGTCCAGGGATTGCGGACGGCGAATTACCTTTCGATTCTGGTCGGCGGCAATCCGGTTGCCTTGCAAGCGCGCTATCCAACCCGTGAGCTGGCCGAGAAGGCGTTAGCCGATGGCATTGCCCAGCGCGGCAGCGGGCAGGACGCAAATGACATCATCTACCAGTATGAGTCGTCGCGATCCTATAATCCATATCCGTTGCTCGATCGTGTCACAGTACCGGTGCTTTGGATCAACTCAGCTGATGACTTCATCAATCCGCCCGAGTTGGGCCTGGCGCAGGAGGATGTGAAACGCATGCCGCGAGCCCGCTTTCTCCTTATCCCTGCAAGCGCGGACACGAAGGGGCACGGTACGCATACATGGGCAAAATTCTGGAAAGCTGACATTGTGAAACTACTCGGCGAAGCGGCCAGTTACCCGCGCCGACAAATGCAGTAGATAAGGCGCATGATTGGCCGATCCGCAATAGCCTGTGCACTTGTCGTAACGAGCTGGAATCACAGCTTGGCGATGGCCGCACCTGACGGGAAGACTCGCCTAACCAAGGATGCGGGACACGCGGATGGTAATGCGCGCGCGCAATGGCAACATGATGTCGCACAGCTTACCCAGGCGGCTGACCACGGTGCCGTCGGGGCACAATATCAACTTGGCAGGATGTACGCCAAGGGCCTGGGCGTGGCGAAAGATTCCGCTGCTGCGCTCCGCTGGTACCGCCAGGCTGCGGACCAAGGGCACCTAGCCTCGCAGTACAACCTTGGTGTCATGTACAGCAACGGCCTAGGCGCTCCCAAAGATCAAGCTGTCGCCGCTGGCTGGTTTCGCAAGGCCGCTGAGCAAGGATCGGCCGCTGCGCAATACAGCCTAGGCGTGATGCACAATAATGGCGAAGGCATCCCAAAGGATCATGCTGCTGCAGTTGCTTGGTTCGGCAAAGCGGCGCAGCAAGGCTATGTCGACGCTCAATATAACCTTGGTCTGGTGTACGCGGTGGGCGAAGGCGTAGGACAGGATTATGCTGCGGCGGCCGGGTGGTTCCGAAAAGCTGCTGAGCAGGGCGATGTTGGCGCTCAGTACAATCTCGGCGTGTTGTACGCCGAAGGCAAAGGGGTACCGCAGAACTATGGCACCGCTGCCACTTGGTACCGCAAGGCATCGGAACGCGGGCATCCCAACGCACAATATAATCTCGGTATCATGTTGTTAAACGGCCAAAATGTTGCAAAAGATTATGTTCAGGCACACAAATGGTTCAGCTTAAGTAGTGCGGGAGCGACCGACGCTAAGCTATCAAGTGAGGCGACCCAGGCTCGCGCGTTTGTGGCCTCCAGGATGACGCGCGCGCAAATTGCTGAGGCGCAGCAGCTGGCGAGTCTTTGGCGAAAGCAATAAGTCAATTGATCGCCACCGGTCGCTAGCGGACCTCGATTTCGGCAGCGCAGGCGGCGCGCGACCTGGATGTTCATGCGAACGCGCTTCGCAAGTGGATCCGCGAACCTGAAGGTGATCCTGGGTCGGCCTTTCCAGGCCACGGCAACCTGCGCCCTTCGTCATTCTCCTGTAAATGCGAAGGGGTGCCCGGGCATCGGCAGGAGGAGAGACGATGCCCGGGCGGGGGTGTTACGCGAATGTCACCTTGATCTCGGCAGCGACGGTCGCGGCGTTTTCGTCGAGGACGAAGTGGCCGGCGTCGAGCCAGACCAGCTTCGCTTGCGGCAAATCGGCGAGGAACGCCTCGGCGCCGGCGGGGATGAAGAACGGATCGTGCTTGCCCCAGGCGATCAGCGTCTTGGGCTGATACTGGCGGAACAGCGCGTGCCAGCCGTCATAAGCCGCGACATTGGTCTTGTAGTTTTCCAGCAGGTTCAGATGGGCGATGTCGTGGCCGGGGCGGTCGAGCAGCGGCTGATCAACCATCCAGTTGTCCGGGCTGATCGCGGCGGGGTTGCTCGCGCCGACCTGATACTGGAACTTCGTCGTTTCTGCGGCCAGGAAGCCGCGCGCGGCCGCTTCGGTCGTCTCGTTGCGCTCTTCCCACAGTGGCAGAAAGATCTGCGCGGGCATCTCACCCACACCGGCCATATAGGCATTGGTGTTCTGGATAACGAAGCCCGTCACCGCTGACGGATTGTTTGCGAACAGGCGGAAGCCGACAGGGCCGCCAAAATCCTGCATGTAAAGAATGTAGCTGGTCAGCCCGAGCTGATCGAGGAGCTGGGCGACATGCGCGGTCAGGTTGTCGAAGCTGTAGTCGAACTCGGCCACTGACGGCGCGTCCGACTGGCCGAAGCCGATATAGTCGGGGGCGATGACGTGGAAGCGATCGGCGAGCAGCGGGATCAGGTCGCGGAACATGTGGCTGCTGGAAGGGAAGCCGTGCAGCAGCACGATCGTCGGTGAGGCGGCATCACCGGCTTCGCGATAAAATACCTGGCGGCCGTTGACGGTGGCAAAGTTATAGGTCGTGGACATGGGGTGTCTCCTGTTCGGGGCGGTTGTGAAAAAGGGGGGGGGCGGGCGCGGGTCGGGGGAACCCGCGCCCGCCGGTCGTCGTAGCTGAGCGGGAGCCTCAGGCGGCTTTGCGTGCCTCGACGACAGGGAAGTCGATGTCTGTCTTCAGCGCTTCGTTGACATAGTTGGTGAAGGTATTGACGGCGACGTGCAGGATGATTTCGAGCACCTGCGCTTCGGTGTAGCCGGCAAGCTTCACGGCTGAGAGATCGGCTTCGCTGACCTGACCGCGTTCACGCACCAGCTTGGCGGCGAACCGCACGGCGGCGTGAGCTTTGGGATCGTTCGACGCGCCAGAGCGGTTGGCGGTAATCTCGGCATCGTCGAGCTTGGCAAGGTTTTTGCCGAGATAGGTGTGCGCAGACAGGCAATAGTTGCAGCCGTTGACCTCGGCGACGGCCAGCGCAATCCGCTCGCGGGTGGCGGCAGGCAGTGCGCCCTTGCCGAGTGCCGTCCCGATGCCGAGGAACGCTTCGAGCGTTTGCGGGCTGTTCGAAATGAGGCGAAACATGTTCGGCACGACGCCGAGCTGCTTGTTAACTGCGTCCAGCAACGGCTGTGCGGCGGCGGGGGCATCTGCGATCGTGGCGGGGGTGGCGATACGGGACATTGCGGTTCTCCTTGATCTGTCGCGGCACCGGTTTGCGCCGCTGGACAAGAATTAGGCGCTTCCGTTTTTTCTCGGTATCTATCGATTGCACAATGCTACCTTCCACATTACGGAAGGAAAGATGGACCGCTTCGAAGCCATGCGGACGCTGATTGCAGCCGTCGATTGGGGTAGCCTGTCGGCGGCGTCCCGGGCCATTGGCGTGCCGCTGCCAACCGTCAGCCGGCGGGTTTCAGACCTGGAAGCGCATCTTGGAACGCAGTTGCTGGTCCGCACCAGCCGCAAACTGATTCTGACCGAAGCAGGTACCGCGTACGTCGCCTCCGTCCGCCGTGTCCTGGAGGAGCTTGGCGAGGCCGAACGCGTCGCCTCGGGCGAGTATCGGGCGCCGCGCGGGGAGTTACTGGTGACCGCCCCCATCATGTTCGGCAAACTCCACGTCGCGCCGATCGTGCACGAATTTCTGGGCGTCTATCCGGATGTCACGGTGCGGCTTGTGCTCGCTGACAACATGGTCGACCTCATCGAAAATCATGTCGATGTCGCACTCAGAATCGGCCAGCTGCCCGACAGCAGCCTGATCGCCAAGCGCGTCGGCCATATCCGCTGGGTGATCTGCGCCAGTCCCGATTATCTGGAGAGGCGAGGCTCGCCGACCGCCCCTGCTGCGCTTGCCGATCACGACTGCATCGCTTTCGAGGGGCTGCAGACTTATCGTAGCTGGCCGTTCGGCGTGGGGCCAAATGCCACCGTCGTGACGATCCATCCGCGCTTTTCAGTGAATACGGCCGATGCCGTGATCGCCGGCGCGGTCGCGGGGTTAGGGTGCGCGCGGATGATGAGTTATCAGGCCGCACAGACAGTTGCCGATGGTGGGTTGACGCCGATCCTCGAACGATATGCGCCCCTAAAGACGCCGGTCCATCTGGTGCACGCCGCCCAGCCCCTACAACCGCTCAAACAGCGCGCGTTCATGGAATTTGTTGCGCCTCGCCTTGCGTTGGCGCTCGAGCGGGTTGAGCGTGCATTCGATCTGGCTGCCGACCGTTGAACCGGGGCTAGCCCAGCGTCGAAGCGTTTGGCGGCAGCGTATTTTGCGCGCCGTCATTGCCACTGGCTGGGGGAACCCGGTGCGCCGCTGGTCCGCCCGCGTGAGATCGAGGTTTAGCGACGAACCCTCCTGAAATCATAACCTCAAGTCTGCGCCTTTGGTGCCGACGGTGGACAGTCGACGACCTAAAATCGGCTTGGCTCGTTGCTGTCATCGTCAGGCGCCTTCAGTCATCGCAACGTTCACATTAGGCAGTCGGGATTCTCCTGTGAGGCGTTCGATTCCACCATCAGCATTTTTTGGCAAAAATCTGGAAACCGTGGCGGCCCTGCGGCATCTAATAGCGGTGTGGGTCTACCAAAATGCCCGGACAAAAGGCCCATCCCCAAATCTGCGCGTTCCCCCGAACGAGTGCCGATTGAAAAAGGAATATCGTTCTTGAAGCTTAAACAATGCCAAGGGGAATTGGCCAAGCAAGTGGTGCCAGACCCAGGATTGGGGCAGGGAAAGCCGAGCCGGGTGGAAATAGAAGCAGCGGTCCGAACGTTGATCAGCGCAGCAGGTGACAACCCCGACCGTGAAGGGTTGGTCGATACGCCAGCGCGTGTGGCGCGCGCCTATGGCGAATGGTTTTCCGGCTATGCGATCGATCCGGCCGCTTTGCTTAGCCGGACGTTCACTGAGGCGGACTCTTATCAAGAAACCGTCCTTCTTTGCGACATCCCGCTGGTCTCCACCTGCGAACATCACATGGCCCCCATCATGGGCGTCGCGCATGTCGGCTATCGCCCGCGCGGCCGCGTGGTGGGCATATCAAAATTGTCCCGCCTGGTGGACGCGTTCTCCCGGCGGCTCCAACTGCAGGAGCGCCTGACCCAGCAAATCGGGATGACTCTGTGGGATGTCCTCGCACCGCGCGGTGTCGCCGTCGTGATCGATGCGACCCATGGCTGTATGGCGACGCGTGGGGTCAATCAACGCGGAGTCACCATGCGGACTGAATGCTGGCTAGGGGACTTTCGAGAGGATCGGGACCTACGTCGGGACTTTCTGGCGTCGCTCAGCGGCGCGCAGGCGAGCGCGCGCTGATGCGATCTGACGCGCTTGATTACGCCGAAATGGAGGATGCCGATCTGGCCGACCTGTTCCGCGCGCGCGATTCCGGCGCTGTCCGATTCATTGCGATGCGGAATAACCAACGGCTGTTTCGGGCGGCCTGGGCGGTCCTGAAGGACAGCGGTGAGGCAGAAGATGCCGTGCAAAGTGGGTACCTGAAGGCATTTGCGGCAATCGACAGCTTTGAGGGCAGATCAAAGCTGTCGACCTGGTTGACGCGCATCGTCATCAACGAAGCGTTGACCCGACGCCGTTCAGCGCGGCGCCGTGCAGCCCGCGTCGGCGACGTCGACACAGGGGGAACAGAGTCTGACCGGACGGATCACGCGCACAGCCAGCCGAACCCGGAACACCATGTCGCCAACGTGCAATTGCAGGAAACTCTTGCGCGGGCTTTGGACCGCCTGCCCCAGATATACCGGATCGTTTTCATTCTGCGGGAGATCGAAGGGATGACGGTCGATGAAACAGCCGACGCGCTCGATGTGCTTCCCGCGACCATCAAAACCCGTTTCTTCCGGGCTCGCCAAATGCTGCAGGCCCAGCTGGCGTCTGTAGATCGCACAGACCTTGATGGTTTCCTGACCTTTGCCGGTGCGGCCTGCAGCTCGTTTACGGATCGGCTCGCCGATTTGGTCGCTGCGCAATCGGCGCCCGCCGGAACATCGCTTCACTGATCACTAACGGAGCACACCAATGTCGTCGACGACCACTTCATCTTCCCGTTCCGAATGGCATAAATTCAGGGTCAGCCGAATCGTTGACGAAAGCGCGGTGATCAAATCATTCTACCTCGAACGGGTCGATGGCGCGGCAATGGCCTCGCACCGCGCCGGACAGCATCTGCCGATCCGGTTGCCGCAGCCCGGCGGCGAACCACCCCTGTTGCGCACCTACACTATCTCGGTTGCGCCGTCCGCGCAGCAACTGCGCATCAGCGTGCGTAAACTTGGCGTGGGTTCAAGCTATTTGCACGATGCGGTCGCTGTCGGCGACCTGATCGATTGCCGCGAGCCTGATGGCGATTTCATCATCGACACCTCGCCGGCGCACCCCGTCGTCATGATTGCGGCGGGCGTTGGCATCACGCCTATCCTGTCGATGATCAGCCATCTCGTCGATGAAGGCGAGCGGACCGGCGCGATGCGACCGATCACCTTCTTTTATGCCGCCCGCACCAAGGCCGAGCGCGGCTTCGATGGCGAATTGGACCGGCTGTCGGCGCGATCGAACGGCAAACTGACCATCATTCGCCTGCTGCAAGAAACGGATGATGCCGTCATTGGTGCAGATTACGAAGAACAGGGCTTCCTGTCAGCAGACGTTCTGGAGAAGTATCTGGGTTTTCAACTTTATGATTTCTACATGTGCGGGCCGCCGGGCTTCATGCAGGCCGTCTATGATGCGCTGACGAGCCACGGCGTCGCGGATCACCGCATTTTTGCCGAAGCGTTCGGCCCTGCGTCGCTGAAGCGGCAAGTCGACATCCGCGACGCCGTGCCGAAAGCCGAGCCGTCGACGGTTCCCGTCGATGTCGTCTTCAATGCAGCGGGTGATCATGGCGCTTGGACACCGGGCGCAGGCAGCTTGCTCGAGTTCGCAGAAAGCTCGGGCCTGACGCCCGAATTCGGGTGTCGCGTGGGCGCCTGCGGGGCATGCAAGACGCCGTTGATAGCTGGCGCGGTTGCCTATTTTAGAGAGACCTCCGCTGCACATCGCGACAATGAAGTGCTGATCTGCAGCGCCGTACCGGCCGCGACCGCTGAGGGTTCGATCAACCAACTTGTCCTAGCCATTGGATAAGCTCGATTTTCGGGCTTTTCCGCCTTTTGGCCGTTTTCAAAACCGCGCTGCAAGCCAGCGCCAACCACGATGAGGTATCATGACTGAGCGCGCACCCATTACCCTCAGCCGATTTGTCGGTGCCGATGCGGGGCAGTGGCAGATCACGTCAATCTGCGAGTTTCGCGGGGCAAGCTTGCCTTCGGCGCGCTTTCTGGCGATCGACAGCGATGTCAACGCAGGCACCGCCGCCTGGACGCTGCGCGGCGCCGGCAGCAATTTGCGCTATACCACCGCGCCCGAACGCGCCGCGCTGCAGGCCAAGCAGGAGGGATTGGGCCGCCCCGCTTCAACCCGGGCGGCGCTGATCCCGATCCGCAAATCGGCCGAGTGGTGGGCAATGGCGCAGGACGAGCGGCGTGCGGTCTATGAGCGGGGATCGCATTTGCCGATCGGGCTCGATTATCTGCCCGGTGTCGCGCGCAAGCTTTACCATTCGCGCGATCATGGCGAACCCTTCGACTTCCTGACCTGGTTCGAATTCGCGCCAGATCAGGAAGCGGCCTTTGACCATATGTTGGAGCGGCTGCGCGCGTGCGCCGAATGGGACTATGTCGACCGCGAAATCGATATCCGTCTGACGCGCGTCCCGGCCTGACGACAATTTGGTGCTGTCGGTCGGATTCGAGTTCGTCTCTACACGGTGCAGACCACCTCGCGCGCCAGTGTCAGGCAGCATTTCCGGGCTGGAACCAGACCGAAAGCGTCGATGATGCCGCCGAACGGTGCTGTCAGTCTTGTGCGAACCCGTCTCTCGACGATGCGGATCGGGCCTTGAGCGCGACCCTCAGCTGGCGAACGACTGCCACTCGGCCAGAGCGGCTGAGCGGCGTTGTTTGAAGGTTTGGCGATCGACGATGTGGCGTTCAAGGTTGAAGTGATTATGGACGTTGGCGTGGACCGAGGCGAATTTTTGCAGCGTCTTCATTCGCCAGAACCGGAGAATCGCGCGCTCCCTTCGTCGGAAGGGAAGGTGACTGTTTTCGGCCCGGTTGTTTGGCCATCGGCCAATCTGGGACTGTCAGCATTTCCCAGGTCGCGCATCGCGGCTGGGTAGGATTTGAGCCCGTCGGTGACGATAGCCTCGGCCGGGCCGTGGCGCTTCAGCGCCTTCTTCATGAAGCGCAGCGCGGCTTCCCTGTCGCGGGTCTTCGTGATGTAGCTTTCGAGGATCTCGCCCTCCTGATCGACCGCGCGCCAAAGCGAGACCATCTCGCCATTCAGCTTCACGTACATCTCATCGAGGTGCCATCGCCAATGGCGAAACCCGCGCATCCGGCTGATCCGTTGCCGCCGAATGTCGCCAGCGAACATTGGCCCAAACCGGTTCCACCACATCCGCACGGTTTCATGACACAGGTCGATGCTGCGCTCGAATAGAAGATCCTCGACATTTCGCAGCGACAGCGGGAAGCGCACATACATCAGCACAACCAGCCGGATCACTTCGGGGGACGAATTGAAACAGCGGAACGGGGAGGGAGACTTGGCTCTCGATTTGCGGCTCATTCGCGTCCGCCATCAGCACCCTTCGCTCACTGCCACATTGGTTTGACAGCGCCCCCGCAAGATAATCCGCGTGCCTGGCAACGCGAGCTGTTTGCCCGCGTGCCCTATATCCAGCCGGGGAGCTGACATGATCGATCGACGCCAGGCCCCGATCGGGTCGCTTGCCCTTGGCCTTGCCAACGCAGCGCGCGGGCAGACGACACCCCCGCGCAGGTGCGGAAGGTCTTCGAACTCGCGATATGCTTTATCGTAAATTACGGAATTTGCGTGAAATTTTTTCTCAAACGGTACGAAGAGAGAGAACGTTGTCCGAAATACTGTCAAAATCAGAGAAAAATCATCATATTCCGTACCATTTTTGATGATCGGTCCGGAAAATAATTGTCCAAAATCAGATACTTGATGGCGGAGCGGGAGGGATTCGAACCCTCGATACGCTTTTGACGTATACTCACTTTCCAGGCGAGCGCCTTCGACCACTCGGCCACCGCTCCGCATGCTTGGGAAGGAGGCGAGCCGTAGCGGGCAGGGGGCGCTTTCGCAAGCGCTGTTGGCGTGCCATGATGGCGCCATGATCAAAACGCTCGCCACCGCGCTGTTCGCCGCTGCCCTTCAGGCCGCGCCCGCTTCGGTTCCAACACCTGCCCCATCACCCGCCCCATCACCTGCGCCAGCGCCGTCAGCGGCCCAGATCGCCGATGCGGCACCCGCGCGCGCCTGGGCGGCAATTGCCGATGACGATGTGATGCTGATCGATTTTGCCGATGGCAAGCGCGTCGCCATATGGCTGGCGAGCGGTTTTGCCCCGGTGCATGTCGCCAATATGCGCAAGATCGCCCGTGCAGGGTGGTGGAGCGATGCCAGCGTTTACCGCGTACAGGATAATTACGTCACCCAATGGGGCGATCCAACCGAGACCAAGGCGCCTGCCCCCGGCATCGAGCTGACCCCACCGGCGGAATATGAATGGCCCGCATCGGCGCACGCCATTACCCCCAACCCCTTTGCCGATGCCTATGCCAGCGTCACCGGCTTTTCGGCAGATGGCTGGCCGGTGGCGGGTAATGGCCAGCAGCAATGGCTGCCGCATTGCTATGGCATGGTGGGCGTGGCCCGCAATCTGGCGCCTGATACGGGCACCGGCGGCGATTTGTACACGGTCATCGGCCATGCGCCGCGCCACCTGGATCGCAACATCGCCGTGGTGGGCCGGGTGATTGAGGGGATGGCGGCGATGTCGGCGCTGCCGCGTGGCACTGGCGGCGGGCTGGGCCTGTATGAGCGGCCAGAGATGCGCGTGCCGATCGCGCGGGTGACAATCGCCAGCGATGTTCCAGCGGGGCTGCGCCCGCATTTCGAATATCTGACGCCGTCGTCGCCCGAATTTGCGCGCTATCTGACGGCGCGGGCCAACCGCACACCGCCTTTTTTCACGGTGCCGTCAAACGCCGTTGACCTGTGCAACCTGCCCGTGCCGGTGCGCACCGCCAAACGCTAACGCAACGGCGTGCGCTTATTTGCCGATCCAACCGGCGACGTCGGCGGCGACGCGGTTGGCCGCCCGGTTGAGTGCCTGGCCCGTTGACTGCGGCGTTACGGTGCCAACGGGTTCGCGCGCTTCGAACCGGCGCTTTTCAAAACTTGGGGAGGCACCGCGGATCAGGGTGGCATCATAAGTAACAACGGCATCGCCCGTTGCCGCATCCAGCCCAAAGCTGCGCAGCTCACCGCCCAGCCGCGCCCCAGGGTCGAGCACCAATTGGTCGGGGGAGAGCACCACCCGCCCGGTCTGGCTGCCGATGGTATCCGCAAGCAGGCCCGTGAACAGGCGCGCGGGCGGTTCTGACCACACGGCTTCCTTCACATAGGCAATCGTCGTCGGCGAAGTCTGCACAGGCACCCGCGCGGTGGCGAGTGATGCGGGTACGCTGGGCTGCTGGATCAGGATTGTCGGCGCGGTGGCCGAATTGCGCGTCTGCCCGGCGGCGAGCGGGCTATCAGGAGTTAAGGTGAGCAGCGACGGCGGCGGTTCTGCGCCAAAGCTGATACACCCGCCAAGCGACAGGGCCACCACCAGCAACGGGATCACAGGCAGGGCGGGCAGCAGGGTGTTGGTGGGGCGCTTCATGGCTTGCCTCATTTCTTTGGGGCTTTGGGGGCTTTGCCGGGGGTGTAATCAGGCAGTTTCGGCGCGCCGAGGATGGATCCGGCGCCTTCACGGTCAATCTTTTCTGCAACCTTGGTCAGCGATGCGGACATCACCCGCAAATCGCGGACGAGCTGGCTGATTTCAGGGATTGTCTGCTTGGAAAACACCTGAACGCCTGGTCGCGCGTCGGTGATCAGCAGGTCGACCTGTTCTAGGCTGTGTTGGGCAGAGGCGACCGCCTTGTTCAAATTGGCGGTTACCGGTTTGATATCGTTGTTCAGCAGACCGTCGGCGGATTTGGCGAGCTTGGAAAAGGCGTCAGCAGCCTCGCCTGCTTTTTTGATGGTGATGCGCGTTTCGGCAATGGTGCCGCTAAGATCGCCGGAGCGATCAGCCAGCGCTTTGGTAACGCGGTTGGTGTTGTCGAGAATGCCGGTGATCGACGCCATATTCTTGTCCGACAACAGATCGGTCAGCCGCTCGGCAAGGCTTGAGAGCCGCTCCAGCAGTTGCGGCGCAGAGCTGAGCAGCGCGCCAAGCCCGCCCTGGCGGGTGGGAATAACCGGCACGCCAAACGGGCAGGCGCTTTGTGGCCTGTCGACGGGGCACGCGATTGGCGGCTGATTTTTGACCGCACCATCAAGCAGGATTTCATTGACGCCGGTAAAGCCCACCCCCTGGATGGTCGCGGTGGTGCCCTGCAGCACCGGCGTTTCGATTCTCACGCTAATCCGCACGCGCACAAACTGCGGATCCTCCTTGAAAAGCGCAATCTCCTTGACCTGGCCAGAGGCCACGCCGCTGAACGAGACATTTGATCCCTTGTTGATCCCGTTAACGGACTGTTTGAAGAAAATGTCATATTCCTTGTCCGCAGTGCCGCTCAGCCGGGCAAGCCAGACGACAAAGCCGGCCATCAAGATCAGCAACACCAGCACGACAGTGCCGACAAGGACATGGTTGGAGCGCGTTTCCATCAGTGAGAAGTCCCTGGCTTAGCCTGTAGCTCTGCGCGGTGCTGAGCCGCTTCGACCGTGCCGGTTGCTGCACGACCGCGCGGCCCGTTGAAATATTCCTGAATCCACGGGTGGTCCAGCGCGAGAAGTTCGTCGATCGTCCCAACCGCGATCACGCGCTGATCGGCCAGCACCGCCACCCGGTCACAAATTGCGTACAGCGTGTCGAGATCGTGCGTGATGAGGAAAACCGTCAACCCCATGGTCCGTTGCAATGACCTGGTTAGTTCATCAAACGCCGCTGCGCCAATCGGGTCGAGCCCGGCGGTTGGCTCGTCCAGAAACAGCAATTCGGGATCAAGCGCGAGCGCGCGCGCCAAGCCTGCACGCTTGCGCATGCCGCCCGACAATTCAGCCGGATATTTTGGCCCGGCTTCGGCAGGGAGCCCGGTCATCACCACCTTATAGGCCGCAATCTCATCCAGCAGGCCCTGGTCAAGCTCGCGGTAGAACTCACGCAGCGGCAGTTGGACGTTTTCGGCAACGGTCAGCGTGGAAAACAGCGCACCACCCTGAAACAACACGCCCCAGCGCCGCCTGATGTCGATCGTTTCGCTGTCATCGCGGTTGACCGTCGATTCGCCAAACACCTCTACTTCACCAGCATCTGGCGTTTGCAGGCCGATGATCGCGCGCATCAACACCGATTTACCGGTGCCCGATCCGCCGACCACGCCAAAAATCTCGCCGCGCCGAACCTGCAGATCCAGCCCGTCATGCACGATCTGATCGCCAAAGCTGGTCCGCAGCCCTTTGACCGAGATAACGTGATTGCCCGCCATCAATTCCAGCCTAACCAGGTAAAGAACACCGCGAAAAACGCATCGAGCACGATCACCAGAAAAATCGCCTGCACGACAGCGGCGGTGGTGCGCTTGCCCACTTGCTCAGCGTCCGATTCAACCTGCATCCCCTGGAAACAGCCAGCGATGGCGATGATTGCGCCAAACACCGGCGCCTTGACCAACCCGATATACAGGTCGGTAATGGGTACCACTTCCTGCAGCCGCTGGATGAAGGTGACAGGCGGGATGCCGAGCGAAATCCAGCACAGCAAGCCGCCGCCGATGATCGCAACGACAGAGGCATAAAAGCCGAGCAAGGGCATCATGAACACCGCTGCCAGCAAGCGTGGCAATACCAGCGCCTCCATCGGCGACACACCGATTGTCCGCATCGCATCAATTTCTTCGGTCAGCTTCATCGTGCCGATTTGCGCGGCAAAGGCAGAGCCAGATCGCCCGGCGACCATGATCGCCGTCATCAGCACGCCGAGTTCGCGCAGCGTGATGCGACCAACCAGATTGATCGTGAAAACTTCTGCACCAAATTGGCGGAGCTGCACCGCGCCCTGTTGGGCAATCACCAACCCGATCAGGAAACTCATCAACCCGATAATGCCAAGCGCAGATACGCCCACCACTTCGAACCGCTGAACCGTGGCATTAAAGCGGAACCGGCTGGGATGGGTGATCACGTTGAACAGCGCGATCATTGTCGCGCCGAAAAAGCCCAGCAACCCGTACATGGTCTTGAACGACGTCGTCACCGCCGCGCCGATTTCGCCCAGCACCCGCACCAGCGGGCCACCTGGGTCTGGCCGCATCGATACTTGCTGGTCGGCGGCTGAAACCTGATCGAGCAAATGCCGGGCAGCGGCGCTCAACCCTTCAACCCGCGCCTTATGTTCGGCAGCGAAACGATAAATCAGCCAAGCGCCAACCGTGTCGATTTTTTCGACCTTGCTCATATCGAGCCGATCGACCTTGCCGTCAAAATCGCGCAACCGATTGGGGAAATCGCCCAGCTTTGCCAGCGACAAGCTGCCGCTAAAGCGCAGCGTTTCGGCTCCGCCGACATTTTCATGTGAAAATTCAGCCATGGTGCCCATCATCACCATCTTTGCTGCAATCGCACTGGATCGGCAAGGACATAGCTGTCTATGGATGAGACATGCAGCGCCTGGCGATTTACGACATGGACAAAACCATCACGCGCGCTGCGACGTGGATGCCGTTCCTGCTGCATGCCGCCCGCACCCGTGCGCCGTGGCGATTGGCGCTGCTGCCGTTGCTGGCGGGGGAGGGGATCGCCTATTCGGCGGGCCTGCTGGGTCGCGGGGCGCTGAAGGAGAATGCGCAGCGGCTGATGCTGGGGTCTGCTGTCTCGCAACCGGAAATGGCCGCTGCGGCAAATGGTTTTGCTGAGCGGTTGCTGGTGAACGGCGTTTATCCGGCCGCATGCGCCCGAATCGCTGAAGACCGCGCAGCGGGCTATCGCTTGATCCTGGCGACCGCATCGTTTGATTTCTATGTTCAGGCGATTGCCGCACGGCTGGGTTTCGACGCTGTCATCGCGACCGGATCGGTGATGGCGCAGGATGGGGCCATTCGCGCCGTGATTGATGGGGAAAACTGTTATGGCCCGGCCAAGCTGCGGATGATTGAGGCATGGCTGGCAGGCCAGCACATCGCGCGCGAGGGCGCCTATATCCGGTTTTATACAGACCATGTGTCCGATGCGCCGACGCTCGATTGGGCTGATGAGGCCTTTGCCGTTAATCCTCACGCGCCGTTGCGGGCAATGGCGGCGCAGGCCGGCTGGCCGGTGCTCGATTGGCGGGATGGCGCGACCGGGCAGGCGTGATTCGCCATCACAACACGATATCCACGGTGTGGATTGCCAGCCCCACCAGCCCGCCAACGATGGTCCCGTTGATCCGGATGAACTGAAGGTCGCGGCCAACCGCATTTTCCACCCGCAGCGTAATGGTTTGCGCATCCCAGCCCCGGATCGTTTCAGAAACCAGCCGGACAATGGCATCGCCATAATCGGCGGCAGTGCCCACAGCGGCACGGCGCACGAACCGGTTGATGGTCGCGCGCAGCCGCGCATCTTGCTGTAATGTGGTGCCAAGCTGTTGCAGTGCTTCGCCCAATTTGCCCTGCCGCCCCGCTGCCGGATCGCGCGCAATCCGCAGCATCGCCTGGCGGGCCGACTCCCACAGTCCGTCCAGCCAGGTCTGCATCGCCGGATTGTCGATAATCTCCAGCTTCAGCGCCTCAACCCGCAGCCGCATTGCATCGTCAAACTGCAGGTCGAAGGCGAGCTTTGCCAGCCCTTCTTCGGCCTTGGCGCGCAGCGGATGGCCGGGATCATCGGCCATATCGACCAACATCTGATCAAGCCCGTCGATGATCTTGTTCGCCAGTGTTTCGTCCAGCCCGGTCCAGCGCATGATGGAACCGGCGCGTTCATGGACCATGGCGCGGATGATATGTTCGTTCGCGCTCAGCGTTTGCCCGGCCCAGCGGATAATACCGTTCAGCAGCGGCAAATGCCGGTCCTTCAGCATCGCCGCATCCAGCGCCTGCCCAAGCAGCGGCGCGATATCAAGCGCGCGCAGCCGCTGGCCGATGGTTTGCTTCACCATGCCGCCAAGCCGATTCTGGTCGAACGCCTCGAGCACGTCCGCGGCCAGCCGTCCCGCCCCGCGCCGCAACCGGCCATCGCCTGCCGATGGGCTGGCAAGCCAGCGCCCGGCCGATGAGGCAAGGTCCAGCCGGCGCATCCGCCGCGCGACGACGCCTGGTACCAGAAAATTATCGCGCAGGAACGCGGCCAGATTATCGCCAATCCGGTCCTTGTTCCGCGGGATGATCGCGGTGTGCGGGATGGGCAGGCCAAGCGGGTGGCGGAACAGCGCCGTCACCGCAAACCAGTCCGCCAGGCCGCCGACCATCGCCGCCTCGGCAAAAGCGCGCACAAAGCCAAAGCCGGGGTGGATGCCGTCCAGCGCGCGGGCAATCAAATACACCGCCGCCATTGCGACGAGCAGGCCTGTCGCAATGGCCCGCATCCGGATCAGCGCTGGCGGGGGTGCTTGATCCGGGCGGGCAGGGCGAGTGAACAGGTTCATCACCTGCCCAATCCCCCACCGCCCAGATGGTTCAAACAGGCGCCCCCTTGCCCGGTCACTCGGCGGGCAGCGGTTCGCCATCACCCGGACGATAGCCAATTGGCCGTGGGCCGCTGGGCTGAATGTCGATCACCGGGACGCCGTCATCACCTTCCTTATAGGTGAGCAGGCGGCGACCGAGCCGTGGGCCAATCCATTCTTCGACCCCAACCGCGATGCTGAACCCGGCGGGCACAATCACCAACGTCAAAATGGTCGACAGGATGAGCCCGCCAATCACCGTAACGCCCATTGGCGCGCGGAAGCTGGCATCGCCGGTCAGTGACAGCGCGATCGGGACCATGCCGGCGACCATCGCGATCGTCGTCATCACGATAGGCTGGGCGCGCTTATGCCCGGCATCCAGGATCGCGGTGGTTTTATCGATGCCCTTGGCCATTTCCTCCAGCGCGAAATCGACCAGCAGGATCGAGTTTTTCGCAACAATGCCCAGCAGCATCAAAAGCCCGATGAACACCGGCATCGACAGCGCATCGCCGGTCAATCGCAGGGCAAGCGCACTGCCCAGCGGTGCCAGGATCAACGAGCCCATGTTCACCAGCGGCGGCATCACCCGCTTGTACAGCAGCACCAGCACCGCAAACACGAGCAAAATGCCCGAGACGACGGCAATGAGAAAGTTGACCAGCAGTTCGCCGATCCACTTGTCCTGGCCAAGCTGAAGCTGGGTAACGCCAACGGGCAGATTCTTCAGCGCGGGTAGCGCCTGAATCTTGGGATTGGCGTCGCCCGTCACCTTGCCCGGCGCAAGGTCTGCGCCAACGGTGATGCGGCGGATCTGGTTGGAACGCTGGATCTGGGTTGGGCCAGCGCCAAAGCCGATATCAGCGACAACGTTCAGCGGGACAGAGCCGCCGTTTGACGTGGGAACGGGCAAATTCTCAATCGTCGAAAGGTTGCGGCGCGAATCTTCTGACAGTGCCACCCGGATTGGGATCTGCCGGTCCGACAGGGAGAATTTGGCGACATTCTGATCGATATCGCCCAGCGTCGCGATCCGGATTGACTGGCTGAGCGCGGCGGTGGTGACCCCCAAATTCGCGGCCAAATCCATCCGGGGCCGGATCGTGATTTCGGGCCGCTGCAAATCGCCGTTAACGCGCGGTGCGCGCAGTTCCGGCACGCCGTTCATCTGGTTGACCAGATCATTGGCCACCTTGGTCAGCATCGCGGGGTCGGATCCGCCCAGCGTGACCGTGATGTCGCGACCCGATCCGCCGCCGCCACCCTGCGACTGGAAATAGACGCGCGCATCGGCAATCTTCGACAATTCGGGGGCATAGGCCCGTTCGAATTCAACGCTGGTCCGCTTGCGATCCTGTTTCAGCGTGATGAAAATGCTCGCGTTGCCGACATTGACGTTGGTGAAGGCGTTTTTAACCTCTGGCGCATCCTTGATGATCGCGGTCGCGCGCAGGGCGACATCCTGCGCTTGCTGGAGCGTGGAGCCCGGCGCGAGCTGAATGCGGATGCGGCTGTAATCGGTGTTGATCGTTGGCTGGAACGTCAACGGAATCGGGTTGATCAACCCGGGGAAGCCGGCAAACGCGATCACGGTCGCCACCAGCGCCAGGCCACCAAAGCCCACGGTTTTCCAGCGATGGGTGACCGACCAGCGCAGCGCCTCCATATACCGGTCCATCCACCAGCCTTCACCGTGCGTGGCGCTGCCCTTGGCTTTCAGGAAATAGGCTGCAAGCATCGGTGTGATCAGGCGTGCAACGGCAAGGCTGATCAGCACGGCGGCAACCACCGTCAGCCCGAAGTTCTTGAAGTACTGGCCGGAAACACCGGGCATCAGGCCGACCGGCAGGAACACCGCCACAATTGCCATGGTCGTTGCCAGCACGGCCAGGCCGATTTCGTCGGCGGCGTCGATGGATGCCTGATAGGCGGATTTACCCATCCGCATATGGCGGACGATATTTTCAATTTCCACGATCGCATCATCGACCAACACCCCGGCCACCAAGCTGAGCGCCAACAGGCTCAAGCCGTTCAGCGTGAAGCCCATCAGGTCCATGAACCAGAAGGTGGGAATGGCCGACAGCGGAATGGCAATCGCCGAGATGACGGTCGCCCGCCAATCGCGCAGGAAGATGAAAACGACGACAACCGCGAGCACGGCGCCTTCAACCATCGCCTCAATCGCTGAATGATATTGCGTCTTGGTGTAATCAACGCTGTTGAAAAGCTCGGTAAATTTGACCTTCGGATTGTCTTTTTGGAGCTTCTCGATCACTTTCTGCGCTGAATCATAAACGGTGACGTCAGATGAACCCTTGGCCTTTTCGATGCTGAAGGCGAGCACCTGGCGACCATCTTGAATCGCCAGCGATCGTTGCTCAGCATAAAGGTCCCGCACGGTCGCAATGTCGGACAGCTTGACCGTCTGGCCACCGCCGACCGCAATTTCGGTATCGCCCAGCTTCAGTGCGGTGCGCGCATTGCCGATCACCCGGACAGACTGTTCGGACCCGGCAATCTGCGCGCGACCGCCCGCAGCGTTCAGGTTGGTCTGGCGCAGTTGCTGGTTCACCTGCACTGCCGTCAGCCCGCGTGACTGGAGCTTTACGGGATCAAGAATAACCCGGATTTCGCGATTAACACCGCCATTGCGGGTGACCGCGGCAAGCCCCGGCACTGCCAGCAGCTGTTTTGACACGGTATCGTCGACATACCAGCTCAGCTCCTCCAGCGTCATGTCCGTGGTCGACGCCGATATATAGGCGATGGCATCGCCGCCGATGTCGACGCGCGATACCTGTGGCTCCAAAATGCCGTCGGGCAGGCTGCTGCGGATCTGGTCAACCGCATTGCGCACATCGTTGACGGCGCGATCAATGGGCGTGCCAATCGTAAACTGGACGAAGGTAGAGCTGGAGCCTTCGCTAACGTTCGAATTGATTTCGTCGACGCCATTGATGCTGCGGACCGCTGATTCGATTCGCTGGGTAATCTGCGTCTCAATCTCGGTGGGGGCGGCGCCCGGCTGTGAGACCTGTATCTGCGCTGCCGGAAAATCGACATCGGGATCGTTATTGACGTCCATCGTCAAAAAGCTGCCAATCCCCAGGACCAGCAGCGCAATGAACAGGACAATCGGCGGTACCGGGTTGCGAATCGACCAGGCAGATATGTTGCGAAAACCCATGTGATCAGCCCTGCTTCTTCTGGGTGACCGGCGCCACCTTCTGCCCCGGATTCAGGAACGCGCCAGCGGAAACGACCACGCGTTCTGTGCCGGCAAGCCCTTCAGAAATGGCCACGCCAGCATCGGAAACCTGACCGACCTTGATCGCCTGCCGCACCACTTCATTGTTGGTGTTGATGACATAAACATAGTTGCCCTTCGCGTCGCTCTGCACTGCGGACTGGGGCAGCAAGGGCACCTGGCTGGTGCCGCTGGCGATGTTTGCCGCGGCAAAGCCGCCCGGGCGCAGCGCCGCATTATAGCCAAGCGCGATTTTCGCGATGCCCTGGCGCGTTTGCGGATCGATGACGGGGGATACCTGCCAGATGCGCCCGGCAAAGCTGCGGTCGCTGCCAACGGGGGTTACCTGCGCCGACACACCAACGCTGACGGCGCTCATATCCGCATCACTCAGCGCGGCGCGCAGCTCCAGCTCGCCACCCTTGGCCAGCCGGAACAGCGTGCCCGATCCGGCACTGACGATCTGACCCGGCTCCACATTGCGGGTCAGCACCAGCCCGGCGGCGGGCGCACGGATGTTCAGCCGGCCCGTGCGCGCATTGGCTTCCGCCAATTGTGCCTGTGCCACGGTGACGCGCGCATTGGCGGCATCACGGGTTGCGGTGCGCCGATCAAGATCGGCTTTTGAGATAAACCCGCGCGCCACAAGGGCGGCAGCCCGATCAAGTTCGGCCTGGGCGAGCCGCGCGTCGGAACGCGAGACGTTAATCTGCGCCGCAAGCGAAGCGCCGGTCTGCAACTGGACGGAACGGTCAATCGTGGCCAGCACCTGCCCAGCGCGAACCCATTGGCCCGGCTGAACCAGTACGTTGGTTACCAGGCCACCTTCACCCGCAACGCCGACCGGCATGTCGATTTTCGCCGCGATCGTGCCGGTTGCCGAAACAAACCGGGTCACTTGCTGGCGACCAGGAATTTCCACGGTTACCGTGGGTACCTGCGCATTTTTTGGTGAAGCCGCTGCTGCCTCAGCCGCCTTTTTATCAGCGCTGCCTGAAGACATGAAATAGATCAGCCCGATCACGACGGCGACCACGACAAGCACAATGATCCACAGCCGCCGCGGCCCGGCGCCGCTACGGTCACCCGAATAGGCCAGCCGACCATCATTACCAATCGTACCGGGTTCGTAATTCATTTGGTTCGCTCTCGTGTATCGGCTTGATGCCGCTTCGTTTCGAGTTGCTGTATTAGCTGAATACAGCACCGATCTCAAGCGGGTGTTTTATCGCTGGCCTTTGGCGTTTTTCCGGTGCGTCCGCAAGCCGTGGCACGACCCGGACCCGACCATTAAATGTGCGATTCTGCCAAGAATAGGTTGCAACACGTCCCGACGCAGGCGATTTACCATTAGGCTGCAACGTGATGTGGTGGGGGAGAAGTGCGATGCTTTTACAAAACAGCTTTTTTGGGTGGATTCTCATCGGCTTGGTGGCCGGCGTACTCGGCAAGATCATTCTCCCCGGCAAGGATCCCGGCGGCTTCATCGTCACCATTCTGATTGGCATCGCCGGCGCGCTGCTGGCAGGTTTTGTTTCGCAATCAATGGGTTGGCAGATCACCACTGGGTGGCAAAGCTATGCTGCGGCGACCGGTGGGGCGATCGTGCTGCTGGTTTTGTACCGAATCGTTGTTACCAAGCGCGCGCGCTGACCTCATTCGGGATCACTGTTAGTCGGTACTGCTAGTCGGCGCCGCTAGCCGGCACTGATAGTCGGCCCTGATAGTCGGCACTGGCGTTTTCGTTCAGCCAGCGTTTCGGCGCGCTTGTCATAGACATCACATACGCAATCGATTCGGTTGCTGATGGGAGAATGATGATGCGTCTTGTGATTCTGGCAGCGATCGCCGCGACTGTGCCACTGGCGCCGCTGGCGGCCCAGCAGGCGCCGGTGCCGCTATCGGCCCCAGCTCCAACCGCTGCTCTGGCAGATGGCACCATATTGGATGTGGTCGCGACGGGCGAATCAACCCGCGTGCCCGATCTGGCCACGATCCGCAGCGGCGTCGTCACCCAGGCATCGACTGCGGCCGCGGCGCTGGCCGAAAATGCCCGGCGTATGGCGGGCGTGCTTGCCGCATTGAAACGGGCCGGGATTGCCCCGCGCGACATCATGACGACGTCGGCCACGCTCAGCCCGCAATATCGCTATGCGGAAAATCAACCGCCCGCAATCACGGGGTATCAGGCGACCAATATGGTCTCGATCCGGTTTCGCGATGTGAATGCCAGCGGCGCGGTGCTCGACGTGCTGGTCGCCCAAGGCGCGAATCAGATAGAGGGGCCAACGCTGTCGCTGGCAGCGCCTGATGCAGCGCTCGACGAAGCCCGCATCGATGCGGTCAAGCGCGCGCGCAACCGGGCAATTCTCTATGCCCGCGCCGCCGGGCTTACGGTTAGCCGAATCGTGTCGATCAGCGAGGGGGCCGATCAATCCGGCGCGCCCGAACCCATGTTGTTCGCCCGTGCCAAGGATTCCGCGGCATCAACGGCGATCGTGCCCGGCGAAACCCGCATCACCGCGACGATCTCCGTCCGCTTCCTGCTCAAATAGCAAAAAAAGGGCCGCCCGGCGTGCATCCGGGCGGCCCAAATAGGGAGTTTGGGGAAGGGCGAACGATCCGATTTAGCGGACCGAACCGCGACGAACCAAATTGACCAGTGCGAGCAAAATGATCGCGCCGATCAGGGAATAAACAAATGTGGTGACGGTGATCACCTGGTTGATGCCGCCGCCGAACAGAAACGACGCAATTACCGAACCGATAATCCCGACAATGATGTTGAGCAGCATGCCCTGCTGCCCATCGGTGCGCATCACCATGCTGGCAAGCCAGCCCACAACGCCGCCAACCACGAGCCAAACGATAAGACCGACCATATTACCCTCCTTTGCACCCGATCAGCGGATGTATGGAGGAAAGACGCGTTATCCCGGTGGTTTGTTCCCGATCAATATTTCTGCTGGCGTTCGTATAGCGAGCGGTAATGCTGGATTCGCGTGACGCGCAGGCCCGGCATGCCTGATCGATCAATCGCGCGTTGCCAGCCGGCAAATTCTTCCATCGTCAGGCTGTATCGCTGGCACACTTCATCCACCGTCAACAGCCCGCCATTTACGGCGGCGACGACTTCAGCCTTGCGGCGGACAACCCAGCGCGTGGTTCCCGGCGGCGGCAGCGAATCGAGCGTTAACGGCTCGCCGAGTGGCCCGATTACCTTTGCTGGTCGAATCTTCTGATTCTCGATCATGCGTACCTCGATTGGGGCGGGGGCCCCTCAATTCCAATAACGACCATTATCAGCCGGACTTGAACAGCGACTGAAACGGCGCGGTAAACAGCGCGTTTATTCTTTGCACCAACGGCGGATCGTCGCCGCCATCGCCCGGTTGAACGCACCATGCGTTGGGTGCAGCAGCACAGGCGTGGACAGCGGCATTGCGCTGCGCGATTCGATCAGGGCGGTTAGGCTGGTTGCCTGTCGTGCAGCAATCCCCACCATCAGCACCGCCAAATCAGGCGGAAGGGCGGTAACGCTGCTATCATGTTCAAACCGCGAAAAACTTAAATCCACCACGCTACTTTCACAAAATGGGCTAGTTGGTCAGGTGGGTGTAGCGAGCGGGTCTGAAGGTCCGGTAAAGCCCGTTGAAAACTTTGCGAAACTTTTGGCCCGATTGCTGTTTTTTTGCATCGGCAGCGCAGAGCCCCTATCTGGCGCGCATGACGGAAGGTGAGTTTCAGCTGGGGGCAGACCCAAAGGCGCAGCGAATCGTGGTGGCGATGTCGGGCGGTGTGGACAGTTCGGTGGTCGCCGCACTCGCCGTGCGAACCGGCGCCGAGGTGATCGGCGTGACGCTGCAGCTTTATGATCACGGGGAAGCAGTGGGGCGCGCGGGCAGTTGCTGTGCGGGGCGCGACATCCGCGATGCAAGGGCAGTGTGCGACCGGCTGGGCATTGCCCATTATGTGTTCGATCACGAAAGCAGCTTTCGCGACCAGGTGATTGACGATTTCGCCGATGAATATCTCGCCGGACGCACGCCAATTCCGTGCATTAAGTGCAATATGGGGCCAAAATTCACCGATTTGTTCAAATTAGCGCGTGATTTGGGGGCAGATTGCCTCGCTACGGGCCATTATGTGCGCCGATTTGACGGAAAAAACGGCCCCGAACTGCACCGCGCAATCGATCCTGCGCGCGACCAGAGCTATTTCCTGTTCGCGACCACCAATGCCCAGCTTGATTATCTGCGCTTCCCTTTGGGGGGCATGGCCAAGCCGCGCGTGCGCGAGATTGCAGCCGAGATCGGGCTTGGGGTGGCGGCAAAGCCTGACAGTCAGGATATCTGCTTCGTGCCCGACGGCAATTACGCCGCCCTTGTCAAGAAGTTACGGCCACAGGCCGACACCAGCGGTGACATTGTTGATGAAACCGGTCGGGTATTGGGGCAGCACCGCGGGCTGATCCACTTCACCGTCGGCCAGCGCAAAGGGCTGGAAATCGGGGGCACGCCAGAGCCTTTATACGTTATCCGCCTCGAACCCGCTGATCGCCGCGTGATTGTTGGCCCAAAGCGCGCGCTGGCCGTGGGCGCGGCGCGGCTGACGGGCATTAACTGGATCGGCGGAGACCATGCCGGCCCGATTACCGCAAAGGTAAGGTCACTCGCCAAGCCCGTGCCTGCCCGGTTTGAGGGTGATCAGCTCGTGTTTGACGCCCCCGAATACGGCGTCGCCCCCGGCCAGGCAGCGGTGCTCTATGCAGGCGAACGGGTATTGGGCGGCGGCTGGATTGCCGAGACCGAACGGGCGATGGCAGCGGCTTAAGGGGCAGCGGCTTAAGGGGCAGCGGCTTAAGGGGCAGCGGCTTAAGGGGCAGCGGCTTAAGGGGCAGCGGCTTAAGGAGCGGCGGCTTAAGGCTTGGCCAATGGCGTCGGCTGGCAACCGAGCAGCGGATCAAACCGCACCGACCGGCTGGCGATCAGCGGCACTGATGCCGTTACCGTTTTGGTCGCGGGATCATCGCTGAGCTTGATGGGCTCCATCCCCGGTTCAAAATCCTTGTAGCAACTGCCCAGCGGCCGATTGCCGATATAGCGGCAGGCGCACGCCACCCGCGCACCATAGCCCACGCCAAGCTGAAGCTGCGGGGTCAACGACCGGACATACAGCCACGCGGCCAGCGCCAGCGCAGCAATCACGATCAAACCGACAGGAAGGATGAGGCGTCTTGCGTTCATGTCGCCCAAGCGTAGACTGCGTTCATGAAAATAAAAAGCCTAGTTATGGCCGGGGCAGCCGGCCTGATGCTCACCAGCAGCGGGGTGGCGCCAGCCGATGATGCCGGGCCGCTGAAGCCGCTGTTCGCCGCCGACCAGGCAGAGGCGCGGGCCGCCATTCTGATCGAGGATGGCCGCGTCATCGCGAAACATTATGGTGCGGGCTATTCTGATGCCAATCGCTTCATCAGCTGGTCGATGGCCAAATCAATCACCGCGATGCTGGTGGGTGAACTGGTCGCTGACGGCAAATTGCAGCTCGATGCGCCCGCCCCAATTGCCGAGTGGCGCAAACCGGGCGATCCGCGCGGGGCGATCACGCTGCGGCAATTGCTCAACATGGCATCCGGGCTGGAACATACCGAAGAAGGTCAGCCGGTGGAGAAATCGGACACCAACCAGGTGCTGTTCGTAAACGGTACGCAAGACATGGCGGCGCGCGCCATCGCCCAGCCGCTGGAGGCAAAGCCCGGCGAGAAGTTTGAATATAGCTCGCTCACCACGATCATCCTGTCCGAAATCATCACCCGCGCGCTGACGCAAAGCCGCGATCCGCGCGTTCGGGCACAAACCTATCGCGATTTCGAATATGCCCGGTTGTTTACCCCGGTTGGCATCACCACCGCCTTTCCCGAATTTGACGGGGCTGGCACGCAGATTGGCGGGTCGCTGATCCATATGTCCCTTGATGATTTCGGGCGGCTCGGCGGGTTGCTGCATGAGGGCAAGGCGCCTGACGGGACGCAGGTGATTGCGCCGGAATGGCTGGCATTCATGAAAACATCCTCCCCCACCGATCCTGAATATGGCGGGCAGTTATGGCTCAACCGCCCCGGCGCGCCCGATGGCAGTCCGTCGCTTTTCCCCGAAAAGGGTGTGCCCTCTTTGGTGTCGATGAACGGCCATCTTGGGCAATATGTGATGGCGTTTGATGGCCAGGGGGCAGACGGCAAGCCGCACCGCTATGTGCTGGTCCGGCTGGGTAAAACGCAGGATGGCAAGCGTCGCCCGGTGATCGACAGGATGGGCGACGTGGCGGCATCGCTGTCACGGTAACGCCCGCGACACCGGCTTAAGGCCAGCGTGACGGCGCTTGCCCCGTGCTGCATAATTCGACGCGTGGAAAAACTGACGATCTGGTTTGATGGCGGATGCCCGCTATGCCAGCGCGAAATTGCGCTGATGCGGCGGCTGGACCGGGCAAAGGCAATCACCTTTGTCGATGTGGCCGATGCGCAATCGGTGTGCCCGATTGACCGGGATGCGTTGCTCGCCCGGTTTCATGCGCGCGAAAACGGCGTGATGCTGTCGGGCGCTGCGGCCTTTGCCGCGATGTGGCGCGCCATCCCGTTGCTTCGGCCGATTGGCCTGATCGCCCGCAACGCGTGGGTGCTGACGGCGCTAGAATGGCTATACCGCCGCTTTCTGGTGATCCGCCCCGCGCTGCAATCGCTTGCCGGGGGCGGGCGACGCTAGAGCGGGATGAGGTTAGGGTGATCGATAACGCCGAAGTGTTCGTGCCGAGCCCTTCGCTCGGGATGAAAGGGTTGAGCTGATGCTGTCGCACTCTAAAGATGCCTGCGATCAAACCAACTCACCCCTCCCCTTTAGGAGTGTCGGGTGAACCGCGCCCCGCGCGGTTCAGGTCAAGCCGGGGGCTTGACCGACCCGACACTGGGCCGGGGGTGGGGGCTATCAGTCTCACCGAGACCAACGCGCCTTGGGAGAGCCCCCACCCCAACCCCTCCCCTAAAGGGGAGGGGCTTGAGAGTGCTGCCATGCGATTACAAACGGCTCTACAACAGAAAAACGCCCTCCATCACCGTAATGCAGCGACCACCCAGAATGACATAATCACCATCCAACCGGCAGGCGACATGCCCGCCACGGGCGCTTGCCTGATAAGCGGTGAAGCTGTCGCGACCCAGGCGCGCGGCCCAATAGGGGGTCATCACGGCATGGGCTGATCCCGTTACCGGGTCTTCGGCGATGTCGTAATAGGGCGTGAAAACCCGGCTGATGACGTCGGTGGTGTCGCCCGGCGCCGTGACCACGGCGACCAGCTTGCCAAGCGCCGCCAGTGCGCGCTGATCGGGCTTTAGCGCACGGATTTGCGCGGCATTTTCCAGCACGATCAGGGCATAGCCGGTGGGGTACCACAAGGTTTCCACCGCAGGGCCAGCACCGATAGCGGCAACGATATCGGGCAGCTTCATTGGCGTGGGCGCCCAGTTGGGCAGGGCCATCCGATAGCCTTCGCCGTCACGTTCCACCCATAAAATGCCGGCCTGGCGCGTGCGAAAGGTGACGCGGGTCAGCGCGGCGTCGCGTTCCAACAGGTAATGGCCGCTGGCAATCGTGGCATGGCCGCACAGTGCAACTTCGGCAGCGGGGGTGAACCAGCGCAATTCGTAATCTGCCGCGCCGGTGGCGTCGGCCACCAGAAACGCGGTTTCGCTCAAATTATTCTCGCCCGCAATCGACAGCAGCACATCATCGTCCAGCCACGCATCCAGCGGCATGACGGCGGCAGGATTGCCGGTAAAGGCGGCATCGGCAAAGGCATCTATCTGGGTAATGGGCAGGCGCGTGCGGTGGGCGGCGGTCACGGTTGATTGTCCTTCAGCTTGGCGATTTCGTCTGCCTCAACCAGATCATTGCCGGGGTGATCCACCTGGCCCTCAGGGTCGATATGGATCAGCACTTCCGTGCCGGGAAATTCGCGGGCCAGGCTGTGTTCGATCCGGTCGGTTACCACATGCGCCTCAGCAATCGTCATTTCGGGATCCATCCAGATATGGAACTGGACGAAATCAGTCGCCCCGCTGGTGCGGGTGCGCAGATCGTGCAGGCCCTTTAGTTCCGGGTGGCGACCAGCAACCTCAACAAAGCGGCGGCGCTTTTCGGCGGGCCATTCCTTGTCCATCAACTGGTCAATCGCGCTGCTGGAGGCGCGCCAGGCACCCCATAACAGCCATGCGGCGATGGCGATGCCGAACAGCGGGTCCGCCCCCGTCACGCCCAGATATTGGTCGAGCACCAGCGCCCCGATCACCGCCACGTTCAGCAGCACATCCGACTGATAATGGACGTGATCCGCCCCGATCGCGACTGATCCTGTCTTGGTGATGACGAAGCGCTGATAGGCGAGCAAGGCGATGGTAACGCCAATGGCGATCACCGATGCCGCGATGCCGATTTCGGCATCCGCCGTTGCCTGGCGCGCCATCAACCGATCGAGCGCGCGCCCGAAAATCGCAAATGCCGATGCCGCGATGACGGCCACCTGAAACAGCGCCACCAGCGATTCGGCCTTGCCATGGCCAAAACGGTGGTCGTGATCGGCAGGCTGCGCCGCCAGCCGGACGCCGAACAGCGTCACCATCGACGCAACCAGATCCAGCCCGGTGTCCGCCAGCGATCCCAGCATCGCGACCGAACCGGTATGCCAGGCGGCATAGCCCTTGATCAGCATCAAAAAAGCGGCGGTGGCAACGCTGGCAATCGCCGCCCGGGTCGCCAGGCTGCCATTTGCCTGGTGGTGCGCAGCGCGGGCGTGATGGTGGTTGTGGTGATGATTTTGGCCATCGCTCACGGGTAGAGCATCCCCTCAGCCCAGCCATCGCCAGCGCGGGTGAACAGCCGCCGTTCGTGGAGCCGGTGTTCGCGGTCCTGCCAGAACTCGATCGAACGGGGCGTAACGCGGTAGCCTGACCAATATGGCGGGCGTGGCACGGGGCCACCATCAAATCGCGCCTGCATTTCGGCAAACCGCGCTTCAAACGTCGCCCGACTGTCCAGCGGGCGTGATTGATCGGACGCCCAGGCCCCCAGCTGCGAATCGCGACCACGGGTGGCAAAATACGCGTCGGCCTCGGCTGCCGTCACGGTCGTCACCGGCCCCTCGATGCGGATTTGGCGGCGAAGTGATTTCCAGTGGAATAACAGCGCGGCTTGCGGGTTGACGGCAATGTCTGCCGCCTTGCGGCCCTCTTGGTTGGTGTAGAACACAAAACCGTCGGGGCCATGCCCTTTCAGCAGCACCATCCGCAGGCCAAGCCGCCCGGCTGAATCACTGGTGGCAAGCGCCACCGCGTTCGAATCGTTGATTTCGGATGTGCGGGCCTCGGCATACCAGGCATCGAATAATTCTAGCGGATCTATGGTCATTTCCCGGCCTTACGCGCTCGCTTGCGCACAGTCACCCACGAAGCGGATGAACATCGGCGACGCTTGGCGGTTGCGTGTCTGCACCGATTGTGGTGACGATAGCGCTCGGCATATCGAGGGGGGTAACATTGGCGGCATCAGCACAGACCTTGCCCGCGCTATCCCGGCTGCCGTCATCCAGCGGCAGACAGGGGTGATGGCCACCGTGTCGAGCGAACTGATTGATCCCGCCACCCATGCCGCGCGCTGGATGGCCGATTATTGTCGCAATCTGCCCCCCGGTGATGTGATGTGCGGCGCTGATTCTGCCTGGGCGACGATGCTGGAAGAACTGGCGGGCGCGGTTGGCGATGATCTGGGCCATGCCCGCGAACGGGTGCAGCGCCAGGCCGAAGATATCGGCACCGGCTTTCGCATCATCGGTGACAGCGAAGAACGCCCCTGGCCGGTATCCCCCGTGCCCTTGCTGATCGAAGAATGCGAATGGGCCAGCATTGCAGCGGGGGTCACTCAGCGTGCAGCGCTGATGGAGATGATTCTCGCCGACCTATACGGCGCGGGGGAGTTGACCGCGAGCGGATCGATTCCGGCAGCGCTCGTCAATGGCAGCCCATTTTTCCTGCGGCCACTGGTGGGGCTGGCCCCGCCGGGTGGGCACCATCTGCATTTCGTGGCGGTTGATCTTGGCCGCAGTCCGGCCGGTGAATGGCGCGTGCTGGCCGATCATCTGCGGGCGCCCGCCGGGGCGGGCTATGCGCTGGAAAATCGGCTGGCGGTGTCGCGCACGCTGGGCGGGTTGCAAACGCGGCTGAACATTCAGCGCCACGCCCCGTTTTTCGCTGCCTTCCGCGCCGGGCTGGCAGCGGCGTGCAAGCGCAGCGATCCGCGCATTGGGTTGCTGACGCCGGGCCGGTACAATCCCAGCTATACCGAACAGGCCCATCTGGCGCGCTATCTGGGGCTGTTGCTGGTGGAAGGTGCCGATCTCGCGGTGCTTGAGGACAAGCTGTACATCCGCACCATCGCCGGCCTGAAGCGCGTCGACGCGGTGTGGCGGCGTATTGATCCGCGGCTGCTTGATCCGCTGGCGTTTGATTCGCATTCGACGATTGGCGTTGCCGGGCTGATTGATGCGATGGTGGCGGGCAATGTCGTGGTCAGCAATGCGCCGGGCTCTGCTGTGCTGGAAAGCCCGGCGTTTGAGGCTTTCATGCCGCGGCTGGCGCGTGAATTGCTGGGCGAGCCGTTGAGGATCCCCAATATCGCCACCTGGTGGTGCGGGCAGGAACCCGCGCAGGCGCATGTCGCCGCGCATCTTGATTCGCTGTTGATCGCGCCCGCTTTTTCCGCCGCCCCGCTCGGCCTGCCGGATGGAAAGCCGGTCATGATTGCTGATCTGTCGCCCGAACAGCGCAGCGCGCTGATCGCTGATATGGAACGGCGGCCGCAGGATTATGTCGGCAAGGAAAATGTCCGGCTGTCGACGATGCCGGTGGTGGCTGAAGACCAGCTGGTGTCGCGCCCGTTCACGTTGCGCGTCTTTGCCGCGCGCGGGGCAGATGGCGGCTGGACGGTGATGCCCGGCGGGTTTGCCCGCATCGGCGAGCACCCGGATATGCGCGCCTCTGTGATGGGGGAGGGAAACTGGTCGGCTGATGTGGCGATTTATGGGGGAGCGCCTGTTGCGCCGGTGTCGCTGTTGCCGGACGATAAACTGGTGCAGATCCGCCGCAATCCCGGCACGTTGCCCAGCCGGGTTGCTGACAATTTCTTCTGGCTCGGCCGCTATCTGGAACGGGGGGAGGCGTTGCTTGCGGTGATCCGCGTGATGCTGGGTAACTCGATCACTGCCGATGCCGGTGCAGCCCTTGCGCCGGAAACGATCGCCCGACTGGTCGGGATGATTGTGGAAGACGGTGCCGCCCCGCGCCCGCCCAGCTTGCGCCGTACCGATCTGATTACGCTTGCCCGCACCGCGATGGAGGCGGGCGATGGCGGCTGGAACAGCGTGCGGGCCATCAACCGCAGCGCCCGCGCCATTGGTGCTGGATCGCGCGACCGTTTGTCGGCTGATATGGTCCGCCTGCTTGATGCGCCCGCGCCCAATGGCGGTGCGCTGCTGGATCGTGCGGGATCGCTCCAGCGGCGTTTTGCCGCGCTGGCCGGGCTTTCAACCGAACATATGGGCCGCACCGATGCCTGGCGCTTCCATGATCTTGGCCGCCGGATTGAACGGGCGTCCGCCGTTGCGCGCGCCGTGCGGGTATTTGGCTGCGCCAACGCAACCGCCGATGATCTGTCGACGCTGCTCGATGTTGCAGACAGCCAGATCAGCTATCGCCAGCGCTATCTGGGCGGGCTGGCGCACGCCCCGGTGGTTGATCTGGTGGCGCTTGATCCAGGAAATCCGCGCGCGATTGCCTATCAGGTGGCCGCCATCAGCACGCATCTGCGCGAACTGCCGGTGCTGGCCGATGATGGCATGGCCGAGCCGCAACAGGCAGAGGCAACCGCGCTGGCGGCATTGGTTTCCACCGCGACGGCCGCGACAATTGATGATGCGACGCTGCGCGAGATTGAACGCCGGTTGCGCCAGTTGTCGGAGGCTGTGGCCCGCCGATATTTTCTGCAAGGCGGGGAACCGTTGCGCGCGGGCGGCCTTACGCTGGCATGAACCCGGCACAGCCATGATCTACACCATTCGCCATGTGACCCGCTTTGATTATGGCCGGGAGGTACGCTTTGCCCGCTGCAATTTGCGGTTAAAGCCAATCATCTGGTCGGGCCAGACGCTGGATGATTATCAACTGACCATCAGCCCGGCCGGGCGAATTTCACCAGCGCGGGCAGAGGCTGGGCTGGCCAATATTGTCCGCCTGACCGTGGAAGAGCCAGTGCGTTTTCTGACGATCGACAGCGTATCGCGGGTGACGGTTGAGCGACTGATCCCGGTGCCCAGCGCTGATGATCCCACCCTTGCCGACGTTGCCCGCGCCGCCCGTGCCAGCCGCGACGGCTCCCCTGCTGGCCCCAGCGCCTATTTGTTCCCATCGCCGCTGATCCCGCTTGACCATGACATTGCCAATTGGTGCGCGCAGGATTTGGCCCCTGATCGTCCGGTGCTGGAGGCGGCGATTGCGCTTGCCCAGCGCATCCAGCGCGAATTTGATTTCGATCCAACGGCAACGATGGTCGATACCCCCCCACGCGAAGCGTTCATGCACCGCCGCGGCGTGTGCCAGGATTTTGCACAAATCATGATTACTGGCCTGCGCGCCGCCGGACTGCCAGCGGCCTATGCGTCGGGTTATATCCGCACGCTGCCGCCGCCGGGTATGGAACGGCTGGTGGGGGCAGATGCCACCCATGCCTGGGTACTGTTATGGTGCGGCGACCGGATTGGTTGGGTGGGGGTTGATCCCACCAATGGCATTTGGATGGCGGGCGACCATATCGTGATGGCGATTGGCCGGGACTATGCCGAAATCGCGCCAATTGACGGCATTGTGCTGGGATCAGGCGCCCAAAAACTGCATGTCAGCGTTGATGTGGCACCCGCCGAACCGCTGGTTTAGCGCCGTTTGTAATCACATGGCAGCACTCTCAAGCCTCTCCCCTTCAGGGGAGGGGTTGGGGTGGGGGCTATCCTAAGGCGCGTTGGTCTCGGTGAGACTGACAGCCCCCACCCCCGGCCCAGTGTCGGGTCGGTCAAGCCCCCGGCTTGACCTGAACCGCGCGGGGCGCGGTTCACCCGACACTCCTAAAGGGGAGGGGTGAGTTGGTTTGATCGCAAGCAGCTCTAGCGCAAATTATTGCGGCCAGCGTTTGCGCTTCCACGCTGCTTCCCCCAAATAGAGCGTATTAGTCTTATACACCGGAAACCAGATGGCCGATCCGTATCAACTGCTGGGTGTCCCGCGCGGGGCGAGCGAAGCCGATATCAAAAAGGCATATCGTAAGCTTGCCAAGGAACTCCATCCTGATCGCAACAAGGACAACCCCAAGGCGTCCGAGCGATTTTCGCAGGTTACCAACGCCTATGATCTGCTGAGCGATAAGGACAAGCGCGCGCGGTTTGATCGCGGCGAGATTGACGGGGATGGAAATCCGGCATCACCCTTTGGCTTTAACCCCGGTCAATCGGGCGGCGGTGGTGGTTTTCGTGCTGGTCCAGGCGGCGCCCCTGATTTTGGCGGCGGCGATGCGGGGGATTTCGGTGATATCTTCGAAGGATTGTTCGGCGGCAGGCGTGGTGGCAGCGGGGGCGGGTTTTCCAGCGGCTTTGGTCGGCGGCCAAGCCCCAAGGGGGCCAATATCGCCTATAAGCTGGCCGTGCCCTTTGCCGATGCCGCCACGCTTGCGCCGCAGCGGATTACGCTTGGTGACGGCAAGACGATCGATCTGAAACTACCCGCTGGCGTCGAAACGGGCACCCAGATGCGGCTGGCGGGCAAGGGCCAGCCCGGCCCCGGCGGCGCAGGCGATGCCATTGTCACGATCGAGGTGCAACCGCACCGCAGCTTTGAACGCGCGGGCGATGATGTGCGGCTGGATTTGCCGATCAGCCTGGCAGAAGCGGTGCTGGGCGCATCGGTAAAGGTGCCGACGGTGGAGGGGGCTGTGATGCTGTCGGTGCCGCGCGGATCGACATCGGGCAAGGTGCTGCGGCTGAAGGGGCGGGGCTTCAACAAAAAGACCGGCGGTCGTGGGGACCAGCTTGTCACGCTGATGGTTGATCTGCCCGTCGATGATGATGCGCTGGTTGAATTTGTGCAGAACTGGCCCGACAAAGATAAATGGAACCCGCGCGGCAAGCTGGACGTCTGATCCACCGTGCAAGACATCTCGCCCGAATCCCCCGAAGAACGCAGGCTTCATCCGGGCAGGGCGCCGCGGCTCAACCGGCGCTTCGCGTTCATGCGGCCGGGCAGCTATGTCCGCGAGGTGCTGAAACGCGTTGTTGTGGGGGTGTTCAGCGACGGGTTCATCCATGCCGGCAATCTGGCCTATTTGTCGCTGCTGACGTTGTTTCCCTTTTTCATCGTCGCCGCCGCCATCGCGCGGTTGTTTGGCCGAACCGATGAAGGGCTGCACACCGTCGCCGCATTCTTGCGCACTCTGCCGCCCAGCGTGGCTGCCGTGCTGCAAACCCCGATCGCAGATGTGCTGGCGGCCCGATCAGGTTCGCTTTTGTGGTTTGGTGCGATTGTGGGGCTGTGGACCACGGCAAGCTTTATTGAGACGATCCGGGACATCCTGCGCCGCGCTTACGGCGTAAAATCAGTGCGCCCGTTCTGGCATTACCGTTTATGGTCAATGGGGTTGACGCTGGCGTCGCTGATCTTGGTGCTGGTGTCTTTCAGCTTTCAGGTGGCGATGGTCGCAACGGAACAGTTTATCCTGCGGACGATGCCCTTTGCTACCGGTGCTGCGTCAGCGGTGTCGCTGTCGCGCATTGCGCCTGCGATCGCGTTGTTTGTGGCGCTCTATATGGTCTTTTATTCGCTCACCCCCCGCCAATATCGCGACGGTCAGTTCCCGAAATGGCCGGGGGCAGCATTTACGGCGGCCTGGTGGCTGATCGTCACCGCGTTGCTGCCATCCATCCTTGCCAATCTGACCAGTTACGACCTCACCTATGGCAGTCTGGCAGGCGTGATGATTGCGCTAATCTTCTTTTTTCTGGTCGGTTTGGGGCTGGTTGTCGGTGCGCAATTAAATGCAGCACTGGCGGAAGCAGATGATGAGGGCGTAAAGGACGAGCATATTGAGGGACGAGCGGAGGCGACAAGGGCGTGACGGAATTAATGAAGGGCAAACGCGGGCTGATCATGGGGCTTGCCAATGATCGATCACTGGCTTGGGGAATTGCCAAAAAACTGAGCGAGGCGGGGGCCGAACTCGCGTTCAGCTATCAGGGCGAAACCATGGAAAAGCGGGTGCGCCCGCTGGCCGAAAGCCTGGGCGTCGCCCGGCTGTTTGATTGCGACGTGGCCGATATGGCCGCGCTGGACGCGACCTTTGCCGCGCTGGCGACCGAATGGCCGACGATCGACTTTGTCGTCCATGCGATCGGCTTTTCGGACAAGAATGAGCTGCGCGGTGGCTATGTCGACACCAGTCTCGACAATTTCTTGATGACGATGAACATCAGCGTCTATTCGTTCGTTGCCGTCGCCAAGCGCGCCGCCGCGATGATGCCGAATGGCGGCTCGCTGCTGACGCTCAGCTATTACGGTGCCGAAAAAGTGATCCCGCATTACAATGTGATGGGCGTTGCCAAGGCGGCGCTGGAAACCAGCGTGCAGTATCTGGCGGTCGATCTGGGGCGCAACAATATCCGCGTGAATGCCATCTCGGCTGGCCCCATCAAGACGCTGGCGGCTAGCGGCATTGGCGATTTCCGGCTGATCCTGAAGTGGAACGAATATAACAGCCCGCTGAAACGCAACGTGACGATCGAGGATGTCGGCGGATCGGCGCTGTATCTGCTCAGTGACCTGTCGAGCGGCGTGACGGGCGAAACGCACCATGTTGACGCAGGCTATCACGTCGTCGGCATGAAGGCGGAGGACGCGCCGGATATTACGCTGGGATGAGCAAGACAGTTCTTGAAAAACTGGGGTACAAGCCGGGCATGGCTGGGTGGGTTGTCGATCGTCCAACTGGACTGGCCGAGCATATTGCGCTCCCCGAACAGCGCGCCGGCGACGCTGATCTGATCGTTGTTTTCGTGACGTCGATTGCAGATGTCGCTGCCCGGCTGCCCCAGGTGATCGCGCATTACCGGCGGGGCGGTGGGTTGTGGTTTGCATATCCGAAAAAAACCGGCGCGATTAAGACGGATATCTCGCGCGACAATGGCTGGGACGCGCTGGTTGCGATTGATTTATTGCCGGTCACGCAGATTGCCATTGACGACACATGGTCAGCGCTGCGCTTTCGCTACCGCGACGAAATCGCCCGGCTGACGCGAAAGACTGACCTGCATGGGCAGGCAGCCGCATGAGCCACAACAGCTTCGGCCATCTGTTCCGCTTCACCACCTGGGGGGAGAGCCACGGCCCCGCGATTGGCGCGGTGGTGGATGGCTGCCCGCCGGGGTTAAGCCTGTCCGAAGCCGATATCCAGCCATTCCTCGACAAGCGCCGCCCAGGCACCTCGCGCTTCACCACGCAGCGGCAGGAGCCCGATGTCGTGCGGATCCTTTCCGGCGTATTTGAAGGGCGCACGACGGGGACGCCGATCAGCCTGATGATCGACAATGTCGACCAACGATCCAAAGATTATTCGGAAGTCGCCAAGGCGTACCGCCCCGGCCACGCGGATTATGCCTATGACGCCAAATACGGCTTTCGCGATTATCGCGGTGGCGGCAGATCTTCTGCGCGTGAAACGGCGATGCGGGTCGCGGCCGGCGCGGTCGCGCGGCTGGTGATTCCCGAAGTGCGGATCACCGCGTGGGTGGAAGCGATTGGCGGCGACGCCATTGATCCCGCCAATTTTGACATGGGCGAAATTGATCGCAATCCGTTTTTCTGCCCTGATCCCGTGGCGGCAGCGCGCTGGGAAAAGCTGGTCGATGATGCTCGCAAGGCCGGGTCGTCGCTGGGCGCGGTGATTGCGTGTGAGGCGGTGGGTGTGCCCGCAGGCTGGGGGGCGCCGCTTTATGCAAAGCTTGACGCCGATCTGGCCAGCGCCTGCATGAGCATCAACGCGGTAAAGGGCGTGGAGATTGGCGACGGCTTCGGCGCGGCGCGCTTACGCGGCGAGGATAATGCCGATGCCATGCGGCCGGCGCGGCCCGGTGCGGAAGGCCCAGAATTCCTCGCCAATCACGCAGGCGGCATCGCAGGCGGCATCTCGACCGGCCAGCCGGTGCTGGTGCGCGTTGCCTTCAAACCGACCAGCTCAATCCTGACGCCTGTCGAAACGATTGACCGCGATGGTGCTGCGGCCGAGATCATGACCAAAGGCCGCCACGACCCCTGCGTCGGCATCCGCGGCACGCCGGTGGTGGAGGCAATGGTCGCGCTGGTACTGGCAGACCACAAGCTGCGGCACCGGGGGCAGGTGGGATAGACCGCATCCGATGCTTGATCGTCACCCCGGACTTGCTCGGGATTTATCCCCTTGGGCCAAGGAGGCGGGCCACGTCGCGCCGAATTTCAAGTTCGTTGTTCCCCCGCGAAGGCGGGGGCCCAGACTGTGCTCCCGCCTTCGCGGGAGCACAACAAAGCTGCCCTTGGTTATGGGGGGGTGAATGGGATAGCTGTCGACTTGATCCCGGGTTCGGCTTGTTCCTCAGCGGCGCAAGGCAGCGGGACCCCGGGTCAAGCCCGGGGTGACGGCAAGGGCCGGGTCGCGCCCCTCAATCCGCAAACGGATCGCGTACCAGGATCGTGTCCTCGCGCTCCGGGCTGGTCGACACCAGCGCGACCGGGCAACGGATCAGTTCCTCAATCCGCTTGATGTATTTGATCGCCGCTGCCGGAAGGTCTGCCCAACTCCGCGCGCCCGCCGTCGATTCATGCCAGCCGGGCAGCGTTTCATAGATCGGCTCAACACCTGCCTGATCGGCATAATGCGCGGGGAAATAATCGAGCTCAGCGCCGTTCAGCCGGTATCCAGTGCAGATCTTCACCTCGTCAAACCCGTCGAGCACGTCGATCTTGGTCAGCGCGATGCCGGTGATGCCGCCCACTGCCGCTGATTGCCGCACCAGCACCGCATCGAACCAGCCACAGCGCCGCTTGCGCCCGGTGACGGTGCCGAATTCATGGCCGCGCTCGCCCAGCCGCTCGCCGGTCGCGTCGGCCAGTTCGGTGGGGAAGGGGCCGCTGCCGACCCGCGTCGTATACGCCTTGGCGATGCCCAGCACAAAGCCAACCGCGCTCGGCCCCAGCCCGGAACCGCCCGCCGCTGTGCCCGCAATGGTGTTGGACGATGTAACGAAGGGATAGGTGCCGTGATCGACATCGAGCAGCACGCCCTGCGCCCCTTCGAACAAGATGCGCTTGCCGCGCGCGCGCGCCTCGCTCAGCATCCGCCAGACGGGCTGCACATAGGGCAGCACAAAGCCCGCAATCTCGCGCAGGTCAGCGATCAACGCGGCCCGGTCAATCGGCGGTTGGCCAAACCCGGCCCGCAGCGCATCATGATGCGCGGTCAGCCGGTCAAGCTGTGAGCCCAGTTCGTCGAGATGGGCCAGATCGCACACCCGGATTGCGCGCCTGCCAACCTTGTCCTCATAAGCCGGGCCGATGCCGCGCCGCGTGGTGCCGATTTTGCCATCGCCGCTGGCATCTTCCCGCAACGCGTCAAGATCGCGGTGGAAGGGCAGGATCAGCGCGCAATTATCCGCGATCATCAGCGTATCGGGGGTGATCGTGACGCCCTGGCCGCGCAGCTTCTCCACCTCGGCCTTCAGCGCCCATGGATCAAGCACCACGCCATTGCCGATCACGCTGGGTGTGCCGCGCACAATGCCCGATGGCAGCAGCGACAGCTTGTACACCTTTTCGCCCACCACAAGCGTGTGCCCGGCATTATGCCCGCCCTGAAACCGCACGACGACATCGGCGCGCTCGGCGAGCCAATCGACAATCTTGCCCTTGCCCTCATCGCCCCATTGGGCACCGATTACTGCTACGTTGGCCAAGGCCGTTCCTGTGTCAATTTCGTGAAGCCGGAAGCCCTAATAGGCTCGTGCGCCAGCGTCCATGTTAAATGCGGGCACGGCGATCCAGATTCGGTGGCGATATCCCCGGCGCACGGACTGGGCTATGCTGGGGATTATCACGCGCTTTAGAGGTGGATAATGCCAAAGGCGGTCATCGCGGGAGCAGGAATTGCGGGGCTTTCGGCGGCAATAGCGCTGCGCCGCGCGGGCTGGCAGGTCGCGGTGTATGAACAGGCGGCGGCGTTCGCCCCGCTTGGTGCGGCGCTCAGCCTGTGGCCCAATGCCATGGCGGCGCTGGAGCGATTGGGGATGGCTGACCGCGTTGCGGCCGCAGGTGCGCCATTACGGGCGATGCTGCTCGCTGATTGGCGCGGCAAGCCGATCATCGCGCGCCGCGACATGGCCGAACCTGCGGTAATGATCACCCGGGCGCGGTTGCATGAAACGCTGATGGTCGCGCTTGATGATGTTGAGGTGGTGCTAAATGCCCCGATTCAAAGCGTTCGACAGCATCAGGTGGGCGTTTTCGTGTCGTTCACCAATGGCGATACCGTCTCCGCCGATCTGTTGATTGACGCAGGCGGCATCAGGTCACCGATCGCGGCGTCCTATACCGCGCCCGGCGCGTTTCGTGGCTATGGCGGGGTGCTGGCGTTGTCCGATGCAGTATCAGGCCCTGGCCTTGACGGGCTGGCAGCGGAATATTGGGGCTGGGGCGAACGCGTTGGCGTATTCGACCTGCCCGATCATCGCCGCTACTGGTTCTACATGGCAGATCAGCCACCAATGGCCCCCGCACCAACCCATGCGCATATCGCCGCGCGGATGAACGGCTGGCCCGGCTCCGTCACCGTCGCAATAGCGGCGACACCTGCCGATCGGCTGATCCCCGTGCGTATTCACGCCAAGTTCGCCCCAAAATCACTCGGACAGGGGCGGGTGATCAGCGTGGGTGATGCAGCGCATGCGATGGAGCCCAATCTGGGGCAAGGTGCCTGTCAGGCGATAGAGGACGCTGCAATGTTGGGGATGATTGCAAGGCAACATCGCCCAGAGGACATCCTGACACTGCTCGAAAAAAACCGGCTCAAGCGTGTTGGGGCGATTGTGAATCGGGCAGCAGAGGGCAAGCACGGCGCCCACGGCCTGTGGGTGAAACAAGCGGCGATGCGTACGCTGATGCGCAACTTGCCAGCATCGATTACCGAACGGATTGTACGGTCCGTTCAAACCCTGCCCGCCTAAATCGCCTGCGCGGTTCCCCCCGCCAGCACATGCGTGCAAAGCTGCGCTTCTGGCGTATCGCCCGGCTCCAGCGCGGCCACGGTTGCCCAGCCGTCAGCGCGCATCTGCGCCGCCAGCGCCGGATCGGTGCCGATGGGGACAAATAGTCGCCGCCGTTCGGCAGGTGCAAGGCCGCTGTCGACAATCGCATCAGCATAGAGCGAAAAGCCGATGGCGGGTTCTTCCGCCCCGCCTTCGTGCAGCACGGTATAGCTGCCACCGCGCCCGATTTCGCCGCGCACGCCGCCCGCGAAAATCGAAAAGCCGATCCAGCTTTGATATTCAAAGCCGTGGCGCTCGGTGGGATCAAGCGTGAGTGCCACCTTGCCCTTCAGGCTCTGCGCAATCGCCCATAGCCCGTCGAGACGTGATGTCAGCGCGCCGCCCGCATCGAACGCACACAGCCGGTCATGCGCCATATCAAACGGCCCTGCCGCCTCGATCAGCGGCAGATAGGCGGGGGCCAGCGCCGCGACGGCGGCTGCATCCTTGGCATCCAGCCGGTCTTTCAGCGCCTCAATTCGGTCGCCGGGCACCGGAAACGGCCCTGCCGCCAAAATATCGACCAGATCAGGCAGCGTAAAATCAATCGAGATATCCGCCACGCCCGCCGCCGTCAGCGCCTCCACCGCCAGGCTGGCGATTTCCTGTGCCGCCGCCACATTGTCCAGCCCAATCAGCTCGCAGCCGATTTGGCGGGCCTCGCGTTCTGGATCGAGTTCGGACGCGCGCAGTTTCAGCACCGGCCCGGCATAGCTCAGCCGCACGGGGCGCGGGTGGTGGGCCATCCGCGTGGCGGCAATCCGCCCGACCTGCGCGGTGATATCAGGCCTGATCGCCAGCGTGCGCTGCGACACCGGATCGACATAGCGCACCGCATCAATCGTGCGCGACGCCTTTAACCGCTGGGCAAGCCCTTCGAAAAATTCGACCAGCGGCGGATCAACGCGTTCATAGCCATGCGCGAACGCCGCCCCCAGCACGCGCGATTCCAGCCGCGCAGCGACATCGGCGAACGGGGGCAGGCGATCGTGAAAGCCTTCGGGAAGCAGGGAGGTGGTCATCAATAATCCTTCTCCCTCTCCCCATTGGGGAGAGGGTCGGGGAGAGCGAGAATTTGTCTAGAACGACAGCGCCATCACCGTCTTCACGCCCGGCAGCGCGCGGACATTGGCGATGAGCGCGGGGGTAACGGGTTCGTCGAGCGACAACAGCACGATTGCCTCACCCCCTGCGGTGCGACGGCCAAGGTGGAAAGTGCCGATGTTGATGCCCGATTCGCCCAGCGTCGTGCCGAGCCGCCCGATGAACCCCGGCGCGTCTTCATTCACCACATAGAGCATATAGCCCGCCAAGTCGGCCTCAACCTTGATCCCGAACAGTTCGACCAGGCGTGGTGCTGCATCGCCAAACAAGGTGCCCGCAACCGACTTGTCTCCGGCATCGGTCTTCACCGTCACGCGCACCAATGTGTGGTAATCGCCTTCGCGATCATGCCGAATTTCGCGCACGTCGATGCCGCGTTCCTTGGCCAGGAACGGCGCGTTGACCATGTTCACGATATCGGAATGCACGCGCATCATGCCTGCCAGCACCGCACTGGTAATGGGCTTTTGATTGAGTTGCGCGGCGGCGCCTTCAACCTCGACCGAAATACCCGAAAGCGCCCCGTGCGCGAGCTGGCCGACCAGTGAGCCGAGCTTTTCGGCCAGCGCCATATAGGGCTTTAGCTTGGGGGCTTCTTCGGCGGACAGCGACGGCACGTTTAGCGCGTTGGTGATGCCGCCAGTCACGAGGAAATCGGCCATCTGCTCGGCCACCTGAAGTGCCACATTGACTTGCGCCTCGGTGGTCGATGCCCCCAGATGCGGGGTGGAAACAAAGCCGGGCGTGCCGAACAGCGGCGACGCTGTTGCTGGCTCGGTCTGGAACACATCAAGCGCCGCACCCGCGATATGGCCCGAATCGAGGCCCGCCTTCAGCGCCGCTTCATCAATCAATCCGCCCCGCGCGCAATTGATGATGCGCACACCCTTTTTGGTCTTGGCGAGGTTTTCAGCCGACAAGATGTTGCGGGTCTGATCGGTCAGTGGCGTGTGGAGCGTGATGAAATCGGCCCGGGCGAGCAGATCATCGATCGTCACTTTTTCCACGCCCATTTCCAGCGCGCGTTCCGGCGTCAGGAACGGATCATAGGCGATGACCTTCATCTTCAGGCCAAGTGCCCGGTCCGCGACGATGGAGCCGATGTTACCAGCGCCAATCAGCCCCAGCGTTTTGCTGGTCAGCTCCACGCCCATGAAGCGGTTTTTTTCCCACTTGCCCGCCTGGGTGCTGGCATCTGCCTCTGGCAATTGCCGGGCAAGCGCGAACATCAGCGCAATGGCGTGTTCAGCGGTGGTGATCGAATTGCCGAACGGGGTGTTCATGACAACGACACCCTTGGCCGATGCGGCGGGGATATCGACATTGTCCACGCCAATCCCGGCGCGCCCGATCACTTTCAAATTGGTGGCGTGCTCCAGGATCGCCTTGGTGACTTTGGTCGAGCTGCGGATGGCGAGGCCGTCATATTGGCCGATGATCGCCATCAGCTCTTCGGGCGTCTTGCCGGTGATTTCATCAACTTCCACGCCGCGTGCGCGGAAAATGGCGGCGGCATTGGGGTCCATTTTGTCGGAAATGAGGACTTTAGGCATATCGATATCCTTGATGTCACCGTCACCCCGGCCTTGAGCCGGGGTCCCGCTTCTTGTTGCGGGCGGTGGAGAGAAAAGCGGGACCCCGGGTCAAGCCCGGGGTGACGAGGAGGTTGTGTTCAGCCGGCCTTCGCCGTCGCATAGGCCCAGTCGAGCCATGGGCCGAGTGCCACGATATCGGCGGTGTCGACCGTCGCGCCGCACCAGATGCGCAGGCCCGGCGGCGCATCGCGGTACCCCGCCACGTCAAACGCTGCGCCTTCTTTTTCCAGCGCACCGGCCATTTTCTTGATGAACGCCTCGTCCGATCCCGCCACCGTCAGGCAGACGCTGGTTTTGGACCGGGTCGCTGGATCAGCGGCGAGATGGCCCAGCCAGTCGCGCTCCGCCACAATCGCGTCGAGCGCGGCGGCATTGGCATCGCTGCGCGCCATCAGCCCGGAAAGGCCACCCAGCGTTTCGGCCCATTCCAGCGCGAAGATCACGTCTTCCACCGCCAGCATCGACGGGGTGTTGATCGTCTCGCCCTTGAAAATGCCCTCTGCCAGCGCGCGCTTTGAAACCAGCCGGAAAATCTTGGGCAGCGGCCAGGCGGGCGTGTAGCTGGTCAGCCGTTCCACCGCGCGCGGGCCGAGGATGAGGATGCCGTGCGCGCCTTCGCCGCCCAGCACTTTTTGCCAGGAAAAGGTCGTCACATCCAGCTTGTCCCACGGCATATCATACGCGAACACCGCGCTGGTCGCGTCAGCAAAGGTCAGCCCTTCGCGCGTATCGCTGATCCAGTCGCCATTGGGCACGCGCACGCCGCTGGTGGTGCCGTTCCAGGTGAACAGCACGTCATGGCCTTGATCAATCGTCGTCAGATCGGGCAGCTCGCCATAATCGGCCTGCAGCACGGTGGGGTTCAGCTTGAGCTGCTTCACCGCATCGGTGACCCAGCCCTCGCCAAAGCTTTCCCACGCGACGGCGGTAACCGGGCGGGCGCCCAGCATCGTCCACATCGCCATTTCATAGGCACCCGTGTCAGACGCAGGCACAATGCCGATCCGGTGCGTATCGGGCACGCCCAGGATTTTGCGGGTCAGGTCAATCGCATGCTGCAACCGCGCCTTGCCGATTTTGGAGCGGTGCGAACGGCCAAGCGATTCGGTTGCCAGTTTGGCGGCATCCCAGCCCGGCGGCTTGGCGCACGGACCCGATGAGAAAAACGGGCGCGCCGGTTTTGTGGTGGGTTTTGGGGGTGTGGACGCAGTGGTTGCGTCGATAACGGCAGAATCAGTCATGTCAGTCTCTCCTCACAGAGAGCACGCGCGGCGTTGGGACCGCGTGGCCCACTTACCGCCCTAGCGGCGTGGCGGGGCCTGTCAATACGGCCATGGGTGATTGTGATGGCGTGATTGCTATTGGGGATTTGCCACTGGCAACAGTTGCGGTAGGGCGAATCAATGAATGATCCAAAAGTGCCCGACCGTGTCTTTGCCCCTGCAGCAGAAGATGCCGAAACCGCCAAAGGGCAGGTTTCAACCCCGCAAACCGAGCATCCGGCGTATAGCCTTGCCTTTCAGGATATGGACTTCTTGTTGCGGGAAGATTTGCGCCCGGTGCGGTTCCAACTTGAATTGCTGAAGCCCGAACTGGTGTTTCAGGAAGCCAATATTGGGTCGACTTTTGTTTTTTACGGATCGGCGCGCATTCCAGAGCCGTCAAAAGCGCAGGCGTTGCTTGATCGCGCGGAAACGGACGAGGCGCGAAAGGTCGCGCAAAGCCTGGTCGCCAAATCGCATTATTATGATGTGGCCCGCGACCTGGCCCGGTTGGTGAGCGAATGCCCGCGCGACGATCATGGCAAGCGGCAATTCGTCGTTTGTTCGGGCGGCGGGCCGTCGATCATGGAAGCGGCGAATCGCGGTGCTGCCGACATCGGGGCTGAATCAATCGGGCTGAACATCGTGCTGCCGCACGAACAGGCCCCCAATCCTTACGTCACGCCTTCGCTAAGCCTGCAATTCCACTATTTCGCGCTGCGAAAGATGCATTTTCTGCTCCATGCGCGCGCTTTGGCGGCGTTTCCGGGCGGTTTCGGTACGTTTGATGAGCTGTTTGAGCTGCTGACGCTGATTCAAACCGGCAAGATCAAGCCGATTCCCGTGCTGCTGTTTGGCCGCGCATTCTGGAACCGCGTGGTGAATTTTGACGCGCTGGTGGAAGAGGGCGTCGTGTCCGCCCGCGACCTGAGCATCTTCACCTTCGTCGAAACCGCGCAGGAAGCCTGGGACGTGGTCCGCAACTTTTACCGCGAGATGCCGGACCCGATCGAATAACGACCGGGGCCAGCAACCATTCTTACTCCGCCGCAGGCACCGCGGCGTTATCGGCAGTGACCGCGGCATCATCGGGCGTCGTCGTTGTTTCGGCGGCAGCAGCTTCGGGCGCTGCAGGCAGCGGCAGGTTTGATCCCTGTGCGTTCAGCCACACGATGACATTTGCGCGGTCCTGCGGGTTGGCGAGACCGGCAAAGCTCATCTTGGTGCCCGACGCAAACTTGCGCGGGTTGGTGAGCCATTCGTTCATCGCCGCGAAATCCCAGTTGCCGCCCTTTGCCGTCAAGACGTCGGAATAGGCAAAACCGGCCTGTTTGGCGATTGGCTTGCCCAAAATGCCCCACAAATTGGGGCCGATGCCATTCGCGCCACCTTCAACCGCATTGTGGCATGATCCGCATTTCTTGAACACTTCGGCACCCTTGGCGAGATCGGCAGAGGCCATCATCACTTCAATCGGCATGTCCGGCACGGCAGGACCATCGGCGCTGGCTTCCACGGCCCCCTCGATTGGATAGCCGGGCTTTTCAAGCGGCTCGTGCTTGAAGAGAAGGCTGCCCACCATGCCAAAGCCCAGCGCCACAAACAGCGCGGCCAGAACCCAGCCTGCAATCGTATTGGTCCGAATATCCATTTGGGTAGCGCGCCTCTTGTAAAACTTGGCCCCCTTTAGGTTCGCAAGTGCAGCACTGCAAGCGCGCTTGCCGTTGCGCGCTCGCATCGATAGGCGCGACCGCGATGGAAAATTTTGCAGCGCCCGCCCGTCCGATCGTCGCCGACATGGCCGCCGCAGCGGCGCAACACCCTGAGCGGGCGGTTGCCTTTCAGGGCGCGCCGGGCGCGAATTCGCACGTTGCTGCAGTGCAGGCATTCCCCCAGGGCTTGCCCCTGCCCTGTTTCGACTTTGCTGATGCGATAGAGGCGGTGCAGGATGGGCGGGCCGATTGCGCGATTATTCCCATCGAAAATTCGCTGCATGGCCGGGTGGCGGATATGCACTTTCTGCTGCCCGAATCGGGGCTGGTGATTACCGGCGAGCATTTTCTGCCGATTCGCCACGCGCTGATGGGCACGGGCACGCGGGATGATGTCCGCGAGGCGATGAGCCACCCCCAGGCGCTCGGCCAGTGCCGCCACTGGCTGCGCGATCACGATATCGCGCCGATCGCCTATCCCGATACGGCGGGCGCAGCAGCGGTGGTGGCAGAGCGGGCTGACCCGGCGATTGCAGCGCTCGCGCCTCCCGGTGCAGCCGCGATCTATGGCCTGAACCTGCTGGCCGAAGACCTGGCCGATGCAGATCATAATACGACTCGGTTCGTGGTGCTCGCGCGTGGTGGTCGCCCCGTCGAGGGCGACGGGCCGTTCATGACGACGCTGATCTTCGAGGTGAAGAACGTCCCCGCCGCGCTCTACAAGGCGCTGGGCGGTTTCGCGACCAATGGCGTCAACATGACGAAGCTGGAGAGCTATCAGCGCGGCGGCAGCTTTGCCGCGACCGAATTCTACGCCGATATCGTCGGCAAGCCCGGCGATCCGGCGCTTGATCGGGCGCTGGAAGAACTCGGCTTCCACTCCAAATGGGTGCGGCTACTGGGCACCTATCGCCAGGCACGGGCGCGGGGATAGGTGGGGTTGGGCTGCCGATGCGGCTGTATCGAAAGCCGCGCCAGCCTGCTGGAACGCACGGCGCCCTTTTTTTAAAGTCATGCTGAACTTGTTTCGGCATCCACCGAGGCACACGGACCGGATCTGCTGGGGCGCGTTGGACCGTTAAAAAAGTTCAGGGTGGCGGCAGACAATATAGGGACCTTCGATCAGATAAGACTGGGTCGGAGCCTCTTGGTGCGAATGGCCGGTTTTTGGTGGGAAGTGGTCATTTGAAGTCAAAGCTCGGGTTTGTGTTTCAGCTTAAGCGAACTCCATCGCTTCACGGCATAAATAATGGTAATTATGGTAATAATTGGCCAACCGTATAGGTAGCTAGCGCTTGCCAAATCCGCCGGATACCATGGCTGAGAGCCCTTCGTTGACAAACCCAACGCTAAAAACCAAATAGTGGCGCAGACAAGGGTCTGAGCAATTATGGCAAAGACGAAAAATGCGCGCATCGGGTGCTTTTAGACGAAATTGCGGTTCATTGGAATGTTCGCAACTGGGGCGAAAGCCGCCGCTCAAGTTGATGCCTTAACGACCTACCCCGCCGCCCAGGCACTCAACAGCGTGTGCGCAATCGCATAGGGCGGGGGTGCCAGGAACGGCCCCGGTTCGCCCGCCAGCACGGCCTGCACCACCGCGCGCTCCACCCAGATCGCATCTTCCAGCTCATTGGTGTCGAGCGTGATCACGTCATCCTCGGCAGTCGCGACACACGCCATCATCAGTGATGACGGGAACGGCCAGGGCTGGCTGGCGATGTAGCGCACGTTTGATACGCGCACGCCCGCTTCCTCAAAAATCTCGCGCGTCACGGCTTCTTCCATCGATTCGCCGGGTTCCAGAAAGCCGGCCAGCGCCGAATAGCGTCCGGCCGGCCAGGCGGGTTGGCGGCCCAGCAGCGCGCGGCCATCATGTTCGGCGATCATGATCACCACCGGGTCAACGCGGGGGAAATGTTCCGCCTGGCAATTGCCGCACTGGCGCGCCCAGCCAGCCCGAAACATTGTCGTCGGCGTGCCGCAATTGGCGCAAAACTGGTGGCGGCTATGCCAGTCGAGCAGGCTGCGCGCTGCGGCATAGGTTGCCGCCTCGCCCGGCGCGAATTGATCCAGCATCGCGAACAACCGCATCGATCGCCCCAGCGGCGCGCGCATGCCCGGCTGGAACGCCGCAAAATGTGGGCGATCACCGTCGAGCCCCAGCAGGATCAGTTCGGCATTGTCGGGCAGATCGGCCAGGCTGCCCCAGTCGAGCATCCCGTCGCCCGTCAAGCTTGGCTCAAAATTATCGAGCTTCAACACACGGGCACGCCAATCAGCGGTTACCGCTGCCAGCGCATCGGCATCGTGGCGCAGCCGATCAGCGCGGTCGAGTAAGCCGCCTGTAAAACCGGGGGTCATCGCCGCGCCGCTTATTGCGCGAGATCGGTATAGAGCGCCTTGGTGAAATCACGCCGCAGCGGCCATTTTTCGCCCGGCAGGTAATTGACCATCACCGTCGCGCGCAGTTTTCGGACCGGATCAACCCAGGCAATCGTGCCAGCCGCACCGCCCCAGCCATAGGTGCCCTTGGAAGGACCGCCGGGGATATCGACCAGATAGACTGAACCACCCGCACCAAAGCCCTGCATCGGCCCCGATGCGCCACCGGTATTCGCCACCGCGCCGCCATAACGAACGCCCTCTGGCAGCAGGTTCGACATTGCCAGCGCCACCGTGGCGGGTTTCATCAACCGTTTGCCGTCCAGCGTCCCGCCATTTTGCAGCATGTGCAGAAACCGGTCATAATCATGCGCCGACATCACCAGCCCGGCACCGCCATAGGGGAAGCTGGGCGGCTTCAGGAAGATTGAGGTTGCACCGGGATCAAGCGGCACACGGTTTGCGCCAACCCAGGTATAGCCCGTCACCAGCCGCGCGGCATCTTTGCCGGGCACCGTGAAATAGCTCGAATTCATCTTCAGCGGGGTGAAGATGTGCTTTTGCAGATAGGTTTCAAACGGCATGCCGCTGGCCACTTCAACCACGCGGCCCAGCACGTCGAGCCCGATCGAATAGCTCCATTTGGTGCCTGGTTCAGCGATTAGTGGCAATTTGCCGACGCGATCGGCGAACTCCGCCAGGCTTTTCGGGCGCGCCAGCCGCAATTGTGCCTCTACCTGCTCATTGGCGCTGAACGGGGTGATGCCCTGGCGCTCATATTCTTTCAGCAAAGGGCCGGTGGTGATGATGGTGTACCCCAGCCCGGCGGTGTGCGTCATCAAATGGCGGACCGTGATCGGCGTTGTGGCCGGGCGCGCGGTGAGATCCTTGGTGGGATCGACCAGCACCGTCATATTCTTGAACGACGGGATAAAATCAGAAACCGGCTGATCCAGCTTTAACTTGCCCTGTTCGATCAGCATCATCGCTGCCATCGCGGTAATCGGCTTGGTCATCGAATAGACGCGCCACAGCGAATTTTCATCGGCCTTGGCGGCGCCCGCATCGCTGGCAATCATGCCCGCCGCGATCACCGTTGGGGCCGCATCGCCGCGCCCAACGGTGGCGACAACGCCTGGCGTCTTGTCGGTCGCGGGATAGCTGTCGATCAGCGCTTTGGACTGGGTTAGCGGCGCGCGTTCCATCACCGTTGGCGTGGGCTGGCGTTGTGCTTCGCCCGCAAAAGCCGCGCCTGCGGTCATCGCGAGCAGCGCTGTGCCAAAAGCCAGATTCCGGGTCGTCAACGCCATGCTCATCTCCATCATCATGCTTGTCCTAACCGGGCCGCCCCAACCTGACGGCTTTGGCGAACACGGTGGGCAGTCCTGCCGAATCAAGCGCATTAATCGCCCACCACTCGCTGTCTGCCGGGGCTTCATGCCCCTCGGCGCGTCCGCTCGCAAGCGACAGTTCGAGGGTGAAATGCGTAAAGGCGTGGGTGACCCGCCCGGCGGCGATCTGCCAGTCGATTCCGGGCAGCGGCGCGCCATCCAATCCAGGTGGAGCCTCCGTCCAGGGGCCGCTGGGCAGCGCGCGCATGCCGCCCAGCAATCCCTTGGCCGGGCGGCGAACCAGCAGGACATGGCCGTCGCGCTCCAGCCAGAAAACAATGCCGTGTCGCTGGGGTTTGGCCTTTTTGGCCAGCTTGGCGGGATAGGCGGTCGGCGCGCCCTGCGCTGTGGCCCGGCAATGGGGGCGGAGCGGGCATAACAGGCACCGGGTGGCGCGCGGGCCGCACAGGCTGGACCCTAAGTCCATCATGGCCTGAGCGAAATCACCGGCGCGACTGGCTGGGGTGATCTGGTCGGTTGCCTGGCGGATCAGCGGTTTGGCGGCGGGCAGCGGCGTGTCAATCGCAAACAGCCGCGCAACCACGCGCTCAACATTGCCGTCCACCACCACCGCGCGCTGGCCAAAGGCAATCGCGGTGATGGCAGCCGCAGTATAATCGCCAATGCCGGGCAGCGCGCGCAGTGCCGCCTCATCCGCCGGGAAAGCGCCGCCATGGTCGCGCACCACCGCGCGCGCGCACGCCAGCAGATTGCGGGCGCGCGCATAATAGCCAAGCCCCGCCCATGCCGCCATCAGATCGGCATCGGGCGCTGCTGCCAGATCGTGCACCGTCGGCCAGCGGGCGAAGAATTCGGCAAAGCGCGGCTTCACGGTTGCGACCGTGGTCTGCTGCAGCATGATTTCTGACAGCCACACGCGATAGGGATCGGCCCGCGCACCCGGGCGGTTGCGCCACGGCAAGTCGCGGGCATGGCCATCATACCAGCCGAGCAGGGCAGCGGCGATGCTTTCATGATCGGAGAGCTTGGCGTCCACCGCGTCGCTATGGCATGGGGGCCGATATGAGCAACAGCGACGTTTCACATCCCCCGGCCGCAGCGAAGCCCAAAAAGGCCAAGCCAGCGGTGGAGGCCAAGCCCAGCGCGAATCGGGGCGGGCCCGCACGGGCGGTGGCTGATCTGTTGCCTGATGTTGGCGGGGCAGCGTTTCGGCGGTACGGTTTTGTCCAAAGTGCCGTCGTCAGCCGCTGGGCGGAAATCGTCGGGCCGCGTTACGCCGCGGTGTCCGCGCCCGAATCGATTAAATTTCCGCACGGCAAACGGGCAGAGGGCACGCTGGCGCTGGTGGTGCGCGGCGCGCATGGCCCGATGATGCAGCACATCACGCCGGAGATTATTGAGCGGGTGAACCGGTTCTTTGGCTATGCCGCCATCATCAAGGTCACGATTCGCAGCGGCGATGTGCCCGCGCCGCCGGCCCGCAAGGCACCCCCTTCGATCCGGGCAGTGCCGGTCGAACTGGGCGACAGCCTGCGCGCGATTGCCGATCCTGAATTTAAGGCGGTGCTGGAGGCATTGGCCGCAGGCGTTGCTGCCACGCGCGGCCCGCCCATGATAGAACCACCGGAGCCAGCCGAATGAACCGCCTGATGATTGTCGCTGGCATCGCCCTGTTTAGCCTGGCGGGCAGCGCGCCGGCATCACCGCCGGCCAAACCAGCTGCAAAGGCAACCGCGAAAACTGGCGCAAAACCTGCCGCCGTCGCCCGCGACTGGACGACGACCGTGGCGACAACGGCTGCCGGCAATGTCATCCTTGGCAACCCGAAGGCGCGGGTGAAGGTGATCGAGTATCTGAGCTTCACGTGCAGCCACTGCGCGGAATTTTCCGCCGCATCGGCGCCGGTGCTGAAGGAGCAGTTCATCCGGTCGGGGTCGACATCAATCGAATATCGCCCGATTTCGCGTGATTTACTCGATCTGGGCGCGACGCTGCTGGTGCGATGCGCGGGCGGCCGGGGCTTTGTGGAGGGCGCGGAGGAGATTTTTGCGCGGCAAAGCGAGTGGCTTGGGCTCGGCATTGGCTTTATGGAGCGTGACGCGAAACGCTTTCAGCTTGATACGCCGCTGGAACAGGTGCGGGCCGGGGCGCAGGCAAGCGGGCTGATTGATCTAATGCGCGCACGCGGGCTGACGACCGCGCGCATCAATGCCTGTTTTGCCGACCAGACGATCCTTGCCAAGATGATTGCCAATGGCGAGGCTGCAAGCACGGTGATCAAGGGCACGCCGTCAATCGTGATCAACGGCGTGCCGACTGACGAATTTGTCTGGGAAAAAGTGGAGCCTTTGCTGCGTGCCAAGGGTGCCCGCTGATTTCCCGTCGCCGCTATCCCGCCCCCAACGGGCAAGTTTGACCAAGGAGTATCGTGTGATGAAGCTGCGTTTGATGCTTGCCGTTCTGCCCGCTTTGGCCCTTGCCGGGTGCAACAAGGAAGCGGGCGGCACCGTTTCTGCCCCGGCGGCAGCCGTTGCGGCGGTGGCCGCTCCGGCGGGCAAGGCCTGGACCGATGTTGTATCGCGCACGCCAGAGGGCGGCTTTCGCATGGGCAATCCCGATGCGCCCATCAAGGTGATCGAATATGGATCGCGCACCTGCCCCACCTGCGCCAATTTTGACCGCAACGGCCTGCCGCTGATGAAGGCGGGGCCAATCGCGGCGGGCAAGGTATCCTATGAATTCCGCGATTTCCCGCTGCATCCCTATGATCTGGGGCCGTTGCTGCTGGGCCAGTGCGTTGAGGATGCCGCGCTGTTTCCGATGCTCGATCAGATGATGCTCGAACAGCAGCGCCTGCTCGCGCCGCTGTCGACACTGCCCGAGGAGGTGATCGCCAAGGTGCAGGCGATGCAGCCGCTTGAGGCCGCGACCTTCTGGTCCGAAACGCTGGGGTATCTCGATTTCGTCAAGCAGCGCGGGCTTCCCGAAGCCAAGGCGCGGGCTTGCCTGGCTGACAAGGCAGCCGTCGACAAGGTGGCGCTGAACCTTCAGGCGGCGGATACCCAGTACAAGATTTCGGGCACGCCGACCTTCATCATAAACGGCAAGATCGTCGACGGCGTGCTCGACTGGCCGGGGCTGGAAAAGGCGCTGAAGGCCGCCGGGGCCTGAGCGGGGCGTTCGACTAGGGCGTTCGACCAAGGGGAGGGCAACCAGCGGCATGCAGATCAAGCGGCTTCGACTGACAGGCTTTAAAAGCTTCGTCGATCCCGCCGACCTGCGGATCGAACCGGGGCTGACCGGCATTGTCGGCCCCAATGGCTGCGGCAAATCAAACCTGCTCGAAGCCTTGCGCTGGACGATGGGCGAAAACAGCGCAAAGTCGATGCGCGGTGCCGGGATGGAAGACGTGATCTTCGCCGGCACCGCCACCCGCCCGCAGCGCGACTTTGCCGAGGTATCAATTCTGCTCGACGCGGCCGGTGACGGCATGACCGCAGGCGACGAAACCGAAATCGTGCGCCGGATTGAGCGCGGCGCGGGCTCTGCCTACCGCATCAACGGGCGCGATGTGCGCGCAAAGGACGTGTCGCTGCTGTTCGCCGATGCCGCCACGGGCGCGCATTCGCCCGCATTGGTCAGCCAGGGCCGGATCAGCGCGGTCATTGCCGCGCGCCCCGCCGAGCGCCGGGCAATGCTGGAGGAAGCAGCGGGAATTGCCGGGCTGCATGTGCGCCGCAAGGACGCCGAGCAGNNGCAGAAACTGCGCGCAACCGAGGCGAACCTTGCCAAACTTGATGAACTGATCGGCGAGCAGGAAGCGCGCGCCGCCGCTTTGCGCCGCCAAGCCAAGCAGGCCGAACGATATCGCGCGCTATCCGATCAGATTCGCGTCGCCGAAGCGCGGATGATTTTTGCCCGCTGGCGCGATGCCGCTGCTGCCGCTGATGAGGCCCGCGCCGAAGCCACCACCGCCGACGCCCGCGTGGCGCAGGCTGCAGAGGGGCAACGCGCCGCCGCTGCCTATCAGGCACAGGCCACTGATACGCTGGCGGCCGCGCGGGCGGCATCACTGTCGGCCCGCGACCGGGCGAGTGAGGCTGGGCACCAACTCGCCACCTTGCGCACCGAACGCAGCAGCGTTGATCGCCGCATCGCCGATCTGGCCGAAGCGCAGGCGCGCATCGTGACGGATCGTGAGCGCGAAGGGGCGCTGGCGCATGACGCAGCGGACGCGCTTGCCCGGATCGCCGAGGAAGGGGTGCAGATCGAAGCGCGGCTGGCGGGTGCCACCGCGCGCCAGCCCGCGCTGGAGGCAGCACAAGCCGATGCCGAGCGGGTTGGCCGCGATGCTGATGTGGCGCTGGCACAGGCGCTGGCGGCACAGGCCAGCGAAGCGGCAGAGGCGCGGGTGGCGCAGGCCGCGCTCGCCGCCGCAACCGCGCGGCTGGACCGGGCAACACGCGATGCCGACCGGGTGGCCGCAGAATCGCGCGCCCTGGGCGATAGCGCGCCCCTGCTGGCCCAG
>MSXR01000017.1 GCA_002083655.1 Proteobacteria bacterium ST_bin14 | reverse complement strand
CTTCCTCCTCGGGCGTGGTCGCTGGGATGGTCGCGACGAGGCGGCTCCAGGCGAAGGGCGCGATGCAGTTGGAGCGCACCCCCGCGCGCGCCATGTCGAGCGCGATCGACTGCGACAGGCCGACAATGCCGAGCTTGGCGGCGGAGTAGTTCGCTTGGCCGAAATTGCCGATCAGCCCACTGGTCGAGGTGAAGTGGATGAAGCTGCCCGATTGCTGATCGCGGAAATAGGGGGTGGCTGCCTTTGATACGTTGAACGCGCCATTGAGATGGACGTCGATGACCGCGCTCCAATCCTCATGGCTCATCTTGTGCCAGATGCGGTCGCGCAGGATGCCGGCATTGTTCACCACCGCGTCGATCCGCCCGAAAGCTTTTACCGCATCCTCGATGATCGAGGCCGCTCCGGCGGGGTCGGCGACACTGGCGGTGTTGGCAATCGCCCGCCCGCCCGCCGCCTTGATATCGTTGGCGGTTTCCTGTGCCGGGCCCGCATCCAACCCTTCACCGTCCGCCGATCCGCCGAAATCATTGATGACGACGGCGGCTCCTTCACGCGCGCAAAGCAGCGCGATCTCGCGCCCGATGCCGCGCCCGGCGCCAGTCACGGCGACCACCTTGCCCTGAAGCATTGCCATATTCCGTCCTCTCCCCCGCGTTTCTTGTTATTTGGTCAGCATGTCAGCAATCGAGCGTCGTGTCGCGCTCCCACTGGGTCAGATGGCAGGCATAATCGTTCCATTCGACATATTTCAGCTTCAGATAGGCAGGGACCAGCGACCCCAGCGCCTCGCGCAGCACACTCGACCCCTCCAGGGCGCGGAGCGCGTCTAACAGGTTGAGCGGTAGCTTCTTGGCGTTGGGCATGGTGTGGCCGTCGGTGTACATGTTGATGTCCAGCCGGGGCCCCGGATCGCGCGCCTGCGCCATCCCGTCCTGCCCGGCCGCGAGCACGCCAGGGGGCTTCAGATAAGGGTTCACCGCGCCGTCCGCGAGGCGAAGCTCGAACCGGTTGCCCTCCGGCACGCGGATCATATGGGTGCTGCTGACCCGGACGGGCATACCCGTTACTGCCATCGCGCTGGCGTGCGGCTTTCGCAGCAGCAGCAGCAGCTTTTCGCGCTCGTTCGCGGCGCAAATTGGCGTGTCGCCGACCCGTTTCCGGGCCGGGTCATGATCGCCTGAGCGTCATCGCGACACCGGCCAGGATCAGCAGGCTGGCTCCCGCCAAGGTGATGGTCAGCGGCTCGCGCAGCCAGATCAGGCTCCCCAGCGCCGTGATGACCGGCACCAGCAATTGCAGGCTTGCCGCCGTGACCGCCGATAGGCTGGGCAACACGCTGTACCAGATGACATAGCCCAGCGCCGATGTGATCGCGCCTGATGCCACCGCCAGCATGATCGCTGTCGGCGTGCCATCCAGCCCTGCCATGGCAACCAACACAAGGGCGAGGGGGATGGTGCCGATGAAATTGCGCGCGGTCCTTGCAATCGCCGCGCCGCTGCCCCGCCCGATCAGGGTATAGACGCCCCACGCGACCCCCGCCGCCGTCATCAGCGCAGCCGCGCCGAGCGTCGGCGTGGCAGTAACGCCGGGGGCGAGTAGCCAGGCAAGGCCCGACAAGGCGATCAAAATGCCTGCACCCTGACGCATGCTGAGGAAAGCGCCACCCACAAGGCCTCCCGCGACGATGGTCATTTGCACCGAAGTGAACAGGATCAGCGCCCCCGTCGCGGCCCCAAGGCTGACATAGGCGCGGGTAAAGGCAGCGGCGTAGGCGAACAGCGCGATAATGCCCGGCAGATCGGCGGCGCGCGGCCTGACCGCCAGCCCCCGCCCGATCCCAATCGCCAGCAACATGGCGGCACCAGCGCCCAGTCGAATCGCGGCGAAACTGTCCGGGGCGATCCCACCCCCTGCGAGCGCCGCTCTGGTCAGCAGCGAATTTCCCGCGAACGCCAGCAAGGCGAGCGCAGTCGCCAGGACGACGGGAAGGCGGTTACGGGTCATCCCGCCCTACCTACACCATCGTCCTGGCCAGTCGATCAGCCCAGTTTCATTCCGGCCACGGCGGCCGCTTTGGTTACGAACTTCATGACCTGTTCGCCACCGCCTTCATACAGATGCTGGCCTGCCGGATCAGAGATTTCAGCGAAATGGGCGGCAACATTTTCGGGCGTGCAGTCGCCCGGGGCAAAGCAGACGCCTTCCGTTTCATGGATATAGGTTCGCGCAAAACCGCCCGCCGTGGCGTCCAGAATGACGCGTGACGGGCCGTCCTCGCTGACGAGATAGAGCAGGCCCGGCGTCACCAATTCGGGCTTCATCAGGGCGATGACCGGTGGGGGGAGCAGCTCTTCGGTCATGCGTGTGGCGGCGCCAGGCGCAAGCGTGTTGATGCGGATGTTGTTCTTAGCGCCTTCAATATGCAGGACGTTCATCAGGCCGATCACCGCCATCTTGGCCGCGCCATAGTTTGACTGGCCGAAATTGCCGTAAATGCCCGATGACGAGCTGGTCATGACGATGCGGCCATAATTGGCGGCCTTCATGTGCGGCCACACCGCCATGGTGCAGATCGTCGAGCCGGTGACATGGACGGTCATCACCGCGTTCCAGTCCTCCATCGTCATCTTGCCAAAGGCGCGGTCGCGCAGGATACCGGCGTTGTTGACCAGAATGTCGATCCGGCCCCATTTGGCCATGGTCTTGTCGACCATGTCGGCGACCTGTTCGGCATTGGCGACATTGGCCCCATGCGCCATCGCTTCACCGCCCGCCGCGATGATCTCTGCGACTACCCGTTCCGCCGGTTCGGACGAACCGCCGGTGCCGTCGGCGCTGCCGCCATAGTCGTTGACCACCACCTTGGCACCGCGCGCCGCCATTTGTAGCGCGTGCTGCCGGCCAAGCCCATTACCCGCGCCGGTGATAATGGCCACGCGATTGTCAAAACGAATTGTCATCAATTCTCTCCTGATGCCTGTTCGGGATGCCTGTTCGGGGGCGATATGCGCTGCCGCATGATCGCCGGTTCGATGTTATGCGGCGTATTGCATGCCCAGCCATTCGGCGACGAGCGCGGGCTTGTCCTCGCCTTCGATTTCGATCGTCACGTCAAAGGTCGACACCCATTGGCCGGGCTTTTTCTCCTCCATTGATCGCAGGAAAAACCGCCCGCGCAGGCGCGAGCCGGTCTTTACCGGCGCAATGAAGCGCACTTTGTCAAAGCCGTAGTTGAGGCCCATGGTAATACCTTCCATCAGCACCTCCGCCGAGGTGCAGAACCCGCCGATCAGCGACAGCGTCAGCAACCCATGCGCGATGGTGCCGCCAAATGGAGTGCGTTTCGCCAATTCGACATTGGTGTGAATTTCCACGGGATCGCGGGTCAGTGCCGCAAACTGGTTCACCATGTCCTGGGTGATGGCCAACCAGTCGGACACGCCAACTTCAGTGCCGATCACGGCCTTGATCGTCTCCCGGTTGTAGGTTGCCATGGTTCCGTGATCCCCTCCGGTTTGATTTGCGACTGAACATATGTTCAGTATGTATGTGTGTCAACGTTTTGGCACCCGCTGGGGCCGTTGACGATCATGGGGCGTCAGTCCGGGAAGAGCATGATCGTGCTCAGCGTCCGTGTTTCTGCAGCACCGGATTGTCGCCGCCGCACGCGGTGGCGCAAGCATCGTTTCGATCGATACCGTCACCGCGCGCGGTGGCCACGCAAGGCGGTTCCGTGCGCGCATGTTCGTCGATGCCAGCGGGACCGCGGCGCTCGGCGTCCTTTCGGGTGCGGACACAATGTTCGGACGCGAAGCCCGCGCCAACTATAACGAGCCCTATGCACCCGAAGTGGCCGATGACATGCACCACGGCAACACGCTGTTCTTTCGTACCCGCATGGCGGACCATCCCGAGCCCTTTCCCGATGTGCCCTGGGCAACCGAGGTCTCCAAGGACTATGCCAATCTGAGTGGTCAATTGATCAAAACGGGCGAGGAAAACGGCCCCGGACCCAGCGCGGGCGACAACCCGGCCACCCCAGCCTTCCGCTTCGGGCGGCGCGGCGACATCGTGCCCGCCACGCATTTCTGGGAATATGGCCAGTGCTCGACCCTTACACATCGGGCGAGCTGGTGCGCGATTATCTGATGCGCGCGCTCTACGGCACATTTTCGAACGTCAAGCGGATAGAGCCTGTGGCCTATGCCAATCTGGCGTTCGACTGAATGGCTTATGTCGCGGCGCAAGGCGAGTTTCGGCGCTATCGCGGGGACTATGTGCTGACCGAACAGGACATCAGGAACCATGTCCGCTTCAACGACACGTTGATCGCCAGTGACGGATCCTTCTGCATCCACTGCGCCTGGGAGCCGGGCGAGGGCAAATATGATTTCCGCCTGAAGGACTGGATTTTCGACATGCGCGACAAGCAGTCCTCCGAGATTCCCTTCCGCTGCCTCTACTCGGTCAACATCGACAATCTGCTGATGGCGGGCAAGCATATCAGCGTGACGCATATCGCGGGGCCTGCCACCAAGCTGATGGGCAAAGACGCGCAGCACGGCGTCGCTGTGCATCCAGCACGACACAAACCCGCGCGGGCTGTTGCAAGATCACTTCGAGGAGTTGATCGCGTTGGTGACCGCGCTCACCGGCTGGGATCACGACATGGCCGCGCATCCGCCGGCACGAAAGTTTGAAGCGGTGCCGGGTTAGGCTGGGTGTTCCTGAACCGGGGACAGTAGTTTGTGCGATACTGACTGACCGATACTGACGCCTTGACTCGTAAACTGATCAATTGTTCAGTGAGCAGAGATGGAAGTGAATGGCCTGATGTTGGTCGCCTGCCGGGAGAAATCGATGTCCATAGACAATCCTGCCGTTCCCGTAATGGTGGCGGCTGACTACCTCGTTATTGGCGCTGGCGGGATGGGGATGGCGTTTGTCGATACACTGATCACCGAAACCGACGCGCGTGTCGTGATTGTCGACCGCTATCATCAGCCGGGGGGTCATTGGACTTTGGCCTATCCGTTCGTTCGCTTGCATCAGCCCTCGACGGGTTATGGCGTTGAATCCCGCCGTCTGGGCGATGATTCGATCGATGCGGCGGGTTGGAACGCGGGTTTGCTCGAACTCGCCAGCGTTGGCGAAGTGTGCGCCTATTTCGATCAGGTGATGCAGCGAATATTCCTGCCATCGGGGCGTGTCGATTACCGGCCGATGTCGCAGTATCAAGGCGATGGCTGCTTCCGGTCGCTGACAACCGGCGAACGGTTCCGGGTCGGTCCCAAATGCCGAATTATCGATGCGACATATCAGAATGTGACCGTTCCGGCGATGCGCCCGCCGCCCTATCATGTCGGTGACGGCGTGCGCTGCGTCACCCCCAATGCGCTGGTCGGGATCACCGACTTCCCGGCGCGGATCACAGTCATCGGTGCCGGCAAGACCGGGATCGACGCCTGTTTGTGGCTGCTCAGGCAGGGGATAGCGCCTGATAGGCTGAGCTGGATCGCGCCGCGCGATTCGTGGCTGATCGATCGCCAGCTAGCCCAGCCCGGCCCGCGCTTTGCCGATGCGATCGGGACTGTGCTGCTCGGCACGGTGCAGGCGGCCTACGACGCCACATCGATCGCCGATCTCTTCGATCGTCTCGAAGCCTGCGGACGGCTCACCCGGCTCGATCCTGCCGTGCGCCCGACCATGTACCGCTGTGCCACCGTCTCGATTGCCGAACGCGAACAGTTGCGGCGCATTGGCGATGTCGTCCGGCTTGGCCGCGTCATACGCATCGATGCCAACCGGATCATGTTCGAACAGGGCGACCGCCCGGTGAGCGCACCGACGCTGTACGTCGATTGCTCGGCCGATGGCCTTGAAAAGCGCCCCGCCGTGCCCGTGTTCGCTGAGCGCGCGATCACGCTGCAATCGGTCCGTACCTGCCAGCAGGTGTTCAGCGCTGCAATGATTGCCAGGGTCGAGTCGATGCCGCTCGACACAGCTGAAAAGAACCGGTTGTGTCGCCCGGTACCGCACCCCGATACCGACATCGACTTCCTGCACACAACGATCGCCGATGTGGAAAATGAGCAGGTGTGGAGCGAGAATCCGGCGTTGCAGGCATGGCTATCGACCTCGCGTCTCAACTGGCCTCGCGACCTCGGGCCGCCGCTGCCTGTCGAACTGGATGCACGCGCAGACGCGCTCGCGGAGCGCCGCGCGATTATGACCGGTGTCGCTGCCAAGCTTGCGGCGCTGCTGCAATCGAGTTGAGGCGCGCTTGGATCGATTGCGACTGACTGCGCTCGTAGCCCAATCTCAGCTATCGCTTCATTATGACCAGTGCGCCGAGCTCAGCAATTGATGAGTTCGTGACCTAGCCCGTGCGAGTCGTGTGCCACGAACCGGCGATTTCTCCCATCGCGTCCGCATATCCGATTCGCGGTGTCCAACCGATCTCGGCCTGGATGCGCGACGCATCGATCCGGTTGTCGAAGCCGACCAGATTGAGTCCCTCCATCGACGGCAGGTTCGGGTCTTTGGGTTCGACCAGATTGGCCGGGTCTTCGTTGGCCGCGACCATCGCCAGCGCGTCAGCGAGCGGGATGACGGGTGGCGGCGGCTTGCCTGCGACCGCTGCCATATCGTCGAAGAAGCGCCGCCACGACACGCCATTTTCGTCGCAGACATTATAGGTCCGGCCAATCGCCTCTTTCCGCGTACCCGCCAGAAACAGGGCGTCGGCGAGATTCTCGACATGGACCAGACCTGCGTCGTTCCGCTCGGCATCGCCAAAGACCGCGCCGCCGCTGGCAGCAATCGCGTCGAGCAACCGATCGCCCCAGGCGCTTGCGCCGCCCAGCCCATAGACATTAGCCGGACGGATCAGCGTCAACGGCATTCCGGTTGCGGCCGCGATCTCCAGAGCGACTTGCTCCTGGCCCTGCTTGCCGCGACCGTAAGCGCCCGCCCAAGGGCCGTGGCCGTCGTCTTCACGGCAGACTTGCGTCTGGATCAGCGTACCATAGACCGCGATCGAAGAGGCGACGACCGCGCGACCGCCCTGTGCCGCGACCCGTTCGAAGACATTGCGCGTGCCCTCGGCAATCACATCCCATTGCCATTGGTAGCGTCCGGCGACGCCGACCGGGGCCGCAAGGTGAATGGCCAGATCGCAATCGCGCGCCGCTCGCGCCACCGCTACCCGGTCGCCCAGATCGCCATGCTCCATCCGCACTGGGCCGGACCAGCTGGCAATCGGCGCTTCGCCGGGGAGCGAAAAGCTCGTCACATCCCAGTCAGCATCAAGGAAGCGCTGGACGACGCGCCGTCCGATAAAGCCGGGGCCGCCGGTGACGAGAACGCGGCTCATCTAGCGGCCCACCTGAGCGCTAGAACAGCAAAGCAATGGTCATCATCCGGCGCAAGGCCGCGCCATAGGGCAAATCTTCGGTCATCCCATTCCCGCCGTGTAACTGGATCGCCGCCTTTGCGACGGTCAGTCCCATTTCGGCAATGGCACGGTGTGCGGAGTCGATGGCGCCAAGGTCGTCCGATCTGCGGGCAATGTCCGCAACAAGGGCCGCAGCTTGGTCGGTCAGCGTCGCCATGTCGGCGAGTCGATGCTGAATGACCTGAAACGACCCTATCGCTTGCCCGAACTGTTTGCGTTCGTTGACATAGGTTGCGGTGCCAGCGAGGATCGCGCTCATTAGGCCGCTTGCTTCAGCCGCCAGGCAGAGGCGGGCCATCGCGACTGCGTGATCGAGCAGGTCGGCTGCAGCATCAGGGCCAGCAAGGAGCGCTCCCTCAGGCACAACGACACCCGTCAGCGCGATGTCCGAGGCCGGTGAACCATCGCGCAGGCGGTAATGGCGACAGGCCACGCCCGCCATTGATGGATCGAGCAGGAACAGGCCCAGTCCTGTGCGTGCGTCATCGCCGCGCTCGCCCACGCGGGCAAGAATAACGAGCCGCGACGCACCTTCTGCGCCCAGCACAAGCGTCTTTGCGCCATCCAATATCCAGCCTTGGGCGGTCTTCGTCGCTGTCGTCGCGCAATGGTAAAGATCGGTTCTGGCATGCGGCTCATGGAGGCCAACCGCGATTCGTTCGCGGCCTTCGATGATGCTTTGAACGATGTCTGCCTTGTCCGCCGTGGAACCCGCCGCGATCAGATCACCGCCCAGCACGGCCTGCAACAAGGTGCTGTCGGCACAATAGGCCTGGCCTTTGGCCGAAAACGCGATCGCCTGGTCGGTGCGATCGATGCTCCCGTCCACCCGCCATCCGCCGTCTGCCTCGGCAAATGGCAAAGCGAGCAGGCCTGACTCAGCGAGAGTGCGCAGGAGGTGATCGGGTTCGCGGAAGAGCCGGGCGGCGGTCTCGTGGAGCAGCCGATGCTCGTCGGTCTGTGTTAGAAATTCAACCACGGACCGTCCTCGCGATCAGGGTACGCTGAACCTCGGAAGTTCCGCCATAAATGCTATGGGCGCGCGCAAAGAGAAAGTTGGCAGCAGCCTCTTCGCCTGCAAGCCCGTTGCTTGATACTGGCGTACCGGTCCCGTCGGGCATCGGCAGCGCCTCGGGACCCGCTATCCGGATTGCCAGTTCGGCAATATCCTGCGCCAGTTCCGAACCCAGCAGCTTCAGCGATCCCGGGCCACGGCCGGGGTGGCCCTCGGTACGTTCGAGCGCGGCCAGTCCGCTCAGCCGTCGTTCAAGCTCGACGAGGCGTATGGCAATGGCGGGTTCGTCAATCGGCGGTGTCAAAAACCCGCTATCTGGTCCGGCCCAATGGCGAAGTTCGGCCAGCGCGACGCGGCTCGCGGCAACATTCGCGATGCTTTGCCGTTCATGCCCCAAAAGCTCCTTGGCAACTTGCCACCCCTCGCCCTCGGCCCCGATGCGATTGGCGACCGGCACCCGCACGCCGTCGAAAAAAACCTCATTCAGATGATGCAGGCCATCAATCGACCGGATCGGACGAACGTCGATGCCCGGCGATTTCATATCGATGAGGAGAAAACTGATACCGTTCTGCGGGCGGCCGCTCGCGTCGGTGCGCACCAGGCAGAACATCCAGTCCGCCCAATGCGCCTGGGTCGTCCACAATTTCTGTCCATCAACAACATAATGATCGCCGTCGAGAGTCGCGCGCGTGCGCAGAGCCGCAAGATCGGACCCTGCACCCGGCTCCGAATATCCCTGGCACCAGAGGCGCTCGCCAGTGACGATCGGTGGCAAGTGGTCGCGGCGTTGCGCATCTGTGCCGCGTGCGATCAGAATCGGGCCGATCATGCTGGTGCCAAAGGCGCTCGTCAGCGGGGCACCCGCGACCGAGCATTCCTCAACGAAGATCGCTGATTGGGCCGCCGACCATCCCGTTCCGCCAAATTCGACGGGCCAGTTCGGCACGCTCCAACCTCGCCTTGCAAGCGCTGCCTGCCAGCCCCGCGCGCTGTCTTGCGTCATCATCTCCAGGCGATGGGCGACAAACCGCCGGGCGGGCGGCAGTTCCTCGTCCAGAAAGGCGCGGACCTCCGCCCGAAATGCTTCGTCTGACTCGGTCATTCGCGTCACGCTATTTCGATGAGGCCCGCAGCACCCATGCCGGCGCCGACGCACATGGTGACGACCGCATATTTCACGCCGCGCCTTTTGCCCTCAATGAGGACATGGCCAACACCGCGCGCGCCGGTCATGCCATAAGGATGGCCGATTGAGATCGCGCCGCCATTGACGTTGTAGATCGCCGGATCGATGCCGAGCTTGTCCCGGCTGTAGAGGCACTGGCTGGCAAAGGCTTCGTTCAGTTCCCACAAGCCGATGTCGCTGATCTTGAGACCGTGGCGTTCGAGCAGGCGGGGCACCGCGAAGATCGGGCCGATTCCCATTTCGTCGGGCTCGCAACCAACGGCAGCAAAGCCCCGGAACCAGCCCATCGGGGTGATGCCGCGCTTGGCGGCCAGGTCGCCATCCATCAGGATGACGGTGCTTGATCCGTCCGATTGCTGGCTGGCGTTGCCAGCGGTGACATATTTGCCCTCGGCCATCGTCATGCCGCTCTTCAGCACCGGCTTCAGCCCGGCGAGCATTTCAAGGGTTGTTTCCGGGCGGTTGCATTCGTCGCGATCGACCAGCACCTCGACCTCGCTAGTCTGGCCCGTCGCCTTGTCGACCTTTTTCCAGATTGCCTTCAACGGTACGATTTCGTCGTCGAACTTGCCGGCAGCCTGCGCTGCGGCGGTGCGCTGCTGGCTCTCCAGCGCATATTGATCCTGCGATTCGCGGCTCACATTATAGCGCTCTGCCACGATCTCGGCGGTCTCAATCATGCTCATCCACAGTGCGGGATGCGCCGCATAGAGTCCGTTTTCGACGGCCCCGTGCATATTCATGTGTCCAGACAGTTGCACCATCGAGATCGATTCGACTCCGCCCGCTGCCATCACCGGCACACCTTCGTCGCGGATGCGCGACGCCGCCATCGCGATCGACTGGAGCCCAGATGAACAATAGCGGTTGATCACCACGCCGCTGGTCGTGACCGGGCAACCTGCCTTGATCGCCGCATTGCGCGCGATGTTGAAGCCCGTCGCCCCTTCGGGCATGCCGGTGCCTAGAATGACGTCTTCGACCTCGCCGGGCTCGATCCCGGCGCGTTCGATCGCGTGGCGCAGCGTGTGGCCGGCCAGGATGATCGGGTGCGTGTCGTTGAAGCTGCCGCGGACAGATTTGGCCATCGCGGTGCGTGCTGTCGAAATGATTGCAACGTCGGTCATGGTATTTCCTCTCCGGGTGCTTCGCTATACAACCGTTCAGCACTGTGCAACCCGGATCGATCCTGTTAGGGCTAAAGAATGTCAGAAGCCGAACCGATAAAGCCCTTTTCGTTCGCTAGCCCCGCGGAAGCCGAGGCTTCTGCCGAAATAGTCGAGATTTCCAGCGCGAAAATTCGGCTAATTCGCGTAGCGATGGGATTGTTTTCCGATCGCGGATTCGATGGCGTAACGGTACGGGATATCTCCACGGCGGCGGACGTCTCGGTCGGGTTGATCAACCATCACTTCGGATCAAAGGATGGGTTGCGCGAGGCGGTCGATAAGTATTTCATGGGTCAGTTCACTGAGCTGTTGTTCGAATATCGCTACCAGGGCGCGCTTGACGCCAAGCTCGATGTCGATTGGATCGTCGCCAACACCGAAGCGTGGATCGATCGTCATATCGACGAGTGGGATGTTTCACGTGCGTATCTCCGCCGAGCGCTGCTTGAGGGGAGCGAATGGGGGCATGGTCTGTTCGACCGATTCTATCACGTAGTGCGAACTTGGACCGATCAGTTAGACGCTGCCGGCCAGATTCGCACTGATGTCGATCGACTTTGGCTACCATTCCTGATGATCTATATGGACATGGGCACTTTGCTGCTTGAGCCCTATGTCGAGCGCACGCTCGGTAAATCGGGTTTCGACCGGGCGTTGTGGCGGCGGCGGCATCAGGCCTATACCCGCTTGGTGATTGAAGGTATCAATCCCCGCGAAAACTGAACACTTGATCAGCCTCTCATCCTGCGCTTATGACGAGCGCAGGATGAGGGAGACGAAAATGTCAACAATCGCCGATATGGTGCGCGAAGGCCGCTTGCGGTTTGGCAGACAGATGGCGTGTACGCGCGTGCATGATCTGCTGGCGAGTCACGCTGTAGCAATTCCCGATGCCGAAGCCGCGGTTGAGGGTGACACACGGCTGACCTATGCCGGGCTGGCGGAACGCGTCGATGCGATTGCACGCGCCCTGATCGCTGCAGGTGTTGCGCCGGGTGACCGGGTGGCGACCATGGTGCCGCCGTCGCTTGATTTCTGGCTGACTTATCTGGCGACCGTGTCGATCGGCGGAATCTGGATGGGTCTGAACCCGCGCTATCAAATCCCTGAATATGCCTATCTGCTTGAAGATGCGGCACCTGTGCTCGTCTTTTGTCGCCCGGTTTATGAAGATCGGGATTATCTGGCCGATCTGATGTCGGTCGGCGATGGTGTTGCGCAGTTTGTAGCGCTGGGCACCCCAAGCGGTCGAGCGATTGCGCTCGATGCATTTCTACAAGCCGGGGAAGTGGTGGAAGATGCCACGCTCGCTGCCCGCCGTGCCGCCGTCGATCCGGAGGAGATCGCCGTCATCGTCTATACCTCCGGCACGACGGGCAAGCCCAAGGGGGCGATGTTGTCGCACCGCGCGATAACGCAAACGGCGCTGGTCAACCTTGCCTGGATGGGAGACCGGCTGGAATCGACGCTGAACGTCGCGCCGATCAACCATGTCGGCGCTCTCAACAATGTGTGTATGACGGTATTCGCTTATGGTGGCAGGGTGATTTTCTATCACCGCGTAGACCTTGTCACGATTGCAGAGATCACGCGGCATGAAAAGCTGACCTATCTGGTCGCCGGGCCAACCACATTCGCAATGTTCCAGACCGTACCGGGCGGCACCGAGCGGCTCGGCAATTACCGGTTGATCGTGGTCGGCGGCGGGGCCACGCCAGAGGCTGCATTGTCGATGGCGATGGCCGGGCCCGCATCAATCCACAACGTCTTCGGCCAGACTGAGACGTGCGGCACAATCACCGCGACTGAACCTGGCGCGTCGGCCAAGTTGATGGCGGAAAGCTTTGGTCAACCGATCCCGGGTGCCGAAATTCGCATCGCCGACGCAGAGGGAAACGCTGTGCCCGTCGGCACGAGCGGCGAAATCCAGTTTCGCTCGCCTTATTGCATGACCGGCTATTTCAACCGGCCCGAAGCAACGGCGGAGGCATTCACCGCCGATGGTTTCCTGCGCACAGGCGATCTGGGCGTCGAGCGCCCCGATGGCAATTTCAGCTATGTCGGACGGCTGAAGGAAATGTACAAATCAGGCGGCTACAATATCTATCCGGTCGAGATCGAACTGGCGCTTGGCGAGCATCCCGCCGTGTCGACCGCGGCCGTCTTGCCGGTGCCGCATCCCGTGTTTCAGGAAGTCGGCCACGCCTTTATCGAGACGTCTGATCCTGAGCTCAATGCCGAAGCGCTACGCGCGTTTCTGAAACCGATGCTTGCCAATTACAAGATTCCCAAGAGCTTCAGCTTCGAGGTCGAACTGCCTAAATTGCCCAATTATAAACTCGACAAACAGGCACTGAAGGCACGGCTCGCCACCCAGGTGCCGGCATGAACGCCGAGGCCGGGGACTTCCGTATTGCGGTGGAAGGCCCGATTGCAACGGTGACCCTTGACCGAGTCGAACGGCGCAACGCGCTGACCCCGCAATCTTTGCGGCAGCTTGAACATATCGCCGAAGGCTTTCGTGACATGGCCGACATCCGCGCAGTGATCATCCGCGCAGAGGGCGATCATTTCAGCGTGGGTGCCGATCTGTCGAGCGTGGGCGGCTCGCCGCAGCCTACGGTGCAGCTGCGCCGCACTGCGGAGCAAGGTGCGCGGCTTATGCGGGCATTGCGTGAGATTCATCAGCCGACAATCTGCGTGGTTCAGGGCATCGCCACGGGCGCTGCGACCTGCATTGCCAGTGCGTGTGATTTTCGGATTGCGGCGGTCGGTGCGCGGTTGGGCTATGGCGAAGTAAAACTGGGCATCAACCTGATGTGGAATGCCCTCCCACTCGCTGTTGAACTGGTCGGGCCTGCCCGCGCCAAAAGGTTGGTGATGTCGGGTGATCTGATCGACGCCGAAACCCTTCACGGGTGGGGCTTTGTCGACGAGCTTGTTGCAACGGAACGACGCGATGATGCTGCGCTCGAGATGGCGAAGCGTTATGCCGCGCTGCCGCCGATTGCCGTCCAAATGATCAAGCGTAGCATCAATGCGCTATCGGGCGCGCTCAACGCGTCAATCATGCACGCCGACGCAGATCAATGGCTGTTGGGAACGCGCACCGAAGACTTTACCGAGGCGCTGACGGCATTTCGAGAGAAGCGGACTGGAGAGTTCACCGGCAGCTAACATAATACGCACGTTCAGTGTAATGTTGCATTAGATTGAACATACGTTTAGTATGGCTGAGGAATCGCCACTGTGAACGATCCGTCATCAGACGGGCGCGGGCGAAGGAGGGGAGAAAAAAGTGAAAACTATTTCAAAACGGCGCGCGACGCTTAAGTCTGGCATTGCTGCTGCAGCATTGATGGTTTGGCCGACAGTGTCTCAGGCGCAGACCCAGCCATCCGACAAGTCTGTCGGTCAGACTGCAGCGGCAGCAAAAGACGATTCCGATATCGTGGTGACGGCGCAGCGGCGCGAGGAAACGTTGCGAACTGTACCTGCCGCGGTACAGGCTATCACCGGCGAAACGCTGGAACGCACTGGCACTAATCAGTTCACCAAGCTGGTAGACAGTATCCCCGGCGCTTCAACGGTCGTCTCTAACGCGCCAGGTTTCGAAACCATCCAGATCCGTGGTGTGTCTTCGGGCGCGGTCGGCGATACGCTTGTCGGCTATTATGTCGACGACGTCGTTTTTAGCGTACCCAACCTCCAGCTCACGCCGCCAGCTCGGCTTTTTGATCTTGAGCGAGCAGAAGTATTGCGGGGACCGCAAGGTACGCTTTACGGCGCTGGCGCTGCTGGCGGGCTGGTTCGCCTGATCACTGCCAAGCCAAATGTCACCAATACCGAAGCAAAAGCGCGCGGTGAAGTGTCCTTTACTGAAGGCGGCGGCACAAACTATAATTTCGATGCGGCATTAAATGTTCCCCTTGTGGAAGATCGGGTCGCGCTACGTGTAACAGGCGGGTACGAAAAACTCAGCGGATATGCGGATTCGGCAAGCAATCCTGCCGATAGAGACGTCAACGATCTCGAAAGCTACAGCATTCGTGGGCGACTGCTGTTTAAAGCGGCCGACAACTTCGATATAACCTTGTCGGGTTGGCGGATATACAACCGGCTCAACTCGAACAATAATTTGCAGTCTGTCAATCCACCGCTTGCCCATTTATCGCTTGGAACCAATCCCTTCGTTCGGACAGAGGCCAATATCTATTCGGGGCTTATCGATTGGGACGTGGGTTTCGCAGCCGTACAGAGCGCCACATCGTTCATCGATCACACGCTTGCCTATGATTCAATTGCAGGTCTTGGTGGCGGCCTTAGCGTGCGCGTCGACGATGCCAATTTTGGAACGAAGTCCTTTACGCAAGAGCTTCGGCTTGTGTCGCAAGGTAGCGATCCTTTCCAATGGGTTGTGGGCGGAATCTACAACGACTCGACGATCACGAGCGACTTTAACGTCCTTGTCGTACCGCAGGCCGTACCAACATTTTTGATCCCGTTTGCCCGCACGGTTGACACGCCTTTGTCGACCCGGTCCTTCGCCTTTTATGGTGAAGTATCGTACGAACTGTTCGACGGTAAACTGAAACCACTCTTTGGTCTCCGCTATTATCGCGATGATCGCAGTGCAACCGATCGGACGGCAATTAGCACTTTGCCGATTGTTACTACCTCAATAGCCGAAGTTTTCGATGCCGTCAGTCCACGGTTCAATCTCGCGTTCAAGCCAAACGACTATGGCATTATTTACGCAAACATCGCCCGTGGCTTCCGCTCGGGCACGCTGCAGACTGCGACGCAGGTTTTTTTGGCTGGCCAGGCCGGTGTTGCAACGACGCCGTCTATTTCGCCTGATTCACTGTGGACGTACGAGCTTGGTGCAAAGTGGAAACTGGGTGACACTGGGGTAAGCGTGGATGTGGCCGGCTATTACACCGACTGGTCGAATGTTCAGGTGCCGTTCGCAACGGGCAGCCTACCGGCAACCGTCAATGGGGCCGACGCCGAAATTTACGGTATCGATCTTGGAATTAACTGGCGTGTTGCGAAGGGCCTCACCCTGCAGGCGGCGGGGAACATCAACAGTTCGACATTCAGCCGAGTTCTGCCATCGCTATCAGCGAGACTTGCCACTGCGCAGGTCGGCACGCAGCTTCCCGGCGTGCCAAAGGGGAATTTCATCGTGTCTGCTGATTATTCGACGCAGCTCAGCAACGATGTGTCGCTCAACCTCTTCGGCTCCTACAGCTATCGCGACCGGCAAAGTGATCTGGGGAGTGGCCAGTTTTCGGCAAACCTTGATCAGCTCGCCCTGCGGGCAGGTCTTGGATATAAATCCTGGAAGCTTGAGGTATTTGGCGACAATCTAACGAACGAACGTGGGCCAGCGGTTGCTACGGTCAACAGTTTTCAGCTCGTATACCCCCGCCGCATCGGGTTGCAGTTGTCGGCAAAATACTGATATCATTTATATAATAGTGAATGTGGATCTGCCATGATCGTTAGGCGAAGTGTCATTCTTCTCCTGGCGGTCATGGAATCCGTGACGTTAGCTGCCGAGCTCACCCCCTCTCCGTCTGCGGCCATGCTGTCGCGTGATATTGCAATATTTGATCGTCAGGGTGGTAAACAGACGGGTAGCCCCGGGAATCTGGCGACGATTAATTGGGTCACCAAGCGGCTGAAGCGCCAAGGCTATGCGGTAACAGACCCGCCTTTTGATCAACCAACCTACCGTGTTGAGCGCACGGCAATCACCTTCAACAATCGGACCGTTGAGGCTTTTCCGCTGTTTCCTCCCCAATTTACCGGCGGATCGGGCATCATTGGTTCGCTCGTTAGATGGGATGGCAAGATCGTTCCGACCGACGCAGCTGGTAAGATCGCGTTGCTGTTGCTCCCCGACCAACGGCATTCGTCGGTGAAGCTGTCGTTCAAGGGCGTTGATCTTGCAGCGGCCACAAGGGCCGGGTTTGCTGGTATCGTTGCCGTAACTCGCGGCCCGACTGGCGATCTGATCGCCCTCAATGCCGATGGCGAGAGCACGCTGCCCCAGATCCCGATTTTACTTGCGGCGGGACGCGACGGGGCTGTGCTGCAGGATGCGGCCGCACATGGATCACGGGCCAAACTGGTCATTAAAGGGCGGCGCCTGCAACCGGGGCGCGCGCGCAATGTCGTGGCCCGCCTTGTACGTGGTCCACGCTGGATCGTCATCTCGACGCCGCTTTCAGGCTGGTTTCACGCGACGGCGGAGCGTGGGCCGGGTGTTACCATTTTCCTTGCGATGGCCGAGCGGATCGCCAAGGCAAATCCTTGCGACAGCATCGCGCTTGTGGCGACGTCCGGCCATGAAAGCGGCTATGGCGGGATGGCGGCGGCAATTGATGCTGGACTGGTTCCAAAGCCCGAAGAAACGCGGTTATGGGTGCATCTTGGCGCTGGTCTGGCGGCATATGATGCGCGTGGCGCGGATGCCGAGCCGGCCCGCTATATGCTCGCGACGGCTGCCGCGATCGACGCCACTCGGGCCGCTTTTGCGGGGGTTGCTGGTTATGACAAGCCTTATGCCGTCGATAGCCACTCTGCGCTTGGCGAGACGGAAGTCGTCATAGCGCGCGGCTATCCGCGCGTGGTGGGCGGTTTATCGGCGCATCTTTATCACCACAGCCGAAACGACCGTGCCAATCGTACCAGCGGAGCATTGATCCTGCCGGTCGCGCAAGGATTTGATCGCCTGATATTCTCAGCAATGGATCAAACGAGTTGCCGCTGATCGGGGTCAGTGGCTGCGCAGCCAGGCGATAAGCCGATGGTTGACCTGATCGGGCATTTCGCGGTGTAGGAAGTGGCCAGCCCCGCTGATCCGCTCGACGCGCAGACTGCCGAGGAAGTCGGCCGCGCGCATTGAAGCTTCGAACACATCGGCGGAAATGCAGCCATCCTCCTCGCCGGTCAATCCGAGCGTCGGGACCGCGAATCGACTAGCCAGCAGCGCTTGCGACGCCTTGCCCGCATCGCTCACGGCATCGAACGCCTGCCGATAATAGCTGAGCGCTGCCGTGGCGACGCCGGGCTGCAACATCGCGCGCCGCATCGGGCCGATATCACCTTCCAGGAATGTCCAGCCAGGCGACCATTTGCGCCACAGGTTTTCGAGATAGGCGCAATCATCGGCGACAATCATGGCGTCTGCGTCGGGCGACATGAATTCCATAATATAAGCGGAACGCGCTTGCTGTGCCGGGACGGTCAGATAGGTTTCAGCAAAGCGCGCCGGGTGCGGGACGGCAAGGACCGCCAGCGATGCGATCCGGTCGGGCGCAAGCGCCGCCGCGGCAAAGGCGATCGTCGCGCCCCAATCATGCCCGACGAGATGCGCGGTGGTTTCACCCAGCGCGTCGATCCAGGCGATGACATCGGCGGCAAGCGCGGTCACGCGGTAAGCGTCATCGGCAGGTTGCGACGACGGCTCATACCCGCGGAGCGACACTGCAACCGCGCGAAACCCCGCCTCGGCAAGTGCGGGCAGCTGGTCTTTGAAGGTATCCCGCGTATCGGGGAAACCGTGGATCAGCAGGACCAGCGGCCCAGTGCCCATCGCGGTCGCCGTAAAGCGCAACGGGCCATGGTTTAGCGTCAATGTTTCAGGCGTCATGCGGCGGCCGGGCGCCGCGGATCAATCAGTATCTTGGCGTGGCTTTCGGGGTCTTCCAGCGCCACGAAAGCGGCGGCGACCTCGTCCAGGCTCACCTTGCCGGTCACCAAGGGCTGCCAGTTGAGCTTGCCCTCGGCGATCATCGTCAGCGCCTCGCCAAATTCTTCCGGCGAGTAATAGACGACGAATTGCAGCCCGATTTCCTTGGCAATCGCGATCATCGGGCTGATAGTCTCTTCGCCCGGCGCAATGCCTGCCACCGTGATGTGCGTGCCTGGTGGGGCATCCTTGATCGTGCGCGCAAGCACGCCCTTCGCACCCGTGCAGTCGAACACCGCGAGGGGCTTGCCGGGGGCGACCTCGGCTGCCGCTTCAAAGGCAGAACGCTCGCGCGGATCGAGCGCCAGCGAGGCACCCATCGCTGAAGCCAGTTCGCGCCGCTTGGGCGAGAAGTCGGCAGCGATGATCGTGGCAACGCCGCGCGCCTTCAGCACGGCGGCAACCGCCAGGCCGATCGGCCCGCAGCCCATGATGATGGTGGCGTGGCTGTCGCCCGATACCGGCGATTTGGCGACGGCATGGACCGCAATCGCCAGCGGTTCGACCAGCGCTGCCGCTTCATCGGGCACGCTGTCGGGCACCTTCATCAGCAGCGCTTCGGACGCGAGAAAATATTCGGCATAGGCCCCGCCAACGTCGAGGCTGGCCCCGATCGATACGGGCGCGCCGTCGCGCAGCAGGAAGGGGACTGACACGACGCGGTCGCCGACGCTCAGCGTCTGTGCGGTATCCGCGCCAAAGCCGACAATTTCGCCGATGAACTCGTGCCCCAGCACCATGCCGCGCGACAGATCCTGCGGCGGCGCGCCCAATTCCTCGACGATCTTCGCAATCTCCGCGCCGTGCTTGGCGAGGTGGAGATCGGAGCCGCAAATCCCGCAATAATGCGTCTGGATCAGCACATCGCCCGCACCCGGTTCGGGCATCGGGCGCTGCTCAACGGTCAGCGCGGAATCGCGCAACACTACTGCCCGCATCATTTGCCGACCACGATCAGCTTGCTGCGATCGAGCCCGAGGGCGTCGCAATAGCCGCAATAAATCTCTAGCGCCGCGCGCGCATCGATGACCGAGACGATATTGCCGTCATCGTCCAGGTTCATGTTTGCACCGTGAACCGCGAACCAGACGATGGTGTCGCCTTCCTGATCGGCAGGCGTGGTGAGCGTGTGGATCGATCCCGCAGGCTCGAACAGATAGGAACCCGGCGAGTTCACCTCCTCGGGGCTCTCGGCATAACACCAGCGCCCCTGATGCGTGACGCCATAAACCTGGCCGGTGTGAAAATGCTTCACCACCTTGTAATTGGGGGGCAGGCGCGTGTTGCTGATCCAGATCCCCTGATTCAAATCCACATGGAGCAACTGGATGGCGCTGCCGTCACCCGCCTCGGCCCAAGGGAGGTCGCTGGCGCCGACGTGCAGCGTTTGCGTGTCGCTATGCGCGGGGACGATCGGGCGGGCGGCCACTTTTGCCGCGAATTCGGCCAAGGCGGTGGCATGGGCCGGAGTCATGTCGGTCATTAGTCTCTCCGCAGGGGTCAGGCGAGGGCAGTGGCGAGTTCGGAGTATCGGTTCCGCGCAATCTGGAACGCATCGGGCAAGTCGACCTTGCGCGGGTCGTACCAAGGCGAATAGGTTTTCGCCAATCGCGGCAGCCCGCGCCGCCAGAAATGCGCGTTGAACTTCTTGCGCGCGGCGACGACCTCGGGCTCTTGAAAGCGCGCCATCGTCTCGGGGTCGGCGCCCTTCATCGTCTTGGCCAGCCGCGTGCCCCATTTGATGAAGTGCGATTGCGCCCACAGGCCGATGCGCAGGCGATAGGGATAGCTGCCGACGACATGTTCATAGATGTCGAACGCCACGGTGCGGTGCTCGATTTCCTCCATAATATGCCATTTGGCGAGATCGGCGAGCGGGCTGTCGGTGCGGTCGAACAGGCCGGTTTCAAGCTGCGCGCGGGACAGCGCGCTGGTCATCGATTCGAACCCCTCGGCATAGGCAAGATTGAATTTCAGCGGCTTGTCCTTGCTGAAACTCTTGAACTCGGCGTCGAGCTCCATCTCGATGGGCTTCAGCGCGGCAAAACCGGGCACCAGATCGCGGATCATATCGTTGACGATCGCGTGCTGCTTGAAATGTTCGCCTTCCTGCGCGCAGAAACGTTTCAGGTCCTCTTTCAGCTGCGGCTCGCGAATATGCGGCAACGCCTGGCGCATCGTGCGGATGAGATAGGGCTCCAGATAGGGCAGCATCATCCACGTACCCAGAAACGTATAGGACGTGTCCGGGTCATCCTTCACGAACACCCGCTCCATATCGGGCGTGAAGTCGAACTTCATTCGCCTGACGGTCATTGCCGGGGTCGATTCGTTCATATCCGCTCCATCGGGCAAGGAAATTCTCCAAAGCCTCGAACTTTCTTACTAAACATACGTTCAGTCAAACGCAAACGCCAAATCATCGATTCCTGCGTGGCGACAATGTGCGGCTTCATAGGTGCCCCAGCGCCCGCCGCGCTTGATCAAAAAAGGTGGTTGCCGCGTCTAAACTGGCTTTCTTGGGGAGGGCAGAGCATGTCGGCGATAGAAACACCGTTCAGGCCGTAATGCGCCATTGCGCCAGTACTGGCACCTTCGGACATGATCAAATTGCTTGGGCGGTACCGCCGATCGGCCGATTGGTCGGCAACAGGCCTGAAGCTGTTCAGGCGACCTGTCATCTCGGCTGCGAAGGAAGTGGTATCGTCCAACCGCGCTCGCGCAGCGATCAGCGGCCCGCGCCACCGCGTCGCGCACTTACCGCCGAATGGGGGGGGGCGTCATCGACGATAATCACGCGCCCCGCTGTGTGTCCTGCCCCTCCGCAAGCGTGCGACCGCGCCACTGTCGTCGACCCCAAAAGATCAATCGCCGGCCGAGCTCAACAATGGCTGCGCCCGATTCTGGTCGAGCGTGCCGCCTGCATGCCCGATGATGCAGTGTTGGTTGCCACGCGGGGCCCGTTTGAACTGATGCGGCTTACCGGGTTGGTCATGGGGTGGGTCATCGCGACGCTGCCCATGGTCGTCTCGGAATTTTTGGCGATGTGGAACCGTCTGCTCGCTGGCACCGACTTTCGCAGCGCGCTCCAATAGCGTCAGCGCTTACGGTAGTCAGCCGGATCGAGGCCGTATTTGGCAAGTTTTTCGTACAGCGTTTTGCGCGGCGTCCCCAAAGCATTGGCAACGCTGGTGACCTGGCCATTGGCAGTTTCAAGTGCTTCATGCAGCAGATTTTTTTCAAATTCGGCGATGCGAAGCGCCAGCGGCGCCGGATCGCGCTTTGATGCAGAGACCGGCCGTGCCAGGCCCAGCGCCACTGCATAGGCAAAGTTGCGGAGCTCACGGGCATTGCCCGGCCAGTCATTGTCGGTCAGTGCGCGCCGGTCAGCCGCAGACAGGGTCAGGCGTCGCCCGCCGGCCTCGCCCAGTGCCTGGCGAACGAAATAAGTAAACAGCGGTGCGATATCATCTTTTCGCTCGCGCAGTGGCGGAATGGCAATCCTGACGGCACTGACACGGTAGAAGAGATCGCTGCGCAGCGACCCGTCGGCAACCATCGGCTCAAGCACCGCCATGCTCGCCGCAATCAACCGGACGTTGCACCGCTGCAAGGCACCATCTGCCCGCTGGATTTGGCGACGCTCAACGGCATCGATCAATACCGCCTGATCAACCAGCGGCAGCGCGCGTAGTTCGTCGATGAACAGCACGCCACCTTCCGCATCAGCCAGCGCCAGGGCAATCGCTGTTGCTGACCCGTCGGCCGCGGCCGCATGAAATGGCACGAAAGGGCCGTCTGCGCGGGTTGACTGGCTGTGGATCGTGCGGGCGAACAGCTCCTTTCCGGTGCCTGTTTCGCCGGTGATGAGCACATCCAGATCCGTTCGTGCCACTTGCGCCAGCGTCGCGCGAAGCGTCTGTATCGCCGTGGAGCCGCCAATGATGTCGTGCATCGCGCGGCCCAGCTCTGCGCGCAGACGCCGGTTGTCGAGCACGAGCGCGCGTTGCTGCAGGGCGCGGGCGACGCTGGCGGTCAAATGTTCGGTGGAAAAGGGTTTTGCCAGAAAATCGAATGCGCCGGCATGAAGTGCCCGCACCGCCATCGCGATGTCGCCGTGCCCGGTCACCAGCAGCACCGGTATCCCTCGGTCAATCTCTAGCACCCGTTCGAACAGCGCCAATCCGTCCATGCCGGGCATGCGAACGTCTGTTACCAATACCCCATTGAACGCGGCTGAAAGATGCTTCAAGGCCGGTCGGGCAGAATCGAAGCTTTCTACATTAAATCCTGCAATTTCCAATGTTTGTGCCGTTGCCGCGCGAAGATCAACATCGTCTTCGACGAGCAGAACCTGCCCATTCATGGCCGTAAGATCCGAACGTTGAAGGCCGTTCCATCGGGGCTGCTGGCGGTTAGCGACAGATCGCCACCAAAGGCCCGGGCAATGTCGCGCGCAATCGCAAGGCCCAGTCCCAGGCCTTCGGCGCGCCCGGTGATGAAGGGCGTAAAGATCTGATCTTTCAACGCTTCCGGCACGCCTGGGCCGTTATCAGCCACGCTCACATCGACCTTGCCGCTGCCAGACCGCGCGGCAATGCTGATCCGGCCCGATGGGTGGCTGGCCAGCGCGTCAATGGCGTTGGTCAAGAGATTGACGAACACCTGTTCCAGTCGCAGGCGATCGGCAATTACGATCCGGGGGTCGCGTGCGCGCCGCCAATCGATGGAAATTGACCCCGGCCCGATCCGGTGGCGCACCATGTTCAGCGCGCTGTCGATCGCGTCATCCAGGTTCACTTCGCACACTTCTGGCGTGCGAAGGCGCGCAAATTGGCGCAATTCGCTCGAAATGCGCGCAACACGGTCGGTAAGTGCCACGATTTGCGCCAAATTGCCGCGAACTTCACCCAGTTTGTCGGTGTCCAGAAAAACGCCGGCATTTTCGGCATAGGCGCGAATGCTGGCGGTTGGTTGATTGAGCTCATGCGCGACCCCTGCGACAATCTGGCCAAGCGTGCCCAACCGGTTCATCTGGGCAAGCTTATCCCGCGCTTCGCGATAGCGCTGGTCCGCCCGCTCGCGTTCGGCGCTTTCCTTGCGCAGATCGGCATTGGCGGACTGGAGCTCCTGGGTGCGCGACGCCACCTGCACTTCCAACTCGTGCCTGGCGGCCGCGTTCAGGGCGGCGCGTTCCGACTGGCGGATCCAGACCAGCAACATCAGGACAATCGCGCCGATAATCACCACCGCGGTTGCGCTAGCCTGAATCCGCGCAGCAAACAGCGCGGGTGCCATCGGGGCCAGGGCGATCAGACGGGCATCCTTTAACGGTATCTGCAATGCAGCACTTCGGTAGCGGCCATCGGGCAGCGTGACGTCATCACCGGCAAAAGTTGCTGCCATGGGTTGCAGGCGCTGCCCGGTGAACTGGCGGGTTGCCTCAATCTCCCGGCGGGCAGCGGGGGCTAGCGGGCGCAATGTGCGAAATCGCCAGTCCGGGCGGCTCGCCACGATGATCACGCCGTGCTGGTCGGCGACAAAGCTTGCGCCGCGCTGTCCGGCCCAGTCCCGTTCCATCTGATCGAATTCCACCTTGACGACGATCACCCCAAGCGATTCCCGCGCCGGGCCGATGCGGCTGGCAATGTAGAGGCCAGGCCGATTGCTGACGGTGCCAAGCGCGAAAAGCTCGGCTGCGCCCTTGGTCATCGCGTTCAGAAAATAGGACCGGAAACTATAATCCCGCCCAACAAAGCTCACTGGCTTGCGATAGTTGCTGGCCGCCAGCGTGCGACCGTTTGCCGCGATGACAAAGATGGCCGCAGCGTCGGTGCGTTCCGCCAGATGGGCCAGCTCAAGGTTGACGGCATTGGCGCGGGGATCGGTGCCGCTGCGGCTGCGAAGCAAGGCGATAACGTCAGGATTTTCGCTCAGCGCGATTGGCAGCAGACGGAATTTCTGAATTTCCGACGTGAACAGGGCTGCATTGTCATGGGCAAGCTGCGCAGCCTCCTGCGCCGCGCTCGCCGCTGCACTTTTGTGTGCCCATTGCTCCACCGCCAGCGCTGCAATTGCGAGCAGCAGCACCAGGGCAAATAGCAGCCACCGGATCGGCGCGGTCAGGAAGCCGCGCATGTCGCGATGCGGGATGATGCCGATTTCGCACTGTGCGGAAACCCGCACACATTGGCGCGGGCTGGGTGATTCGCACCGGAAAACATGTTTAATATCATATACATATTTACCGCCTCCCTTGGTTTGACGCCCGCGTTTTCAGACTGTTACGCTGATGGCCACCGAACGGAAGCGCCAAAAAGCAGCGCAGGTTGGGGAGGGGATTGATTGCAATGACGTATGTCGCGCAGCCACCGCTGCGTAAAAGCTGGGTGTCGCATCCCTATCTGCAAGTGCTTGCAGCGATCACGCTCGGCATCGCGGTGGGCGCAATCTGGCCGGATATCGGCGTTGCCTTGCAGCCCCTGGGTGATGGCTTTGTGCGCCTGGTGAAGATGATCATCGGCCCCGTTATCTTTCTCACCATTACGACGGGGATTGCCGGCATGCGGTCGCTGGGCGCGGTGGGCCGTGTGGCGACCAAGGCCTTTGCCTATTTTCTGGTCGTGTCCACGCTGGCGCTGATTGTCGGGCTGGTCATTGGCAATGTCGTGCGCCCGGGGGCGGGCCTGAACATTGATCCAGCGACGCTCGATCCAACAGCGGTCAGCGATTATGCCGCCAAGGCGCACAGCGTAACCCTGGTCGGTTTCCTGCACGATATTATCCCCGACACTTTTGTATCTGCGCTGACGAGTGGTTCGGTGCTGCAAGTATTGCTGGTCGCGATCCTGACCGGGATTGCGCTCGCGGGGGCGGGCGACGTCGGCAGCCGGATCGCGGCAGTGCTTGAGGATGCCAGCGTGATTGTGTTCCGCCTGGTGGCCATCGTCATGAAGGCAGCCCCCATCGGCGCATTCGGCGCGATGGCATTTACGATTGGCAAATATGGCCTGGGCACGTTGGTGGCGCTGGGTGGGTTGGTGGCGACATTCTACCTCACCTCTGCCTTGTTTGTGCTGGTCGTGCTGGGCGGGATTGCGCGGGCGAACGGTTTTTCCATCATAAAGCTGATCCGGTACCTGCGCGGCGAGCTGTTGCTGGTACTCGGCACATCAAGTTCAGAAGCCGCGCTGCCTGCACTGATTGAGAAAATGGAACAGGCGGGCTGTTCGCGCCCGGTGGTCGGGCTGGTCGTGCCCACCGGCTATTCATTCAATCTGGACGGCACCAACATCTACATGACGTTGGCCAGCCTGTTTCTGGCGCAAGCAGTTGGCGTGAACCTGGGCTGGGGAGAACAGATCGCGCTGCTGCTGGTCGCGATGATCAGTTCAAAGGGTGCCGCCGGGGTTACCGGTGCGGGCTTCATCACGCTGGCGGCAACGTTGTCGATCGTGCCTGCGCTGCCCGTGGCCGCAATGGCGCTGATCCTGGGCGTGGACCGCTTCATGTCTGAATGCCGGGCGCTGACAAATTTCATCGGCAACGCTGTCGCCACCATTGTCGTCGCACGGTGGGAAAACGGGCTGGACCGCGATCGGCTGAACGCGGCGTTGGCTGGCGAGCCCCAATTACAGGCGCTTCATGCCGAACTGATGATCAAACCATAACGATACCGAAACACTATAATGGGGAGGGAAACTATCATGCGGAAACGCTATTCATTCATCGCAACGCTGCTGCTGGGAACCGCCGTGCCGGCTATGGCGCAAACGGCACCAGCGCCGCCCGAGGCCCCGGCTCAAGCCGAAGAGGCACCGAGCGAAATCGTGGTTGTCGGATCAAACATTCGTGGGGCCAAAGTGACCGGCGCGCTGAATGTGACCGTGGTCGACCAGACAAAGATTGACGCCACGGCTGCGGTTTCGGGTGACGAGCTGTTCCGGTCTATCCCCCAGTTCGGCGAAGTTTCCTTCAACCAGGGCAATAACGCGCAGACATCAAACGCGGCGCGCGGCGATGTCGGCTCGATTGATTTGCGTGGCCTGGGGGTGGGCAACACGCTGGTGCTGATTAACGGTCGCCGCACCGTTACCAACGCGGGCAGCCAGGCGCTGAGCGACAACGGCACGGTACCTGTCCTCAGCTATAACTCCAACGCGATCCCCACCACCGGCCTGCAACGGCTGGAAGTGCTGCTTGATGGCGCAGCAGCATTATACGGGTCGGATGCGGTGGCGGGCGTGGTCAACACCGTCATCAAGGACAATTATAAGGGCGTGCGCACCAATTTCCGGTTTGGTGGGGGCGAAGGCACGAATTTCGGCGAAATCCAGGCCGATATTACGGCGGGCACCCGCTGGAACACCGGCAGCGTGACCGCGATATTCGAATATACCCAGCGCTATGCGTTGCAGGCAACGGACCAGAATTACACCGCCACAGATGATTTGCGTTCGCTGTTCGACGGCACCCCCTTTGCGGGCAATACAACCGCTGATGGCCGCAACGTGCGCGGCACATGGCCAGCCCTGATGACCAATATTCAGGTTCGACAGGGCACCCGCACGCTGACCACGGCGGCTGGTAACTTCAATATCAGGCCGGTCGCTTCGGGCCCGTGCAGCGCCCAGTTGCCCAATGCCCCGCAGGACATTTGCCTCGTGAATACCACGCTGGCGACCACGGGCACATTCCGTAACCTGCGCTATGATTCCGCGCCCGGAACAACGATCTTGCCTGATCTCAATCGCTACAATTTTTTCCTGAGCGGCAAGCAGGAATTGAGCGACAATATCGAAGCGTTCACCGAAGTTGGGTTCTATTATTCCGACACCAACCGCGTCCAGCCACCCGTTATCAACCTGAACGCGATCTGGATTCCGGCGACCAACTTCTTCAATCCCTTCGGCCCGACAACGCTGGCCAACGGTCAACCCAACCCCAACCGCATTCCTGGCCTCACCAACGTTCCCGCCGCCGGGTTGCCCGTTCGGTTGACCAATTACCGGTTTGTTGATGCCGGCCCGCAGACGGTAAACGTCAAGGGAACACAGGCCCGCGCCTTGCTGGGCCTGCGCGGCGAAACGCTGGGGTTCAAATGGGATGGTGCGTTGCTCTATTCGCAGGCGACGTCGCTGGACCGGTCGTTTGCCGTCAGAAGTTCGGCACTCCAGGCGTCGTTGGCGCTGCAAACGCCCGATGCGTACAATCCGTTTAATGGCGGGTGCGTTGCAACGCCCAGCTTTGGCGATTGCACCCCCAGCAGCCCCGTGGCGATCAACGCGATCGGCTTTACGCTGCGCCGCTTCTCAAAATCCACGCTGGCGATGGTCGATTTCCGGGCATCAAATTCAAAGCTGTTCGATCTGCCAGGCGGCGCGGTTGGCCTTGCCTTTGGTGCTGAGGGACGTCGCGAAAGCCAGCGGGACGATCGCGATCCGTCGGTCGATGGATCGATGCCCTTTGTTGACCGGGTGACGGGCGAAGTGAACCTTTCCGACGCCGCAGCTGTCAGCAATAACCCCGATACCGCAGGTTCGCGGACGATTGGCGCGACCTATATTGAAGCGGCGGTGCCGTTGATCTCGCCTGAAATGAATATTCCACTGATCCGCAGCCTCGACCTGCAACTGGCTGGCCGGTATGAATATTACAGCGATTTCGGTTCGGTCGCGAAGCCGAAATTCGCCGGCGCATGGGAAATTTTCGAAGGGTTCAAGGTTCGATCCTCTTATTCGGAAGGCTTTCGTGCGCCGAATCTGGAGCAAACCAACGCCACCCAATATGCCCGGCTGGCGACCAATCAGGATTTCTATCGGTGCGAGGCCGATTTGCGGGCACGCCGCATCACCGATTTCACCCGGTGCGGCCAGACGGCAAGCTTTAGCCGCCGAACGGCCGGCAATCCCGATCTGCAACCAGAAGAAAGCCAGAACATCAATGTCGGCGGGGTGTTTACGCCCGTGTTTCTGCCGCCCGCGCTTGGCCAGATCACGCTGACCGTGGATTACTGGCAGATCAGGCAGCAGGGGATTGTGGGGGTGCTGGGCAACGCCACCGCCATCGCGCAGGATTATCTGGCGCGGCTTGGTGGTCAGTCGAACCCCAATGTTGTGCGCGCCGCCGCAACGGTGGACGACATCGCATTTTTTGCGGGTACCGGGCTTGCGCCTGTGGGCCAGATCATTGGGCTGGACGATCAGTTCAGGAACCTGCTGCCGCAAACAGTGCGTGGCATTGACGCAAGCGTTTACTGGTCGCTGCAGACGTCGCGGATCGGCAATTTCGATCTGTCGCTGAACGCAACCCGGTTGCTGGAATATAACCGCCCACCCAGCCCGGCGGTGAATGCTCTGGCTGCGGCGCGTGCCGCCGGGCAGATCAATGCCGGCACCCCGCTGCCCGAAGCGGCAGACTTGATTGAAGCAGATGGTCGGCCAAAATGGCGGGCAACGGGCACGCTTACCTGGTCGCTGGGCCGCGTTCAGATTGGTGCATTTGCGCGCTATACCGGCAAGGTCAACGAAACCGGATTTGTCGACGCCACGGGCACGCCATTTGTTATCCGCGACCAGATTACCGGCAATATTTACGCGCAATACCGGTTTGGCGATGAAAAACAGGGCGTGCGTGTGCGGTTTGGCGTGCGCAATCTGGCCAATACGCCACCGCCGCTTTCGTCCAGCGGTTATAACGGGTTCCTGTACAGCCCGCTTCCGCGCTATTTCTACGGCACGGTATCAAAGGCGTTTTGATGATGCTTCTGCCCTGGTTTGCCCTTGCCGCTGCTGTGGTGCCATCACCCCAGCAGCGGCCCTGCCCCCCGGCGCTGGGGCAGGGCGTGGAGTGTTCCACGCTAAAGGATGATCAGGGGGCGTGGATCTTGTTTGCCCGGCCAAAAGCCGGGAACGGCACGCTGATTGTACATGCGCATGGCGGGCCGCGTCTGGGGGCACCGCAGGCCGATGATCCGGATGAGGATCTGGTGCGGTTTTCAGCGTTGGTGCGCGCCGGATACGCCTGGGCGGGCACATCATACCGCCGCGGCGGATACGGCGTGCGGATGGCGGCCGCTGATACCGACCGGGCACGGGCGCTATACTGGTCCGTTTATGGTCGGCCCGGCATGACCTTGCTCCACGGCCAGAGCTGGGGCGGGAATGTTGCCGCCAAGCTGGCTGAAACCGGCGTGCTCGATGATGAAGGCAAGCCGCTTTACAACGGTGTGATGATCACTAACGGCGTGCTGGCGGGCGGCACAAAGGCGTATCAGTTCCGAGTGGATCTGCGGGCGGTGTACCAATTTTATTGCCGCAACCTGCCCAAAGCCGATGAGCCAGCCTATCCCATCTGGCAGGGCCTGCCGCTAAATTCAAAGCTCACCCGCAAGGAATTGGCAGCGCGGGTCGACGAATGTACCGGTGTCGACACGCCTGCGGCGGCGCGCTCCGCCGGCCAGGTGGCGCGACTGCGCGATATTCTGGCCGTGACGCGGATCAGCGAAGGTCAGCTTGTTCAGCAACTTGCCTATACAAGCTTCACTTTCCGCGACATCGTTATGCTGCGATTGGGGGGACGCAATCCGTTCGACAATAGCGGATCGCGCTATTCCGGTTCTGCCGACGATGCTGCCCTGAACACCAATATACCCCGTTTTCGCGCTGATCCTGATGCGGTGAGCGCGCTGGCATTCGACAGCGATCTGGCGGGGCGTATCGTGCTGCCGACCATTACCATGCACGCCAATGGTGATCCGGTGATCCCGGCAGAAGGTGATGCTGTTTATGCCCGAACCGTGGCAGCCGCTGGCAATGCCCGGCTATTGCTAAGCCTTAGAACCAGTGAGGATAATCACAGCAAAATGAGCGATGCCGAATATGTCGCCGTTGCAGATGCGCTGACCGATTGGGTCCGCAGCGGGCGACGCCCGGCCCCCAGCGATGTTTTTCGCCGGTGCGATGGACTGGCACATGGCAAGCAAGGCTGCGCCTTTGTTCCATGAGAGCGCCAGTGATTTGGCGCGAGCGGCCTTGCATCCCTCGGCCATTGTGCAGGGGAATTAGCGTGAACCGGGGGACGGTTTGGGGGCGTAGCAATGGTGGGGGCAACCGCGCCTGTCGCATTGCCCCATGTTGTGGCTGCGCGGCAGGCGCGCCGTGTTGACCGTCGATCCGACTCTGTTAACCGGTGCGTTTCACCGCATTGAGCCAGCAATCCGGGCGGCGCTGGCCAGACCCCGCGTGCGCCCGCTGGTCGTTGGGATTTGCGGATCACAGGCGAGTGGCAAATCGACCGTATCGGCGCAGCTGGTTGCGCGGTTTTGCGAACAGGGCATCCAGGCGGCGGCGCTGTCGCTAGACGATGTGTATCTGACGCGGGCTGAGCGCAGCACATTGGCACGCACGGTTCACCCCCTGCTGCAAACGCGCGGCGTGCCCGGCACGCATGATATTGGCCTGGCGCATTCGGTTTTTGAGGCGCTGGATTCTGGCCAGGGCGGGGCGCTGCCCCGGTTTGACAAGGCGCGGGATGATCGCGCGCCCGAAGCGGCATGGGCCGTTTTGCGTCCGGACACCCAGTTGCTGATCCTTGAGGGCTGGTGCGTTGGCGCGCTGCCTCAGGCGGCGGCAGCGCTGATTGAACCGGTCAACGCGCTTGAGGAGGATGAGGATGCCGACGGGCACTGGCGGCGATATGTGAACGCTGCGCTGGCGGGCGACTATCAGCGCCTGTTTGCGCGGCTTGATATGCTCGTGCTGCTGGCGGCACCCGGATTTTCGGTGGTGCGCGACTGGCGGATCGAGCAGGAACAGGGCCTCGCCCGGACGGCGCGGGCTGGTGCGACCGCATTGATGTCAGTCCCGCAGATTGAACGTTTCATCCTTCATTATCAGCGGCTGACGATGCATATTCTGGCAGAAATGCCGGGACGTGCCGATCTTGTTGTCCGGTTGGCGTCGGATCGGTCGGTGCTATAAGCCGTCTGGCGATGGACATTAGCACCCTCCAAGACGAAATCGCCGCCTGCCGGGTTTGCGCCGCGCATTTGCCGCATGGCTGCCGCCCGGTCGTGCAGATTGGCAGCCGGGCGCGGTTGCTGATCATCGGCCAGGCCCCGGGCACGCGGGTGCACGAATCAGGCGTGCCGTGGGACGACGCCAGCGGCGAGCGGCTGCGCGAGTGGCTGGGGATGCCACCGGCGCTGTTCTATGACCGCGATGTCGTGGCGTTGATGCCGATGGGGTTTTGCTACCCCGGCGTGGTGGCGGGCGGCGGCGATCTGCCGCCCCGCCCGGAATGCGCGCCGTTATGGCATCAACGCATCCTGGCCGCACTGCCCGACATCAGGCTGACGGTGTTGGTCGGCATGCACGCACAGGGCCATTATCTCGGGCGATCAGCGCGCAAGACACTGACTGAAACCGTGCGGGCTGCGGATGATTACGGCCCGCAATTCGTGCCATTGCCGCACCCGAGCTGGCGGAGCACCGGCTGGATGAAGCGCAATCCGTGGTTTGAGAGCGATGTGCTGCCAGTGTTGCGCGCGCGGGTGGCGGCGGCGCTGGGTTAGCCGCGTGGCAGGCTAATGACGGCGTTCAAGCCGCCTTCGACACGATTTTCCAGCGTGATATCCCCGCCCGCCTCGCGCACGATCGCGCGGGCGAGCGCGAGGCCCAGGCCAACACCGCCCGTGTCGCGATTGCGCGATGTTTCCAGCCGGGTGAACGGATCGAACACCGCATCGATCTGATCTGTGGGGATGCCCGGTCCTTTATCGGCGATGATGATGCTGACCGTTCCAACGCCGGTTACAATCCGCACATCGGCGCTGGTGCCGTATTTGACGGCATTTTCGATCAGATTCTGCACCGCACGGCGCATCAGTGAGGGGCGGGCCGGGGCGATGATCCGCGCGGTTTCCTCAAGCGCTACCGGTTTGCCAATTGCCTTGAAATCCTCGACCACCGCCTCAACCAGCGCCGTCAGGTCCGTTTCGCTAACCGGTTCGCTGGGGCGGCCAAGCCGGGCGAGCGACAATATGTCATCAAGCGTCCGGTTCATTTCCTCGATTGTTTCAATCATGCGCGCGCGATCACTATCGTCATCGACCGATTCAACACGCACTCGCAACGCCGCCAGCGGCGTGCGCAGATCATGGCCAATCGCGCCCAGCATCTGATCCTTTTCATCCAGCATCGCCGTAACGCGCAGCCGAAGCGCGTTGAACGCGGCAATCACCGACCGCACATCCTGCGGCCCTTGTTCTTCCAGTGGTGATTGCGGTTCGCCAGGGCGAAAGCGTTGCGCGGCACTGGCCAGCGATTGCAACGGGCGCGAAATACGCCGTGCTCCCCACAGCACGGGCAGCAAAACGATGACATAAAGGATCAGCGTCTGCATGATCAGTTGCCGGATGATCGGCCATTCCGATCGTGGCCAGGGCGCGCGCATGACCAGCCAGCCGCGCCCAGGTTGCTCAACGGCGATCGTCATCACCGCACCAAAGCGGGCAAAATGATCGGCATAACGGCGGTCGAACCCGCGCTGGCGTCGATCATGCCGATGGGGACGCGAAAAGGGGCGCACATCGGTGGCGATCTTGCCCACGCTAACGCCAGCCTCCACCAGCGCGGCGCGCAACGCCATTTCGATTTCCGGCTGCGGGTGAGCGGGGGCGGGAATGGGATTGGCGCGCAAAATACGCAATCGTCCGCGGCCCGTTTCCTCGCGCAGCGGCGTGCCCGGCGGTTGTTCGTTGATGTCGATGATGCGGGTCAGCGCCGGGCCGACGATCTGCTGCATGATGATTTGCCGACGCACCTGAAACAGCATGGTGAAGTTGATCGCCTGTGCCACGAACAGGGCAATCGCAATCAGCACGGCGATCTGGCTGGAAAGGCTGCGCGGCCAGAATTTGCTCATCGGATCACAGCCGGGTCACTTCAGCAGCCAGCGTATAGCCGCCGCCCCATACGGTTTTGATCAGCTCGGGGTTTTTTGCATCCGCCTCAATCTTTCGGCGCAGGCGGCTGACCTGATTATCGACCGCGCGATCAAAGGCGGCGGCTTCGCGGCCTTGCGTCAGATCGAGCAACTGATCGCGCGTTAATACCTGGCGCGGGCGGAGCACCAGCGCGAGCAGCAGGTTATACTCGCCGGTGGATAGCGCGACGGAAACTCCGCTGCGATCAACCAGCGCGCGCTCGCCCGATTTCAGCACCCAGCCGGCAAAGGCGAATGACCCCGTATCGGGCGCATGCTGGCGGGCACCGCCATTGGCGGCCCGGCGCAGCACCACCTTGGCGCGCGTGGCGAGCTCGCGCGGCGAAAACGGCTTCACCACATAATCATCGGCGCCCATTTCCAGTCCGACGATCCGGTCAGTTTCCTCACTGCGGGCGGTCAGCAGGATGACGGGCGTGTCGCTGGTCTCGCGGATATGGCGGGTTAGGCTAAGGCCATCTTCGCCGGGCATCATGATGTCGAGGATGACGAGATCGATCGCATAGGCCGCCAGCCGGGTGCGCGCCGCGCCAGCATCGCCTGCCTGCGTCACGCGAAAACCCTGCTTGGTCAAAAACTGTGCCAGCGGCTCGCGGATGGAGCGCTCATCATCGACCAGCAGCAGATGGGGGATATCGGTCATGGAGGGTGCATGCAGCATGATGGGGCGTTTTCAAAGAATTGCCGGGCGAGCATAAGGGGATGCTCGCCCGGCAGCCATTTACTGCACCGGGTTGGGGGCAGCAGGTGGCGGTGGCGGCGGCGGTGGGGCCATGCCGTCGTGCATCGCCTGGAACTTTGCCCGCATCCGCTGGCGCCGCGCCGCGATTTCGGGCTTGTCGACAAAGCCGTCATGGTTGGCGTCCAGCGTGGCGAAGTGGGCGTCGGCTTGTGCGCGCACTTCGTCGCGGCTGATGCGGTTATCGTGGTTGGCGTCGGTTCGCTCAAACATCCGTCCGCCCATTGGCCCGCCTTCCGGGCCACCGCGCATCATGCCGTGTGGACCACCAAAGCCACCCGGACCCCGGTGTCGGCCACGCATCTGCGCATGCGCTGCCTGAAGCTCGGCTTCGCTGATTTGCTTGTCGCCGTTGCTGTCGATCCGTTTGAAATGCGTATCCTCCTGCGCGGCGAATTCGCTTTTCGTTACGGCGCCGTCGCCATTGGCATCGGCACGCGCCAGCCGTGGGCCGCGGAACTCGGCGGCGCCAATCGTGCCATCGCTATTGGCGTCGAGCCGCTTGAACCGCGTGTCGCCCTTGGCAAAAAACTCGGCGCGAGAAACGGTGCCGTCGCCGTTGGTATCGGCGCGCATCATCCCGTGGGGCGTGACGGCGGCGGCAATGCCGATGCCGGCAATCGCGGTCGTGCCAAGTGCAGCGGCGATGATCAATTTGGTGATCTTCATGTTGCGATCCTTAACTTTGGGGAGCAAATCTCCACCATAATCGCGGTTATTGGCCCGTTTTGTCGCAGTAAGTTGTCAAACTGACGGAGATGTGTCGCAAATTGTCGCGTTTTGGCGGGGAATGGCAGCCCGTCAGGCAAAAATCGCGACGCTTTGCATCCCTTCGGCCATCAACTGCCCATCGGCGTTCCAGATCCGCATCGTCTGGCTGCTGCACCCATTGCGGGCGAAATCCGACTTTGCTGATAACAGCCACCAGTCATCGGTTGTCGACGGGGTGGGGGTGAGCATGTTGACGATCCAGGTCAGCGAGCTGACGGGCGGGAACCCCCCGCCCAGCAAACGCATCACCGCCGGCGGCAGGGCATCGGCGACCGCCATGATCTGTACCATCGGATCAAGCCCGGTCGTGTCGCGCAGCCGCCCCCAGCGCAGCAATTCGCCTTCGGCCAGGCCATCCTTCAGATCAAGGAAGTTGAAATTATGGATGAAGAATTCTTCCGGCCCGGTGAAAACCTTGGCATCCGGCGCAGGCGGCGTGCGATCGACCGGCGGGCGCTGATCGAAATCGAGCTTTGATGCCTGATCGGACATGAAGACAAAGGTGGCGCGGTAGCCAAGGCCGGCTTCGGAGACGATGTCGGACTGGATAAACGCCGCATTGCGCCCGCGCCGCAGCTTGGTGGCGGTGACGGTGATGTCGCCTGCCAACGGGCCGATGAACGCCACCTGCGCTGATCGCAGCGGCGGCAGATCGGGCTCGCACTGTTGCGCGGCATGCAGGGCAATCGCGCTCGACAGTCCGCCATAAGCGGTGCGACCCTGCAGCCAGCCTGCAGGAATATTGGCCGTGAAACCGGTGCCGGTCGGCTTGGCAGCGGCAAGGATGTCAGCAATCGGGATCATGTTGCGGCTTTCTGTGATTTTGGCGTTGGTTGGGCGGCAAGTTGATCGCGCAACTCGCGTTTCAGCACCTTGCCAATGGCGCTGCGGGGCAATTCAGTGGCGATGTGGAGAGCAGACAGGCGTTGCGTTTTGCCCAGCCGATCATTGGTCCACGCCATGATCGCGGCTGCATCGCTACCCTCAGTGCGCGGCACATAGAAACCAACCGGCGTTTCGCCCCATGCGTCTGATGGCACGCCCACAACCGTGCAGTCAGCCACATCGGGATGCTGCGCCAGCACGGCTTCCAGATCGGACGGATAGATGTTGAAGCCACCTGAGATGATGAGGTCCTTTTTGCGGTCCATCAGGATCAGGAAGCCATCTTCGTCGAACCGCCCGACGTCACCGTGGCGAATATAGCGCCGCCCTTCGGCATCGAACCATTCGGCGGCGCGGGTTGCATCCTGCCGACCGTGATACCCCGTCATCATCGCCGGGCTGCGGCCGACGACTTCGCCCGTTTCGCCCGCTGGCACTTCGGCGCCGTCATCATCAATCAGGCGGATGTCGTGCCCGTCAACCGGCACACCAACGCTGTGCAGCTTGGTGGGATTGGCGTTGGCGACCAGCATCGTTGTGCCGCCGCCTTCGGTCATGCCGTAATATTCCACCAGCAACCCCGGCCAGCGCGCGACGACATCAGCCTTCAACGCGGCAGAAAACGGCGCACTGGTGCAGGTTTTCAGCCGGAATGCCGAAAGGTCAAAACGGTCAAAGTCCGGCACTGCCATGATCCGCTGATATTGCACCGGCACCAGCATGGCATGGGTGGCATGGTTGGCAGCGGCAAGTTCCAGAAAACCGCGCGCATCAAATTTCTTCATGATCACCGCCGTACCGCCCCAGCCAAGCGTCGGCAGGAACGTGACCAGCGTGGTGTTGGAATAGAGCGGCGTGGCAAGCATCGTCACCGCATCGCCAAAGCCAGCGCCCGAATTGCGGTGAATATGTGCCCAGCGCATCGCATGGCTTTGCACGATGCCCTTGGGCGTGCCGGTGGTGCCGGATGAATAGATGACGTTGAACGGATCATCGGGGGTGATGGATACGGGCGCAGGCGCGCTGCCAGCGGGCGCGAGCCAATCAGCAAAACCGGCGGTGTCGACATCAACGATGCGCGCGGTGATTGCCTGGCCATTCAGCAAATCGCGGGTCGATGCGTCAATAAACACGATTGGCGCGCCGCTATCGTTGATCATTGCGGCAATCGATTCGCCGGTTGCCGATGGCGATAGCGGGGTGGCAGCGCACCCGGCGCGCAAAATGCCCAGAAAAACCGTGCCATATTCAATCGAAGGCGTCGCGCAGATGGCCACGCAGGCGCGCTGTGCCACCCCATCGCGTTGCAGCGCCGCCGCTACCTGGTCCATCATCGCATCAAGTGCTGCATAGGTCATCGATCCGTCGCCTGACACCAGCGCCAGCTTGTCGCCGCGTTCGGTGGCATGGGCGCGGATGAGCGCGGGCAGCGTTGCAAAATCGCTGGCAAGCAAACTGTCTGCGGTCATGCGTCATCCCCATCCGATTTCAGGGTGGCTAGGCGAGGCGAGGGCGAAATGCCATACGCGTTGTTCGAAAATCAAAACCAAGGGGCTTTTCATGCTGTTCTACGATGCCGCCAATCCGGCCCCCAATCCCCGGCGCGTGCGCATTTTTCTGGCTGAAAAGAACCTGAAAGTGCCCACCGAATTGCTGTCGATCGTGGCGGGTGAGCATAAGAAGCCCGAATTTCTGGCGGTGAATCCGCTGGGGCAGATTCCGGCGCTGAAACTCGACGATGGCGACGTCATCACCGAAAGCCTGTCGATCTGTCGTTTTTTCGAAGCGCTGAATCCCGATCCGCCGATGTTCGGTAAGGGGCCAAAGGGCGTGGCTGAAGTGGATATGTGGGTGCGCCGCGTTGAGTTGCGGCTGATGGTGCCGGTGGGGATGGTGTGGATGCACACCCACCCGTTCACCGCGCGCGTTGTGGTGCCGCAATATACTGAATTCGGTGAGAGCAACCGCCCGCGCGTTATTGCCGCGATGCGCTATTTCGATGAATCGCTGGCCGGGCGCAACTGGCTGGCGGGCAAGGATTATACGATTGCGGATATCACCCTGCTGACCACAATCGACTTTGCGATCTTTATCGGCATCGCGATTCCTGATGATATGCCCAATTTGGCGGCCTGGCATGAGCGGGCATCGGCCCGCCCAAGCGCGCAAGCATGAGCGACCGGATGCGCGGCGGCGTCGCCATCGTCACCGGCGGCGGGACGGGAATTGGCGCTGCGGTGGTGCGCCAATTGGCAGATCGCGGTGTTCGGTGCGTGATCAACTATGCCACCAGCCGCGATGATGCAGAAGCGCTGGCAGCCGAAATCGGCAACGGATCAATCACGGTGCAGGCCGATATTGTGCAGGATGCCGAATGCCGCAGACTGGCGGCAGCAGCCGTCGATGCGTTCGGGCGGATTGATTTTCTGGTCAACAATTCAGGCCGCACCAAATTCGCCAATCATGAAGATTTGGACGCGCTGGATGCCGAAGATTTTATCGACATTTACCGGCTGAACACCGTCGCTGCCTTTCAGATGATCCGCGCCTGTGCGCCCGCCATGCGCGAGGGCGGGATGGGGGCGGTTGTCAGCGTCGCGTCTGTCGCTGGGGTGTTCGGCATGGGATCGTCGGTTGCCTATGCCTGTTCAAAGGGCGCGCTGATCACGATGACGAAAAGCCTGGCACGCGTGCTGGCACCCGCCATCCGCGTGAATGCGGTCGCCCCCGGCTATGTCGGCACGGGCTGGTTTGAAAAGCGGTTGGGGGAGGAAGGCTTTGCCAAGCTGAACGCGCGGATCGCCGCCAGCGTGCCGATGGCGATGGCAACCATGGCCCCTGATGTTGCCGTGCCAATTGTGGCGCTGCTCGATCCCGCCATGCGCGCGGTGACGGGTGAGGTGACGCTGGTGGATGCGGGCGGGCATCTGGATGTGGCATTGACGCGCCGACCGGGGAAAGAGGGATAGGGGGGGGCGCTGTTAACCCGACGGCGTAGCGTCCGCTTCCTTCTTCGGCACCCGCCCCAGCACTTTCCAAACCACGATCAGCAGCGCCAGCGCGGCCAATATGCCCGCCAGCAGGAATGCGGCACCCGGGAACTCGGCCTCGACGCCATTGGCCAGCGCCTGTGTCAACATCAGTGGCGCGATGATCGCCGCCACGCTGCCCATGCTGCCAATGCCGCCCTGTAACGCGCCCTGACGCGATGCGTCGGCAAGGCGTGACAGCAGGCCGTTCATCGCTGGAAACACCAAAGCCGATAGGCCGCTGATCAGGAAAATTGCATAGGCCTGCCACCCCGCCGTGATCAGCGGATAGGCCAGAAACGCCCCCATGCCGCTGGCCAGGCCCAGCACCGCGCTGCGCCGTTCGCCGAGCCGGGCGATGATTGGCCCGGTCAGGAATATCTGCACCAACGCCATCACCAGCCCCACAAACGCGAGTGACCAGCCAATCGCCGCACCGTCCCAGCCAAAGCGGGCTGCGGCCCAAAACGACCAGGTCGCCGGGTAAACATTGCTTGCCAATTGCCAAAAGAACCAGGCGAGCAGCAGCGGCCCGGCATCGCCACTTTTGAACAGTGGACGAAATGCACCGACGACATTGGCGCTGCGCCAATCAAACGGGCGGCGATTTTCAGGGGCAAGCGATTCGGGCATCAGGAAGATCATCGTGACGCCATTGACCAGCCCCAGCACAGCCGCGGCGATAAACGGCGCGCGCGGGCCAAGGCCGGATAGCAAGCCGCCAATGGCCGGGCCGATGATGAAGCCGATGCCAAATGCCGCGCCAATCAACCCGAATACCTTGGCCCGCCCCTCTGGCGGGGTGACATCAGCCAGCACGGCGCTGGCCGGTCCGTAGATCGCCCCTGCCACCCCGGCGACTGCCCTGCCCAGGAACAGCCAGGCCAATGTTGGTGCAAACGCCATCAGCGCATAATCGGCGGCAAAGGACAGCATTGATGCGATCAGCACCGGTCGTCGACCGTAGCGATCACTCAGATTGCCAATGATCGGCCCAGCAAAAAACTGGGTGAGCGCATACACCCCCAGCAGATAGCCCGAAATGCGCGTCGCCTGATCCAGATCGACCCGGCCCAGATCGGTAATTAGTTGCGGCAGGATGGGGATGACGATGCCAAAGCCGATCGTATCGATCAGCACGGCGGCCAGCACGATCGGTACGGCGCGATTGGTGGCGATCATGCGGGGGTCAACCGGGGTGGGATGCAGGCCATAGGGCACAAACGTTGCACAGTCGCGCCCTGTTGGACAGATCGATATTTTCGACCCGCTGAAGCTATATTCTTGCGGATATAGCCTGAGGCGCTTTGTTGCTATATCTTTGCAGATATAGCTGATTCGAGGGTGATCATGATCAGGGTGGCGTTCGGGTTGGCATTGGCTGCGTGCGCGGTGCCGGGTCGGGCGGCGGCTGCACCCGATGTAGCCACCGGTGCTGCCCCCGCGCCGGTGGCGGACGCGCCATCCGATTCCCCGCCCGCCGAGCTTGTCGTCACGGCGCGGCGCAGGCCGGAAGACCCGCAGAAAATCCCGCTCGCGCTCACCATAGTGGGCAGCGCGTTGCTCGATTCGTCGTACACGATCAACACGCAGGGACTGGCGGTGCTGGTGCCGACGCTGAACTATAGCTCGGCCAATCCGCGCAACACCGCCTTCACGATTCGCGGTCTGGGGAGCAGCGTGGTCGCGGTAAGCCAGGCCAATGACGGGCTGGAGCCGGGCGTCGGCTTTTATGTCGATCAGGTCTATCATGCGCGCCCTGCCACCGCTGCGTTCGATTTTACCGATCTTGATCAGGTGGAGGTGCTGCGCGGGCCGCAGGGGACGTTGTTTGGCAAGAACAGCACGGCGGGGACGATCAACATCACCACCCGGCTGCCGCGTTTTGCGTTTGAGGCGAATGAGGAGCTGCTGGCGGGCAGCAACGGCTATGTGCAGGCCAAGGGATCAGTGACCGGGCCGATTACCGGCACGATCGCGGCGCGACTTTCCGGATTGCTGACACGGCGCGACGGGGTGATCCGCAATGTTCGCAATGGGGTACGCAATGGGCGTAACCAGAACAGCATTTCGAACGATGCATTGCGCGGGCAATTGCTGTTCAAGCCGCGCGAGGATGTACAGGTTCGGCTGATCGCTGACTGGTCGAATTTTGCCGGCGAATGCTGTGTGCAGGTGCCGGTGCGGGTGGCGCCCACGCTGCGCCCGGCGGCGCGGCAATTTGCTGCGCTGGCGGCGGGGGTTCGCTATGCGCCGCCAAGCTTCAACCCCTATGATCGGCTGACTGATATCGATGCCGAACTGGGCGTCGACACCAATGAAGGCGGCGTTTCGGCGATTGCTGACTGGAAGCTGGGCGGGGCTAATTTGACGTCGGTGACAGCGTGGCGGTTCTGGAACTGGGATGCGGCGAATGACCGCGATTACACCGCGCTGCCGATCCAGACCACGCAGCACATCCCCTCACGCCAAGACCAGTATAGCCAGGAACTGCGGGTTGCATCGGATGGTGAGCGGCGGTTCCATTATGTCGGCGGGGTGTATTTTTTCCGGCAACGCATCATTGGCCGACCGATCACGATTTATGGCCCGCTGGCGACCTATTGGTTGCTGGGGCCAGCGCCGCAGTTTCCGGCCAATCTGCTCGACGGCTATGGCACCGATGGCCGTACCGATTTTCGGTCAGACAGCTATGCCGCATTTGGCGAGGTGAACTGGCGGGTGATCGACCGGCTGACGCTGACGGGCGGGCTGCGCTATACCTATGAGGAAAAGACCGTCGACTATGCGACCACGGTGTCCGGCGGGTTGCAGGGCGTTAGCGCCGCTTTGCGCAACAGCCAGCTGTCGATCCTGCGACCCCAATCCTATCACGGCGCGGTGAAGGACGGTGCGCTGACGGGCAGGGCGAATGCGGCCTATGACTTCACCGATAATGTGCTTGGTTATGTCAGCTATGCGCGCGGGGCGAAATCGGGCGGGTTGAACGCATCGGGGCTGCCGCTGAACGCCGCCAATCAGCCAGCGCTTGCCACCGTGGTGATCCGGCCGGAAACCAATAGCAGCTATGAAATCGGGCTAAAGTCGCGGCTGTTTGATCGGCGGGTGGTGGTCAACATCAATGCGTACCGCAGCGACGTTACCGATTTTCAGGCCAATGTCGTCGACACCGGGCCGGGGGCGTTGCGCGGATACCTGGCCAATGTGCCGCGCGTGCGCGTGCAAGGCGTGGAGGTGGATGCCAGCGCGAGCATCACCCGCCATGTCAGCGTGCGGGCAGCGGCGGCCTATGCCGATGGGCGCTATCTTTCCTATCCCAACGGCCCGTGCCCCATTGAACAGATCGCCAATGCCACCACCGTCTGCAACCTGAGCGGCAACCCGCTGCCCAGCCTGCCCAAATGGACCGTCTCGCTGGGGGCCGATGTGACGCAGCCGGCCAGGTTGTTCGGCCAATCGGGCGAATTCTTCGCGCACGCCGACAGCAGTTCGCGCACCCGCACCGTTGATCCGTCAAATTCGCGGTTCACGGTGATTGACGGGTATAGTGTGGTAAATGCCGCCATTGGCTTCCGCCCGCGCGTCGGGTGGGAGGTTGGCGTGTATGTGCGCAACCTGTTCGCCGCGAACTTCATCCAGAATTACACCGTGCAGGCTGGCAATTCAGGACTGATTGTCGGCACGCCCAGCGACCCGCGCGGTTTTGGCGTGACGCTACGGCTGCGGCAATAGTGCGCGAGATTGAGGCATGGCGCCCCGATACGGGCTATCGTCCCCCTTTGCACGCGGCGGGAATTTGTGCGATGAGCAGACCATACCCAATATTCAGTTTTGGTTTGCAAGGAGTGCATTTATGGCCACCGCCCCCGAACTCGACAATCCAGCGACCGCTCTCGACGCGTTTCGCGCCGATGTGCGAAGCTGGCTGGCAGACAATTTTCCGGCGTCGCTGAAGGGCAAGGACAACAGCATGTCCGCGCTGGAAGGGCCCAGCAACCCAAGTGCGGAAGAAATCGCCTGGGTAAAGGCGATGGGGGACAAGGGCTGGGGCGTGCCGACCTGGCCTGCGGCTTATGGCGGCGGCGGCCTCGACAAGCATCAGGCGCGCGTGCTGGCGGAGGAAATGGGCCGGGTTGGCGCGTGGAACCCGATTGGCGGCATGGGCGTGATGATGTTCGGCCCGACCTTGCTGGAATATGGCAGCGAAGCGCAAAAGCTGGAGCACATCCCCGCCATCGCCAAGAACCAGGTGCGCTGGTGCCAGGGCTATTCGGAGCCGGGCGCGGGATCCGATCTCGCCAGCTTGCAGACCTTTGCCGAAGACAAGGGCGATCATTATCTGGTCAACGGGCAGAAGACATGGACGTCGGGCGGGCAATGGGCCGACAAATGTTTCGCGCTAGTCCGCACGGACAAGACCAAGAAACATGAAGGCATCAGCTTTTTGCTGATGGACATGACGGCGCCGGGCGTGGAAGTGCGCCCCATCCGCATGATTTCGGGCCAATCGCCGTTCTGCGAAACCTTTTTCACCGATGTGAAGGTGCCCAAGGAAAATCTGGTCGGTCGCGAAGGCGAAGGCTGGACGATCGGCAAGCGATTGCTGCAGCATGAGCGCAGCAATTTGTCGGGCGGCGGGGCAGCAGCGCGGTTGTTCGCCGGCAAGCCGATGGGCATGCTGGCGAAGGAATATCGCGGTGCCAATGATGATGGCAAAATGGCCGATAGCGACCTTCGCATGCGCATTGTGCGCCACGAAATGGATCAGCGCGCGTTCATGCTGACGCTGCGCCGCGCCGCAATGGAAGCGAAATCGAACCAGGGGCCTTCGGCTGCTTCATCGATCATGAAGAATGTCGGCGCGCGGCTGACTCAGGACCGCGCCGAGCTGGCGGTGGAGATTATGGGCATGAACGGCCTTGGCTGGGAAGGTGAGGGCTTTAGCGACGCCGAACTGGCGCAGACCCGCACATGGTTGTGGGGCAAGGCGGTGTCGATTTACGGCGGCTCCACCGAAATCCAGAACAATGTCATCGCCAAGCGCATCCTGGGGATGCTCGACCACCAATAATTCAGCGCCCCACCCGCCGCCATTCTCCCGGTTTTCGCCGGGGGATGCGCGGGGCAGGGGTAAGGACGAAAGAAACATCATGGCTGCTCTGAACGACGAACAAACGATGATCCGCGATATGGTGCGCGAATGGGCCGATAATGAATCGCCCGTTTCCGCGTTCCGCAAGATGCGTAATGCTGCACCGGCGGCAGGATATGATGCCGCCGCCTGGGCGACGATGGCCGAAATGGGCCTGGCCGGGATTGTGGTGCCAGAGGAATTTGGCGGTACCGCGTTTGGCTATCTGTCGCTGGGACTGGTGCTTGAACAGCTTGGCCGCAACCTTGCTGCATCGCCGCTCGCATCGACCGCCGCCGCCGCAACCGCCATTGTGATGGGCGGAACGGATGCGCAAAAGCAAAGCTGGCTGCCCCGCATCGCCAGCGGCGAAGTGGTCGCGACGCTCGCGATTGATGAAGGCCCGGTGCATGATCTTACCAAGATCAAGACCGTGGTTGCTGACGGCAAGCTGACCGGCACCAAGGCATTTGTTGCCGAAGGTGATAGCGCCGGGCTGTTCGTGGTTGCGGCAACCGATGGGCTGTATCTGGTGGCCGGCGATGCCGCAGGCGTTACCCGCGCACACCGCCAGATGGCCGATTCACGCAGCCACGCTCAGATCAGCTTTGACGGGGCAGCCGCAGAAAAGATTGAAGGTGCCACCGTGCAGGCAATCGTCGACCGGGCAACGGCGGCGGTGTGTGCCGAAATGCTGGGGCTGGCGGTACAGGCGTTTGAGACGACCAATGATTACCTGAAAACCCGCGTCCAATTTGGCCAGCTGCTTTCGACCTTTCAGGCGCTGCAGCACCGGATGGCCAAGCTGTTCACCGAGATTGAGCTGATGCGTTCCGCCGTTGAGGCAGCGCTTGAGGCGATTGATGCGGGCCGCAGCGATGTTGATCAGGCGGTAACGCTGGCCAAGGCGGTCGCCAGTGACACGCTGAAGCTGGTGAGCCGTGAAATGATCCAGCTGCACGGCGGCATCGGCATGACCGATGATTACGACGCTGGCTTTTACATCAAGCGCGCGGCCGTGCTGGAGGCGATGTGGGGCAACGCCGCCTTCCACCGCGAGCGGTTTGCACGGTTGAACGGGTACTGATCCCAAAACCCATTTTACGATACTGCCAAGGGTCGTTGCCGCACGCCGGTGACGGCCTTTGTCGTTTGCAGTAACGTGATGGCTATCGGGTGCCGTTTCGAAGGTTGATCCTGCTTGTGTAATTTTATTACAAAACTATGACTTTTTGGCAACAGCCAAGAGACGGGTGTCGTTTAGAGACCATTGTTTCGCTTGACGAGGGGCGCGCGTCACTGTCTATTCGAGATTACGGTACGGAATCCATAAGCGATCCGGCCTTGTTTGGGAGAGAGAGATGCTGAAGACGAAGCTGTTGGCTGCGTGCGCCTGCTCGGTGCTGGCCCTTGGAATTGCAATGCCGGCCTCGGCGCAAACTTCGGCACCAACAGTTCTGCCGCAGGATGACCAGGCAGAGTCTTCGTCACCCGACATCGTCGTCACCGGATCGCTGATCCGCGGTGCGCGCGAAGACGGGCTTACGCCTGTTGACGTGATTGGCGCCGACGAACTGTCGCGCCAGGGCTCGCCATCGGCCATTGATTTGCTGAAAAACCTGCCGACTTCTAACGGCGTTATTGGTGACGCGAACCAGTTCGACGCGCGTTCGCAGGGCTCTGAAGGTGTGGCCAGCGTCAACTTGCGCGGCCTGGGGCCACAGCGCACGCTGGTGCTGCTGAACGGCAAGCGTATCGTCAGCGCAGGCACGGGCGTTCCTGTCGTCGACATCAACCTGATCCCGCAGCAATCAATTGGCCGCGTTGACATTTTGAAGGACGGCGCTGCCGCAACCTACGGATCGGACGCGATCGCAGGCGTGGTGAATTTCATCACGCGCAGCAATCAGGAAGGTTTCCAGGCGCAGGGCGATTATCGGTATATCCGGGGGTCGAGCGGTGATTACACCGGCGCCCTCAGCTATGGCCACACCGGTGACGGCTTTCAGGTTTTTGCATCGTTTGGCTATCAACACCGTTCGGAATTGCGCACGACTGATCGTGACTTTGCGGTGCAGCCCTTCGCCAACAATCCGCAGGGCGGATTTTCAGGCGGCGGCAGCCCCGGTAACTTTGGTTTTGGCGGCACCGCCAACTTTGTTCGTGATCTTGGTTGTGAGGCGCTTGGCGGTTTCCGCAGCCTTCCAGGATCGACAACCGATCGCTGCTCCACCAATTTTGGCCAGTTCGACAATCTGATCGAGCCAGAAGATCGTTATCAGGCCTATGTCGAAGGCAAATTTGATTTGGCGTCCAATGTGTCGTTCAAGGTAACGGCGCTTTACGGTTCGTCTTCGACGCGGATCACCACGTCGCCAAGCTATCTGCCCACGCTGCCGCCATCGGGCTATGCCGCATCGCCGTTGACGACCGTTCCTGCCAACAACACGTTGAGCCTGGCGCAGGCCGGTGGTGCAGGCTTGTTTGCAATCCCGACCTATGCTCCGGCGCTGCGTGATTATTGCGCGCTCTTTGGTGCGGCATCGGGCTGTGTAACCTCTGGTGGGGTGCCACTTGCGCCTGCTCTCGCGTTTCCAGTGCTGTTCCGCCCCTTCATGCTTGGCGGCAACCCGTTGTTCACGCAGCCGGGTAATGATCGCAATTCTGCGTTCAGCCAGCGCCAGTCGCAATCGGTGCGGTTCACAGCAGAACTCGCCTGGGAAGTTACCAGCGATCTGAACCTTGATACCGGCTTCACCTTCTCGGAATATGAGCGTGGAATTGAGGGGACCGATACATTTGGCGATCTGTTGCAAAACGCATTGTCCGGATTTGGTGGTCCGAACTGCGCCTTTGCGAGCTCCGCATCGCGCGCCGGCTTGTCCCAAGCCCAGTTGGCAGCGGTTGCCGGCACCAATGGTTGCACCTTTTTCAACCCGTTCTCGACCGGTATTTCGGGTAACCCTGTAACTGGGGCGACCAATGCCAACTTTGCCGGTCGGCGTGCTCCGGCCGGTTTCAACCTGACGCCGGGTGCGGGTCTGATCAACGATCTGCCGACAATCGACAATTTTTTCCGCACCACCCGTAGCGACACCACGACGCGGTTGTTCGTTGGCGATATCGTGTTGAGCGGTAAAAGCGGGATTGAACTGCCCGGTGGGCCATTGGCCTTCGCCATCGGCGGCCAATATCGCAGCGATAGCTATAAAATCCGCTACGCAGCCGACAGCAATCTGGCGGTAAACCCATGCCCCGGATCGCCGCTGGACCCGAATGCCATTTGTGCCCAGCAAACCGGCGCGCTTGGTTTCTTGGGAACGAACCGCAACCGGACCACCTCGTCCGACGTGTATGCAATCTTCGGCGAATTGCGGGCACCCGTTACCGACACGCTCGATCTGCAGTTTTCAGCGCGTTATGAACAATATGGTGGCGCGATCGGTTCGACGTTCAACCCACAGGGTCGCGCGCGCTGGCAGGTGACACCATGGCTTGCCATTCGCGGTGGCGCTGGCACCACCTTCCGTGGCCCACCTGCAGTCAGCCAGGATGGCCAGGTTACCTCGCTTCAGGTTATCGGTACGGCATTCCGCGCGATTGATATTCGCGGCAATCCAAACCTTGCGCCAGAAACCGCGCTTACCTATGGCGGTGGCCTTGTTGTTGCTGCTGGCCCGTTCAGCGGCAGTGTCGATTACTTCCGTTACGACCTGAATGGCCCACAAGAATCAGAGCCAGTCGCCGGCATCGTCAATGCTTTGTTCGGGGCAACGGGTAACGCCAATTGCACCAACCCTGCCTTTGCAGCGTTGCGGTCCCGGTTCACCTTTACCGGTGCGGGTTGTGGCATCGGCAACGTTCAGCGGCTGACCACGAACATCATCAACAGCGCCGATGTCAGCACATCGGGCATCGATTTCCAGGGCCAGGTGAAATTCCCGGTCAGCGAAATCAGCATGGTGCTGGGCGTGAACGGTACCTATGTGATTGATTACCGTACTCAGGATATCACGGTGGAGGGTGTGGTTGTTCAGCCCCGGTTTGACGGCGTTGGTCAGCTCAACTTCCAGACGAGCGCCTATCCGCTACCACAGGTTAAGGGCAATGTGTTCCTGCAGGGTGATATCGGCATCCATAACCTCCGCCTGCAGTATAACTATATCGATGGATATACTGATCAGCGTACCGCGATCTTCACGCCAAACACCGGATCGCTTGCTGGCGCAACGGTTGCTGGCGGCAAGAATATCGGGTCGTTTGGCACGCTGGACTTCACCTACCGGATCAACCTGCCCACCAACACGACCATCTCGCTGTCGGCGCAGAACATCTTGGACAAACAGCCACCATTTGCGCGGCTGGACTTCAACTATGATCCGTTCACGGCATCGCCGCTTGGGTTCAACGCTAGGTTCAATATCACCCAGCGTTTCTGATCGTGATTGAATAACCTCAATACAGCCCGCTGTCCGGCATTGCCGGGCGGCGGGTTTTTTGTTCCCCCAGCGGAAGAATGGCCCCTGATGGCAAGTTCGACTATTCCCGGCGCTCCGTTCGAATCCGCCGACGCAAAGGCGTTGCGGCTGCGCGGCTGGACGCTGGCGTTGCTGACGCTGGTTTATTTCTTCAGCTTCATGGATCGATACATCCTGTCGATCCTGCTTGAGCAGATCAAAGCAGATCTGAACCTGAACGACACCCAGCTTGGGCTGTTATCAGGGTTCGCCTTTGCGATTTTTTACGCAACATTGGGCATCCCGGTTGCATGGCTGGCCGACCGCAAAAGTCGGCGGGACATTATCGCCATCGCACTGACATTATGGAGCGCGATGACGGCGCTGTGCGGCACTGCGCAGAATTTTGTCCAACTGCTCATTTTCCGCATCGGCGTGGGTATCGGGGAGGCTGGATCAAGCCCGCCAAGCCATTCGATCATCGCTGATCTTTACCCACCCGAAAAGCGCGCCGGGGCGATGGGCATTTATTCGACCGGTGTCGTACTCGGCGGCGGATTTGGCGCGATTATCGGCGGGCTGATCGCGCAAGCTTATGGCTGGCGCTGGGCGATGGCGGCTGTGGGGCTGCCGGGCATATTGCTCGCGATTTTTGTGCGGCTGGTGATGGTAGAGCCACGGCGGGGGCTTTCCGATCCAGTGTCTGCCACGCCGCAACCGGCTGAAATGCCCAAAATCCGCGATGGCTTTCGCAGTCTGGCGGCATCGCCCGCCGCAATGCATCTGATCATTGCAGTGACGATCACCTCGCTGGTTGGCTATGCGACCGCTAATTTCGGGCCGTCCTACCTGCAACGATCCTTCGGGATGACGCTGACGCAGGTGTCGCTCATCTATGCACCGTCGCTGGCGCTCAGCGGCGCGATTGGCGGGGTGGTTGGCGGCCGCATCGCTGATCGGCTCGGGCGCCGCTACGGCATTCACATGCAGGCATGGTTTGTCGCCGGGCTGAAACTGGCGGCGCTGCCATTCACGGTGATGTTCTATTTCAGCTATGATCTGACATCGAGCCTGATGGCGGTGTTTGTTTCGTACCTGCTGGCATCAAGCTATCTTGGGCCTAGCTTCGCGCTGATCCAAGGGCTGGCACCAACGCGGATGCGCGCGGTGTGGGCGGCGATCACCCTGCTGGTGATCAACCTGATCGGGTTGGGGCTGGGGCCGACGATAACGGGCGTGCTAAGCGACCTGTACAAGCCAATGTTCGGGCCGGAATCGCTGCGCTATGCGCTGGTCAGCGCCAGTTTGCTGACGCCCTGGGCGATATTCCATTACTGGCGGGCGGGCGTGCTGTTGAAGCGGATGGCTGTGGCCTGACGCCGCAAGCGCTAGCCCCGTCGACCGTCATCCTGAATTTGTTTCGGCATCCACTACGTTACATTAAACGATCCTATCTGTGGCGAGCTGGACCCTGAAACAAGTTGGTAGTTATCCCCTTCCGTTAGGGCGGCGCATCAATTGCGATCGAGTTCCAAGTCTCTTGTTCCCCCGCGAAGGCGGGGGGCCAGACTGGGCTCCCGCCTTCGCGGGAGCACAACAAAGCTGTTCTTGGCTAAGGGGATAAATCCCAAACACGTTCAGCATGACGACTGACATTCGGGCATCGCGCACCGCCGCCAACGCATTCCGCACCAGTGGCGTTGTCCTAAACCCCCAACACCCGATCATCGAACAACCCGAACATCAGCGTCGACGCATAATAGGCGATGGCGCGGTCGCGGGGCATGGTGCTGGCCCATTTGCGCATGTCGAAGGCGGCGTTTTGCAGCGCCATCAACGCCTGGGCGGCAATGAGCGGATCGATCGGCCGGATCGATCCTTCAGCGATGCCGTCGTTCATCATCCCGGCATAGCGGCGCGCGATCCGGTTTGATCGCCCCACCATCGCGCTGCGCACTGATCGCGGCAGGCCCGACAGCGCCGTGGTCCGCATCAGCGGCCCGCGTTCGGCAAACTGGATGTCGAGCAAGGTTGCGATCGTGCTCGACAGGCGCTGCCAGTGGCTGCCCGGCAAATCCTCTGACAGCCGCTGCGCATTGGCAATCGTGTCCAGGCTGCGGCGATAACAGGCAATAACCAGATCGTCCTTGGCATCAAGGTGATGGTAGAAACTGCCCTTGGTGACGTTTAGCTGCGATGCGATTTTCTGCACCGATGCGCCGCGATAGCCGAGTTCGTTGATCAGCCGGGTGGCGGCCAGCAGAAATGCCTCTCGCCCGGGTTCGCCCTGATCTCGGTCCAAGTCGATCAGCGCGGGGTGCCAGCTTGCCGAATCAGGGGCAATGCCGCGCGCAAACACTGCCATCAGCCGATCTTCAACGCGGGCAAATTGATCGGGATCATAGCGGACCAGCCAGACCGGCAACCAAAAGGTGTTTTCCAGCAGCACATGCGCCCGTGCGCCGTACAAATCGGTATGGGCGCGGGTGACGCCGAGGCCCCATAAGGCGCGCGTCTTGCGGAACACATCACGCCAGCCCGCCATCAACCGCCCGCGCACAGGCTCATCCATAGCGCGCAGATCAGACAGGACGGCGAAAGACGTCGCCTCTCCACGATTTATCCGCGCCAGACGATCCATGTTCAGCGCCAAATATCGCGCCACGCGCTGCTGCGGGGTGGGCAGCGTCATCGCGTCGGCGAGCATGATCTGGAGCTGGTCAAGCGTATATTCGAAGCAGGCGGCGGCCAAATCTTCCTTGCGCTTGAAATAATAGGTCACGCTGGTGGTGTTCAGGCCGACGCGCTGCGCGACATCAGCAAAGGTCATCCCCTTGGCGCTTTGTTCGTTGATCGCCTGGGCCGCCGCCGCAAGAATGGCATCGCGCTTGGCGCGGAAGCGCTTTGTGCTTCCGTCGCTTGCGGTTTGCGCTGTCGCCATGCCCTCCATCGCATCAGCTTAACAGCAAGTTTTCGAAGAAACAGTGTTTTTTGCAACGCGCCGAAGCGCGCCCGTTTAAAGTAAGAAAAGCTGAAAAAGCTTCGCCGGACCGGCTTTACCGAAAACGCGGTACGGTCTAAGCCACATCCCACAATGCCGTTGGAGAGAGTGCCATGGATTTCACGCTGAGCGAACGCGAGACCTATTTCCGGGACCGTGTGAAGGGTTTTATCGACCAGCATATTCGCCCGCGAAACCATATTTATGAGCAGCAATCGCATGAGGGTGAGCGCTGGAAGGTGATCCCCGTCATCGAAGAGATGAAGGAAAAGACCAAGGAAGCGGGGCTGTGGAATTTCTTCATGCCGCCGCATTCGGGGCAGCACCATGTTGACGACAGCTTTGAATTCGAAGGCACGCAGCTCACCAACCTGGAATATGCGCTGTGCGCTGAGGAAATGGGCAAGATCGGCTGGGCCAGCGAGTGCTTCAACTGTTCCGCGCCCGATACCGGCAACATGGAAGTGCTCCACCGTTACGGCACGCGTGAGCAAAAGGAGCGGTGGCTTAAGCCATTGATGAACGGCGAAATTCGTTCAGCATTCCTGATGACCGAGCCGGCCGTTGCGAGTTCGGACGCGACCAACATCGAAACCGCCATGGTGCGTGACGGCGATCATTATGTGATCAACGGCACCAAATGGTGGTCATCAGGCGTGGGCGATCCGCGCTGCAAGATCGCTATCGTGATGGGCAAGACCAATCCGGAAGGATCGCGCCACAGCCAGCAGAGCCAGATATTGGTGCCGATGGATGCGCCTGGCGTTACCATCAAGCGGATGCTGAGCGTGTACGGTTATGATCATGCCCCGCACGGCCACGGCGAAGTCGAGCTGAAGGACGTCCGCGTGCCGGTGGACAACGTGCTGCTTGGTGAAGGGCGCGGGTTTGAGATCGCGCAAGGCCGCCTCGGGCCAGGCCGCATCCACCACTGCATGCGCACGATCGGCGTTGCCGAAGTGGCGATTGAGGCAATGGCAAAGCGGCTGCTGACGCGCGTCGCGTTTGGCAAGCGGATTGCCGATCACTCGATCTGGGAACAGCGGATCGCCAAGGCGCGGATCGATATTGAGATGACGCGCCTTCTGTGCCTCAAAGCTGCCGACATGATGGACAAGGCCGGCAACAAAAGCGCGCAACAGGAAATCGCGATGATCAAGGTGGCGGCGCCCAACATGGCGCTGTCGATCCTGGATGATGCGATTCAGGCGCATGGCGGCGGCGGCGTGTCCGACGATTTCCACCTGGCGCATGCCTGGGCCGCGATGCGCACGCTGCGCTTCGCCGATGGTCCCGATGAAGTGCATAATCGCGCCATCGCCCGGAATGAGTTTGGAAAGTACGCGGATTTGCCGGAAGCGGTTGCGGCAAAGGAAATGGTGCGGCGCTAGGCGGACACGCATAACGCCAACCCGTCACCCCGGTCTTGTTCCGGGGCCCACCCATGCTTCGGCTGAAGAGGCGCGATGGGCCCCGGCATCGGGCCGGGGTGACGGGAGGTTTTTTAGATGATGTCGCCTTCAAGCCGCGTGTGAGGGAATAGGATACGTGAAAGCAGCCGTTCTGTACGAACCCAAGTCGGACCTTGTGATCGAGGATATCCGCGTCGACAATCCGGGCCCGCGAGAGGTGCTGATCCGCACGGTCGCGTGCGGGGTGTGCCGGTCTGATCTGCACTTTGCCGAGGGCAGTTTCCCGCATCCCATGCCGACAGTGCCGGGGCATGAGGCGGCAGGGATTGTTGAGGCGGTAGGCAGCGATGTCGCGCGGCTGAAAGTGGGCGATCACGTCATCACCTTTTTCACCGTATTCTGCGGCAGTTGCGAGATGTGCGTTACCGGGCGGCCCTCGCTATGCATCGATCCGTCGACCAGGCGCGCCAAGGGGGCGCCACCGCGCATCAGCCTGCAGGATGGCACGCCGCTCGCGCCGTTTCTGAACCTGTCAGCCTTTGCTGAAATGATGCTGGTGCATGAAAACGCCTGTGTCGCGATTGCCAAGGAAATGCCGCTGGACCGGGCTGCGCTGCTCGGCTGCGCGGTGATTACCGGTGCGGGATCGATCTTTAACGACAGTCGGCTGCGTGCCGGGGAGACGGTGGCTGTCATCGGCTGCGGCGGGATCGGCCTGTCCGCGATTAACGCCGCCAAAATTGCGGGCGCGGGCATGATCATCGCGATTGACCCGGTGGCGGACAAGCGCGCGCTGGCCGAACGGCTGGGCGCGACGCACGGTTTTTCGCCCGATGAGCCTGATCTGGCCAAGAAGATTACGGGCCTAACCGGCGGCGGCGTTGATTACGCGATTGAAGCGGTTGGACGGCCCAATACCGCTGAACTCGCCTGGGCGCTGCTGAAGCGCGGTGGCACGGCCACGATTTTGGGCATGATCGCGCCGGGCAATATGGTCAGCCTTCCGGGCCCAAGTTTTCTGACCGGCAAGAAGCTGCAAGGATCGCTGCTTGGTTCCACGCGCTTCCCGATCGATCTGCCGCGGCTGGTGCAGCTGTACCTCGACGGTAAGCTCGACCTCGATTCGATGGTTGCAGAACGAATTACGCTGGACGGCGTGAACGGCGCACTCGCCAAGCTGCGCACTGGCGATACCGTGCGTTCGGTGATCGAGTTTAGCTGATGACCATCGCCGACGCTGCCCCCCAGACGATCGAGGTGCCCGAAAAGGACCGGTTCGACGAGGCGAAGCTGACCGCCTGGATGGTCGCCAATGTCGAAGGGTTCGAACCGCCGCTCACCTATGCCAAGTTCGCTGGCGGGCAGTCCAACCCCACCTTCAAGATCAGCGCACCATCGGGCGAGTATGTGCTGCGGCGCAAACCGTTCGGCAATTTGCTCCCTTCGGCCCATGCCGTGGACCGCGAATACCGCGTGATCGCGGGGCTGTATCCGACCGGTTTCCCGGTCGCGCGACCCTATGGGCTGTGCACCGACCCGGATGTGCTCGGCACTGATTTCTACGTGATGGGTTTCGCCGATGGCCGCAATCTGTGGGACGGGACGTTGCCGGACTATGCGCCAAATGAACGGGCGGACGTCTACAACGCGATGTGCGATGCGCTGGCCGCGCTCCACAATACCGATCACGAGGCGGCAGGGCTGGGCGAATATGGCCGCCCGGGCAATTATTTCGAGCGTCAGGTCGCGCGCTGGACCAAGCAATATCGCGCGTCCGAGACCGAACATATGGAATCGGTCGAAAAGCTGATCGATTATCTCGGCCGCACCGTCCCCGAACAGACGCGCACGTCGGTGGTCCACGGCGATTTTCGCATCGACAACATGATCTTCCACAAAACCGAGCCGCGTGTCATCGCGCTGCTCGACTGGGAGCTGTCGACGCTGGGTGATCCGCTTGCCGATTTCAGCTATTTCCTGATGAGCTGGGTGACCGCCCCTGAGGGACGGTCGGGGGTGATGGGCCATACCGGCCCTGAAACCGGCATTCCCACAATCGAGGACATGGTCGCCCGCTATTGCGCGGCAACCGGACGCGACGGCGTGCCCGATCTCAATTGGTATTTCGCGTATAATCTGTTCCGGCTGACGGGCATCGTGCAGGGCATCAAGAAACGCATCGTTGACGGTACCGCCTCCAGCGCACAGGCGGAAAAATCCGCAGCGGGCGTGTACCGGCTGGCGGATGCAGCCTGGGGTTTCGCGAAGATGGCGGGGGCTTAATCCCCCTCCCGCTTGCGGGAGGGGTTAGGGGTGGGCCTGTGCTCGCCAATTTTTCAGTGCTCGCGGTAGTCAGGCCCATCCCCGGCCCCTCCCGCAAGCGGGAGGGGAGTGCCAATGAGTCAATTCGACCTTACCGGCCACGTCGCCATCATCACCGGCTCCTCGCGCGGGATCGGCAAGGCGAGCGCGTGGGAACTGGCTGAACACGGCGCAAAAGTCGTCATCTCCAGCCGCAAGCAGGATGCGTGCGACGTCGTGGCGGCTGAGATTAACGGCAAGTTCGGGGAGGGCACCGCAATTGCGGTCGCGGCCAATATCTCCGACAAGGCCGGATTGCAGCATCTGGTGGATGCGACGCGCGCGGCCTTTGGCAAGGTTGATATCCTCGTCTGCAATGCTGCCTCCAACCCCTATTATGGGCCGCAGGAGGGCATTGCCGATGATCAGTTCCGCAAGATCCTGGACAACAATATCATCTCCAACCACTGGCTGATCAGCATGGTCGCGCCAGAAATGCGTGATCGGCAGGCGGGCAGCATCATCATCATCTCGTCAATTGGTGGCATAAGGGGCACGCCGATTATCGGGGCCTATGCGATATCCAAGGCCGCCGACATGCAGCTCGCGCGCAACCTGGCGCATGAATTCGGGCCGTTTAACGTGCGCGTCAACTGTATCGCGCCGGGGCTGATCCGCACCGATTTCGCGCGCGCGCTGTGGGAAAATGAAGCGGCGGTAAAGGCGCGCAACGCGACCACCCCGCTGCGCCGCATTGGCGAACCCGAAGAGATTGCCGGTGCCGTGGTGTTCCTCGCCAGCCAGGCCAGCGCATTCATGACCGGGCAAACGATTGTGATCGACGGCGGGGTGACGATTTAATCAGCTACCCCCGTTCGTCCCGAGCGAAGTCGAGGGGCGGGCGACGGGCACCGGTGTCTCGACTTCGCTCGACACCAACGGGTTTGGGAAGGGAATGGAATGACCGCACGTTTCACCGATAAATCGATCATCGTGACCGGCGCAGGCTCGGGCATTGGCCGCGCCGCTGCCATGTTGTTTGCGCGCGAAGGCGGCAGCGTGATTGCCGCCGACAAGACCAGCGGCGCGCATGAAACCGCCAAGCTGATCACCGATGCAGGCGGCACCGCGATCGGCGTGATGATGGATGCCGGGCTGGAAGAAGATGTGATCCAAACGGTCGCGCTGGCGGTGGAGCATTTCGGCGGGCTGGACATCATGTTCGCCAATGCCGGGATTTCGGGGGGGATGGCGAACATATTCGACACTGATGTGGCCCTGATTACAGAGGTGCTGCGCGTCAACCTGATCGGGCCATATCTTGCCATCAAGCACGCCGCGCCAAAAATTGCCGAGCGTGGCGGCGGCGCAATTGTGCTCACCGCCAGCGTTGCGGGTATCCGGTCGGGCGCGGGCTCGCCTGCTTATTCCGCGTCAAAGGCTGGCGTGATCAATCTGGCGATGACGTCGGCGCAGCAGCTTGCCGGTTCAAACGTGCGGGTCAACGCTGTCTGCCCCGGCCTCACCGAAACCGGCATGACCAAGCCAACCTTTGATTACGCGCGCGATGCGGGGAAGATGGACCGGGTAGGGCGGCTGAACCCGCTGCGCCGGGGTGCCCAGCCCGAAGAACTCGCCAATGTGGTGGCGTTCCTCGCCTCGAACGATGCCAGCTATGTCAACGGCCAGGCGATTGCCGTGGATGGTGGTCTTTCGTCGAGCCACCCGGTCACCAAACAGGAATTTGGCAAGACGGCGGTTTAGGCGCGCCCGACTGCTACCCGGTTATCGCGCTGGTACGATACGGGGGAAGGGCGGTGTACCCAACGCGACAATCTCACTTGCTTCGATTTCGTGCAGTGCGAATAACTGTTCGACCGGCTTGCCAAATAATTGCGCCAGCTTCAGCGCGAGGCTCAGGCTGGGCTCGAAACGGCCTGTTTCGATTGAGTTAATCGTCTGCCGTGACACACCCGCCATATCGGCCAGCTCTGCTTGCGTCATGCGATAGTCGCTGCGGAGCGCGGCCAGCCGCGTGGTCACGCCCACCGACGTATCGCCACCAACCAGAAAATGATCAACGCAGTTGGGAAGATGACGAGCGGCAATAGCGGCGGGATCGACGGTAGCACATTGGTGAGAGACAATAGCGCCCAGCCGATAACGAAAGCATTGGTGGCAGCGCTACCGACGGTGAACGCCCAGTTCTGAATGCGATTGAATAGCTCATCCTGAGTGCGGCTGAAGCGGACCCAGAGGCTGGCTGAAATCAGCCCGAAGGTCACGAGCCAGATGAGTTCGAATCTCCCGAACGCCGAGACATCGCCGGCGAGCTCGATCCCGCCGCTACCCAGTTGATAGCCGAGACGGTAGGCGTAACGTCCCAGCACCGGTGCGATTGGAACTACCGCGACGATCGCTGCGATTGAGCTGCCAACGACAAGGCGCTTACCCGCCTTGTCCAGCGCGTCCCACTGAAACCACAAACCACCATGACTGAATTCGTACATAAGCCGGACCCTCGCTAAGTTCAAAAAAAGTAAAACATACCGTACTTTTTGAGTCAACTATGCTTGTCATTTCTTGTCCGGCGTAAGCTCTATCGTCGTCAGCTGCCGCTTTCGGGAGAAACAGCACGAGGCTGGCAGGCACGGTGCGCTTCTCGTCTGGGGCACCGGCCGAGCAATGCCGGGCGACCTATGGCTCCACGCTAAGCGATATCGCCTCGGCGCTTGGTCTTGCCCGCGAAAGTGAAATCGCGTCGGGTGAAGTGGCTGATGCTAGCGCGCAGCCTAATGGCAATTACCCTCGCAAACGTATCAACCCTTCCTGCGCGCAGCTTGCCACCAGCCGTCCGTCGCGGGCGAAAATCTTGCCGCGGTTGAATCCGCGTGCATGGCCTGCCCAGGGGCTGTCGCAGGCATAAAGCAGCCATTCGTCGGCGCGGAATGGCTCGTGAATCCACACGGTGTGGTCAAGGCTGGCGGTTTGCAGCTTGTGCGTCATCCAGTTCACGCCGTGGGCCAGCGTCGCCGTGCCGAGCAGCGACATATCGCTGGCATAGGCCAGGATGGCGCGGTGGAGCGCGGGATCATCCCCCACAGGGGCAACGACCCGGAACCAACTATTCTGCCGGGGTTCCTGAATGACCGGGTTGAACCAGCTTCGCGGGGATACCGGGCGGATATCGACCATGCGGGGGCGCATGAAATTGGCGCGGAACCGTTCTGGGATATTATCGAGCATCGCCAGCCGCAAATCGCGGTCTGACACCAGATCTTCGGGCGGGGGCACATCGGGCATTGTATCCTGATGTGCCAGCCCCGCTTCGGGCACTTGCAGTGAACACGACATGGTCAGGATCGGCACGCCCTTTTGCATGGCAATCACCCGCCTTGTCGCAAAGCTTTTGCCATCAAAATCGCGCACCACGCGGTAAATGATCGGGTGCTCCTCTGCGCCGGCCCGCATGAAATAGGCATGGAGCGAGTGCGCGGCCTTGGGATCATCGGTTGATCGCTGGGCGGCTTGCAGCGCCTGCGCGATCACCTGGCCACCGAACACGCGGCCAAAGCCGTCATTGCCGCGCTTGCCCCGGTACAGATCGGTATCGATTTCCTCCACATCGAGCAGATCGACCAGATTTTGCGCGAGTTGCGCGGGGGATGGAACGGGTTCTGGCATTTCGTCAGTCATTTGTTTTTCCTTACTCCTCCCCGGCACGGGGAGGGGGACCATTTGCGAAGCAAATGGTGGAGGGGGATCGCCGCAAGCGCTGCGACTGTGGCCAGCCCCCTCCGTCAGCGCGTTGCGCTGCCACCTCCCCGTGCCGGGGAGGATTTGTTTTAATACCCCGCTGCCCGGGCGATCTGATCGGCGTGAAAATTGGCGTCGCCAAACATCTCCGCCAGCACCCGCCCGCGCTTCATATAGAAGCCGATATCATATTCGTCGGTCATGCCGATGCCGCCATGCATCTGAACGCCCTCCTGCACGCTCAGCGTGGTTGCCATCGCGGTCATCGCCTTGGCAACGGACACTGCCTCGTCAGCCTTGGCGTCGCCTGCATCCAGCAATTGCTGCGCCTTGAGCACGGCGGCACGGGCAACCTCCATTTCGGAGTACAGATGTGCGGCGCGGTGCTGGAGCGCCTGGAAACTGCCGATCCGCAGGCCAAACTGCTTGCGTTCCTTCAGGTAGTTTACCGTCATGTCCATCGCGCCCGCGCCGACCCCAAGCAACTCGGCCGACGCGCCAACGCGGCCCGCGCGCAGCAAGCGACCCAGCGGATTGCCGCCATGATCGACTTCGCCGATCACCGCATCGGCATCGACTTCGACCCCGTCAAACTTCATTCGCGCGGCGAGCGAGCTATCAGCCAGACGCTCGGCCTCCGACGTCAGCCCGGCCGCATTTCGGTCGACCGCGAACAGGGTGATGCCGTTTGCGTCATCGGCAGCCCCGGCGGTGCGCGCGGCGACAATGATGACATCGGCGACATGGCCATGCGTCACGAACTGCTTGGCACCGGAGAGCTTGAAGCCGTTGCCCGACCGTTCGGCCTTCATGCCGACGGTAGCGCGGTGCTTGGCGCCTTCATCGATGGCGAGTGCAGCGACGGTTTCGCCGCTCAAGATGCCGGGAAAATAGCGCGCGGCGTGCGGGGTGCCCTTCAACGCTTCGACAGCGGCGACGGCGGTGGCGAGGAAGGGGGAGGGCGACAGGTTGCGCCCGATTTCTTCGAGCACCACGCCTGCCTCGACATGGCCCAGCCCAAGCCCGCCATCCTCCTCACCGATCAAGATGCCGGTCAGGCCCAGCTCGGCGAACTGCTTCCACAGATCGCGGCTGAATCCGGTGGCATCCTTCGCATCGCGCAGCGCACGCATGTGCTTGACCGGCGCATGTTCATGGATGAACCCGCGCGCGGTATCCTGCAGCTGGATTTGTTCTTCGTTCAGATAGAGTGGCATTTCTGGGTTCTCCGTGTTCCGGCGAAGGCCGGAACCCTAGGTGTCGTGAGGCTTGCGTGGCCACCGCTCCGGCCTACGCCGGAGCACAAATCGATCACGCGCTCGGCAATTCCAAAATCCGTTTCGCCACGATGTTCAGCTGAACCTCGCTCGTCCCGCCCTCGATCGAATTGGCTTTGGTGCGTAGCCAGGCGCGTGGTCCGGCACCACCTGACGATCGTTCGCTTTCCCATTCCAGCGCGTCCGATCCGCCTGCAGCCATCATTAGCTCATGGCGGCTCTTGTTCAGTTCAGTGCCGTAATATTTCATCATGCTTGGCTGGGCCGGGTGCGCCTTGCCGGCCTTCAGCTCATCGATAAACCGTTCGGACATCATCCCGAACGCCTTGGCGCGGACCTCAAACTGCGCAATCGCTGCACGCAGCAACGGATCGGCGAGGCGGCCGTCATGATCCAGCCCGACGGTGGCAATCGCGCCTTCGATCAGCGGATTGCCGCCGGTTGAGCCAAGGCCCATGCCGCTGATCATCTCGCGCTCATGCCCCAGCAGATATTTGGCGACGTCCCAGCCCTTATTCTCGTCATGCACGCGTTGGCTTTTGGGCACCTTCACATTGTCAAAAAAGGTCTCGCAGAACGGTGAATAGCCGCTGATCAGCAGAATGGGCTTGGTCGATACGCCGGGGCTGGTCATGTCGAACAATACAAAGCTGATCCCGCCCTGCTTGTTGGTTTTGTCGGTGCGGACCAGACAGAAAATCCAGTCTGCCTTGTCGGCATAGCTGGTCCATACTTTTTGACCGTTCAAGATATAATGGTCGCCCGCATCCTCTGCTGACGTGGCAAGGCTGGCAAGGTCAGAGCCCGCATTGGGTTCTGAATAGCCCTGGCACCAGCGGATTTCGCCGCGCGCAATCTTGGGCAGATAATCGAGCTTCTGTTCCTCTGTGCCATATTTCAACAATGCTGGCCCGAGCATGGAAATACCAAAGCTGTTCAGCGGGTTGCGGCACTTCATTGCCGCCATTTCTTCGCGCAGCGCCTTGGTTTGCGCCGGGGACAGGCCACCGCCGCCATAGGCAACGGGCCAATCAGGCACGTTCCAACCGCGCGATGCCATCGCGTCCATCCATTCTTTTTGGCCGGGCTGATACTCGGCGTTGCGGCCGCCCCAATTGGCGTCCTTTTCGCTACGCACCGGCTGGCGCATTTCGGGCGGGCAGTTTGCTTCCAGCCAGGCGCGGGTTTCGCGGCGGAACGTGTCGATATCGGTCGTCATGTCAGCTCCTCATCAATTCATGCGCCACGCGTGCAACGGCAATCGCCGTCCAGTCGCGGTTATAATCGGCGATCACCTGCACACCGATTGGCAGGCCATCAGGGTCAGTACCAATGCGCACGCTGGTCGCGGGCAGCATGGGGAAGGTGGCGAGGCCGGGCAGTGCCATTTGCATGCCAGCCGGCGTCGCATTGCCATCGATCATCAACATCCGCTGCCCAAGCGGGGTATCGTCATGCGGATAGGCCGTCGTGCCCCAAATGGGCGCGATGACGGCGTCATAATCGCCAAATAACCGCCCCCAGTCGCGACGGCACTTGGCCTGGGCGTCGATCAGGCCATACCAATCGCCCAGCGTCGTGGCGGGCCCTCCACCGGGCGGCGGGGCACCGCGTGCCATCGCCGTCAGCAGCATGCGGATGTAATGCGCGGTCTGCAGCGCCAGATCGGGCAGCAAGTCGCTGCCCCGGTCAACCTTTGCACCGGCGGCTTCAAACGCTTTGCCGGTCGCTTCAATCGCTTCGCGAATAGCGGCCTGTACCGGCACATGCGGATGTGGATCGACCAGCAGAATGCGCCATGCGCCGGGTGCGCGCGGGGCGGGGCGGGCGAGCGCATCGCCGCCCATCACGCCAAACAGCGCCTCCAGATCATCGGCGTCGCGCGCCAGGGGGCCGATGACGTTCAGCGCAACGCCGCAGCCCTCGGTACGCGGGAAGTTATGCCCAAAGCTCAGCAGCGCATTATAGGTCGGTTTGTGCCCCCACACCCCGCAAAACGCGGCCGGGATGCGGATCGACCCGCCAATGTCCGATCCAATTTCAATTGGTACATAGCCAGCCGCGAGCGCTGCGGCGGCCCCGCCGGACGATCCACCGGGCACCCGGTCCAGCTTCCACGGATTGCGCGTGCGGCCATAGACCGGGTTGTTGGTCTGCAAATCGGCGAGTGCGACGGGGACGTTGGTTTTGCCCAGGATCACCGCACCGGCGGCTTTCAGGCGCTGGACCGCAACGGCATCTGTGGCGGCAACGAAATCGGCATGGTCTTCAAAGCCCCAGCAGCTGACCAGACCTGCGACATCAAAGCTTTCCTTCACCGTCATCGGCACGCCGAGCAACACGCCGTTGGTGTCGCCCGCCGCCGCCCGCGCATCGACCGCGCGCGCCTGATCCCGTGCCCGATCAAAATCGCGGACGACGACGGCGTTGATCGCGCTATCGCCTGCCTCAATCCGCGCGATTGCCGCCTCGCACTCGGCGAGTGCGGTGGTTTCCCCCGCGCGGATCGCGGCAGCGATGGCCAGCGCCGTCTTCACCTAAATCCTCCCCGGGACGGGGAGGTGGCGGCGCGAAGCGCCGACGGAGGGGGAGGGCAGCACGCGCTGCGCTTCAGGCGAGCCCCCTCCACCAGCCTGTAGCTGGTCCCCCTCCCCGTAAGTGGGGAGGAATGTTACAGCAGCGGTCACTTGAACCGCCCGCCACTCTCGGCATTGCTTTTCAGCAATTCCGCTACCTTGAACCCGTGTTTTTCGAGCCCTGCGACGATTTTCTTCGCGCCTTCGGTATCGGCCCAGAACATCGGCCCACCGCGATAGACTGGCCAGCCATAGCCATAGATCCACACGACATCGATGTCGGACGCGCGCTGCGCCATTTTTTCTTCAAGGATCAGCGCACCTTCGTTGACCATCGTGTACAGCGTGCGCTCAATGATTTCCTCGTCGGTGATCTCGCGCTTGGGCAGGTTTGATCGGCTGCGGAAATCCTCGATAATCTCCGCAACGCGCGGCGACGGCGTTGGGTTGCGCTTTTCGTCATAATCGTAAAAGCCCGCCGACTTTTTCTGCCCCCAGCGCCCTTCAGCGGCGAGCGCGTCACGGATGCTTTCGATGCGGGTTGGATCGCGGTGCCAGCCAATATCAACGCCGGCCAGATCACTCATCTGGAATGGCCCCATCGGCATGCCGAATTCAACATGCACCCGGTCAATCTGTTCGGGCGTCGCGCCTTCCATCAGCAGCTTGTTCGCCTCCACCTGGCGCGGCATCAGCATGCGGTTGCCGATAAAGCCATGACACACGCCCGATACGACTGCGACCTTCTTGATCGTCTTGGCCAGTGCCATCACGGTTGCCAGCACATCGTCCGCCGTCTTGGCGCCGCGCACCACTTCCAGCAACTTCATCACATTGGCAGGCGAGAAGAAATGCATGCCCAGCACATCCTGCGGGCGGCTGGTGGAGGCAGCGATTTCATCGACGTTGAGGTAGCTGGTGTTGGACGCCAAAATCGCGCCTTGCTTGACGATCTTGTCGAGCTTGCCGAACAATTCCTTCTTTACGTCCATGCTCTCGTACACGGCCTCGATCACCAGATCGCAGTCGGCCAGATCCTCAAGGTTCAGCGTCGGCGTCAGCGCGCCCATCGCGAGTGCGACTTGCTCTGGCTTCAACCGGCCCTTGGCGGCGGATGCTTCATAATTCTTGCGGATTACCCCGGTGCCGCGATCAAGCGCTTCCTGCTGCATCTCCACGATCGTCACGGGGATGCCCGCGCTCAAGAAGTTCATGCTGATGCCGCCGCCCATCGTGCCCGCGCCAATGACGCCGACCTTTTTAATCGGGCGCAGCGCAATCGCGGGGTCGATGCCGTCAATCTTTGCGGCCTGGCGTTCGGCGAAGAACAGATGGCGCTGGGCGGCGGATTGTACGCCCATCATCAGCTTCATGAATTCCTGGCGCTCAAACGCGATGCCTTCGGCAAAGCTTGATCCGTCGGTGGCTTTTTCAACGCACGCGATGTTGGCGGCGGGCGCATCAAACCCGCGAAAGCGCTTGGCGTTCTCCTTTTTGAACGCGGCGACCGCATCGGGATCAGCCACAGCGGTTTTCTCGCTGGCGCGGGGCAGGGGGCGGGCGCTGGCGACTTCATTGGCAAAGGCAACGGCGTCAGCAACCAGCGAATTTTCGCCGGCCAGTCGATCAATCAGCCCCGCCTGCATGGCGCGTGCGGCGGAGATGGGATCGCCCTTCGCGGTCATTTCCAGCCCCAGCGCAACGCCTGCAACGCGCGGAATCCGCTGCGTGCCGCCAGCACCGGGCAGCAGGCCCAGCTTTACCTCTGGCGTGCCGATTTTCGCAGATGGCACGGCGATGCGGTAATGACAGCCAAGCGTCACCTCGCATCCACCGCCCAGCGCGGTGCCGTGGATCGCCGCAATGACAGGCTTCTCGCTCGATTCGATCATGTCGATTACCGTCGGCAGGCCGGGCTCCTGCATCGGGCGGCCAAATTCGGTGATGTCAGCGCCGGCAAAAAACGTGCGGCCCTCACACCGGATCACCACCGCCTTGATGCCATCATCAGCGGCAGCTTCCTTCAGCCCCGCCTCAAGCCCCTGCCGCACCGCTGCGCCCAGCGCATTGACGGGCGGGTTGTTCGAAATGATGACGAGCACGTCGCCATGGCGTTCGGTGGTGATGGGACTGGTCATATTTGCTCTCCAAGATCTAAAAAGAACCGTTCGTGTCGAGTGAAGTCGAGACACACCGCGCAGCGCTCGCGGCACGCCCCTCGACTACGCTCGGGACGAACGGAATTTGAATTCAACCTATGTCAACGCACTGTATATCAACGTCTTCAATTCGCGGCGAATGGGGTAGGCGCTTGATGGGCGAAGCTGGGTCATGAACACCATGTGGATTCGCTCAACCGGATCGATGAAGAAGGCGGTGGAAAACATGCCCCCCCAATAATATTCCCCCACTGATCCGGGAATCATCGACCGGGCGACATCGATATTGACCGCAAAGCCCAACCCGAAACCCGTCCCCGCATTGGCAGCCTCGCTGAACAGCGATTTGGACATCGACGCCAGATCAGCGCCGCCGGGCAGGTGGTTCTGCGTCATCAGGTCAATCGTCTTGCGCCCCACGATCCGCACGCCATTCAGGCTGCCCCCATTCAGGCACATGGTGCAAAAACGGTGATAATCGAGCGCGGTCGAGACCAGCCCGCCGCCGCCCGAAACGAGCTTTGGCGCGCGGCTCCAGGCGCTTTTCTCGCCCCGGTCCATCATCACCGGTTTGCCGCCGGGGAAGAAATCATAACAATCGGTCAGCCGGTGGACCTTATCCTCAGGCACGGTGAAAAATGTGTCGTCCATGCCCAGCGGTGCAAAAATGCGGGCGCGGAAAAATTCGTCTAGCGGCATGCCGGCCACGCGCTGCACCACGGCACCCAGCACATCGGTGGCGACCGAATAATTCCACGCGCTGCCCGGTGAGAATTCCAGCGGAATTTTGCCCAGCGCGGCGACAAAGCCGTCCAGATCATGGTTGCCGTGCCAACTCTCCAGCCGCCCCTCACGGTATGCCGCATCGATATTCGACCGGTTCTGAAAACCATAGGTCAGCCCCGATGTATGCCGCAGCAGATCCACCATCCGCATCGGTTCATCGGTTGATTTGGTGAGGAAGGGCACGCCAGCCCCGCCGCCATTATATACGCCCAACCCCTTGAATTCAGGCAGCACGTGATGAACCGGCGTGTCCACGGCAACCAGCCCCTGCTCAACCAGCATCATGAACGCGATCGAGGTAACGGGCTTGGTCATGCTCGCGATGCGGAACAGCGATGTCTCGTCGATGTCAGCGCCGCCTTCACGCGCGGCGCCCTGGCTGGAGAAATGGACGATTTCGCCTTCATGCGCGATCAGGATTTGCGCGTTGGGCAGCTTGCCGGGTGCGACATAACGGTCGCGCAGCAACGTATCGATCCGCGCGAGGCGGTGCGAGTCGAAGCCATGTAACGCTGGCTTGGCGATGTTCATGCCTGTTCCATACCCTGCGCCATACCCCTGCTTCGAAACATTCGCACCCCTATTGCCTTGAGTGGCGCGTGAATCAACACTAACCTTGGTCAAAATGGCAGATAAGCCAAACCCGAAATTCAAGTGCTGGAGAGAAGACGTGCCGGATATTGCCCAGAACGAGCCCCTTATCGCCCTTGATCCGGCCTGGCCCAAAATGCCGATGGCGCAGGTTGATGCGATCCTGACGGCCCCCGGCGCGCGGTTTGAAATGGAGACCGTCGAGATTGGCGGCGTTCCCACCCGCACCTGGAAAAACGCACCGCCCAACCTGGCGCTGCTGGTGCAGATGGCACGCGCACATGGCGAGCGGGAGTTCACCATTCATGAGGATGAGCGCGTTACCTATGAAGCGCAGTACCGCGCCGTCGCCACGCTCGCCACGCGGTTGCAGGTGATGGGCATTGCCAAGGGCGACCGGGTCGCGCTGGCCATGCGCAACATGCCCGAATGGCCGGTGGTGTTCTTTGCCGCCGTCAGCATCGGGGCGATTATCGTGCCGCTGAACGCGTGGTGGACGGCGGGCGAGCTGGAATATGGCATCAACGATTCGGGCGCAAAGCTGCTGATCCTGGATGATGAACGCCACCAGCGCATGGCCGAACATTACGCCGCGCTGCCCGCAGTCGAATCGATTCTGGTCGCGCGCGCCACCGCGCCGCTTGGCGGCAAGGTCGGATCGCTCGAATCGATCATCGGCACGCCGCATGATTGGGCAGTGATGCCCGAACTGCCCTTCCCGCAAGTCGCCATCGGGCCAGAGGATGACGCGACGATTTTCTACACCAGCGGCACCACCGGCAACCCCAAGGGCGCGCTGGGCAGCCACCGCAACCTGCTGACCAACATCTTCTCCAGCGCATTTGGCGCGGCGCGCACGTTGATGCGGCGCGGCGAGGAGATTCCGGCGCCAACCCCCAAAACGCTGCTCACCGTCATCCCGCTGTTCCATGTTACCGCGTGCAGCGCCGCGCTGATGGGTGTGCTCGCGGCGGGCAGCACGATGATCTTCATGCGCAAATGGGATGTTGTGCGGGCGATGGAGATTATCGAGCGCGAAAAAGTCCATGCGACAGGCGGCGTGCCCACGGTCGCGTGGCAGTTGCTGGAGCATCCTGATCGCCCGAAATATGATCTGTCGTCGCTGGAGGCGATCTCCTATGGCGGCGCGCCGTCTGCGCCCGAACTCGTCAAGCGCATCTATACCGAATTCGGCGCGCTGCCCGGCAATGGCTGGGGCATGACCGAAACAATGGCGACCGTGACCGGGCACAGCGCCGAGGATTATCTGAACCGCCCCACCAGCGCCGGGCCAGCCGTGGCGGTGGCGGACCTGAAGATCATGGACGAAAATGGCGAAAACGAGCTGCCGGTGGGCGACGTCGGCGAGCTATGGGCGCGCGGGCCAATGGTGGTGAAGGGATATTGGAACAAGCCAGAGGCGACGGCGGCGACCTTCATCAACGGCTGGGTGCGCACGGGCGATCTGGCGCGGCTGGACGACGAAGGCTTTGTCTATATCGTTGATCGCGCCAAGGACATGATCATCCGGGGCGGCGAAAATATCTATTCAAGCGAGGTCGAAAACGTCCTGTACGAACACCCCGCCGTCACCGATTGCGCCCTGATCGGCATCCCCCACCGCACGCTTGGCGAAGAACCCGCCGCCGTGGTGCATCTGGCCCCGGGGATGGAGGCAACCGAGGCCGAGCTGCAAGCCTGGGTGAAGGCGCGTCTTGCGATCTTCAAGACGCCGGTGGCGATCCGGTTTGTGGAAGAAACACTGCCGAGGAACGCGAACGGGAAGATTTTGAAGAAGGATCTGAAGGTGTTATTTGAGGACAGGGTGGGGGTGGCGGCTTAGCGGGCGGACTGGCGGCGACCCGTCACGTAACAGTCGAACAAACAACCAAACGCTAGCGAAATGATTTTTGCATGTCGTGTCGCGCCGAATTGCCGTTTGATTCAGGTGGCGCGGTTGAAGGGTCAGTTGCTTGCCGCTCGGCGCTTCAGTTCGATCTCTTTAGTAACGCTTAGCAGGTCGGCCGTACGCCAAGGTGTGCGCCTTACCGCTTCGATAAGGGTTTCAGCCTCCTTTATCTTACCGCTGCCAAGCAGTGCTTTCGCCAGCGCAATCTTGGCATCCCCATAGGGTCGGGCCGCATGATTTCGAGTTGCAAGCCTAACCGCACAGGGCCAGTCGCGCTTGCCGATGCAGTGATCAATAGCATGGCCATAGGATGCCTCGGGAAACAGGGTAATGCGTTTCTGCCAAGCGACCCAGGCCTGGTCCGTCAGACGGCGCGCTTCTTCGGTCCGGCCTTGGCTGGACAGTAAGCTGGCAAGCGCATCCATGAATTCGGGATGCCCTGTCCGTCGGACGATATCGCGATATCGACGCTCAGCCTCGGGGAGTTTACCCTGCAGCGTCAACACCTCAGCGATGTGTTCTTCGATGAGCCAATTACCGGGAAAAATGCCGTCAGCGCGGTGGAAATGGGCCATGGCCTGTTCGAGGCGGCTGCGCTCAAGGTCCAGTATCCCCCGCTGCAGTTCAATAAAGGCGCGCAACTGGGGCGGCGGCAACCGCGCCTCCCGTTCCGATTGGTCGAAGTAGATCTCGGCACGCTCAAAATCGCCGGTCTTCATCGCATAGACGGCGCGCCGAAACGTGGCGGTGCCGGGCGATGTCCGGTCGGCTTCTTCATAGAGGTTGAGTGCCGTCTTCAGATCGCCGCGATAAAAGGCAATGTCGCCGCGCATCCCCGTAATCTCGGCCCGTTCATCCGGAAGCGATGGGATTGCGTAGCCATCGATTATCTTCAAATAGCGTTCGGCCTCAGCCAATCTGTGCATGCCGAAATCAAGTTGGGCGCGGACGAGATGCGGCCCGGTGCCGGGCGCGGCGACCGCAAACGCACGCTTGAGCGCGGTATCGGCCGCTGCATAATCATTGTAGTTGCCCGAAAGGCGCGCGCGTTCGAAATAGTTTCTTGCCACGTTTTCGTGGAGCAGCCACTGGTCACTGCCCGCTTTGGCTTGTGTCTCCGCATTGGCGATGACGAGATCCGTTCGCGCCAACGTTTCTGAATAACTACTGGCGATACCAGTCAAGGCAACAGGCGAACGTTCCCGCTGAACGGGTTGGGCAGGGCCGCTCTGCCACTGCTCGATAGCCAAGAGCGCAGCGAGCGCGACCGCGATAACGGCCACTGCTCGCCACGCCCACCTTTCGGCGCGCAATCCAGCAGGTGTCATTTCTTATGCGTTGCCCCGCATTAAATTGCGCACGGGGTCAGACCAAGCCGCCGAAAATCATCCGCGAGCGCGGTGTGATAGAATACCAGCTGTTCGGTTATACCGGCCACCCATTTGCCCGTCGCGTCCACCGCAGGATTGTCGTCGTTATATTCGTTTTTGGATGGAGCCGGGAAAATCAGCGCGGTCGAAACGGCTGGCATTCCAGCGCGGTCAACCCGCACATAGGCTGAAGCCGAATCGGTGCGGAAGTTGAAGTTGCTGCCAGCACCGCCAGACGTCGGCGGCGTGCCGAGCGGCGGTGCCAAGAAAGGAAAGGTCGTGGGCAGCGGCTGATCGACGCCGTTGGGGTTTAAGGGAAGCGACGCAAGAGTGCCGGCCGAATGAACCCTCAGATCAAGCAGAGCCACTGCCAGCGTCACGTCGACGACCGGGTCTAAATATCGGCGGCCATTTGGAAAGCCGGCCGGTTGCGCTAAATCGAGCCGGATCACATCGGGCACCACAAGATTGGCAACGGTACGGCCCTGCGACACGACCTGGTTCAGGCAGGGTGCAACGTTCAACGCTGCTGGCGTCGGCGTGGGTGTCGGGGTCGGCGTGGGTGTCGGGGCTGGCGCTGCGACAATCGGCAGCATGACTTGGCCGCTACCGTTATTGTTTTCGCCGCAGGCGGCCAAACCGACCGACAATGCTAGGGTAGACGCGAGCGTCAATGCGCGAGTGGTTCTGACCATGATGTTAACTCCTGATCCGAGCAGATGTCGACCAAATGTCCAGCGGCTGACCCCGATCAATGAGCAAGCGCGGTATCGATATGATGACAAAGGTTGAGTTCAGGCCGCCAAACCGGTTGCGCATATTGTTGAACGCTAAATTGCCGGTTGCGCGCGTTTCACGCAGTCCCTGCGGGTCGAAGAAGAAGGGGTCGTCAAAAAGACCCGCGCGCACCACGATGCCATTGGCAGCCGTAAGGTTACGCTCGACAGCACCCTGAACAATCGTATTGCCGGGAAGATTGCGCACTTCCACGCCAGGATTAGCCCCGTCGCGACCGAACCGGATTTCGATCGGAAACTCCGTATCGGTGCGCGATCCGGTGTTCGATACATTGATTGTGTACAGCACATCCCGATCGTAAAAACCCGGAAGGGTTGTGGCCGAAGGACCGCCGAAGCCGACTGCCAGATAGACATTGTTCGCGTCGTGGAAGGCATAGAGATCGGCAATATCTGCAGCGACATCGAGTCCTGCTGTACTCGTGTCGCTGCCGACCCGCAGCGGCGGATCAAAGTGATCCGCAGCGTGGGTGGCGCGTTCAGCAGCGAATGCAAGCATCGCAACCGCGAGCACCGACGGCAGCCCGACTCGGGCAATAGACCACAAATTCATCGGATCCCCCTTATTTAACGTCCGCTCGCAGCTAGTTAAGTACAATACAGCACATGAAAGAGCATTTTTTGTTACATAAACCCTATATTCTGGCGATTACGCGACGACGGCAAGCGGTTTTTTGGATGGAATGCTGCGCTGACGAAACGAGCCAAGGCGGCCCGCACAGATTTCTTCGGGGTGCGGGCAGAAGCGGGCTTGGGCGCGCGCGCTCCACATGCCGTGATCAGCAACGCAGCGAGGGGCTAAAGGTGCGACGGATCAATCCAGACGCGCATCGCCCGGCACGGCTTGACCACCGCCACCCCGCCGCTTTTACCGATTGCGCGCTGATCGGCATCCCCCACCGCACGCTGGGCGAAGAACCCGCCGCCGTGGTGCATCTGGCCCCGGGGATGGAAGCGACCGAGGCCGAGCTGCAAGCCTGGGTGAAGGCGCGCCTGGCGATCTTCAAGACGCCGGTGGCGATCCGGTTTGTGGAAGAAACGCTGCCGAGGAACGCAAACGGGAAGATTTTGAAGAAGGATTTGAAGGTGTTGTTTGTGGATCGGGTGGGGGTGGCGGCCTGAGCGAAGGGTTGGCAGGCGTAGATCAGCGTTTCGGCGGCGACGGTGATAGCGACGCTAGATACCCGATAATCAACGCCCGCTTGTCTGCATCCGGTACCATCAGATACATTTTACTGCCCGGTGCAAATTTTTGGGGGTTTTGCAGCCAACTATCCAGCCGGGCCGGGGTCCATACGCCTGCAAGCTTTTTGATTGCGGGCGAAAAGGAATAGCCGGGTGCGGTCGCTATCCGCCGACCAACGACTCCGCGATGCGCGGGGCCGATGCGGTTGGCGTCCAGCGAGTGACAACCGCCGCATTTCGCCTGATACAGGGCCTGGCCGTCAGCGGGTGCTTGGGCTGCGGCAAGGCCCCCCGTCCCGAGCATCAATATGCCCATGCAAAGCGAAATGCGGCGCATCGTCAATCAGCCGAACAGGTAGGCGGCGGCAGGAACGGTGTTGCCGAGCGCGCCATTGAGCACCGCCCAATGCACGGCTTCGTCGGTGGAAAGCTGCGCGAACAACGTCGCCGTTGATCGGTCCTTCAACGCCGCGACCTGACCGACATAGGCGTTGGTCGCACCCTGTTCGAGGCCAGCCGCCAGTTTGACGACGTCACCCTCGGTTTTAAGCGCGCCAAGGTTAAGCTCCTTAACATATTCGGCATCGGTTTTGGGCTCGACGGGCTTACCGCCTGCCTTAACAATCAAATTTGCCAGCGAATCACGGTGGCCCTTGTGATGGCCAAGAAATACCAAGGCAACTTTCAGCGTGCCGGGCGTCAACAAGCCGCTGCCGCCCGCGATCATGTACGCAGCGATGCCTTCATGTTCCAAGGCGAGCGCGCCCTGCAAAATGCCCACATCACCGCCCCCGGCAGCCTTTGCCTGGCGCTTAACGGCAGCGGCGGTGGCAGGGGCGTTCAGAAACGCAAGCGCGGTCATACCCGCAGTGGCGATGCCCGCTGTCCGCAGAAAATCGCGGCGGGGATTGATCAGATCGGTATCGGGGGTGACGACGGTCATCGGGTTTCTCCTTTAGGGGACGGAACAGACGCACAGGCCACCCTGGCGCAAAGCACCAGGGGCTTGCAGCATGAGGTCATGGGGTTGAGGTGAAGGCAATTCGCGGGGTGCAAATTGAGCGTCTGGGTAATGATTATTGGACGATGGGAGTCGTCATGAGGCGGCATAGTCTCGCATCAGGCGGCTTGGCGGGCTGCCGAAGCGTTCGGTAAAGGCGCGGGTGAAGGCGGCGGCGGATTGAAAGCCGACCTGAGTCGCAACGACTTTTACCGGCACCGCACTGCCGCTGATCAGCCGTAACGCGCGTTGCAAGCGCCATTCGGCAAGATAGGCCATCGGGGCCACGCCAACGAGTTCACGAAATCGCTCCGCAAACCGGCTTCGCGACATGGCGACAGCGGTCGCAAGGCTGTCGACCGTCCCGTGCCGCGCGACATCAGCATGGATCAGCGAGAGCGCATGGCCGATATGCGGATCGGTCACAGCGTTCATCAATCGGCCAAGATCGGGAGCCTGGGCAATGCCGGCGCGCATGACCTCAATAAACAATACTTCGGACAAGCGGCTGACGGATGCCGTCATGCCTACATCGCCTGAAAACATGCGCCGCACGATCAGCCGAACGATATCGTCCAGCATCGGTCGCTCGGCACGGTCGGCGGCGGTGATATGCAGCAGGTTGGGCACGGCATGGAGCAGCGGATGGTCTGCCCCTTGCGCGAAATTGAAATGGCCGCACACCATCTTGCAGCCTGAACTTTCGGGGCCGTAGCCCAGCAAAAAGGGCCCCTTGCCGCTAAATCCCGAAGCCGCAAAGGCATCTTCAAGCGGTACTCCCTCATGTTCGCGGTCGCTGGACAATAAATGCGCGCTTCCATTGGGCACCAGCACGAGATCGCCTGGCATCAACTTGATGCTGCTGCCGTCGCCAAGCGTGACATGGCATTCGCCCTGCACCACCATATGAAACCGCGCCGCCCGCTCAAAACCAGGCACTTGGATGCCGAAGGGCGGGCGAAAATCAGTGGAGAAATACAACGCGGCGCGCAACTCGACCGTATCGAGAATGTCGCTGAGAACGTCCATGCCGGCAGGTCTCCTCAAGTAATGCGGATATAGCGCGAACTGGGCGGCGTTGACAGCGCCGCCCAGTTCGAGACTTCACAACGTTGTGGCATCCTTTTCAGCAATGTCGGTCCACGCTTTATCGGCCTTGGCGATCGTGCCGCCAACGTCAGCGAGGAAGGCAGCCTGGATATCTGCGTTTAGATTTAGATGCAGGCGGCCATCGACGATCGCAAACATTTGAGGATCGCCGTCGAACTTCTTTCCGACCGATACGCCATATGCGCAGAAACCGCCAAAGCTTGGCAAATATTTGCGGGGATTGGCCGAAAACAGATCGGCGTTGGCCTGGCTTGTGAAGTAATAGGTCGCTTCGCCTTCGACGACGGCGAACTTGGCCGAACCGGCAACCGGTGCAGACCCTTGCGTATAGCTGACAGCGTCATAGCCGCGTAGGGCAAGGGGGAAGCCGGTGGTTATCAGGCCGGTCGAGAGATTGAGGGCAGGGTTGGTCATTTCGAGCGTCTTTCATAGCGCCGCCGAAACCATTTCGGCGGCGCCATTGGATGTCGAAATCTGGACGATATGTATATATAATGCCATTAAATTGGGCTTTATGGCCAGTTAGTTGGGACGATTTGCAATGTTCATGGCTTAATCGACCGTTTCAATCACTGATTTTACGGCTGCCGCCCATCCGTCGAGTCGCTTCATGTGGGTGCCTTGGTCCATGCCCGGTTCGAACACCTCCACCGCGCCGCGCATGGCGCTTGCTTCCTCCAGCCCGCTGAACAGCCCGCTGCCCACGCCTGCCAGCATCGCTGCGCCCAGCGCGGTCGTTTCGGCGAAGGCGGGGCGTTCTACGGTGATGCCAAGGATGTCCGCCATGTCCTGCGCCATCCAGTTGTTGGCGACCATGCCGCCATCGATGCGCAGCGCCTGCCAGTCGGTGCCGTCCGCTGCGAAGGCGGTTTTCAGGTCGTGCGCCTGGTGCGCCATCGCCTCTAGTGCGGCGCGGACGATGTGCGCGCGGGTGTTGGTGAAGCTGAGGCCGGATATGCTCGCGCGCGCCTCTGGCTGCCACCACGGCGCGCCCAGCCCGGATAGCGCTGGGACCAGATAGACGCCGCCATTATCGGCCACGCTGCGCGCCAGTGCCTCGGTCTCCGCTGCGGTGCCGATCAGCCCAATCGAATCGCGCAGCCATTTGATCAGGCTGCCCGCGACAAACACCGATCCCTCCAGCGCATAGGCGCGCTTGCCGCCCAGTTGCCACGCGACGGTCGACAGCAGCCGGTGGCGCGATACGGGCGGGGTCGGGCCCGCCTGGGTCAGAATGAAGGCGCCGGTGCCGAACGTCGCTTTGGTCTGGCCGGGGGCAAGGCAGGACTGGCCGATGGTCGCCGCCTGCTGGTCGCCCGCCATGCCGCAAATCGGGATGGCGGGGCCGAACAGCGTCGTCTCGCCAAAGCGCCCGGCGCAGTCGACAATGTCGGGCAGGGCGGCGCGGGGCACGCCGAACAGGTCGATCAGCCCGTCATCCCACCCGCCACTGCCAATCGCCATCAGCGCCGTGCGGCTGGCGTTGGTGGCGTCGGTAATGTGGAGGCCGCCCCGGTTTTCATTGGCAGTGAGTTTCCAGACGAGCCAGCTTTCCACCGTGCCAATCGCCAGCCGGTCCCCCGCCGCGGCCAGTTGCGGCCAGTGTGCCATTGCCCAGCCGATTTTGCTGCCGCTGAAATAGGGGTCGAGCAGCAGCCCGGTTTTGGCCTGAACCGCATCCTCATGCCCCGCCTCTTTCAGGTCACGGCAGATCGCGGCGGTGCGCCGGTCTTGCCAGACGATGGCAGGGGCGAGCGGCGCACCGGTTGTCTTGTCCCAGAACACCACCGTCTCTCGCTGGTTGGTGATGCCGATGGCGGCAATGCGCGCCGCGCCGCCCGCTTGGTCGATTACCGCGCGGCTCACCGCCAGCGTGCGATCCCAGATTTCAGCGGCGTCGTGTTCGACCCAGCCGGGTTGGGGGTAATGCTGGGTCAATTCCATCGCCTGGGTGGCGATGCACTGCCCATCAGGGCGGAACAACATGGCGCGGGTTGAGGTCGTGCCCTCGTCGATTACAAGGATAAGGTCTGTCATGGTCGGGCGATGCTAGCCGGGATTACAAGCGAGTGGAATGCCGCTAGAGTAGGAACATGGAAGAAACGCCCGGCCCGATCGAACAACCCGATAATGATGCGCCTTCGGTACCCAGCGCTGGCGCAGCAACGGCGCCGCGCCCGCCGGTCGGCGCGCTTGGCCTGGCAGTGCCCGGCATCGCGGGCGACGCAGCGGTTGGCCTGACGGATGTAGCGGCGCAGCGGCGGGATCGGCTGCTGGCGTCGCTGACGCTGATTGCCGGGATGGGGCTGGCGCTGGCATTGCCATTTGCGCTGAAGGCGGGGGCAGAGTTTTTCTTGCCCGTGACGGCGGCACTGGTAATTGCGGTGGCGCTGGTGCCGGTGCTCGAATGGCTGGAGCGGCGACGTGTGCCGGCGGCGGTTGCGGCGCTTTTGTGCGTGCTGTTTTTTCTGGCGGCGGCAAACATCGCGCTGGCGGCGATCATTGTGCCCGCCGCGCAGTTTTTTCGCATGTTGCCTGAAAAAATCGGTCAGATTCAAATGAATATCAAGCCGCTGGTCGACCTGTATTCCAGCTTGAACAAATATGTCGACGATACCGCGATGCGGCTGGCGGCCGGTGGTGCGGAAAAAATGGCGAGTGTTGCGCAATCGACCGGGGTGCCGCCGCGATCATTGATCGAATTGGTGGCCAGTGCCGCGCCAACGGTGTTTATCCAGATATTTTTTGGCGCGCTGGTGGTTTTTTTCTTCCTGTCGGGCTGGACCCGGCTGCGGCGGCGCACCATCACCAGCCGGTCGAGCTTTGATGGCGCCATGGCCACCGCGCGGGTGATTCAGGATGTCGTTGACGATACGTCATCCTATCTGGGAACGATTACCGTCATCAACCTGTCGCTGGGGCTGTTTGTGGCGTTTGCGCTGTGGATTATGGGCATGCCGTTCCCGCTGATGTGGGGCGGGATTGCCGCGCTGCTCAATTATGTGCCGTATTTCGGGCCGATCGTCGCGGCGCTGTTACTCGCGCTGGGCGGGTTGATGGTGTTCAGCGATATCTGGGTGGCAATGGTACCGGCCTTCATCCTGATCGGCGCGCATTTGATTGAGGCAAACGCAATCACCCCGTTAATCGTGGGCCATAGGCTGACGATCAGCCCGATCATGATCCTGATTTCACTCAGTTTCTGGGGCTGGGTGTGGGGCACGCCGGGCGCGTTGCTCGCGGTGCCGCTGCTCATCATCTTGCAAACCGTGATCGGGGCGGCCGGCCAACCTGATATTGCGGGCTTTTTGTTTGAACAAGGCACGCTGGATCAGCAACGGCGGCGGGACGAGCGTGCCGCACGGACCCCGTCTGGTTGAGCGTCGTTCGCTATGCTTGTCTGAATGGTTGACACTGCCCGGCACCTAAACTAGTTGCCGCGCCTCACGCTTTACAAGCGGGTGTAGCTCAGTTGGTTAGAGCGCCGGCCTGTCACGCCGGAGGTCGCGGGTTCGAGCCCCGTCACTCGCGCCATAGCGCTGTTTCAGCGCCATCGCGTTTACCGAAAATTGCCGGTTTCCATCCAGCGCAGCAGCGGCTTCATCGGCATGATCCAGATGATCCCCGCAACGGCGTAGAACAGCATTTGCACCACCAGCGGCCAGCCTGAAATCACGCCGGACGCGCTGGCGATGGCTACCGCCCAGATGATGATCGAAGCGATCATGATCAGCGCGCCTGCGGGTTTGCGCCAACTTGGGGTCATGCGGTTTGCTCCGGTTCGTTCCAGCCATATTCGTCGATGATGCCGTGAAGGGGAACGTCCCACGGATCGACCGGCAGCACTGGCGCGCGCTGAATGGACCAGGCGACGCCGATCCTCAATACCGGCTCCAGCCCGTGAAACGCGCGGTCATAATAGCCAGCCCCTTGACCCAACCGGTTCAGCGCCGAATCAAACGCGAGCAGCGGGGTCAACACAATGTCCGGCTTTCGTTCTGGTGCGGTGATGGCTGGCTGGTGCAGCCCGAACGGGCCGGCCACCAGCGGCTCGCCTGGCTGCCAGGCCAGAAACCGCATCGGGCTGGCGCGATTGGTGATGTGGGGAAGGGCGATCTGCCAGCCCAGTTCATGGGCAGCATTGGCCAGCAGCGCAGGATCGGCCTCACCGGGCATCGCGACATAGCTGGCAATCACCCCTGTGGGACGAAGACGGTCCAGAAAGGCGCGGGGCGGCATGATTGGCGGGGCGACGGCGCTATAAGCAAGCCGTTCTGCGCGCATCCTGTCACGCAAGCCTTGCTTGTCGGTTTGCGCCATATGATTCCCCGGCCGGGAGGAGTGGCGGGACCACCATGGCCGTTTGCCTGAATATCCTCTGACGCCAGTAACGTCAGGTGGGGACCATGTTCCCGGACCAGGATCCGTGAAGGGACAGCCCCCTAGGAAGAATAATCGCCTCAGGGATGTTCGTGAAGCTCGTACCGGGCAGTACCCACCGGGATCGTATTTAGGCGCTTTGTGCCGGTTTCTCAAGGGCAGCGGCAATCGCCTCCAGCCGATCAGCCAGCTGGTCGAGATCGGGTAGGGCAGGGGGCGGCGCAGGAGCCAGGGCAGGGGCCGGGGCGGGAACGGGCGCAGACGGCATGGGGGTGGCTCCCCGTTCGGCCTCATCCAGCGCGTCGGCAAGCATCAGCGCCACATACAGCATCGATCGTTCGGCATTCATCCCGCCCGATGCGCGCTCTGCCGCCGCCCAGCGCGAATCAAGCTTGGTCGCGATCCGCCGAAACTGATCCTCCGTCCCATCCTTGCAGGGGATGCGGTGTTGGCGATCACCGATTGAGAGGACAACTTCGCCCATCAATCAGCCTGCGACGCCAGCACGCCATCAAGCGCGCGCACGGCCTCGCCCATGCTGTGCCTGAGCGCGGCATGGCGCTTTACCAAGCTGTCGTCTGGAACCGGACGTTCGGATTCAGCACGGTCAACTAGGGCCGCCTCGATTCGGGCAAGGGCACGATCGATCCGATCGGCTGCCGACTGTGATTGCGCGTCGACCATGAAGAGAATGTAACACGACGGGAACGCACGGCAAGTCGCGAATCGACGTCAAGGTTGACGGCGCGGCCCCGCCACCGCAAAGACGCGCGACATTGTTCACCTGCCGGTTCTTCGCTGCGTGTTGTACGCCTGCCGGCATTCCGGGAAGCATCTGATGGGCGTTACGCCGACCGATCTCGCCAATGCCATTCGCGCGCTGTCGATGGATGCTGTTGAGGCGGCAAATTCAGGCCATCCGGGGATGCCAATGGGCATGGCGGATGCGGCCACGGTGCTGTTCACCCGCTATTTGAAGTTCAACCCCGCCGATCCGCGCTGGCCCGATCGAGATCGGTTCGTGCTGTCAGCAGGGCATGGATCAATGCTGATCTATTCGCTGCTGCATCTGACCGGCTATGCCCGCCCGACGATTGATGACATCCGCAATTTTCGCAAATTGGGCAGCCCGTGCGCCGGTCATCCAGAAAATTTCGAGCTTGCGGGCGTTGAATGCACCACCGGGCCGCTGGGGCAGGGTGTGGCGATGGCCGTGGGGATGGCGCTGGCCGAACGGCATCTGAATGCCAGCTTTGGTGACGAACTGGTCGATCACCGCACCTGGGTGATCGCAGGCGATGGCTGCCTGATGGAAGGCGTGAACCACGAGGCCGTCGGGTTAGCCGGGCATCTGGGCCTGGGCCGGCTGAATGTGCTGTGGGACGATAACAAGATCACGATCGACGGTGCCGTCAGCCTGTCATCGAGCGAGGATATTCCGGCGCGATACCGGGCGTCGGGCTGGCACGTTGCCGAGTGCGATGGCCATGACGTGGCCGATGTCGCCCGTGCCCTTGAAGAAGCGATTGCTGATCCGCGACCCTCGCTGATCCGCTGCCAGACGATCATCGGCAAAGGCGCGCCCAACAAGCAGGGTACGTCGGCCACGCACGGCGCGGCGCTGGGCGCGGCTGAGGTCGCGGCGGCACGCGAAACTTTGGGCTGGCCGCATGCGCCGTTTGAGATTCCGGCGGATATCCGGGCGGCATGGGTCGACTATGGAGCACGCGGGGCTGATGTTCAGGCTGCTTGGGCGGAGCGATTGGCAAAGCATTCAGATGCGGATGAATTCACTCGCCGGATGACAGGCGATGTCGATCTGGATGATGCGACTGGCTGGGCATTTTCGACCTGGGACAAGATGCCCGCTTCGGTGGCCACGCGCAAAGCATCCGAACTGGTGCTCGAAGGTCTGGCGGCGGCAATGCCTGAACTGGTTGGCGGATCAGCCGATCTGACAGGATCGAACAACACCAAGGCCAAGGTGCAGGCCCCGCTGACGCGCGATAATTACGCCGGGCGCTATGTTTACTACGGCATCCGCGAATTCGGCATGGCGGCGGCGATGAACGGCATGGCGCTGCACGGCGGGGTGATCCCCTATGGCGGCACGTTCCTGGTATTTTCCGATTATGCCCGGCCCGCGATCCGCTTGTCGGCGCTGCAACGCACGCGCGCGATTTATGTAATGACGCATGATTCGATTGGCCTGGGTGAAGACGGCCCGACGCACCAACCGATCGAGCATGTGATGAGCCTGCGGATGATCCCCAACGTCGATGTCTATCGCCCCGCCGATTCGGTGGAGACCGCGGAATGCTGGGCGCTGGCGCTCGCGAAAAAAGACGGGCCCGGCCTGCTCGCACTCACCCGTCAGAACCTCGCGCAACTGCGTGAAGGCGGCGATATGCTCAGCGCAAAGGGTGCGTATCGGCTGCGGGCAGCAACGGCAGCGCGGCAGGTGGTGCTGATCGCGACGGGTTCCGAAGTACAGATCGCGGTCGCCGTTGCCGCTGCGCTTGAAGCGCAAGGCATTGGAGCCGATGTCGTGTCGATGCCGTGCTGGTCGCTGTTCGACAAACAGGATGCGGCGTACCGCGCCGATGTGTTGCCGAAGGGCGTGCTGCGCGTGTCAATTGAGGCGGGGACGACGCTGGGTTGGGAACGCTATACCGGCGATACTGGTCTGCGCTTTGGCATCGACAGTTTTGGCGCATCGGCACCGATTGACGCGCTTTATGCTCATTTTGGGCTAACGGCCGACGCCATCGTGCCGCAAATCATCACCAAGTTACAGAATTGACGGAGTTACAGGCATGACGATCAAGGTAGCGATCAACGGTTTCGGGCGTATCGGGCGGCTGGTCGCGCGGGCGATGCTGGAGCAGGGCGACACCGGTTTGGAACTGGTTGCCATCAACGATCTGGCCGATGCCAAGGCGAATGCCTGGCTGTTTTCGCGTGACAGCGTGCATGGCCGCTATCCCGGTACGGTCGCGGCGGACGGCACCGATCTGGTGATCGACGGCAAACGCATCCGCGTGACCGCCGAGCGTGACCCGGCCAAGCTGCCGCACAAGGAACTGGGCGTTGATCTGGTGCTGGAATGCACCGGCTTTTTTGCCGATCGCGACGGCGGGCAAAAGCACCTTGATGCAGGCGCCAAGCGCGTGCTGATTTCTGCACCCGCCAAGGGCGCTGACATCACCGTCGTTTACGGCGTCAATCACGACAAGCTGACGGGCGACCATGTGATCGTTTCGAACGCATCGTGCACCACCAACTGTCTTGCCCCCGTTGCCAAGGTGCTCAACGATGCCATTGGTATCGAACGCGGGCTGATGACGACGGTCCACGCCTATACCAACGATCAGAAGATCTTGGATCAGGTTCATAGCGACCCGCGCCGCGCGCGCGCCGCCGCGATGTCGATCATCCCGACCACCACGGGTGCTGCCCGCGCGGTGGGCGAAGTGCTGCCTGAATTAAAGGGCAAGCTGGATGGCTCCGCCATTCGCGTGCCGGTGCCCGATGTGTCGCTGATCGACCTGACGTTTACGCCGGGTCGGCCGACCACCAAGGATGAAGTCAACGCCATTTTGAAGGCTGCATCCGAGAGCGGTCCGCTACAGGGTATTCTCGCCTATACGGACGAACCGCTCGTCTCGATTGATTTGATGCACGATCAGGCATCGTCGACGGTCGACAGCCTGGAAACGGCGGTGATCGACGGTACGTTGGTGCGCGTGGTGAGCTGGTACGACAATGAATGGGGTTTTTCGAACCGGATGGTTGATACTGCCAAGGCAATGGCGGCGTTCCTCTGATATGAATGCGGGCGTGATCGCCGGCCTTGCCCGCCACGCCGCGCCGCGCGCGGCGATGGAGGTGCTTGACCGCGCAACGATTACGCCGGAGCGCGGGGTTGAGGGGGATTGCAAGGGTCGCTTCAAGCCTAGTGGCCGCAATCGCCGTCAGGTCACGCTGATCGAACGGGGTGATTGGGAAGCGGCAACGGCGGCGCTGGGTGTTGATCTGCCCTGGTCAGATCGCCGTGCGAACATTCTGGTCGACGGCATTGATCTGCCGCAGCTGCCCGGCACCGTGCTGCGCATCGGCGACGTGCGCCTGGTGGTGATGGTTGAATGCGATCCCTGCCACCGGATGGACGCGCTTGCGCCCGGCCTGCAGCAGGCGCTGCGCGATGATTGGCGGGGTGGCGTGTGTACAAGGGTGCTGACCGGCGGCGAGATTGCGGTCGGTGATGCAATTATCGTTGAAAACGTGATGGAGAGCGTGGGTTGAAGGGGTTCCGGACGCTTGACGACATGGGCGAAATTGCGGGCAAGCGGGTGCTGGTCCGTGAGGATTTAAACGTACCGATGGCAAACGGCATCGTTAGCGACGATACCCGGCTGCGCGCTACTTTGGCGACGGTGAAGGAACTGGCTGATCGCGGCGCGATTGTGCTGGTGCTGTCGCATTTCGGGCGTCCCAAAGCGCCAAGCGCCGAGTTTTCGCTGGCGCAACTGGCCTCTCCCTACGCGGCGGTACTGGGACGTCCGGTACATTATGTCGATTGGGAAGGTGATGTGGCAGCGGTGGCAATGCTGCAGCCCGGCGATATTGCTATCCTTGAGAATACGCGCTTTTTTGGTGGCGAGGAGCGGAACGATCCCGCAACCATCGCCCGGTTCGCTGCCCTTGGCGATCTCTACGTCAACGATGCCTTTTCTGCCGCCCACCGCGCGCATGCCTCAACCGAGGGGCTGGCGCATGTGTTGCCCGCTTTTGCAGGGCGCGCAATGGAGGCTGAACTGGGCGCATTGGAAAGGGCGCTTGGCAACCCCGAGCATCCGGTTGCCGCTGTGGTGGGTGGCGCGAAAGTCTCATCAAAGCTCGACGTGCTGACGCACCTGGTCGACAAAGTGGATCACCTGATCATCGGCGGCGGCATGGCCAACACGTTTCTGGCAGCGCGCGGGGTGAACGTTGGCAAGTCACTGTGCGAGCATGACCTCATCGCCACCGTGGAAGAAATTTTCACTGCGGCAGAACGCGCAAATTGCACCATCCATCTGCCCTATGATGTTGTTGTCGCAAAAGAGTTTCGCGCCAACCCGCCGGTGCGCACCGTGAACGTTCATGAGGTGGCGAGCGATGAGATGATCCTGGATATCGGCCCTGCCGCGACCGAGGCACTGGCCGATGTGCTGAAGACTTGCCGAACCCTGGTGTGGAATGGTCCGCTGGGTGCGTTCGAAACGCCGCCCTTCGATACCGCGACGGTTGCGCTTGCGCGCACTGCCGCTGCGCTGACCCAGAGCGGATCACTGGTATCGGTGGCGGGCGGCGGGGATACCGTTGCTGCGCTGAACCAGGCTGGTGTGGCGGGCGACTTCACCTTTGTGTCCACTGCGGGTGGCGCGTTTCTGGAGTGGATGGAGGGCAAGATATTGCCCGGTGTCGCGGCGCTGCAACGGGCCTGACAGCCCAGGCGCAACAATTGATGCGACAAATTCGGTTTGGTGTGCTAGGGCAACGCCATCACTCGAGTACCCCAAGATTTTCTCCCGTGACTGAGCGACCTGTGCGCGCCCAAAGACAGTCCCTGAGGAGCGGTGTTCGTGGATCTCAATTATCTATTCCGGCGTGAGCAGATTTCGCTCGTCAACGCAGAACGTGCCGATGGCCGCAGTGCGCGCGCCGCGCATGCAGCCTTGGCGCGCGGCTATGCCGGGATGATCGCCGAAAAACACTCGCTTTATCGTTATCGCAAGGCGCCGGTTTTGCCGGCGGCCTGCTAACCCGCTTCGGCGCGTCGGCCGGGGCCGGGCGACACGCCGACTTCTCGATATCGGCCCCAACCGGCTTGCACTGATGAATGGTGCCGCCGGATATACTCAAGGAACTACGACTATGCCGATTGGCACCGTGAAATTTTTCAACGCCGACAAGGGCTATGGCTTTATTGCACCCGAGGACGGCGGCAACGACGCTTTCGTGCACATCAGTGCAGTGGAAGCAGCCGGCATGCGCACGCTCGACAAGGAACAGCGCGTTTCTTACGAGCTGGAGCAGGACCGCCGTGGCAAGATGTCTGCGGTTAATCTCTCCGCAGCGTGATTGATCAAGGGGTGCCGGGCAGTCGCCTGGCATCCCTTTTTCACCTGAATTATCCCATTCGAGGAGGGCCGCGATGACGACCACAGCACCCTTTTGCCGCGAGCGCGCCGAACAGGCCGCCGCCGATGCGGCTCTTGCAACCCTCGATAATGTTCGTGACCGCTATTTGCGCGCTGCCAAAGCGTGGGACGAAATGGCGAGCCGCGCCGAAAAAACCGCTGAGCGCCGCGCCGTCAACGAAGATGCCAAGGTGGCCGCCGAGCACGCTTGATCGTTTGAAGCCAATTGGTGCCATCGCAGGCGTTGCCCCCCGTCCGTCACGCCGCTAACAGCCGCGTAACACCGCATGCAAGCGAAGGGGATGCACATGACGCCGACCGTGAAAGCGATTCTTGCTAACTACGAATCCGATTCACCTGGCGTGAAGGCAAATCTGGCCCGCATCCTGATGCACGGCCGGTTAGGCGGGACGGGAAAATTGGTAATCCTGCCGGTCGATCAAGGCTTTGAACACGGCCCTGCGCGCAGTTTTTCGGTCAATCCGGCAGCCTATGATCCGCATTATCACTTCCAGCTGGCAATTGATGCCGGGCTGTCGGCCTATGCCGCGCCGCTGGGCATGATAGAGGCGGGTGCAGCGACCTTTGCCGGGCAAATCCCCACCATTTTGAAGGTCAACAGCTCAAACAGCTGGGCAACGGCGATCAACCAGGCGCTGACGGGCAGCGTTGAGGATGCGCTGCGGTTGGGCTGTTCGGCGATCGGCTTCACCATTTATCCCGGTTCTGACGATGTGTTCGCGATGATGGAGCAAATCCGCGAAATGTCTGATCATGCCAAGGCGGTCGGCATTGCGACCGTCATCTGGTCATACCCGCGCGGTGGTAAGCTGAGCAAGGAAGGCGAACTCGCGCTCGACGTGGGGGCCTATGCCGCACACATGGCGGCGTTGCTGGGCGCACACATCATCAAGGTAAAGCTGCCCAGCGACCATATCGAACAAAAAGACGCCAAAAAGGCCTATGACGGCTTTGACAGCTCCACCCAGGCCAAGCGGGTCGCGCATGTTGTGCAGAGTTGCTTTGACGGGCGACGGATCGTGGTATTCTCTGGCGGGGCAGCCAAGGGTGCCGACGCGGTTTTCCAGGACGCGCGTGATATTCGTGATGGCGGCGGGAATGGATCCATCATTGGCCGTAACACTTTCCAGCGCCCGCGTGCCGACGCGTTGGCGATGCTCGACAAGCTGGTCGGCATCTACAAGGGCGAGGAATAGGCTGGTGGTCGAACGTCTGAACCCGCCCAATAGCGGCTGGCAGGCGGTCGACGATTATATCGCGGCGCATTTGCTGGGTGAGGATGATGCGCTGTCAGCCACGCTCGCCGCCAATGCGGCAGCGGGCCTGCCCGATATCGATGTATCACCGCCCCAGGGCAAAATGCTGCACCTGTTCGCCCGTATGGCAGGCGCGCGGCGCATTTTGGAGGTGGGGACGCTGGGCGGTTATTCCACCATCTGCCTTGCGCGGGCCTTGCCTGCCGGGGGCAAGCTGGTGTCGTTGGAAATTGACCCGCATTACGCCAGTGTCGCGCGCGAGAATGTCGCGCGGGCGGGCATCGCTGACCGCGTCGACATTCGCGTTGGTGCGGCGGTCGACACGCTTGCTGCGATGATCGCCGCCGCCGAAGCGCCGTTCGACCTCGTCTTCATTGATGCCGACAAGCCGTCCAATGTCGATTACCTTCACGCTGCCATGGCGCTGTCGCGGTCGGGCACCACCATTATCGTCGATAATGTCGTGCGCGAGGGGCAAGTGGTGGATGGCAACAGCGATGATCCGCGCGTTATCGGCACCCGCGCGCTGTTTGCAGCGATTGCCGCAGAACCACGGTTGAGCGCGACGGCAGTGCAGACCGTGGGCGTGAAGAAGTGGGACGGGTTCCTGCTCGCGATTATGGCGTGAGCGTAAAGCCAAGGCGGTAATTGCCGGGCCGCAGCACGCTATTGGTGAAGCGAATGGGGTCGACCGTCGTCAGCGTGATGGTTCGGTTGGCAATCTGCCGTGCTTCCCCCAGTGTCAGGTCTATCCGCTGGCGATACCGCCCGGTCCGTACATCGGCGCGCACCACAACCCGGCCGCCCCAGACGCAGCGGGCATTGGCCGGGCAGCGGCTATCCTCAATCACCCGGATTGGGCGAATGCTGGTTTGATCGATCCGAAGGGTTTGGCCCAATCGCACCAGATCATGATGCGGCATGGCAGTTGCTGGTGAAGCGCCAAGGGCGAGCAGGGCGGCGAGCCCAAGGGCGATAGATTTGTTCATAAGCGCAATTCTATCGGCCGCCGATGAGCCACCGATGAATAACGCTTCAATCGCCGCCTGCCTCGCCATATGCTTCCACCATGACGTTTGATTCAGACGACCCCTTGGCCATGGAGTTTGCCTATCACCGCAGCCTTGGCCCGATGATTGCGGTGCTGCTGGGGATATCGCTGGTTGAAATGCTGGTGGTGCACCTGGTCGTTGTGGCGCTGTTGGGGTGGATTGCGGCGATCATCGTCGGGGTGATCGGTCTGGCGCTCGTGGTGGCGTTGGTGGTGCTGCTGCGGTCTTTCCGGCGACTGCCCGTTACGATCAGCCACGGTGTGCTGACGATGCGGGCTGGCATGCTGAAATCAATCACTGTCCCGGTGGCGCAAATCGGCGGTTTGCGGGGGAGTTGGGACGCCAAGGCAATCAAGGATCGCAGCGTGCTGAATTTGGCATTGGCAAGCTGGCCAAGCGTGGTCGTTGATCTGCGCGCACCGATATTATTGCGGCGTGGCCGCGCGATCCAGGCGATTGCGCATAAGCTGGACAATCCGGCGGCTTTCCATGCCGCGATCGCGGCGCTATCGCCCTGCGATGGACATTGAAGACCCGCTAGGCCCGCTCGACCCCGATTTCGCCGTACAGTTCAAGCGCGATGACCGGCGTCCTGCCTGCCAGCTATATCTTATCTCACCGCTGGACGTGGGCGGCGCGTTTCCTGATCGGTTGCGCCGGGCGCTGGGGGCGGGGCCAGTGGCCGCGTTCCAGTTCCGCGTGAAAGGTGTCGATCAGCACGCCGCAACAGCACTGGCTGAACCGCTGCAGAAAATCTGCGCTGAGCATGACGTGGCGTTTCTGGTCAATGACAGCATTGCACTCGCCAAAAGGCTGGGCGCGGACGGTGTGCATCTGGGCCAGGAAGATGGCGACCCGCGAGAGGCCCGCGCCGAGCTTGGCCCGGCAGCGCAGATCGGCGTCACGTGCCACGACAGCAGGCACCTGGCGATGGAAGCGGGCGAGCGCGGCGCGGATTACGTCGCCTTTGGCAGCTATTTCCCCACCACCACCAAATTGGTGGAGCATCATGCCGAACCGGTGCTGCTCAGTTGGTGGTCGACCATGTTCGAAATCCCCTGCGTCGCGATTGGTGGGATCACGCCCGCCAATGCGCGACCGTTGGTGACGGCAGGGGCAGATTTTCTGGCGGTATCGCACGCGGTTTGGGGCGGAGATGAGGAAGCGGCGGTTCGCGCTTTTGCGACGGTGCTGGTAACCTGATCCGAACCGGACTCGTCTCCGACCCGAAGTCGGATTATTCTCTGGCATATGTGGCCATGGTAAAGCGACGGGGGCGGCAATGGAGCAGAACGAAGGCGGACAGAGCGAAAACCACGGCTCTGGGGGCGGCGGTGACGGGGGCGGCCTGTTTACCCGATTGTCGACCATCGAAAAGCTCGTCACGCTAGCGGGTGCAGTGGCGGTCGTCGTGCAGACGATCGTGACGATTGGCACCTCCATGCAGGTATCCAAGGTCGAGAACCAATTGAAGGTCCAGGTGGAAAACCGCGAGCGCAGCAAGGATTATGCGGGTATCACCAAGGATGTTTTCGAGGCGATCAAGGAGATCCAGGTTACTGACGCCCCAGTTGCCGATCGTGTAGACCGGTTGCTGGTCGCGTCGGCCTATGTGCAGGTTATCCCCGATATTGAGGTCCGTGATCGTTTTCGCGATGCGATCCGAAGTCTCCTGCTTAGCTTGCAGAGCCAGATCGCTGCACAGTCGTCGACGGCCGAGGGTGCTGAAAAGACGTTGCTTACCCAGCAGAGCACGCTGCTGGAGAATCTGGGCATTCAGATCGATGATCAGGCCCTCGATGACAAGGCCGCCGCTGCCGATGCGAACCCAGCCACCGCTACAGCCCCAGTGGCGGCGGGCAAGGCCGGGACGCCGGATTGGTCGAATTATGACTTTGACATTTTCTGGTGCCAGACATCGGATACGGACGCCAGTATGCGGGCGCAGAACCTTGCCTCGGCTATCCACAAACTGGGGATTGGCGCGGCGCGAAATTGGCGGCTGCGTCCGTTACCAGAATTGACCAACGCCCAGCCCGGTTACGGCGTGCGCGGATTCGAAATCCGAACCTCTTCGCCTGATGAGTACAAATTTGCCGAAAAGCTGAAGCTTGACGCTGATAAACTGCTCAACGACAACAAGATTACCTCTCGCTTCCGTATCCTGCGTACACGTAAAGACACTCGGTGGTACATCAGCGTTTTCGCCTGCCCGACCTGATGAGGTGGGGCGACGCCGGACCAGCCTCGCAAGGAGCGATAGGACAGGCGGGTAGCCTGTGTGGTCGGCTCGCACTGATCGGCACCGTCGTTGGGCCTGCCGCTGCCGACCACAGCCGGATCACCAAGCCGGGAGGTGCGCGGGGCTGCTTGCCGAAGCCAGGCTTGGCCGCTAAGGGGCTCTGCTTGCTCTTTCAACATCACAGGCATTCCCATGAAGATCAGCGGCGTCGAAATTCGCCCCGGCAACATCCTTGAATATGAAGGTGGCATCTGGAAAGCGGTGAAAATCCAGCATACCCAGCCTGGTAAGGGCGGTGCCTATATGCAGGTTGAAATGAAAAACCTGATCGATGGGCGCAAGAACAACGTGCGCTTTCGCTCTGCCGAAACGGTGGAGCGCGTGCGGCTCGACACCACCGATTTTCAGTTCCTGTTCCGTGACGGCGACATGCTTACCTTCATGGACAAGCAGACTTACGATCAGATCACGCTCGATGCGGGTATCCTGGGCGATGCGGCGGCTTTCCTGCAGGACGGGATGGACGTGGTGATGGAGCTTTACGACGAACGCCCGATCAGCGTGCAATTGCCCGACACGATTGAGGCGTTGATTGTTGAGGCGGACGCGGTCGTGAAGGGGCAGACGGCATCGTCAAGCTATAAGCCGGCAATGCTCGAAAACGGCGTGCGCGTGATGGTGCCGCCGCATATCGGTGCGGGCACGCGGATCGTGGTTGATGTGTACGAACAAACTTATGTGAAGCGGGCGGACTGACCAAATTCCCCTTCCGCTTGCGGGAGGGGCTAGGGGTGGGCCTATTCCCACCAACCGGTTTCGCACGCGGCACTGCCAACCCCCAACCCCTCCCGCAAGCGGGAGGGGGGAGAAGATCATGGTTTCCCACTCCGGCCTGCTCACCGTTATGGAACGTGCCGCGCGCAAGGCAGCGCCCCGGCTGCGGCGTGACTTTAACGAAGTCCAGCACCTGCAGGTTAGCCGCAAGGGGCCGGCCGATTTTGTGTCGATGGCTGATAAGCGCGCCGAACAGACGATTTACGAAGAATTGAGCCATGCGCGCCCCGACTGGGCTTTCCTGATGGAAGAGCGCGGCGAGATTGCGGGCGACCCCAATAAGCCGCGCTGGGTGGTCGATCCGCTGGATGGCACCAGCAATTTCCTGCACGGCATCCCGCACTTCGCGATTTCGATCGCCGTGGAAGAACCGCGCCCGGATGGCCGGTATGAAACCGTGTCGGCGCTGGTTTATCAACCGCTGACCGATGAAAGTTTCTGGGCGGAGCGTGGGCGTGGCGCATGGCTGACCGACCAGCGGCTGCGCGTTTCGGCGCGCAACGATCTGTCAGAATCGCTGATCGCGACGGGCATTCCATTTCTGGGGCATGGTGATTTTGCGCAGTGGACGCGCATTTTCGGTGCGGTTGCGCCGGGCGTGGCCGGTATCAGGCGGCTGGGTTCTGCGGCGCTTGATCTTGCCTGGGTCGCAGCAGGACGTTTTGACGGTTATTGGGAGTCGGGGCTAAGCCGATGGGACGTTGCGGCAGGGCTGTTGCTGGTCAAGGAAGCAGGCGGCTACGTAACTGATTTTCGCGGCGGCGACCGTATGCACGAACGCAATGAATTTCTGGCGGCAAATGATGCGCTGCATAACAAATTGCACAAGCTTGTAGCGGGGTCGCTCCGGTAACCGCCAGATCGCGCTAAATCGGCGCGTTCACTGCTCCAGCATGGCTGCCGCCAGCGCCTCCAGATCGCCCGCTGACCACTCCCAATCCTGCGCCATATGCGCGTCAGGGGCGATCTGCCCGCCATATTCCATCGGGCGATCCACATAGGCCGTTTGCAGCCCGCACGCGCGTGCTGCTGCCAGGTCGCTATGGTGGGCCGCGACCAAGCATAGCTCGCCGGGGGCAATGCCGAGCAGATCGGCGGTGCGCAGATAGGCTTCGGGGGTTGGTTTGAACGCTTGCACCGCTTCGGCCCCCAATATGGCGTCAAAGGGCAGGGCGGCCCGCCGCGCCAGTTCCATTGTCAGCGCGATATTGCCGTTGGACAGGGTGACGACGGGGAAATGGGCTTTCAATCGCGTCAGCCCGGCCACCGCATCCGGCCACGCGTCCAGCCGGCGCCAGGCAAAGGCAAAATCCCGTGCAGTTTCCTCGGCCAGCGAAACGTCGTGGGTCGCCAACAGGGTATCGAGCGTTTCACGGTTTAGCACATCAAGCCGGGTGAAGGGCCGTTTGCCGGATCGCACCGCCTCCATCGCTGGCTGATATAATCCGCGCCATGCATCGGCAAAGCGCGCCGGATCGATATCGCTCCGGCCTGCCGTTGCGAAGACCATCGCCGCTTCCCGCGCAATGCTGGTGCGCCAGTCGACCAATGTGCCGAAGACATCGAATGCCATTATCTTGGGGAAGGGCATCTTGACCTTGGCCATGATCGGTTCTCCAAAGGGGACGATAATGGGATGGCCGTCGCCGGTTTTGCGGCGGTCGTCAATGAAAGCCAATCAAGGGGCGGATATGGCGCAGGGAATGCCGCGAAACGGCTGGTGGATGTTGATATTGGGGCTGGCGCTCGCGCTGGGCGGCGCGATGCTGGCGAACCGCGTGCAGACGGCGGGCGGGGTTGCCGTGCGCGATATCCGCTTTCTGGGCACGGGCGGCAAGATGATGAGCGCGCTGCTATATGTTCCGTCCACCGCCACGCCTGCCACCAAGGCGCCGGGCATCTTGGCCGTCCATGGCTATATCAACTCGCGCGAAACGCAGGACGGGTTCGCAATTGAATTTGCGCGGCGCGGTTATGTGGTACTTGCGATTGACCAGACCGGGCATGGCTATAGCGGCGGCCCGGCATTTTCGAACGGCTTTGGCGGGCCGGACGGGCTGGCGTATCTGCGCAGCCTGGCGATGGTGGATACCAATAATATCGGGATGGAGGGGCACAGCATGGGGGGCTGGACGGTGCTTGCCGCTGCGGCCGCCTATCCCGATGATTACAAGGCGATTGTTCTGGAGGGATCGTCCACCGGCGCGCCCTATGCGAAGGACGGCAGCCCAAGCTGGCCGCGCAATCTGGGGCTGGTGTACAGCCAGTATGACGAGTTTTCGAAGCTGATGTGGGGCGTGGACAAGGCTCGTGACGTCGTCGATTCAGCCAAGCTGAAGGCGGTATTTGGCACCAGCGAGCGCATTGTGCCGCGCAAAATATATGGCTCCATTGCCAATGGCACCGCGCGTATATTGGCCACCCCGGCGGTAACGCACCCCGGCGATCATATTTCGCCCGAAGCGATTGCGCGCGCGATTGACTGGTTCTCCGTGACGCTTAAGGGCGCACGCCCCATCCCGTCGAGCAACCAGATCTGGTATTGGAAAGAAGCTGGGACGGCGCTTGGGCTGATCGGATTTGTGATGATTGTGCTGGGCGCGTTTGACGTGCTGTTGCGCTTGCCAGCCTTTGCCGGGGTGCGCGGCATTGTGGAGCCGGCGGTGGAGGCACGCGATGGCCGCTGGTGGCGGGCATTTCTGATGACCAGCTTTCTGCCCGCGCTCACCTTTTTTCCGGTGTTTGTCGCGGTGTTCCTGCTGGTTCAACCCAACCCGATACTGCCGCAAACGGTGACGACGCAGATCACGCTGTGGGCGCTGGTGGGGGCCGGGATCAGCTGGCTTATCGGACGCGGGGCTATTAGCGGGCGGCAGGCGGATTGGCTGCCTGCGGTGGTGTTGGCGGTGCTGAGCGTGGCGGCAGGCTATGCGGCGTTGATCGCGGCAGACCAGTTGTTTCACACCGATTTCCGTTTGTGGATCATCGCCGTGAAGCTGCCGAACCTGCAGCAGTTGATGATTGCGGTGATTTACATCATCCCGCTGACGATCGGTTTTCTGGCCAGTGTCCGCACGTTGGTCGATCGGCTGACGGTGCAGGGCGATGGCTGGATGGCGCAATATGGCTGGGCAAAGCTGGCGCTCGCATTGGGCTTTGTGGTGATGCTGGTGCTTGATTACGGGGTGTTTTTCCTCACCGGACAGTTACCGACGGCGCTTGACCCGCTGAGCACGGTCATTGCCCTGCAATTCCCGGTTGTGCTGACGGCGGTGGCGGCAATTGCCATCTTTACCTGGCGGCGCACCGGCAGCTACCGCCCCGGCGCGCTGATTGCGGGGATGTTGGTCACGCTGTATGTGGTCGCCGGTACGGCAACGCAGGGTTGGTGAGCGCATCATGATTGCCGATTTCGATCTTGACCGGTTTGTTGCCGCAACGCTGGCAGAAGATTTGGGGCAGGGCGGGGACATTACGTCCGCTGCGGTGATCCCGGCGGATGCGCGCTTTGCCGGGGTGATGGACAGCCGCGATCCGATTGTCGTGGCTGGGCTGCCAATTGCCGAAGCGTTTTTTCGCGCGCTTGATCCCGATGCGGTGATCGACTTGCTGGTGGAGGAGGGCGCGCGCGTGCCCGCCGGCACTGATCTGATGCGGATTGAAGGCAGCGCGCGGGCGATGCTGACCGCCGAACGATCAGCGCTCAACACCGTCCAGCATCTGTCGGGCATCGCGACGATGACGCGGGGCTATGTCGACAAGATCATGGGAACAGGGGCGACGTTGCTCGATACGCGCAAAACCATCCCCGGCCTGCGCTTGTTAGAAAAATACGCCACGCGAATGGGCGGCGCGACCAATCACCGCATGGGCCTGTGGGATGCAGCGATGATCAAGGACAATCACGTCGCGGTTGCCGGATCTGTGGAGGAAGCGGTGCGGCGCGCCAAGGCAGCGGGCATCGCACGGATTATCGTGGAGGTTGACCGCGTCGACCAGATCGAGCCCGCGCTGGCGGCTGGCGCGACGCATTTGCTGCTCGACAATATGCCGCCGCCAATTTTGCGCGGCGCGGTGACATTGATCGGCGGGCGCGTGCCAACTGAGGCTTCCGGCGGTGTGCGGCTGGACACGATCCGCGCGATTGCTGAAACGGGGGTTACCTTCATCAGCGTCGGCCGGCTGACGCAATCAGCGCCAGCGGCGGATATCGGGCTGGATTTTGCCACCATTTCGGCAGCAATTGGCTAGGCTTTGCCTATCGTTGGCGCGCAAGTGGCAGTATAAAGCAGCAAATTGCAGTAAATTGCAGCATAAAGGGAATGTTATGCCAGTAATGCCCAGGCACCAGCTTGCCGCGCTCATGTTGTTCGGGGCGTCGGTGGCAATGCCCGGCGTGGCGAAGGCCCAGGCCTATAGCTGCGCGGTGCCTGATCAGGTGCCGGTGCCGCGCGCGGACGGCCCCAGCGCGAGCCAGCCCCAGCGCCTGTTGCCGATTGGCAGTTACACACTGGCGATCAGCTGGACGCCGCAATATTGCCGCAGCAATGCGCGCGATGCCTCTGCCCAATTCCAGTGCGGGGGCGACAACCGGTTCGGCTTTACGCTGCACGGCCTGTGGCCCGACGGAACGGGAGAGAAATGGCCGCAATATTGCAAAGCGGCAGAAATTTTGCCCGCCGCCGTCATCCGCAAAAACCTGTGCGCCACCCCGTCCGCCCAGTTGTTGCAGCATGAATGGGCCAAGCACGGCACCTGCATGAACATCACGCCCGGTGATTATTTTGATAAGGCGACCGGGGTGTTCGGACGGTTGCGCTACCCGGATATGAACGCACTGTCGCGGCGTCGGCTGACGGCGGGGCAGCTTGCGACGGCAGTAGCCCGCGCCAATCCGGGGTTGCAGGCCAACATGATGCGGATCACCGCGACTCGTCAGGGCTGGCTCGAAGAAATCTGGCTGTGCATGGACAAGAAACTGCGCTTTGCGGCGTGCCCGGCGCATCAGGGCGGGCTGGCACCCGGTGCTGCCATCAAAATCTGGCGGGGGCGACGCTGACGGCTGAGCCTAGCCCTGAATAATCGCCGTGGACGGGTGGTGACGATCCATGAAGCGCTTCACCATTTTCAGATTGCGCGTGTTCGATCGGAAGAAAAAATCGGGCACCGCGCCGACCCAGGGGATCAGGCCGAGCAGATAATCAATGCCGATATTGCCGGCCATTCGCGCCATATGCGTCTTGGTCATGCCCAGGTTGCGCGCTTCCCACATCATCCACCCGCCCATTGCAGCGGCGATCGTGGGGCCGGCGACCGGGATGAAATCAAGGATTACGTCCAGCCCGACTTTGCGGTTCAGGCCGGGAATGGTGACTAACCCTTCGAGCAGGTGTTCCATGCTCTCAATACGTTTGCGCACGGCGGCGGCGTCGCGCCCCAGCGGCAGGTGAGCGGCGAGCTTGCGGACCTGTTCGGGGTCCAGTCGCGTGGTTTGCTTTGCCATGGCCCCTATCTGCTTTCGTCGCGCAACTGGTTTAACGGATGCCAGGCGCGTGCGTTCCCTTGCCATTTACGCAGCCGCAACGCGACCAAAGACCAGCGTAGCGGACGGGCGAGGGGGATGAAAGCCGCATCCTCGCTCAACAGGGCATCAGCATCGGCAATACGCTGCGCGCGATCAGCGAGCGTATCGGCGTCGCGTGCGGCATCAAGTGCGGTAATGGCGTCCGCGCTGCAGGGTTGGCAAGCCGTGGCGAGATACCAGCGGGCGCTGTCATAGGGTGCTACTGCGTCGATCAGGCGCAGATCGGCCCGTGCATCCAGTGACACCCGGCGCGGTTCAACGCCGATCGACCGAAATGCCGCCCCGACAAAGCCGAACAAAATTGTCGCGCCCGGCCCGCTGGGCAGCGCAATTCGCACGGTTAGCGGACCTTCATGGGTCGCCTTCCAACGGCTTACCCTGCTCCGCGCGCCATCCTGCCGATCGGCAAGCGACAAGGCCGACCAACTGGCCAGCGCTGGGGCACGGGCGGAATCGAGCGATTCGGGCAAAATCTGCTCGGTGGTTTGCCAGCCGGGCGCAAAGGCTGACACCAAGGCTGTGCGATCAATCGCCTGCGCCAGGGCTGCCCGGTTGTCGGCACTGGCCAAAAACCCCTCCCGGTTGGTGATGGCCAGCCCGAATAGCCCAGCGGCGGGATCAAGCCGGAAATTGGCGGGCGCGATGGTGACGAATTGGAGCAACGGCCAGTCAACAAAGCTGCCCCCACTCACCAGATCGGATTGGCGTTCCGCAAAGCGCACAATCGCGCGTGCGGCGCGCTCGCCGATCAGATGGACTGATTGTTCGGGACTTGGCTCTTCAATGTCGTCGCTGGCACTCCGCGCGGGATCAAAGGCCGGATTGAGCAGCACGCCGTTTTTACCGCTTGGGGAAATGCGAAACGGGCCGCTGCCGCCCCGGACGCGATCACCCGTCAAAGCAAGTTCGGGTTGCGCGAACAGCTTTAACAGATCAGGCCGGGGGCGCTTCAGCCGCACTTCGATAACCTGTGGCGTCATCTCCACAATTTCATCAATCGCGGTAAGATAGGGGCGCAGTGGATTGCGCGACCGGCCCGCCAACTGACGACGAAGGCCGTCAACCACCTGACCCGCCGTTACGCGGCTGCCGTCGGCCCATTCGGCTTCGCGCAGGCGGAAAATATAGCTCATGCCGTTGTCGATCACGATCCAGCGTTCGGCAAGGCCTGGCGCGATCTGCCCAGCGGCGTCGAACCGCACCAGCCCCTGCGCGGCTGAATTGAGCAGCAAGCGCGTTGGCCCGCTCAGCAGGTTTCGCGCCGGATCAACCAGCACCGGGCGCGCGCCAATGGCGCTGACCACCACCGGCCCAACATCGCTGCGCTGGTTGCAGCCAGCCAGCAGCGCCAGGCACAACGCCGGTAATAATCCGCGATTAGGGCGGGCAGCCATCATGGCCTTTCTTTGCCACCAGCAGACGCGATACGCCACCATGCTTGCTGCCGCTGGTTCAACGGGCTAGCCGCCGCCGACATGCGATGGATGATGCCCGGCGAGAACCCGACCGCACCAATCGCATCGATTACGCCATCATTTCAATCGCCACCGCCGTGGCCTCACCCCCGCCAATGCACAGGCTCGCCAGCCCGCGTTTGCCGCCGGTGGTTTGTAGCGCAGAGATCAGCGTGGCCATGATCCGCGCGCCGCTCGCGCCAATCGGGTGGCCCAATGCGCAGGCGCCGCCGTGGATGTTCACCACGTCATGCGACAGCCCCAGGTCGCGCATCGCGATCATGGCGACAATAGCAAAAGCCTCGTTGACTTCGAACAGGTCGACATCGCTGGCCTGCCATCCCGCCTTTTCCAGTGCTTTGCGCATCGCAAACACCGGCGCGGTGGTGAACAGGGCAGGGGCATGGGCGTGGCCCGCCGTGGCAACGATCCGCGCAATCGGGGTAAGGCCCAGCTTTTCCGCCACCGACAGCCGCGTCATCACCAGCGCCGCCGCCCCGTCTGATATCGACGATGCATTGGCGGCGGTAACGGTGCCGTCCTTTGAAAACGCTGGTTTCAGCGTGGGGATTTTTGCGGGATCGCCCTTTAGCGGCTGTTCGTCCTTGTCGACCGTTACACTGCCCTTGCGACCGGCGATTTCGACTGGCGTGATCTCGCGGTCGAACGCGCCGCAATCCTGCGCGGCTTTGGCGCGGGTGAGCGAGGCGATGGCGTAATCATCCTGCTGTGCGCGCGTGAACTGATAGTCGGCTGCGGTATCCTCGGCAAAATTGCCCATCAGCTTGCCGGGTTGATAGGCATCCTCCAGCCCGTCGAGATACATGTGATCCTTCAGCACATCATGGCCAATGCGCGCGCCGCTGCGGTGCTTTAGCGACAAATAGGGCGCGTTGGTCATGCTCTCCATCCCGCCTGCAATCAGCAAGTCGACAGAGCCCGCTGCGAGCGCATCTGCCGCCATAATCGCTGCCTGCATCCCGCTGCCGCACATCTTGTTCACCGTTGTCGCCTCGATATGATCGGGCAGGCCAGCTTTCAGTGCGGCCTGGCGGGCAGGGGCCTGGCCGAGCCCTGCGGGCAGCACGCAGCCCATGTAAATCCGCTCAATTGCCGCCCCTGACAGGCCAGCGCGTTCGACCGCGCTGCCAACCGCTGCTGCCCCTAATTCTGTGGCAGACGCCCCGGATAGCGATCCCTGAAAGCTGCCCATTGGCGTGCGTGCATAGGAAACGATGACGACGGGATCATGCGAGGATTGGCTGGCCATGGGGGATGCTCCGGCGGGAAGGATGATTGCCCGCGCGTTAGACCGGTGGTGACGCGAATACAATTCGCCTATCGCCAAAACCCATGGACGACGCAGCCCTATCTATCATCTCGGCCTCGGCATGGCTGATGCCGACTGGTCTGGCGATATTGGGGGCGATTTTTGGTAGTTTCATTGCCGCGCTGGTCGTGCGCTGGCCGCAGGGCAGATCAGTGATCGCGGGGCGATCGCACTGCGATTCATGCGAGTCTGTGCTGAAGCCGCATGAGTTGGTGCCGTTGCTCAGCGCGCTGGCAAGCCGTGGACGGTGCCGACGCTGCCACGCGGCGATTGATCCGATTCATTGGCAGATTGAGCTTGTCGGGCTGCTGATCGGGCTTTCGGCAGGGTTGCTGGTTGGCGGCACCGCCGCGCTGGCGGTGGCGGTGTTTGGCTGGTTGCTGCTGGCGCTTGCCGCGCTGGACGTCACCGAATTCTGGCTGCCCGACCGGCTGACGATCACGCTGGCGCTGGCTGGGTTGGCGAGCGGCCTGCTGGGCATCGCGCCAGAGGTGGCGGATCGGCTGATCGGCGGTTTTGCTGGCTTTGCTGGTCTGTGGGCGGTGGGGGCGGGGTATAGGGCCTATCGTGGCCGCGAAGGGCTGGGCGGGGGCGATCCCAAGTTGCTGGGTGCCATTGGGTTGTGGATCGGCTGGCGGTTACTGCCGATTACGTTGGTGCTGGCAGCGATGGCGGGGCTGGGGGTGGTGCTGTTCTGGCTGGCCACCGGGCGTGGGGCACGGGCGGATGATCGGCTGCCATTTGGCGCGCTTTTGGCGATCGCGGCTTACCCGACGGCGCTTGCTATGCTAATGTTTGGTCTATGAAGATCGCTTTATCCGTCCTGATGGCTGCCACGGCAACGCTGGCCGCTGCTGCCCAAACCGCGCCGGAAGCGCCAGCCGTTACGACGGCATCGATTGATGGCCTGCCAATTGGCACCATCCCGCGCCAGGAACTGCCCACGGGTAGCTGCGCCGCCTTTCTATGGTCGCAAACCCCCAGTCACGGGTTGATCATGATGGTCAGTGCCAGCCCCGCCGGGGTGCGCTTTGCGCCGGGTGGGACGGTGACCGATCTGGTGAGGGTAGGGCAATCCGGCACGGCGCAGTTGGGCTTTGCAACCACCACCGATTATGCCGGCGGCGATTACCGCGTGAGTGTGGACATGGACATCGTCAAACGCGGCGATCTGGTCGACGGCGCGGCGGTGCCAAGCGCGACGGTGCGCGTTGACCAGGCGGGCAAGGACAGCGTGATTGTGCCCGCAGCAGGCATTATCGGCTGCGGTTAAGCACCGTGCCGCAGCATTACGCCACCTCGCTTCGCCGCCGTTCCAGCCACTGGCGTTCTGCCTCTCCCGGTCCCAGCGCCAGCGCTGCGTCATAGGCTTCGCGCGCCGCGCCGTTCAGCCCCAGCCGCGATAGCAATCCGGCGCGGACCGCATGATAGGGCAGGAAGTGCGCCAGCCCCGGTGCGTCCAGCGCGTCCACTTCCTCCAGCGCCGCTTCGCGTCCCACCACTTCTGCCAGGGCGACCGCGCGGTTCAGTCGGGTAATCACATCATCACGCACCGTCAGCAGCGCATCATAGATTGTCAGGATATTGGCCCAGGGCGGCGGCTCCGCCAACGAGGGGCGCGCGCACCATTCGGCATGAAGCAGCGCGGCAACGACGCGCGGCGCGCGCGGGGCCAGCCGGGCGGCGGCCCCGAAATAGGCACGGCCTTGCGCGATTAATGCGGCATCCCAGCGGGCGGGGTCTTGCTCTGAGAGCGGCACCATTCCGCCATCGGGGTTGGTGCGGGCAGGGCGGCGCGCTTCGGCAAAGCGAACCATTGCGGCGAGCGCGAGAACCTCTGCCTCGGCGGGCATCATTGACGCAAGCGTGGCCGTAATGCCCAGCATCTCGCTGGCGTAATCAGCATGGCGACCGCTGCCTGCGCCATCGGCATGAGCATGGGCATAAGCGACCTCGATCGTGCTCAGCACCGCATCAAGCCGGTCTGGCCAGGCATCGGGGCCGGGCGTTTGGAACCGTATGCCGGCGACCGCAATCTTCTTTTTGGCGCGCACCAGGCGCTGGGCAAGCGTTGGCTCGCTGATCAGGAAGGCACGGGCGATTTCCTCGGTCGATAACCCGCACACCAGCCGCAGAGTCAGCGCGGCGCGCGCCTCTGCGTGGATGGCTGGATGGCAGCAGACAAAGATCAACTGCAGCCGCTGATCGGGAATAAGACGGGCATCGGCCATCATCAAGTCCTCCGCCGTCGGTTCGGGCTCCGGTTCGGGCAAAATGGCGGTTTCGCGGGTGCCCGCACGGCGCAACTGATCAAGCGCTGCACGTTCGGCAACGCGGTAAAGCCATCCCGCCGGATCGCGCGGCAATTCGCGCGACCAGCCGGATACGGCGCGTGCGCAGGCCTCCGCAAAACACTCCTCAGCCAAATCGAGATTGCGGAACCGGGCGGCCAGCGCAGCGATAATCCGCCCACCGGCCGCCCGAAATACCGCATCAAGTGCGGCTGTGCTCACATTCCCGGCGGGCTGATGATCGGGCGAACCTCAATCGCGCCATCTGCTGCCAGCGGTACTTTCTTTGCGATGGCGATGGCCGCATCGAGATCGGCTGCCTCAATCATGTAAAAGCCGCCGAGCTGTTCGCGGGTTTCGGCAAAGGGGCCGTCGTGCAACGTCTGCTTGCCGCTGTCAGTGCGCACGGTGGTTGCGCTTGCCACGGGCTGCAGGCCAGCGCCGTTCAGGATCGCCGCGCCATTTTCAGCCCCGAACGCCATGTGCTTTTCAATGATCGCACCCATCGCGGCACCGGTGCCGTCATCATAGGTGGCTTCGTTTTCATAGATCGTCAGCAGATATTTCATCGCAGTCCATCCCTCTCATCGCGACCACCCAGCGTGATCGTATCGGGGAGACGCGCGAGCGCGAGCGGAATCGACAGCGATTCGAAAAAAATTGCTGCCTTACTCGCTGGCCTCGACATGCAGCCATGCCGCGTGCTGCGGTGCCTTTTTGGTCTGGCTCCATTCTTCCAGCATCAGCGGCGCGACGCGTTCCAGCTCGGCATATTGATCAGGCGTGCCGATGTTGCAGGCGAGTTCGAGCCGGTGGCCATTGGGATCAAAGAAATAGATGGAGCGGAATATGCCGTGATAGGTTGGCCCCAGCACATCCACGCCCTGCGCCTCGATATGCGCCTTGGCGGCGTGGAGCGTGTCCATATCGGCGACTTCAAACGCCAGATGCTGCACCCAGGCTGGGGTGTTGGGGTCTTTGCCCATGTCGGGCTGGTTCGGCAGCTCGAAAAACGCGAGCACATTGCCCCCACCGCAATCGAGGAAGACGTGCATATACGGATCATAGGCGCCGGTGGAGGGTACATGATCTTCAGCAAAGGCGTTGGTGTAACGCATGCCGAGGACGCGTTCGTAAAATTCGACCGTCTCCTTAGCATCGCGGCAGCGATAGGCGACGTGGTGGATGCGGGCGAGGGCGAAGGGTGGGGTCATGCCACCACCTCAGCGCCGAGCACGCCGCGTTCCAGCTGATCGCGCTCGATCGACTTGAACAGCGCGGTAAAATTGCCCTCGCCAAAGCCTTCATCCTTTTTGCGCTGGATGAATTCGAAGAAAAGCGGGCCGATTTGCGGTTGCGCGAATATCTGTAGCAGCAGGCGCGGGTCGCCTCCTTCGGTCGATCCGTCGAGCAAGATGCCGCGCGCTTTCAGCTCGGCGACCGGTTCGCCGTGGCCGGGCAGGCGTTCGTCGAGCATCGCGTAATAGGTGGCGGGCGGCGCCGTCATCAGCGGCACGCCATTGGCCTTCAGCCGGTCGATACAGGTGATCAGATCGTCGCAGATCAGCGCGATATGCTGGATACCCTCGCCATTATACGCGCGCAGATATTCCTCGATCTGGCCACCGCCCGCCTTGCCTTCCTCGTTCAGCGGAATGCGGATTTTGCCGTCGGGCGCGGTCATCGCCTTTGAGGTCAGGCCGGAATACTCGCCCTTGATGTCGAAGAAACGGATTTCACGGAAGTTGAAGATGCGCTCGTAAAATCCTGCCCAATGCGCCATCCGCCCGCCATAGACGTTGTGCGTCAGGTGATCGATGATGTTGAACCCGGCACCCACCGGGTGCTGATCAACCCCGTCCAGCGCGATGAAATCAATGTCGTAGATCGACAGCTCATCGTCATATCGGTCGACAAGGTAGATCAGGGCGCCGCCGATGCCGCGAATGGCGGGAATGCGCAGTTCCATCACCCCAGTCTGCGTCTCGACCGGCTCCGCTCCCCGCTCAATGGCGGTGGCATAGGCTTGCGCTGCATCCTTGACGCGGAACGCCATGCCGCATGCTGAGGGGCCGTGCTCTGCGGCGAAATAGGCGGCGTGGCTGCGCGGCTGGTAATTGACGATCAGGTTGATCGCCCCCTGCCGCCACAGATCGACATCCTTAGAGCGGTGATGCGCGATGCGGGTAAAGCCCATCGCCGTAAATGCAGGTTCGATAATGCCGCGCGTCGGTGCGCAGAATTCGACGAATTCGAAGCCGTCCAGGCCGATGGGGTTGTCGTGGGTGGCACCCGGCGAAGCGGCGAGGGGAGTCGTCATGGCAGGGGTCTCCGTGGCGGCAGATGGTATCAGATGAAACTATATAACCGATCGAGACCCGGGAAGGAAGGGGGCAACGCAGCGGGTGAAAGCAGGGCGGTTCAGCATAACCATAGTATTTGAATCGCCGGGCACGGACACCTTTGAAATCTGCCAATTCGTTTCTACTCTGGCTTGAAGGCCAAATAGAGATGGCCACAGCGAATCCTTCATTAAAGTATCGTGACTAGCGAAATGACGTAGGAAATTTCAGGTCGCTCCGTTAACCATAATAAAGTGTGCCAGTTCGGCGAATCGCGATGGGGGCGAGGATGGAAGTGGTGGGTTCCAATGTTTTTCGCACATTCTTGCAAATTAGGGAAAAAAAACAATTAAATGTGACCGCGGTGGCCGATGCCGCCGCATCTTCTCTATCTTTCGGAAGCTGGCCTGACTGGGCGGGGGTCGTTGTTGCTGTGATCGCAGTCGTAGTAAGCATCTTGACCTTGAATCAGCTCGTCGTACTAATCGCTCGCTTCCCCGAAAACGACAAAAGCAACGCGATAAAGTTCGTGACGATGTTGTGCGATCAGATGTGGGAGTGCACCAATCGCATCACCAGCGTATTTGCGCAGCGGTTGCGCGAGCCGCCGGGCGATCTGGCGGCGATGCGCATTCACGTGCGGCACCTGCGCGAAGATCTGAGCATCCCGATGACCTTTATCGCGCAGATGCGCGCCCACCCGCCGGGCGATTGGCACGATGCGGGGATATTCAAGGCGTTCACCAACTGGAGCGCCCAGGTCGCGGCGATGGCGCAACAGCTCGATGACCTTCATCAGGCAATCACTTATCCGGTGGTTCGTGAACCGGTAGACAAACACAATGAGGCGATGCTCGTTTATCAGTACCATACCGAACATGCGTTTCTGGATCGCCGCGTCGACGATGTTGCGGGCCGCGCGTATGAATTCTGCGCAGTCGCGGCTAAGTTTCTGACTGAGGCGCGGAAGAAAGCTGATAAGGGCGGTGTGGCCAGTACGACCCATGATTGCCCATGTTGCAAGCGCACGCTCGAGCAACACCGCTACATCCAGCGCGATCCGTTGCGGGCGATTGTCCTGCCAGCACCGCCAGCACCTCCACCAACATCGATGCCGAAGCCGGTCCCGACGCCGCCTGTTCCGGTCAGCTGTATGTGTGCCATGCCCCACCCTTGCATTTGTTATCGGCGGTGCTCCTGTGCGTGTCTTTGCACGCCAGCATTGGTTGCCCCGGCACCGCCCGCCAAAGCGGCTTGCTGAAAAGCTAGCTGGTTCGCGCATTTCCCATCTGCCCCCACACCCCCTAAACCCCCTGGATGAAATCCTTCGACCGTCACGACCGGCTGCTCGCCATCGGCTTGTCCGCGCTGGCGGGGTATGTCGATGCCATCGGGTTCCTCGCGACCGGCGGGTTTTTCGTGTCGTTCATGAGCGGGAATTCGACGCGGCTGGGGGTGGGGATCGCGGAGATGTCTGCCAACGCCGCTGTTGCCGCCATGTTGATCGGCAGCTTTCTGACAGGTGTGGTGGCCGGTTCGCTGATCGGGCGCGTGGCGGGGAACCGGCATCGCGAAATCGTGCCGCTGCTGCTCGCCGGACTGCTCGCGGCGGCGGCGTTGCTGGGCCAGTTCCAGCTGCTTTGGGCGTCTGCGGTGCTGATGGCGGTGGCGATGGGCGTGGAGAATATCTTTTTCGCTGAAGGCACAGAGGTGCGCATTGGCCTCACCTATATGACCGGGCGGCTGGTGAAGATCGGCCAGATGATCGCGGCGGCGCTGGCGGGCGAGGATCGCTGGGGCTGGGTGCCGCATCTGCTGTTGTGGAGCGGGTTGCTGGCGGGCGGTGCTGCCGGGGCGGTGGCGTTTATTCTCTTCGGCAGCGATGCTTTGTGGGCAGCGGCGGCGGCGGCGCTGGGGATCGCGGTTGTTACAAGGCGACCGGTGGCCGTGGCGGAACCCGGCTCGGGACTGGACTAACGATTGAAAATGTCCCTTCAAGTTTCTTGTGCTCCCGCGAAGGCGGGAGTCTAGTCTGCGTCCCCGCCTTCGCGCGGACGCAAGGAACACAGGGAAGCCGGCTTAGGATGACCCAGTTAAAGCTCGACCAGTTTTTGCCCTATCGCTTGTCGATCGCGTCGAACCGCGTTTCGGGGGCGGTGGCGACGGCGTATCAGGCGCTGTTTGGGCTCAAAATCCCTGAATGGCGCTTGATCGCGGTGATTGCGGAGGGGCAGGCGATGACGCAGCAGGCGTTGGGGGTGGCAACCCAGATGGACAAGGTGACCGTCAGCCGTGCCGCGATTGCGCTGGTTGACCGCGGGCTGGTGAAGCGTGCGCCGAATCCCGATGATCAGCGGTCGCATCTGTTGTCGCTCAGCAAGGCCGGGCAGGCGCTATATGCAAGCGTCGCGCCCAAGGCTCTGGCGCTGGAGGCGGAGATTTTTGCGGGCCTTTCGCCTGATGAAATCGCGCAGTTTGCGGCAATGCTGGCGCGGATTGAGGCGGCGGCGGCCACTTTGTCCCCCGAACAGGGTTGATGCACCGCCCCCGGCTGGCCTAAGCGACACGCGCCTCCCCAGGCCGACACCATAGCCCATCCAAGGAGGAACCATGTCTGCAACCGTGAACCGTGCCGGCCTTGCCGTCGCCGCCGAACTCGCCACTTTCGTTGAAGGCGCGGTGCTGCCAGGGCTGGGCATTGCGGCGGATGGCTGGTGGGCGGGCGTGGCCGATATCTTCGCCCGGTTTGCGCCCCAGAACGCGGCATTGCTTGCCAAGCGAGAGACGCTGCAGGCTGCTGTCGATGCGCGGTACAAGGCTGGTGAGCCTGTCGACGAGGCTTTCCTGCGCGGCATTGGCTATCTGGTGCCGGAGCCTGCGCCCTTCACCATCGGCACAGAAAATGTCGATGCAGAGATTGCGACGATGGCCGGGCCGCAGTTGGTGGTGCCGATTCTGAACGCGCGTTTCGTGCTGAACGCGGCGAATGCGCGCTGGGGCAGCCTGTATGATGCATTCTACGGCACCGATGCACTGCCCGGCGCAGCCAAGCCGGGCGGGTATGATGTCGAACGCGGCGCGCAGGTGATTGCGGCGGCGAAGGCGTTTTTGGATCAGGCCGTGCCGCTGGCATCCGGCAGTTGGGCCGATCTTGGCGATCCTTCGGGCGGCATCGCTATCCGCAATCCCGATCAATATGTCGGCCAGTCAGCGCGTGGGCGCCTGTTTCGCCACAACGGCTTGCATATCGACGTCGTGTTCGACCCCAATTCCGCGATTGGGAGCAGCGATCCATCGGGCATATCCGACGTCATTCTCGAATCCGCGCTGACCACGATCTGCGATCTGGAGGATTCCATCGCGGCGGTGGACGCCGAGGACAAGGTGGCGGCCTATGCCAACTGGCTCGGCCTGATGAAGGGCGATCTGGAGGAGACGTTCGACAAGGGCGGCAAGGCGATGACGCGCTGCCTGAACGCCGACCGGGTCTATACCGGCGCGCACGGCGACCAGATCACGCTGGCGGGCCGATCGCTGCTTTTCGTGCGCAATGTGGGGCATTTGATGACCACGCCCGCGGTCCATCTGGCCGGTGGCGGCGAGGCGCCTGAGGGTATCCTCGATGCGATCATGACCAGCACGATTGCGATGTATGATCTGCGCGGGCTTGGCACGCTCGGCAACAGCCGCACCGGCAGCGTCTATATCGTCAAGCCCAAGATGCACGGCCCGGAGGAATGCCGCTTCACCAACGCGCTGTTTGATGCGGTGGAGGATCTGCTCGGACTGGCACGCCACACCGTAAAGGTTGGCGTGATGGATGAGGAACGCCGCACCTCGGCCAATCTGGCGGCGTGTATCGAAGCGGTGAAGGACCGGATCGTGTTCATCAACACCGGTTTTCTCGACCGGACGGGCGATGAGATGCACACCGCGATGCACGGCGGCGCGATGATCCCCAAGGCGGAGATGAAGGCGAGCGCGTGGATTAAATCCTATGAGGACCGCAACGTCCGCATCGGGCTTGCCCACGGCCTGTCGGGTCGCGCGCAGATCGGCAAGGGCATGTGGGCAGCACCCGACCGGATGGCCGACATGATGGACCAGAAGATCGGCCACCCGATGAGCGGCGCGAACACCGCCTGGGTGCCATCGCCCACCGCTGCCACGCTGCACGCGATGCATTATCACAAGGTCGATGTGTTTGCCCGGCAGAAGGAGATCGCGCACGAGGCGATCCCGGCGCTGGACGGGCTGCTGAGCGTGCCCTTTGCGGGCGGGCGCAACTGGACGGCGGAGGAAGTCGCGCGTGAGCTGGATAACAATGCGCAAGGCATTCTGGGCTATGTCGTGCGCTGGATTGATCAGGGTATTGGCTGTTCCAAAGTGCCCGACATCAACGATATCGGCCTGATGGAAGACCGCGCGACTTTGCGAATTTCATCACAGCACATCGCCAATTGGCTGCTCCACGGCGTTGCGACCGAGGCGGGTGTGAACGCGGCATTCGCGCGGATGGCGGCAAAGGTTGATGCGCAGAATGCGGGCGATCCGCTGTATCAGCCGATGGCGGGCAACCCGGATAGCATCGCCCTGCAAGCGGCGCGTGCGCTGGTGTTCGAAGGGGTGGGCCAGCCAAGTGGTTACACCGAACCATTGCTCCACGCTTATCGCGCAAAGGCGAAAGCGGCAGCCTAGCGCCATCGGCCAAATTAGCCCGTGTCGCGCCGAACCGACTCAGGCCGGCTGGAGGTTCGTCGCGCTCGAAAACGATATCAAAACTGAAAATAGATGAACTGGGATCGCACTTCGAGCATGATGAAAACAATCGCGATCACCACGGTCATATAAACGGATTTGACCACCAGAAACGCTGACGGGTATTTCGCAATACGCGGAACGAGTTTCTCGCTGACGAAATAGGTCGCGAACATCGCCAGTGTGATGATCGCCGCCACCAGATAGCTGTTCGGCGCCAGGCTCAAGCCACGATATGCGAGCGGATTGACGAGCTTGCTCCACAGGATGAACGTGCTGTTCAAATCAGGCGCGCGAAAGGGGATCCAGGCCGCCATGACTAGCGGTAGCGTCACCCCCACACCGACAAAGGCACCGATCCAGCGCTGTGGCGGGCTGATCCACCGCGAGAGACTGCGCTGTCCCCAAACCATCGTTGCGTGGTAAAGCCCCCAGACGACAAACGTCCAGTTTGCGCCGTGCCACAACCCCATGATCGCCCAAGTGGCAAATAGCGCACGGGTCCGCCTTGCTTCGCTTACATCGGGCTTGTCGGGCGCCTTTTCACCGGGTTCTGACAGCGTGTCCCATGCGCCTTCTCCAGGCGCACGGTAACGCCCGATCAGGGGGATATAGACATAATCCCTGATCCACGTCGAAAGCGAAATATGCCATCTTTTCCAAAATTCGCGCGGGCTTGTCGCGACATAAGGAAATCTGAAATTCTCTGGGACATAGATGTTCATCAGCATCGCAGAGCCGATGGCGATCGATGAGTAGCCGGCAAAATCGAAGTAGATCTGGAACCCGAACAGAAATGCCAGCGTCCAAGCGTCAAACGCGCTCATCTGAAGCAGATTATTGGCAAACCCTTCATCGACATAGGGTGCAATCGAATCTGCCAGAACCACTTTCAGGAACAGCCCGGCCAAGATCCGCTCTATCCCCTCGCGAACCTTTTGTGCGCTGAACGGCGCGGGGCTTGCAAGCTGCGGAATGAGGATATCGGGCCGCATGATCGGGCCAGCGACGAGATGCGGATAGAAGGTGACGAATGTCATGTAGCGCAGCAGGTTCGTCTCCGGCTCAATATCCCGGCGATAGACGTCGATCGTGTAGCTGAGCGTCTGAAAGATGTAGAAGCTGATACCCAGCGGCAAAATGATATTGATCGTCGTGAAGCTTGGTTCGAACCCGAGCAGCTGGGCGACCGAAAAGATGCTGTCCCGGAAAAACAGAAAATATTTGAAAAAACCGAGAATGCCGAGGTTGGCACCCAAGCTGATCCACATGATCCGCTGACGCTTGACCGGGTTGTCGGTGCGGGCGATCCAATGGGCCAGGAAATAGTCCATGATCGCGCTGCCGAGCATCAGCGGGATAAACTCGATCCGCCAAAATCCGTAGAATGTGATGCTTGATATCAGCAGCAACCACAGCCGGGCCTGGCCCCTCAACAGCCAATACAGCGTGCACACGATCGGCAGGAACAGGCCGAGGAAAGTGACCGAGTTAAACAACATCGATCAATACCCCATCCGTTGCGTTTCCTTGTCGATGGCCTCGCCAAGCCGTGCATGGCCAACCGCAGTAAAATGCATGAAATCGGGCTCTTTCAGCCCGAACAGTAAATCGGGGACGGTGCCCCATTCGGGCCCCGGCACAATCGGATCAATGTCCAAAAACGTTGCGCCATAACGCGCGGCCAGCGCGGCAAGGTCGCGCTTGAATGCGCGATAATCCGCCATCGGATAGGGTCCGTCAATATCCTGCCGATACGGGGGCGCGTATAACAACACGCCAGTGCCTTGCGCTTGCATATCCTGCACCATGCCTTCCAGCAGGCGCAGTCGGTCGCGGTAAACGCCGGGATTTACGGGGCGCTTGCTGGTCGAATGGATTCCCAACACGCTATTTCTGGTGACATGGATGGCATAGCCAAGCGCACCACGCAGTCCCTCGCGCGCTTTCCACAACGGCCAGTTGTCAGCGAGCGATTCCGTCAGTTCTTTTTCAACATAAGCCTGGAGGCTTACGTCCTTTTTGGCCTCCGTCTTTGCCGGGGCGTTGAACGTCATCAGCGGTTTGGCTATCAACGGCCAATATGGCTGGCTTTGAAGCCGCGCTGTGACCGTTCGGTCCTTCATCATCGAACCAACGGTGTCGCGAACCCCAAGTTCGCGAATGTCGTCATAGCAAACTTCCAAGATGAGCAATTTGGGCTTGTAAACCGGCCCGATTGCATTCCAGATCAATGTTTGCTCAGTCAAATTGGCGTTCGGCTGAGAATAAGTGACCAGGTAATAGCCGCGCTCTGCAAGACGACGCCGGACGAACTCGGGCGCGTTGATATCGCCGGGGCGCTGCCTGTTGATCGTGTGCAGTTGCGAGTTGCCGAACCATAAAGCACTTTGCGGCGATCCGGCCTTGCGCCAATCAGCAATGCATTTCTTGCTATTGCTATTGTCGGTACATTGCGTTTTGGGCCCGCGACTGTATCGCGCATACGCCGTGTCCATTCCGGTTGGCTCTTCCAACAGCCGAACGACGAAATGCGTGTTCAACGCGTCGAGAATCATCACCGCGAGTAAGGCGCCTGCGATCAGCGGCAGCCACGCCAGCCAGCGGACGCGCGGCTGCGCGGGAACGGTGCTTTCTTCCACTGATCGCCCCCCTAAGGCGCCGATTGCCCCGGCGGGATGACGCATACCGGCCGGTCGGGAGGTGTCAATCGACGACTTCGCCACTCCTAAAAAGCTGTCAGCTCATCTTAGCGCCCGGTCCGAAGCTAAGTTGATTAGTATCAGCGGGTTAGCTTGAGGTCAGCTCAAGTCATTAGTTTAGGCGTTTTTACGAAAACTTCCCACTGCAATCAGGCCCGATTGCCCGGGCTTCAACGACCAATTCGTGCGTCGCCGCGATTGTTGCAGCAGGGGCATCTAACCGCCCTTTGCGTTGCAAATGAAAATCGAATATCGGGTATGGGCACAGGAGGTGCCATAATGGATCATGTCGACGTTATCGTGGTGGGTGCTGGGATTTCCGGGATCGGGGCAGGGTACCACCTGCAGGATAAATCCCCCGATCGGAGTTACATGATCCTTGAGGGGCGCGCCGATATTGGCGGGACGTGGGATTTGTTCCGCTATCCGGGCATCCGCAGCGATTCCGACATGTACACGCTGGGCTATTCATTTGAGCCGTGGACAGAGGCCAAGGCGATTGCTGATGGGCCGAACATTCTGGCTTATGTGAAGCGCACAGCGGCCAAATATGGCATTGATCGGCACATTCGCTTTGGCCACCATGTCACATCCGCCGCCTGGTCTACGCAGGATGCGCGCTGGACCGTTACTGCGCTGCGCGAGGGGCGGGAGGTGCAGTATAGCTGCAATTTCCTTTTCATGTGCTCCGGCTATTACAATTATGCGCAGGGCCATACGCCGGATTTTCCGGGCGTTGCCGATTTTGCCGGGCAAATCATTCATCCCCAATTCTGGCCCGAAAATCTCGATTATGCGGGCAAAAAGGTCGTCGTGATCGGATCGGGGGCGACGGCGGTGACGATTGTGCCCGAAATGGCAAAGGCCGCCGCGCATGTAACGATGCTGCAGCGATCGCCAACCTATGTCGTATCGCGCCCTGCTGAGGATGCGGTGGCAAACCGGCTGCGCGCATTGCTGCCCGCCAAACTCGCTTATGGGATTACGCGGTGGAAGAATGTGCTGTTCGGCATGTATTTCTTTCGCGCGGCGCGGAAATATCCGGCGCAGGCAAAAGAGCGCATCATTGGCATGGTGCGCGATCAGCTTGGCCCTGATTATGACGTCGCGACGCATTTTACCCCGCGCTATAACCCCTGGGATCAGCGGCTTTGTCTGGTGCCTGACGCCGATCTGTTTGATTCAATAAAGGCCGGCACGTCTAGCGTCGTGACCGATCGGATCGATCATTTTGATGCCGCAGGGATCGCGCTGGAATCGGGCAAGCGGATCGATGCTGATATCGTCGTGACGGCAACCGGGCTGGAGCTGCAGTTGCTAAGCGATGTTGCGTTCACCGTTGACGGTCAGGCGCGCGACCTATCAAAAACGTTCAATTACAAGGGTATGATGTATAGCGACATGCCGAATCTGGCGTCGTCCTTTGGCTATACCAATGCGAGCTGGACCCTGAAGGCTGATCTGACCTGTGGGTATGTGACGCGGCTGCTGAACACCATGAAGAAGCGCAAGATGCGCCAGGTAACGCCGCGGATCGCGAGCGACCTGGAGGCGATGCCGTTCCTTGATTTCAGCTCGGGCTATGTCACGCGGGCGATGGAGCGTTTCCCCAAACAGGGCAATAAACAGCCATGGCAGGTGCACCAGAATTACGCCAAGGACATCATGATGCTGCGTTTTGGATCGGTGGATGACGAGATGGAGTTTTCCAATCCGGCCGCAGGATCGCAACCAGGGCCAGGATCGCGGGCAGTAGAGCGGGAACCGGTGACGGCCTGAGCTTTGTCGACTACGTTCAGATGATGACTGACTTGTCCTCATCCGCTGCTATCGCTGAAAAAGCCCTGCCGATCCTGGAACGGCTGATCGGGTTTGACACCACGTCGCGCGATTCCAACCTGGCGCTGATCAGCTATGTTGAGGATTTGCTGGCCAGTTTGGGCGTGGGCTCAACGCGGGTTGGTAATGCAGCCGGCACCAAGGCCAATTTATACGCGACGCTGGGGCCGCCTGTTGCAGGGGGCGTGGTGCTGTCAGGCCATACGGATGTTGTCCCGGTCGACGGGCAGGCGTGGAGCACTGATCCGTTCGCGCTGACGCGGCGGGGCGATCGGCTGTTTGGGCGCGGTACGTGCGACATGAAAGGGTTTCTGGCACTCGCATTAGCGGCGGCACCCGACATCGTGCGTGCCCGGCTGGCGCGACCGGTGCATCTCGCTTTTTCGTATGATGAGGAGGTCGGTTGTCTGGGCGCGCCGGATATGATCCGCGAACTGGTGCGCGATCTGCCCACGCCAGTGGCGGTGATCGTGGGGGAGCCGACCAATATGGAGGTGGTGAGCGGCCATAAGGGAATTTCGAGCTGGATCGTCACGGTAACGGGGCATGAGGCGCATTCGAGCCTGACGCATTTGGGGGTGTCGGCAAACATGGTCGCGGTGCGGCTGATGCAGGCACTGGCCGAACTGGCGGCGCAGTTGGAGCGCGCGGGGGATGCGCAATCGGGCTTCATGCCGCCGCATGCCACGCTGACGATCGGCCAAATCCGGGGCGGAACGGCGGTGAATATCTTGGCGGGCGAATGCACCTTCGTGTTCGACTTGCGGACGCCGCCGGGGGATGATCCTGACGCGATTATCGCGCCATTTCTGGCGCTGGCTGCGCGTGAGGATGCGGCGATCAAGGCGCGGTTTGCCGGCACCGGCGTGGCGGTGGTGCGCCGGTCAAAAACGCCGTGCATGGTGCCTGACCCCGGCGGTCCGGCGGAACTGCTCGCACGGCGCTTGGCGGGCGACAATGGCCCAGCGCGAATGGTGCCCTATGCCGCTGAGGCCGGGCAGTTTCAGGAAGCTGGATTTTCGACCGTTATCTGCGGGCCGGGATCAATTGAGCAGGCCCACCAACCCGACGAATATCTTGAAGTTGCGCAGTTTGAGCGCGGTGCGGCGTATATGCAGCGGCTGGTAGAAGCGCTTCGTTAGCAAGGGAAAATACGCATTTCACATACAGAAATGACCATTAAGGCGGTCTTTAGTCTGGATTGCTGTCCCGATTCGGGACTGTGAATTTCGCGGTTTACCAATCGGGTAGGGCAGGCGAAAGGCCACCAAAGGTATCGACCCGGTACCCTATAAAAATCTGTTATTTAACAAACCTTTATTTGGGAACCCGGGTCGATTGAGGATTTACCAGGGACGGAGTTCTTCCTGGTGGAACATCGAGAAAATGAACGCGAACATATGTTTTCTCCCAGACTGCGTTCATGACGAACGCCATGATTTTTTAATGGTTTATTAAGGACATTGCAAGCTTGCTTGCCATGAATTGCGATTAGGGAACGCCCGGCCAGCACGGTGGATTTAACCTTTCCTTCAACGCTGACGGGTACAGCCAGAGCCTCATGATGCGCCCAGCAGATCCTGGCATTGGTCACACGGATGACCGGATAACGCGGCAAGGCCTGTTTGCGTCAGCTTCCCCGCTCAACGTGCGCATCGCTGATGCGCGCCAGCTCGATATGCCATTCGCGCCACATCCGGGCGTGGCCGTTGCGGGTGAAGCGCCGTTTGCGTTTTCGCTTGGCGGCGATGATTTACTGGCGGTCGTGCCGCTTTGGCGGTTTATGTGCTTGGCGGAGATCGCCAATTTCGCCCCGCTGCGTCGCCATCTTGGCGCGCCGCGCGCTGATTGCCTGGTCATGGACATTGCGGACCGCGTTTCGGAGCTATTGCCCCAGGCACGGTTGGCTGTTGTGGGCCGAAAATGCGTCGAATTCACCTTTGACGGTGACCGGATTGATGATCTGCAGGCTGCGCTGGACCGACTAAAGACCATTTTTGAACAAGCAATTGACCTTGATGGGGAGCCGCACCGGATTGAACTGGTGCTTGGTGGTGCCGGGGCACCCCTTGCTTCTGCAGACGATATTCGACTGGCTGAAGAGGCCGAACAGGCAATTGAAGAAGCGCATCATGGGCATGTTCCCGTGATCCGTGATCTATCGAGCAGCACACCGGTGTTTGATCGTCACACATTGATCCGCGATCTAGGCGAGGCGCATGATCGCGGTGAAATGTTCCTGCAATATCAGCCAAAGGTGCATTTGCGCCGTCAGGAAATATGCAGTGCAGAAGCATTGGTACGGTGGCAGCACCCGGTTCGCGGCCTTATTTTGCCGGGTGATTTTATTCCCGTTGCAGAAGAATCGCGCGCCATCGGCCCCTTAACGCTGTGGACGCTGGAACAGGTAATCGCTGACCAGAAAATGCTTGCGGCTGAAGGGCATGACTTGTTGATCTTCATCAACATTTCCGGTCAGTTATTGGGCGACGCGGCGTTTGTCGCCCGCGCCTGTCAAATGGTTGCGTCGAGCGGGGCACGGATTGGCTTCGAAATCACGGAAACCTCAGTCATCCGCGACCCGGAAACCGCGATTGCGCACCTTCAGATCATTGCAGAAGTTGGGATTGCGCTGGCGATTGATGATTACGGGGCCGGGTTGTCCTCGCTCGCTTATTTAAAACAGCTTCCGGCCAGCGAGTTGAAGATCGACAAACTGTTCATTACGCAATTAACCAGCAGCAACCGAGACCCGCTTATCGTTCGCTCAACCATCGATCTGGCGCATGCGCTGGATATGGAGGTGACCGCGGAGGGCGTCGAAACCCAGGCCTCGATGGCGCTGTTGAGCGTGATGGGGTGCGACATGGTACAGGGTTTCCTGATCAGTCGACCAATCTCTATTGGCGCTTTTCGTCAGTTCCTCGATGAAGATCGGCATTTAGAGGCGGCGGCGGATCCGCGAGCGTCGTTTTTCCGCCCCGCCAGCTTTTGGAAGAGCGCCTGATCAGGCGAAGGTTAGACCTTTTTGCGGTAGGATTTTTTGGCGTGCGCTGGCTCTTCATTCTCTTTGGATTTGCATTGGTTGCCAGCCCATCGGCAATGGCAACCGAGGCTGCAAAGCAGCACGGGCCTGCCGTTTCCCGGCGCATCATTATGGCCGCCGTTGCTAAACATGTCGCTGCAGCCAAGGAATCGATGCGCGTAAACCCCTCAGAGGCGGCAGCGCTAGCCAGTCAAGCTGAGATGAGTATTCGCGGTTTCCCGCTAAATGATGATACGAGGCTGGCACTGGCGGAAACTGAATGGCTTCAGGGTGAAGCATTTCTGCGATTGAATGACGTCGACCGCGCAGCGCCGATGATTGATCGTGGACTGCGCGCGCTTGCAAGCATCAAACGCCCCTTGAAGCTAAGGGGTGATCTGTTGTTGTCGAGGGGCGGTGTTCACACGGTACAGGCAAATGTTGCTGGGGCCTTGGTAGATTATCAAATTGCCCACAACATTTATCGCCAACTCGGTGAGACACGTAGCCAGGCAATTGCCCTTCAACAAATAGCATCTTTGTACCGGGAAGCAGACGATTTCGAAACTGCAATGAAATACGATTCTCAATCTGCGGATATATACAAGGGTGATTTCGGATTAGATGTTTCGAATTTGAATAATCGCGGAAACTACTTTGTCAAAAATGGGCAGTTCGCGAATGCCGAAATTCAATACAAGAAGGCACTCAAACTCGCGCGCGGATTGAAGAGTCTGTCTTTGCAGGGATTGTTTCTGCGAAACATCGCTCGTACCCAGTTGAAGGCCGGGCATTTAGGTGCTGCCGACATTACCATTTCAGCTGCTACCCGGCTTGCGATAGGCCAGAACGACCGGGCAGGACGCGACCAAATCCTCGCCATTGCTGCGCAGGCGGCGTTACAGCGTGGGCAGTTGCAAAAGGCGGCGGCGGCGATTTCGTCGACTTTCCGGGGTGTTGATCTGACGGACACCAGCCTTTCATTCCGCGATGCGCATGACACGGCTTACCAGACGTTCAGCAAGATGGGGCGTGATGACCTGGCGCTTCGCCATCTGGAGGCGTTGAAGCGGCTTGATGACAAGACCGCGAAGCTCGCCGCATCGACCAACACCGCGTTGATGGCGGCACGGTTTGATGATGCCAATAAAGATGCCAAGATCGCCACGCTCAAGGCCAATGAGGCCATGCAAAGCGCGGCGTTTGAAAAGGCACGGGGGCGCCAGCAGCGTGTTGTTTTTGTTGGCGTTGTGCTTGCATCGCTGGTGGCGGTTGGCATGCTGATCTTTGGGTTGATTACGCTGCGTCGCAGCCGCAACGAAGTGCGCGCGGCCAACGTCCATCTGGCCGGGACAAACGCCGCCCTTGAAAAGGCATTGGCGGCAAAAACCGAATTCCTTGCCACCACCAGTCATGAAATCCGAACCCCGCTGAACGGCATTTTGGGAATGACCCAGGTCATGCTGGCCGATCAGGGGCTGGCGGCGCCGATGCGTGATCGGTTGACGGTGGTGCACGGTGCGGGCGTTACGATGCGCGCGCTGGTGGATGATATTCTGGACGTCGCCAAGATGGAGACGGGCAATCTGACGCTGGAATGCGTGCCGGTCGATCTGCCCGCAACGCTGCGCGAGGTTTCGCGCTTGTGGGATGATCAGGCCCGCGCCCGTGGCATCGGCTTTGTGGTCGACCTTGATCAAAGCCCGGTGATGATACAGGGGGATTCGGCCCGGCTGCGGCAGATTGTGTTCAATCTGCTGTCCAACGCGCTGAAATTTACCAGCAGTGGCACGGTGACGCTGACGGCCACGACAACCGATGATCAGCGGTTGCGCATCGCGGTTGCCGATACCGGCATCGGTATTCCGGCGGACAAGCTGGAGGTGATTTTTGAATCCTTCCGGCAGGTTGATGCCGGCACAACGCGGCAGTTTGGCGGTACCGGCCTTGGCTTGTCGATCTGTCGCAATCTTGCCCGTGCGATGGGCGGGGAAGTGACGGTTACCAGCACGCCCGGCCAGGGGTCTTGCTTTGCGGTGACGCTGCCGCTGGTGCTCGCCGTCGCGGCGGACGCTGAAGCGGGCCAGGCGCAGGTCGGTCCGTCGCTATTGATCGTCGACCGCAACCCCATTTCGCGCAGCATGTTGCGCGCGTTATTGGCACCGCGGGCCGGGGAGGTTGTATTTGCCGCAAGTGCGGACGAGGCTGTCCGGTTGATTGCCGATTGCGCCCCCCGTGACGTGCTGATCGACGATGTAACGGCGCGCGCCGAAACCGATATCGACGCTGCTTTGACGTTGATCGCGGCAACGGCATTGGTGAAGGGCGCACGCGTATCCTTGCTATGGCCAATCGCCGAAGAGGCGGAGACCCGGCGACTCGCCGCCACCGGCATTTCGCAAATTATCAGCAAGCCAATCAGCGGCGGGGATTTGATCGAAGCACTTTATCCGTTGCCAGTGCAGTCACTTGCGACCGCCGAAACACAACGGCTTGTATCCCAAGCGGCTTGAGCCGATAGGGCACCTGATATGACTAATCCTCTCAAGCCAGATCATTTAGAGCCTGAATGTGTCAGGTCGGATTGTGTCCGGTTCAATCCTGTTAAGGGTGCGTAAAGCGTGTTCGAGTGTAATCCATGAACGTCTTGTTTGTTGAAGACGATTCGATGAATCGGCGTGTGGTGAAGGACATGCTTGATGTGGCGGGCGCGGTGATGACCGGGGCCGAGAGTGCAGAACAAGGCCTGAAGCTGATCGATGAGCAGGATTTTGACATCGTTTTGATGGATCTGCGGATGCCCGGCATGGATGGCATGGACGCCATCAAGCATATTCGGGGCCGCGCTGACGCAAAAGCAACCCTGCCAATCATCGTCGTCACCGCTGACACGGCTGTGGATTTGCGCGAGCGCTGCATGCGCGACGGTGCCGATGAGGTATTGTTCAAGCCGATCGCAATGGATTCGCTTTTCGATGCCATCGGCCGTTTGATGGCACGCGGGGCCGAACGCGGCGGAACTATCGTTTAATTGCTGAAATTATTGCTTTCTTGCGACAAAATGTTGCATCGGTCTTACATCGTCCCATGATCATGCCTAATTGATCGCACCTGGTTTCTAGTCGGCGAGACTTGTGCCTAGGTGAATGACATTACGGCGTTTGTGTCTGAAGGGACCAAGAAGAATGACCGATCTGCACTTAGATCGTTTGCTGATGTCGCTTGACGTCGCAATTGATTCCTTTGCGATCTGCGAAGTAAATAGCGGGCTGCAGCTGGTTGCAAGGCCCTGCGACCAGATTGAAGTTCATTATGTTTTGGCGGGCAATATGCACCTGAGTGTGCCCGGCCACCCGCCCATCATTTGTGGCCCGGGCAGTGTGGTGATGGTGCCCCCTTATCTTGCACAAACGATTGGCACGGACGAAAAGTCCGGTCGCCAGCTTATCGCGATGGAAAATTGTTCGAAAACGGCGAACGGCATGCTTAAATTTGATGCCACCGGTGGTTCCCCCGCTGACCTGCGCTTTGTTTGCGGTCTGATCAGGGCCAACATCTCTGGATCGTTCGGTCTGCTCGATGCGGTGCGCAAGCCCGTTGTGGAAAACCTGCTGGATCAGCCGATGATTCGCGTAAGCTATGAGCTGATGGCGGCCGAACTCGCCGATCCGGGCCTTGGATCGCGGGCGCTGGCCGGTGCGTTGATGAAGGCATGTGTGTTACTGCTGTTGCGGCGGCATTTTGCCCGCAGCGAACATGAGACGAGCCTGCTGAGCACCCTGCGTGACCCAAGATTGGGCAAAGCGGTTACTTCTGTGCTCGATCAGCCAGCGGCTCGGCACAGCGTTGCCTCACTTGCTTCGGTGGCGGGGATGAGCCGTTCGGCCTTTGCGCGTGAATTTTCGCATGCTTTTGCGATCAGTCCGATGGAATTTGTCGCCCGAACCCGGTTGCACCACGCCGCTGAAATGCTCCGGTCCACTAACATGCCGGTAAAGGTTATCGCGGCGAATATCGGCTTTTCGAGCCGAAGCCATTTCAGCCGCGCGTTTCGTGATGGTTATGGCGCTGATCCCAGCTCGTATCGGCGCGAAACATCCCAGCCCAGTCGCGGCAATCAGTCGCGCTGGCATAATATACTGCCAGAGACAGCCCGAATCGCCAGCTAACCCTTTTGAATGGTTTTCCCATTTTCCCTTGCGCCATGATGGCGGCAAGGGTGCAGATGCTGCGAAAAATTGAAAGGATGGAGGCCCGACCGGGAATCGAACCCGGGTGCAAGGATTTGCAGTCCTCTGCGTCACCACTCCGCCATCGGGCCAGAGCGGGGGCCAATGCGCGGGCAAAGCCGGGCTGTCAAGCTGGTCGGCAATCCAAAAGCCAACCCATGGCGGACGTATTTGGTCAGCCCTGCAGGAAAACTCGTAAGTTTAATATTGCAACCTATCTTGGCGGTCAGGTCTCGCCGATATACAAGCCCGGCAAATTCCAAACCCCACAGGGCGTTGGTATTTGATCTTTGGTGTATTGCACACATAAAACAGTTGTGCCAAGGGGATGTGGTGGTGACGATTGCAGATCAGGCCCAGTTTGCGGCAATGCGCCAGGCGATGGTGTCCAACCAGCTGCGCACCAATGCGGTCAGCGATCCCCGGCTAGTGGCCGTGATGGGTCGTGTTCCGCGTGAAGCGTTTCTGCCCGCGCCGGTTGCCGGGCTGGCGTATCGCGACACGGCCTTGCCGCTGGGGGCAGGGCGGGCGGCGAATGTGCCAATCGCGACAGGTCGGCTGCTGAACGAAGCAGCGGTTTTGCCGACAGATCATGTGCTGCTGATTGGTGCGGCTGGCGGGTATACCGCCGCCGTGCTTGCCGAAATGGCAGCGATGGTCGTTGCGGTAGAATCGGATGCCGCGCTGGTGGCGATCGCGCAAACCGCGCTGGCCGGGAATAGCCGCATTCAGATCGTCAATGGTCCGCTGGAGCAGGGGCATGCTGCAGGCGCGCCCTATGACGTTGTGGTGATTGATGGCGCTGTGCCACAGGTGCAGCAGGCGCTGATCAATCAACTGGCGATTGGTGGTCGGTTGGTAACCGGGATTATTGATCGCGGTGTTACCCGGCTTGCCGCCGGACGACGCAGTGCGGGTGGATTCGGGCTGGTTGATTTTGCTGATGTGGATTGCGTCGTCTTGCCTGGCTTTGCCCTTCCCTTGAGTTTCGTTTTTTGAGAAAGCCCTGGAATATGCGTCCGCCTCTCTTTGCATCATCACGCGTTTCCCGCAGCAGCGTCAGGCTTCTTGCAGGCGTGGCGATTGTCATGCTGGTGCATCCGGCCGCTGCTGAAACGCTGCGTGAAGCGATGGTTGAGGCCTATAAAACCAATCCTACGCTGGCGGCGCAACGCGCGAACGTTCGCGCAATTGACGAACAGGTTCCGATTGCACGGGCGGACGCGTTACCGTCAGCGCAGTTGCAAAGCACCTATAGCGAGAATGTTGTTCTGCCGATTACAGCGTTTACGGCTCCATCGCGAGTATCGCAGACCCAGGGTAGCCTTACCTTACCGCTCTACGCTGGTGGATCGGTGAAGAACGCGATCAATGCCGCGAAGGTGCGCGTCGAAGGCGGCAGGGAAACGCTCCGCGGGACGGAGGCGGATTTGTTCACGGCCGTTGTCGCAGCCTATATGGACGTTATCCGCGATACCGCTGTGGTGCAGTTGAACCAGCAGAATTTGAGCGTTTTGGATGTCAATTTGGCCGCATCGCGCGACCGGTTTCAGGTCGGTGATTTGACGCGGACAGACGTTGCCCAATCGGAAGCCCGGCTGGCCCTTGCACGCAGTCAGCTGCAGACGGCCGAATCACGGCTGATTTCGAGCCGCGAAAATTATGTCCGGTTGGTCGGAACGCCGCCGGGCGAACTGGAAGTGCCCCCGCCGCTGCCGACATTGCCGAATGATCCCGATTCAGCGGTAGAAATTGCGCTGGTCGAGAATCCGAACTTGCTGGCAGCCCGCAAGGCGCTGAAGGCCAGTGGCTATGATGTGAAAGTAGCGCGGGCGACACGCCTGCCGCGGCTCAACGCCTTTGCGCAGAGCAACTACACCAATTTCCTGGGAACGTTGGGTCGTTTTGGCAACAACGCCGCACCGCCCCAGTTTGATCGGACGGCCCAATTTGGTTTGCAGATGACATTGCCCCTGTACCAGGGCGGCGCACCTGCGGCACGGATACGTCAGGCACAGGCGCGCCAAGGTCAGTCGATTGAATTGTTGACCGATGCAGAACGCAGCGTCGTGTCACAGACGCGGTCGGCCTTTGCTGTCTATCGGTCGTCGCTGGAAGTCATTCAGTCTGCGCAAACAGCGGTAGGTGCCAACAAGCTTGCGCTTGAAGGTGTTCGGGCTGAAAATAGTGTTGGTAATCGGACGATCCTTGAAATTCTGAACGCCGAGCAGGAATTGCTCAATTCGCAGGTGACGCTGGTGACTGCGCAGCGCGATGCTTATGTCGCGGGTTTTGCAGTGCTGGCGGCCATGGGGCGTGCAGAGGCAAAGGATCTTGGGCTGGACGGTGACGCGCCGTTATATGATCCGGTTGACAACTATGATCGTGTCCGCAAAAAAATCTTTGATTGGTCTGGCGATGCCGCTCCACGGCCAGTTGGAACAAGCACAGCAAAAACCCCGTCGCAGACGGCGATCGTGCCACGTCCTGTGGATCCTATAATATCGCCCGCAGTTGACAGAAGTGTCGATAATCCCGCAAACACCCCGCCTAAGGATCGCTGACAGGGCGATTACGATTGCGGGGCAAGGCGATGGGCGACGTGAGCGCGGAACCGTCGATGGAGGATATTTTGTCCTCTATCAAACGGATCATAGCTGAAGAGGGCGACGGAACGGCCGTCGCACGTGCCCGTCGCGCGCCGCGTTCAGCGCCCGCGACAATCTCCCCTGCGCCCGCGCCGCTGCGCCGCGCCGCGATTGATCCGCGCGACGTGCTTGAGCTTAGCAACCCCGTGACGGATGATGTCGATGGCGATGAGGATGCGCCAGAGCCCGTGCGCCCAGAGCCTGTGCGCATTGCCGTGCCGAGCGATGCCATCCTGTCAGAAACCGCAGCGCAGGCGAGCCGGGGCGCACTCGACACATTGTCGCGGATGATCGTGAAGCCGGCGCCAGCACCGGAGGCTGCCGCGCCCGAAACGCTGGAATCGATGGTGCGGGAGATGCTCCGCCCGATGCTGCGCGAATGGCTGGATGCCAAGCTGCCCGGCATGGTTGAGGACATGGTTGCCCGCGAAATCGCCCGGATTACCCAGGGACGCTAACGCGTCGAGTATCCGCCTAAAACCAGCGACTTACCCGGTTCATATATTCCAGATAGGGCGCGCCGAATTTCGCCTCCAGATAGGCTTCCTCTCGCGCGATAACGTATTTGCGCACCAGAAGGATCGCGAGCGGCCAGAGCAGCAGCGCGGGCATGCTGTGCAAAAGGATTGCAATGCCGGGATAGGCAATCGCCATGCCCAGATACATCGGGTTACGGGTGCGCGCATAAATGCCGGTGTCGATAACTTCGCCGGTGGGCGTTGCGGGTATCGGGTTTTCGCCGCGCCGCCGGAAAAGCCCAATGGCAATGCCGATCAGGATGAAGCCGGGAAACAGGAAAATCATGCTCAGCCCGCCGGGAATCGGCAGTGGAGGCAGCCGCAACAGCCAATCGACTACCGGGCCGATCATCGCCACGCCAATGAAGATCAGCGGCGGCGGAAATCGCACCGCAGGACCGTGATCGACGTCATCCATTGCTTTCCCCCCAACCATGGCTTGCAACGCCCCCTTGCAAAGCGCGCAAGCTGGTCTAGCGATCCAACATTCGACAAGCGAGGGATTTGATGGCTGACCCGACCCCCTGGATCGTCGCGCAAGACGATGGCGCCGTGCGCAAACACGCCCCCGCCACGCTCCGCAACCGTGAAGCCATTGCCGGGGTGCTGATGGATGCGTTGTCACCCCAGGGGCTTGTGCTGGAAATAGCCAGCGGCAGCGGAGAGCATGTTGCGTATTTTGCCAGCGCGATGCCGGGGCATGATTGGCAGCCAAGCGACCCCGATGGCACTGCGCTCGCCTCCATCGCGTCATGGTGTGCCGGGCTGCACAATGTTCGCGCGCCGCTGGCCATCGATGCTGCACTGCCCGATTGGCCGATCGACGCGGCAGATGCCGTGCTGTGCATCAACATGATCCATATCAGCCCCTGGGCGGCTACACTGGGCCTGATGGCGGGCGCAGCACGGATTCTGCGCAGCGATGGCCCCTTGGTTCTATATGGCCCCTTCCGGCGCCAGGGCGTGGCAACCGCCCCCAGCAACGAAGCGTTCGACCAATCGCTGCGCGCCCGCGACCCGCAATGGGGGCTGCGCTATGTAGAGAGCGTGACCGACGCGGCACAAGCGGCAGGGCTTGCATTTGATCAATTAATTGAAATGCCTGCGAATAACCTGATGCTGGTGTACCGAGCGGGCTGACGATCAGACGATCGCTTGATCGGTTTCCTGAACGCGACGGACGTGTTCTCGCCACACAATATATAGTCCGCTGGCGATGATGATGGGCGCGCCAATCCACGTCGCAGGGGTGGGGAGCATATCAAAGAGCAACCAGCCATACATGGTCGCCCACAACAGCGACGAATAATCCATCGGCAGTACGACAGAGACCGGGCCAAAGCGGATCGCCCCCGTCATCGCCAATTGCGCGACGCCGCCGACCAGCCCGACGCCCATCAGCAACATCCACATCACCGCGTCATGCGGCTGCCAGCTAAAGCCATAGACGATGCCCAGCGGGACAAGCGACAGGGTGGAGAACCAGAAAACCGTGGTCATCGTGGCCTCTGTCTTGGCGATGGTGCGCAGCAAAATCGATACGCTGGCCGTTGTCATTGCCGCTGCCAACCCGCTTAACGCGCCAAGTAGGGGGAAATGGCCGCCGCCGGGTTGAGCCACAATCAACACCCCCGCAAAGCCGGTGATCACCGCCGCCCAGCGATGCCAGCCCGTAGGCTCCCGCAGGATCAGCGCACCCAGAATTGTCGCGAAAATTGGCATGGTGAAGCCGATGGTTGTGGATTCGGCGAGCGGTAGCATCAGGATTGCATTGAACGTCAGGGTCATCGCGACCAGACCCATCCCGGCCCGCAGCACATGCGCGCTGAACCGCTCGGTCTTGACCGACGCAAAGCCCGGCCCGCTGGCGAGCACGACCATCATCAGGCAAGCGGCGCCGAACTGCCGAAAGAAAATAATCTCCCCGAAGCGCGCACCGCCCGCTTCACATAATTTGATCAGCGCGTTCATGCTGGCGAACAGCGCGACGGAGGTCAGCCGCAGCGCGACGGCCAATAAGATGCGATCAGGGGAAGCGGCGGCCATGGCGCCGCCTATGCGGAACTGCGGCGATGACAACAAGCCTGCGACAACAAGCCTGCGCGGCATGGCTGGGGTGACGAACCCGAAAACTGTCGCTAATCGGTGCTCCCATGATCAAGCACGCCCTAAATGTCACCCGCGAGGCCGATTTTTCCGCCTGGTACCAATCCGTCATCACAGAGGCCGATCTGGCCGAGGAATCGGGGGTGCGCGGGTGCATGGTTATCCGGCCATGGGGGTATGGCATCTGGGAACGGATTCAGCGCCTGCTGGATGATCGCATCAAGGCGACGGGGCATGAAAATTGCTATTTCCCGCTGTTTATCCCCTTGAGTTATTTCGAAAAAGAAGCCGAGCATGTGGATGGCTTTGCCAAGGAAATGGCGGTTGTTACGCACCACCGGCTGATATCAGACGGGAAGGGCGGGCTGGTGCCCGATCCCAGCGCCAAGCTGGAGGAGCCGCTCGTCGTGCGCCCTACATCGGAAACGGTGATCGGCACTGCCTTTGCGCGCTGGGTGCAAAGTTGGCGCGATTTGCCCGTGCTGATCAACCAATGGGCCAATGTGGTGCGCTGGGAAATGCGCACGCGGATGTTTTTGCGGACCACCGAATTCCTGTGGCAGGAAGGCCATACCGCGCACGCAACCGAGGCCGAAGCGCGCGAAGAAACGCTCAAAATGCTCGAAGTGTACCGCGAATTTGCCGAAAATTGCGTGGCTTTGCCCGTAATCGCCGGCGAAAAGCCAGAAAATGAGCGTTTTCCGGGGGCAATTGCGACGTTTTCCATCGAAGCGATGATGCAGGACGGCAAAGCGCTGCAAGCGGGCACATCGCACTTTTTGGGCACCAATTTTTCGAGCGCGCAAAACATCCGCTTCCAAAATGCTGAGGGGCAGCTGGAACTGGCGCAGACGACAAGCTGGGGCATGTCCACCCGGATGATTGGCGGGCTGATCATGGTCCACGGCGATGATGACGGGCTGCGCGTGCCGCCGCGTGTCGCGCCGTGGCAAATCGTGATCGTGCCAATGCTGCGCGACCAGCCTGAAGATGCCGATCTGATCGCCTATTGCAAATCATTGCAGGGTGAGCTGGCGGCGCAGTCTGCGTTTGGCGAGCCGGTGCGCGCGTTGCTGGATCTGAAGCCGGCCAAGGCGGCGGGCAAGCGCTGGGGCTGGGTGAAAAAGGGCGCGCCGATCATCATCGAGGTGGGCGGGCGCGACATGGCCGGCGGCAACGTGTCCGTCATCCGCCGCACCGCGCTGTACCGCGCCGATGGCAAGCTCGACAGCGCCGTGCTGGCGCGGGGCGATTTTGTGAGCGGGGCCGCGGCAATGCTCGCCGAGGTGCAAGACACATTGTTTGCGCAGGCCAAGGCACGGCTGGATGCCAATATCGCGCGCGACGTGAATGATTTCGCCGGGCTGGAACGGGCCTTTGCCGATGCGGTGAAGAACCCCGGCTTTGTCGAGGTGCAATGGGCAAAGCCAACCGGCGCAGCGCTGGACAAGCTGGTCGAGCGGCTAAAGGCGCTGAAACTGACGCTGCGCAACGTGCCGATGGATGCAGCGGCAGCGGACGGTGTGTGCGTGTTCACCGGCGAACCGGCGGTTGAACGGGTGTTGGTGGGGCGGTCTTACTAGGCTGGGTGCGGATGGTTTGGGGCGCTGTTGTGGTCGACGCCACGCGGTGTTTTTCGCCGGGAGGGTGCCAAAAGCTGGCTGTTGGGGCGTAGCCAAACCGCAGAGGAGCAAGGTTGCAAGGCTACTTCACATTAGCGGGCATTCATTTAGGCCTATAGGTTCGGCGATTACGTAGTGTACAAACCTAAGATTCTGCGCTCATCTAGGAACGCATATCACGACTATTGCGGAAACGATCGGCCTTAGGCCGTTTGCTGCTGGCTCTAGGGATTGCCGCCGCGCTGAATCGCGAGCGCGCTGGCATTGCGGTCCAGTCTTATAATCAATCCGGGTAACGGTGTTGGGACCAGAAATAACCAGCGTATGCGGTCCCGGTCCCAACCGTTCAAGCTTAGGCGCTGGGGGATCAAACTGATCGTAGGGGTTCGGTGCTGTCTGTCCGGCGAAAGCTAGAGCTAGCACTATCATTCCGGCTTCTCCGGCACCGTTTTGTGCTTGGCGATCTTGCGCAGCCGCTCGTCAAGGCGCGCTTCGTCGTCGTCGGTTTCGAGGTCGCGCATGGCTTCCTTGAACTTGTCGAGCTGAGACTGCTCGTCGGACATTTGCATTTTCCTTACGATTCTGCCATATCAAAAGGGCGGCGCAACCGTAAGGTCACGCCGCCTAGTTGGCCAGTGGGCGATTATGTTATCCCGCTACCGGGCTGCGAGCATGTCGAGGCTGCAATCCTCTAATGCCCCGTTGCCCATCCGGCTGCTAGCTAACTAGCTAAGGTCTTCTCCGCATCGGGGTCTCCTTTCTGGTTTGAGTGCACAGATGGCGCGGGGGCTTTAGGCTCTGACACCTCCCCCGCTCCATTATCTTGACGAACGGCAAGCCAACGATCCCCATTTTTGTGGATCAAACCTTCTTTCTTCATCTTGCTAAGCTGCGCAGCAAAGGAACCTTCAGCTATCGGCTTTTCACGAGCAGCTTGGTATGTTTCTCGAAATTCCGGGAAGGTCAGGCCTTCTGGCGGCAATACGCTTGCTGCGATGGTCCAAGACTTGGCGACACCGCCTTTATTCGCGATCGGCGATGGCGCAGCCGGTGGCGGGGCAGCTTTGCTCGCTTCGACATTCGCAGGTGCAAGCGATAAGCGGTCAAGTGCCGCGTTTAGGCCTTTATACTGCGCAACCGCAGGATTAGCTTCTAGCGCCTTCATGGCGATACGGATTGCTTCTTCGGGGTCCATGCCCACTTCTTGCCATAGTTTGCCGATTCGTTGCAATAGGCAAATGCAAGAAAATTTCTTAGCTTTTGCGCGCCTATCCGCCGCCGGATGCGCCGCCCGCCCAAAGCCGCTTCCCCCGTTTATCCAGCCTGCGCGCGGGCGGGTTTTATCCAATGACCTTCGCGAAACCATTTCGTCACGACATATTTCACGCCCTTTGCCACCGGCATGCCTTCGTGCAGGGTCAATGGGTTGGGGCTGCCGTCTAGCTGCATATTGTTCCAGATCAGCAGCAGCCCGCGCTTCGGGGCGACGCGGATGCCCGCTTGGGGGAACCAGGTCGCGCCGCCCTCTGCCACGTCATTCAGATAGATCATTGTGGTCCAGGTCCGCTGGCCGCCATCCTTTACCACGCGTTCCCAATAGCTTTCGCTTTGGAAAAAATAATCGTGATGGGCGCGAAAATGCTGGCCGGGGGCGTAACGCTGGCCCTGCATCGTTTCCCCGCAGAGCGGATCGACGCCCAATAGCGCGGCGATACTATCATCAATCGGGCGGACATCAGGCGCCCAGCGATCCATGTCGCAGCTTTCGCTGGTGCGAAAATCCTTTTCCGGGCGATCAGACAGCAGGGTGGAGGGGCGCCTGTCGGTATCGATCAGCTTGATCAGTTGCTTGCACCGTGCCGCATCCAGGAAATTATCGTGGTAGAACGCCTGAACTCCGGCAATCGTCACCTGTTGCACAGCGGGATTGGCCATCAGCCGCTGGCCGACCTGTACACCGATTTGCGCGCGCACGGCTGATGACGTCGGCGGGGATTTCTTGAAGAGCTTGATCACGCGGCCAAATGTGCCGCGCCACGCCCAAAAAGCAAGGCCCGGCGGTTTCCCACCGGGCCTTGCCCCTCGCGACGAACGAACTTGTGCCCATCACTTACCAGAAGATATCGTACACCGTATCAACGACATAGCCGGTGCGGATATCGACGAGCAGCGCATCATTATAATAGCGCACCCATTCATACGGGCCATAGGCCGGGGGCAGGTGATAGTAGAAGGGATCATCAATCCAATAATTCTGGCCGAACAGCACGCTGTTCAACGTGAAGCCGATCCCGAAGCGCTGATAGCCAGAGTTCCAACCGCGCGGTGCATAATAGCGGGGTAGCTGGAAGAAATTGCGGTTATAGCCGCGATACCCCTGCCAGTTAAACTGCTGGTTCTGCCGCCAGTTGCGGTTCCAATTGCCACGGCTGTTGAATTCACGCCCGCGGAAATCATTGTCCCGGTTGCGATAACCGAAATTCTGGCCGCGAAAGCTCTGGTTATTGTTGAAGCCCTGGCCATTGTTGAAGCCTTGGCCGTTGTTGAATTGCTGGCCGTTGTTGAACCCGCGATTGCCGTTCTGGTCAAAGCGCCGATCCTGCCGGAAATCCTGGCGGAAATCCTGGCGATCATCACGACGGTCTGCCCGGAAATCCTGGCGATCGTCACGCCGTTCGTTGCGGAAATCGCGGCGATCATCGCGCCGTTCGAGCTGGGCCTGCGGTGGGGTTACGACCCCGTTTTGGACCAAGCCCCGGTCAAAGCGGCGATCCTGCCGGAAATCCTGCCGGTCCTGTGCGCGGTCCTGACGGAAGTCCTGACGGTCCTGCCGAAATTCGCGCCGCTGTTGGAACTGGGGCTGGAATTGGGGCTGGGCCTGCTGCCGCACCTGGGCTTGAACCTGGGCCTGCACCTGCGCCGGAGCCTGTACGGGTGCCTGCACAGGTGGTTGGAACTGGGCCTGGCGTTCCTGGCGCAACTCCTGCCGCTGTTGCTGGCGTTCCTGGCGCACCATGCTGGCGTCGGGGCCACGTTCGGCCATGCGTTCAGCACGGAACGCTGCGCGATCCTGCTGCATTGCGCCGCCAGCATTCTCGCGCTGCGCGCGAATCCGGCCGCCTTCTTCCTGCGCCATGGCGGCGGTGGGGACCAAGGCGGATGCCGCCAGCAGGGTCACCAGTAACGATCTACGCATAAGTCCCTCCGATTAAGCGCCGCACACGATAGCCGTGGAAGCGATGACCCGTAATGGAACACCGTCGATGACCGGTTTCTGAATTGCTGTGTCAGCCAAATGAAAGGAATCGATCGGGTCTAGTCTATCTGGCCTACTGGGCGCCCTGCCGATTGGGGGCGGGCGTTTCGGGCGCGATTGTTTCGTCGCCGCGTTGGATCCGCGCGGCCAACTGCACCGCCTCCACAATGCGCGGATAGACGCCGCACCGGCACAAATTGGTGATGGCCTTGCGAATTTCCTCTTCGGAAGGATTGCGGTTGGCCTTGATCAGCATGGCCGCGGCCATGATCATGCCGGGAATACAAAAACCGCATTGCGGCACGTTTTTGGCAATGAATGCCTGTTGCACCGCGTGCGAGCGATCACGCGACAGCCCTTCGATCGTGGTAACAAACGTGCCCTCTATCGCGCCAATCGTCGCCTGACATGATCGCACCGGCTCGCCGTCTATATCCACGGTGCAGGCGCCGCACTGCCCGGTGCCGCAGCCATATTTGGTGCCGGTAAGGTTCGATGCATCGCGCAGCGCCCATAGCAGCGGGGTCTGCGGATCAAGCCGATATTCCACCGGCTGGTTATTGACGGTAAACTTGGTCATGCAGGCCGTTCTACAGGGCGGGGCGGGCTGGCGCGATCAGAAACCATGCGCTGCCCATCGATCATGATCGGGCTGGCGACGCCGGGGATGCCGCCGCGATCAATCGCCATGCCGCGCGCAATAACCTGAGGGTCGGCGAATACCTCGTCCACGCGGTTGATGGGCCCGGCGGGAACGCCCGCTTGCTCGAGCGCCTCATACAGATCGGCCTTGCGCCAGGTGACGATTGTGGCGGTGAGCGCGGCGATCAGCGCGGCCCGGTTGGTGACACGCGCCGGGTTGGTCGCAAAGCGCGCGTCGTCGGCCAGCGGCAGCGCCAGCACATCGCATAGTTTGCGAAACTGCCCGTCATTGCCCACCGCGATGATCAGGTCGCCATCGGCACAGACAAAGGATTGATAGGGGGCCAGATTGGCATGGCCATTGCCCATCCGGTGCGGCACCACGCCCGATGCCATCCAGTTCAGCGCCTGATTGGCGAGCACCGCCACCTGTGTATCGAGCAGCGCCATATCGATATGTGCGCCGCATCCCGTGGCATCGCGCTGGCGCAGTGCGGCCAGAATGGCGACGGCAGAATAAACGCCGGTGAAGATATCGGCATAGGCGATGCCCGATTTTTGCGGTGCGCCGTCAGGCTCCCCCGTCATCGACATGATGCCGCCCATGCCCTGGATGATGAAGTCGTACCCGGCACGATGGGCATAGGGGCCGGTTTGGCCAAATCCCGTGATCGAACAGGTGATCAGGCGCGGGTTGATGGCGGACAGGCTGGCGTGATCCAGCCCATATTTGGCAAGGCCGCCCAGCTTGTAGTTTTCAATCACTACATCGGCATCCGCGATCATCGCGCGCACTTGGGCCTGTCCGTCAGCGGTGGTGATGTCGATTGCGACCGATGATTTGCCGCGATTGGTTGAGTGGTAATAGGCCGCATCCAGATTGCTGCCGTCTGGCCCCATCATGAAGGGTGGCCCCCAGTGGCGCGTATCATCGCCCGCGCCGGGACGTTCCACCTTCACCACCGCTGCACCCAGATCAGCCAGCAACTGCCCGCACCACGGCCCCGCCAGAATGCGCGCGAGTTCGACCACTTTGATGCTCGACAGAGGCTTCATGCGAGCGGCTGACGGATGGCGTAAATGACATGCGGGGAGGGTGTGCCAGCCATATCAAAAACGGGCGTGCGGCAGGGGAGCAGTTCACCGCCGATCTTCTCCATCGCCCGCCGCGAGCGGATGTTGGTTTCGCCCACCATAAACACTGCCGCATTGAACCAGCGCAGCGCGTGGGCGATCATGAGCGTTTTGATCTCGCGGTTCGTGGCGCCGCCCCAATAAGCGCGGGCGAGGAACGTCCAGCCAATCTCTACCTCGTCTGGCTCAACGCGGGTCCGGTCATAACGGCTCGATCCGATCACCGCGCCGGTGGCGTTGTCGCGGATGATCAGGCACCCGCCCGATGCCATCGCATCGGCAAAGAACCGGCGGAACACCGGCTCCTGCCAGCGATCATGGGCAGGGTGGACGGCCCAGATCAGCGGATCAGCGGCGACCGCGAACAGCGCATCCCAATCCTCCGCGCGAAGCGGCGACAGCGTCACCGTTGGACCGGTGAGCGTGGGCTGCGAGTCGAACGGCGTGGTATCGGTCATCAGAACGCACTGATCCCCGTGATGGCGCGCCCAAGGATCAGCGCGTGCACATCATGCGTGCCTTCATAAGTGTTCACCGTTTCCAGGTTCATCGCGTGGCGCATGACCTGATATTCACCGGCAATGCCGTTGCCGCCATGCATATCCCGCGCGGCCCGTGCGATATCGAGCGCCTTGCCGACATTGTTGCGCTTGACGATCGACACCATTTCCGGCGCGAACTTGTGCTGGTCCATCAGCCGCCCAACGCGCAGGCTCGCTTGCAAGCCCATTGCGATATCGGTCTGCATGTCCGCCAGCTTCTTCTGGAAAAGCTGCGTTGCGGCGAGTGGCCGGCCGAATTGCTTGCGATCAAGCCCATATTGGCGCGCGGCGTGAAAACAGAATTCCGCCGCACCCATCGCGCCCCAGCTAATGCCATAGCGGGCGCGGTTGAGGCAGCCGAATGGCCCCTTCAACCCCTGCACATCGGGCAACAGCGCGTCTTCGCCCACCGCAACCTCGTCCATCTGGATCATGCCGGTGATCGACGCGCGCAGCGACAATTTGCCCTCAATCTTGGGTGCGACCAGCCCCTTCATCCCCTTTTCCAGGATGAAGCCGCGAATGCCGCCGCCATGCGCATCCGATTTTGCCCAGACGATGAATATGTCCGCAATCGGCGCGTTCGAAATCCAGGTCTTGGCGCCCGATATCAGGTATCCGCCGTCGACCTTGACGGCCTTGGTTGTCATCCCGCCGGGGTCCGACCCCGCATCAGGCTCGGTCAGCCCGAAACAGCCGATAAATTCGCCGCTCGCCAGCTTGGGCAGATATTTGCGCTTCTGTTCTTCGGAGCCAAAGGCGTGGATGGGGTACATCACCAGGCTCGATTGCACCGACATCATCGACCGATAACCCGAATCGATCCGCTCCACTTCGCGCGCGACCAGGCCATAGGCGACATAGGATGCGCCGACGCCGCCATATTCCTCTGGCACGGTCGGCCCCAGCAGCCCCAGCGCGCCCATTTCGCGGAAAATATCGGGATCGGTCGTCTCGTTCTGAAAGGCATCGATGATACGCGGGGCGAGCTTGTCCTGCGCATAGGCGGCAGCGGCGTCGCGGATCATCCGTTCATCCTCGTCGAGTTGATCGTCGAGATTAAAGGGGTCTGCCCAATCGAACCGGCCCATGCTGCTCATTGTCCGTGCTCCTACACTTTGCGTGACATCCGCTTTTCCACTCCTACCCGTTCGTGTCGAGCCCTTCGACTGCCTGCCAAGGCAGGCGCTCAGGATAAACTTCGGCCCATCGGGCCGAAGTCGAGACACCCCGCGCAGCGTTTGCGGCATGTCCCTCGACTTCGCTCGGGACGAACGGGTAGGGTTTGGCAGATGATCCCAGAAGAAATCCGCCCCGTCCGCAGCGCGCTTTACCTGCCCGCCTCCAATGACCGCGCCATTGCCAAGGCGCGCACGCTGCCGTGCGATGCGGTGATCCTCGATCTGGAGGATGCCGTTGCGCCGGAAATGAAGGTGGCCGCGCGAGCGGCGTCGGTGGCGGCGTTTGGGGCGGGGGGCTTTGGGCGGCGGCTGCGGGTGCTGCGCGTGAATGGGATTGATACCGAATGGGGCGCGGATGATCTGGCGGCGGCGGCGCGGCTAAATATCGATGCGGTGATCGCGCCGAAGGTGGATGGGCCAGCAGATGTTGCGCGCTACCATGCAGCATTGTCAGGAGCCGCGCCGGCGGTGAAGCTGTGGGTGATGATCGAAACATGCCTGGCGGTGGGCCATCTCCAAGCGATTGCCGATTGTGCCACGACCACGCGGCTGGGCGGGTTTGTGATGGGCACCAATGATCTGGCGCTGGAAATGCGCGCCGCCGCGATGCCGGACCGGGCGAATATGCTGCCCATCCTGTCACTGTCGCTGGCCGCGGCACGCTCGCGCGGGCTGATCGCGCTTGACGGGGTGTGCAATGATTTCAGCGATCTGGAACGCTTTCGAGCGGAGGCAGAGCAGGGCCTCGCGCTGGGATTTGACGGCAAGACGTTGATCCACCCGGCGCAGATCGAGCCGTGCAACGCGGTGTTTTCGCCAACGTCTGATGAGGTCGATCAAGCCCGCAGCATAAGTGCAGCATTTGCGCTGCCAGAGAATGCGGGCAAGGGCGCGATTCGCCTCGACGGGCGCATGGTCGAACGGCTGCATCTGTTGGAGGCGCAACGCGTGCTGGCGATGGTGGAGGCAATCGGGGGTCAAACACCATAACCGTCACCCCGGGCTCGATCCGGGGTTCCGCTGCCTTAGCCCGTGCCAGAAAAAGCGGGACCCCGGATCAAGGCCCTCCTGAGCCTTTCGAAGGATCCGGGATGACGTAAATTGAAGATCGAAGGGTCCGCGACGGTTGCGGACCTGGCTCCAAACAATTAGCGTCGGCACATGCTAATCGCACTATTCCTGTGGTCCGCACCGCTTGGACAGGATGATGAGTTGATGAGGGTGGCTATCTACCCAGGCGCCTGGGCAGCGGCGGTTACGTCCTTTAGCGGCAAAACCATTAATCGACGCGACATACGAGCAGTCGGATGTGTCGGGCTGGTTAATACGGATATGGTCTGTGGATGGGAACAGCAAGTCGACAGAAAGTGGCGAATCTATTTGAGCCGAGCAGACCTTAGCGATGTCGATGCACCTCGCATCACAAAGAGACTCCCGGTTACAGCGAACGGCAACTAACCACCAAAAACGCTCTGCGTCATCCTACCCCACCACTCCCAACCACACCCCCCGCATTGCACTTCCGCCGCCCATGTGGTGATGTGTCTCCAAGCGGGAGAGAAGAATAAATGGCGTCCGTAATCGAGCAACCGTCGACCTTTCCGTCGCCCCCTGCGCTGCCCGTCGTTGGCCATCTTCACCACATCATCCGCCAGGGCCTGATCGGCTATTTGCTGCACGCGGGGCGTGATTTTCCCGGTGGCATTTTCAAGCTGAAATTCGGCAGCCGGGTGGGGCTGTTCGTCACCAACCCCGATCTCGTCGCCGAACTGTGCGACGAAACGCGGTTTCGCAAGATGCCGGGGCCGGGCCTTCGCGTGGTGCGCCGGTTCGCGGGTGACGGGCTGTTTACCGCGTTCAGTGAGGAGGAGAATTGGGGCAAGGCGCACCGCATCCTGCTGCCAGCGTTCAGCCAGCGCGCGATGAAGGGTTATTTCGACATGATGCTGGAGGTGGCGGACCAGCTTGTCGACAAATGGTCACGGCTGTCGGGCAACGACGTGCTGGTGGCGGACGACATGACCCGCTTCACGCTCGATTCGATTGCGGTCGCCGGGTTTGGCCACCGCTTCAACAGTTTTCAGCATGAAGAGCTTGACCCGTTTCTGGAGGCGCTTGGCCGCGCGCTGGGCGAATCGCTCAACATGATCACCCGGCTGCCGATGCAGCAACGCTTCGCCAAAAAGGCCGAGCGCCAGTTTGAAGCAGATATTGCCGAAATGAACGCGCTGGTCGATGGCATCATCGCCGAGCGCCGCGCGCATCCCAATGATGGCAAAGATCTGCTGAATCTGATGATCGCTGCGGCCGACCCCGAAACGGGCGAGACGCTGGACGATATCAACATCCGTTATCAGGTGCTGACCTTCCTGATCGCGGGGCATGAAACCACGTCGGGGATGCTGACTTTCGCGCTCTATCATCTGCTGCGCAATCCGCATGTGCTGGCGCAGGCCTATGCCGAGGTGGACCGGGTGCTGCCGGGGGATACAAGGCCCGATTACGCGCAGAACGCGCAACTGGTGGTGATTGAGCGCATCCTGAAGGAGGCTTTGCGCCTGTGGCCCACCGCGCCCGCCTTTACGCTCGCGCCGTTTGAGGACACGGTGATCGGGGGCCAGTGGACGCTGCGCAAGGATCGCCCCGTCAATGTGTTCTCACCCGGCCTGCACCGCTTTCCCGGCGCCTGGGCGAACCCCGACGAGTTCGATATCGACCGCTGGCTGCCGGAAAATGAGGCGCAGCATCACCCGCATGCTTACAAGCCGTTCGGCAATGGTCAGCGGGCCTGCATCGGGCGGCAGTTCGCGATGGTCGAGGCCAAGCTGGCGCTCGCGATGATTTTGCAGAAATTCGCGATTGGCGATCCGCATATGTATAAATTGCAGATCAAGGAAACGCTGTCGATCAAACCCGATCAGTTCTTCATGCGGGTGCGATTGCGCCAACCGCATGAGCGGATGAGTGTGCCTGCCGCTGCCAAAATTCCCACTGAGGAAGCGCAGGCAGCCACCGTTTCGGGCAATGGCCAGCGCTTTGCCGTATTGTACGGCACCAGCCTGGGCACCGCCCGCGACATTGCCGAGGAGATTGCGGAGCGCGCCAGCGTCGACGGATTTGAAGTCACCGTGCGATCGATGGACGAAGCGTTTATCGCCGGGCATCTGCCCGAGGATAAGGTGATCGTGATCGTCACCGCCACCTATAATGGCCGCGCGCCCGATAGCGCGGTGGAGATTGAGCGGCTGATCGATTCAGGCCAGGTCGATGTGCTCGACTGGTCCGGCGCGAAATTTGCGGTGCTGGGCATCGGCAACAGCCAATGGCCGAATTACCAGCATTTCCCGAAGCGGATCGACGATACGATTGCCGCGCTGGGCGCGACCCGGCTGGTGCCGCGCGGTGAGGCGGACGGGCAGGGCGATTTCGACGGTGCGGTGGCGGGCTTTGTCCGCGATTTGTGGAAGGCACTTGGCAGCGAAGTCGCGCCATCGGAGCAGCGCTCCACCCTGTCGCTGCAACCAGTGGATGCCGCCGCCGCGCGCGCGCAGGTGCTGCCCGAACACGCCCAGCGGCTGGAAATCGTGGCCAATGACGAGATGGTTCGTCCTGCCGACGGGCTATGGGATTTCGCCATCGAGCCGCCGCGCCCATCCACCCGGTTCATCCGTATCCGCTTGCCTGCGGGGCAGCGCTATCACACGGGCGATCACATTGCGGTGTACGGCCAGAACCGGCCCGAACTGGTCGAACGCGCCGTTAGCCGGCTGGGGCTGGACGCGACAACGCAATTGCGGATTGACGGGCAGGGCGGGCGCTTCCGCCATCTGCCGCTGGGCCAGACGGTGACGGTGCAGCAGTTGCTGACCGAATTTGTCGAGCTGTCCGATACGCTGCCGCGCCGCGCACTGGCGGTGATTGCCGAACAGACGCGTTGCCCGAACACCAAGCGCGAACTCGTGCGACTGGAAGGCGCGTTTGATGCCGAGATCGCGGCCAGGCGGCTGACCATCATCGATCTGTTGGAACTCCACCCGGCCGCCGAGCTGTCGCTCGACAGTCTGGTCGAATTATCGTCGGCGATTGCGCCGCGTTTCTATTCGATTGCGTCGTCCCCGCTGGTTGACGCCAGCATCGCCGATCTGATCGTGGGCACGATGGAGGCACCGGCCTGGTCTGGCCTGGGCGAGCATCGCGGTTTTGCGTCCAGCTATATGCAGCGCGTGATGCCCGGCGATGCGGTGTTCGGCTATGTCCGCCGCCCCAATCCGGCTTTTTCGCCGCCAGCCGATGCCAGCGTGCCGATGATCCTGATCGGCCCGGGTACGGGCTTTGCCCCGTTGCGCGGCTTTGTCGCCGAACGTGCTGCGCAAAAAGCGGGCGGGGCGGATGTCGCCACCTCGCTGTTGTTCTTCGGCTGCCGCCACCCCGATCATGACTGGTATTGCCGCACCGAAATGGAACGCTGGCAAAGGGACGGCGTGATCGAGCCATTCGTCGCCTTTTCGGCGGTGCCGGGTCACCCCTGGCGCTATGTGCAGGACGCGATGTGGACCGAACGTGGCAGGTTATGGGCCGCGATTGATGCAGGCGCGCACATCTATGTTTGCGGCGACGGCAAGTTTATGGCCCCGGCGGTGCGTGATGCGCTGATCCGCATTGCCATTGAACAACAAGGCGGTGATCATGCCAGCGGATCAGACTGGCTGGAATCGATGATCGAACAGGGGCGCTTCCATCAGGACGTGTTCGGGTTCGGGAAATAGTTTAGGACACCTTGTGTCCCCGCGAAGGCGGGGACCCAGACTGGACCCCCGCCTTCGCGGGGGTACAAAAAATGGGCGGAACACCGCCGAGAGCGGGAGAGGGCAATGCTACAATTATCAGGCCAGGACGCGTCGTTCGTCTATCTGGAAACGCCGCACACGCCGATGCATATCGGCTCCGTTGGCATTTATGATCCGTCGACAGCGCCGGGCGGTTTTGTGCGCTTCAAGGATATTTTGAAGTTCATCGAAAGCCGTCTCGGCAGCGCGCGGAGTTTCCGCCAGCGGCTGGTGCGGGTGCCGTTCGATCTTGATCATCCCTATTGGATTGAAGATCCCGAGTTCGATATCGAATTTCACGTCCGCCACATCGCGCTGCCCAAGCCCGGCGACTGGCGGCAATTGTGCATTCAGGTCGCGCGGCTGCATTCGCGCCCGATGGACCTCAACAAGCCGCTTTGGGAATTCACGATTGTTGAGGGGCTTGATAATGTGGAGGGGCTGCCGCCCGGCTGTTTTGCGCTCGTTTCCAAGGTGCATCACGCCGCGATTGACGGCATGTCGGGCGTGGAAATGTCCGCCGCCGTGCATGATCTCGACTCGAGCATGCGCCCGCGCGAGGTGAAGGACAGCTGGTCGCCCGAAAGCATGCCCAATGTCGCCGAATTGCTGATGCGCAGTTATTTCAACTCGCTGCGCCAGCCGATGCGGGTTGCGGAAACGATTGGCCGCTCACTTCCCGGCATGGCAAAGCTGACGATGAGCGTCAGCAAGGGCGAAATCAGCATCGCCAATACCAAGCTTGCGCCCAAAACGCGCTTCAACGGCAAAGTGGCCGCGCACCGTGTGTTCGATGCCGCGCCCTTCCCGCTAAAGGATATTCGCGCCATCAAGGATGCGGTGCCCGGCGCGACGGTGAATGATGTGATCCTGGCAATCGTCGGCGGTGGCCTGCGCGGGTATCTGGACGCGAAGGGCGAGTTGCCCGCCGAATCGCTGACCGCGATGGCGCCCATTTCGGTGCGCGCCGAAGGAGAAAAGGCATCACTGGGCAATCTTGTGTCCGCCATGGTGGTGGGGCTGGGCACGCATATTGCCGATCCGCTCGAGCGGTTGGCGCATGTTCATGCCGAGGCCGCCAATTCCAAGGCGATGACGGGCGCAGTCGGCGCACGGACGCTGACCGATTACAGCCAGTTGATCCCCTCTGGCCTCGCCGGGCTTGCCGCGCGATTATACACCCGGGTGGGGGCAGCGAATGCCCATGCGCCGGTGTTCAACTGTGTGGTGACCAACGTGCCCGGCAGCCGGGTGCCGTTGTATTTCTGCGGCGCGAAAATGGTGGGGATGTACGGGCTTGGCCCGGTGTTTGATTCAATGGGGCTGATCAACACGATCTACAGCTACACCGATACGATCGCGATTTCGTTCACCTGCGACCGGGTGATGATGCCCGATCCCGATGTATATGCTGCATCGCTGCGCCATGCTTTTGATGCGCTGAAGGCGGCGGCGGCAAATCCCTTGGCCGCTCCAGCACCGGTTGCGGTGAAAGCCAAGGCTGCAGTAAAGAAAGCGCCAGCCGCCAAACCCAAGGCTGCCCCCAAACCCCCTGCTGCTGCCCGCAAGCCTGCAGCCAAAGCGAAGGAACCCGCATAATGACCGACACCAAGAAAACCGCCGACAAGGTAAAAGACACGATCAACGAAAAGATCGTCGATCCTGCCAAAAAGGCTGGCGAAGCAATGAAATCATCGGGCAGCAAAATTGCTGAAGGTGGTGCAACCGTCGGCATGAAGCTGCTCGATCAGGCAGAGGAAAATACCAAGCAGGCTTTTGCCGCCATGCGCGCTGCCGCGAGTGCCAAGGATTTGACCGAAGTGATGAAGGTGCAGGGCGATTTTCTGCGCGACCAGGGCAGCCGCAGCATGACCCAGGCCCGCGAAATCGGCGATCTGATCGTCCAGTTCGGTAAGGACGCCGTCGCGCCGCTTTCCGGCAAAAAGTGATGAAATGAGCCCCTTCCCACTTTGGGGAGGGGCTTATTCGCGTCGAAGGAGCCGATCATGACGCTCGCTGCCCAAACCCCCATTACCTTTATCATCACCAATGATCGTAAAGTCGCCGAGCCATTTTATCGCGACGTTTTAGGCCTGCCGTTTGTGCGGGATGATGGTTTTGCCGCGGTGTTCGATCTGGATGGTGTGCCGCTGCGTATTACCGAAGTGCCCGGCCACACGCCGTCGGCGCATCCCGTGCTCGGCTGGCAGGTGGCGGATATCGTATCGACGGTGCAGGCGCTGGTGGCCCGCGGTGTGGCCTTTTCGATTTACGAAGGCATGGGCCAGGACGCGCTCGGCATCTGGACCGCGCCTGACGGTATCGCCAAGGTTGCCTTCTTCAACGATCCGGATGGCAATGCGCTGAGCCTCACCCAGAATTAGCGCGACGATTTAGAGCATCGTGCCGTAATTCAGGATCACCCGTCATTGCGAGCGCAGCGAAGCAATCCAGCCTATCCGCGAGCACGCCGCTGGATTGCTTCGCTGCGCTCGCAATGACGATTCAAATTTCACGCACGACGATCTACGCCCCGCTGGGCGTTATTGCTGGGACAGGTATCGCGCCGCTGCAAGCACCTGTGCCAGCAATAAAAAATCCTTTTCGCGCGGCGAAGCGCGTCGCCACACCAGGGCAATGTTTCTCACGGGATGGTCCGCTTCGAGCGGGCGGGCGATGATGCCGGTATGCTCCAAAATGCCCGCCTCAATCGCCATTTCCGGCAAAATCGTTACCCCCAGGCCATTGTCGACCATCTGCACAATCGTGTGGAGCGACGTGCCGAGCATCGTCGCCTCTGCGCGCAATTCAGGGCGGTTACAGGCGGATAGCGCGTGATCCTTCAGGCAGTGGCCGTCTTCCAGCAGCAGCAAGCGTTGCTCATCAATATCCGCCGCCCGGATGGTAGCCGGGCAGGGGGTGTATTCCCCATCGGGAAAGGCGATGAACAATTTGTCGTCGAACAGCGGCTGCACCGATACCTCTCCACAGGCATAGGGCAGCGCCAGCAACACGCAATCGGTGCGGCCGTTTTGCAGGCCTTCGCACGCACTGCTGCTCGTTTCTTCGCGCAGGTACAGCTTCAGATCGGGGTAATCGGTGCGCAGTCGGGGCAGAATGCGCGGCAGCATGAAGGGGGCGATTGTGGGGATCACGCTCATCCGCATTTCGCCCGACAAGGGCCGCCCGGCGGCGCGCGCCAGATCGCCAAGTTCCTCCGCCTCGCGCAGCACGCGGCGCGCCTTATCGGCGATACGGTCGCCCAGCGGCGTGAAGCGCACCACGCGCCGCGTGCGTTCCACCAAGGTCACGCCGATCAACGTTTCCAGCTCGCGCAACCCCGCCGACAGCGTCGATTGGGTGACGTAACATGCATCTGCCGCGCGCCCGAAATGGCCGTGATCACGCAGCGACACCAGATATTGGAGCTGCTTCAACGTCGGCAGATAGGTCGCGCTCAGCGGATGTCTCCCTCGATTACAACGCGGCTAATAACAGATTTTATCGATCATGTATGGCCTGTTCGGAAGGGAAATGCGCACACTGGCACCTGACGATCAACCGGTGGGTTGAAGCCATTGAGACCCATATACCAGGATGCGGCGTGTTTATGCCGCCTGCGCGACATTTTCTGCTGGCAGGCGGATCAGATAATCGAATGCGGCCAGCCCCGCCGTCGCGCCCGCGCCCATGGCGATCACGATCTGCTTATACGGCTCGGTTGTCGCATCGCCCGCAGCAAAGATACCGCGCACCGATGTTTCGCCGTGGTGGCCAATCTCTATTTCGCCGTGACCGGTCAACGCCAGCGTGCCCTTTAGCCATTCGGTGTTGGGGATCAGCCCGATTTGAACAAAAATGCCGTCAAGATCGATCTGGTGAATTGCCCCTGTGTTGCGATCCTTATAGGTCAGCGCCGTTACCTTTTCGCCGTTACCCAGCACTTCGGTCGTCTGTGCCGATTTCAGGACGGTAACGTTTTTCAGGCTCGCCAACTTGCGTTGCAGCACGGCATCAGCACGCAACTGCCCGTCAAATTCAATCAGCGTGACGTGCGCGACAATGCCGGCCAGATCGATCGCTGCCTCAACGCCGGAATTGCCGCCGCCGATCACGGCAACGCGCTTGCCGCGATAAAAAGGGCCATCACAATGCGGGCAATAGGCGACGCCGCGGTTGCGATATTGGTCTTCGCCCGGCACGCCGATCTGCCGCCAGCGCGCGCCTGTCGTCAGGATCAGCGTGCGCGCCTTTAGTGATGCACCGCTGGCCAGGGTCACTTCGTGCAGGCCGCCTTCGCGGGCCGCAGGGGTGATTTTGGTCGCGGTCTGCAGCGTCATGATATCAACATCATAGTCGCGGACGTGACGTTCGAGTTCGGCCGCAAGGCGTGGCCCCTCAGTGTGCTGGACGGAGATGAAGTTTTCGATCCCCATCGTATCCATCACCTGGCCGCCGAATCGTTCAGCGGCGATGCCGGTGCGGATGCCCTTGCGCGCCGCATAGATGGCTGCAGCGCCGCCTGCCGGGCCACCGCCGATGACGAGCACTTCAAACGGTTCCTTTGCCGCAATGGCGCTGGCGACGCGGGCTTCGGTGCCGGTGTCGAGCTTGGCGACGATCTGCTCCAGCTCCATCCGGCCCTGGCCGAACAATTCGCCGTTCAGGAACACGGTGGGAACCGCCATTACCTTTCGCGCGTCGACCTCGTCCTTGAACAATGCGCCGTCGATGGCGGTGTGGGTGATGCGCGGGTTGAGCACCGCCATCAGGTTCAACGCCTGCACGACATCAGGGCAGTTCTGGCAGGATTGCGAGAAATAGCTTTCGAACGCGTAGTCCCCATCAAGCTGGCGGACCTGATCAAGCAAGTCCTGCGCTGCCTTTGACGGGTGACCGCCGACCTGAAGCAGCGCGAGCACCAGCGAGGTAAATTCATGCCCCATCGGCAGCCCGGCAAACCGCACGCCGATATCCGTGCCGACGCGGCGGATCATGAAGCTGGGTGCGCGCTTGTTATCGGCATGGACAAGCCTGACCTGATCGGAAAGCGCCGCGATTTCCGCCAGCAATTCGCCCAGCTCGCGCGATTTCGCGTCATCGCCCAGCGTCGCCACCAGTTCGATCGGTTGCTTGATGTTGACCAGATAGGCCTTGAGCTGCTGCGTCAGATTGGCGTCGAGCATCGGGGGTTCCTTTCGGGCGTGGCATCTGGGGCCCCTGCCCGTGCGGGCAGGGGGGAGACATTGTATCAGTACTGCAAGTGCACCCCCTGGCTGCCGTTACCGGTCAGCCGGGGGGCGCTGAAGATCAGATCTTGCCGACCAGATCGAGTGACGGGGCCAGGGTTTCTTCGCCCTCTTCCCACTTGGCCGGGCAGACTTCGCCTGGATGCGCCGCAATATACTGCGCTGCCTTGATCTTGCGGAGCAGTTCAGCGGCGTTGCGGCCAACGCCTTCCGACGTGACTTCCATCAGCTGAATGACACCCTGGGGATCGACAACAAACGTGCCGCGATCCGCCAGGCCCTGGCCTTCGCGCAGGATCTGGAAGTTGTTGCTGATCACGTGGTTCTGATCGCCCAGCATGAAATAATCGATCTTGCCGATTGCTGGCGAGGTATCATGCCACGCCTTGTGGCTGAAATGCGTGTCGGTCGACACCGAATATACCTCAACGCCCATTTTCTGCAGCGTTGGGTACACATCGGCCAGATCTTCCAGCTCAGTGGGGCAAACAAACGTGAAATCGGCGGGATAGAAAAAGAAAACTGCCCATTTGCCAAGCACATCGGCATCGCTGACGGTAACGAACTTGCCCTGCTTGAACGCCTGGGTGGTGAACGGCTTAATGGTGCTGCCGATAAGCGACATGGAATTTTCTCCGTCTGGAAATGGGGTGAATTGCTGCGCTGCAATACATAGGTATTTTGCAGCGCAATATAAATTGAAAGCTTTTGAGGTCGTGATCGCTTTAATCGATCAGAAGCGCTCCGTTGATCGATTATGTCACTGTCGTCAATACGGCCAATGGGCCGTCACAGGGATCAGCGCAGCGCCGTCCACATTGAATAGGCGCTGGTGATCGACAACAGAATGCCGATCATCGCCATCAGGGGCCGGGCCGGCACGCGCTTTGCCAAAAGCGCGCCAAACGGGGCTGCGGCCAGCCCGCCGATCAGGATTCCGGCGGTGGCGATGGTGAATGCCGCAAAGCCGATCGTCGCGATAAACGTGGCCGAAATCGTGGCGGTCAGGAAAAATTCTGACGTGTTGACGGTGCCGATGGTGGTGCGCGGCGATGCGCCCTGAACCAGCAGGTTTGACGTGACCACTGGCCCCCAGCCGCCACCGCCCGCCGCATCAAGAAAGCCGCCCACCAGCCCCAGCGGGGCGATAACGCGCGGCTCGCGTGGTTCCACATTGCCGCGCCAGGCGCGGTAGAGCAGGTAAAGGCCGATGATCGCCAGATAGGCCATCACCAGCGGCTTGGCGACCGATGCGTCGATATTCGTAAGCAGATAGGCACCGGTGGCACCGCCGATCATACCGGGGATCACCAGCCGCCGGAACAAGCGCCAATCAACATTGCGGTGCAGAATGTGGCTGGTCCCCGACGCCGCCGTCGTAAATGTTTCCACTGCATGGACGCTGGCAGAGGCGATGGCGGGCGATACCCCCAGAAAACTGACCAGCAATGTCGAATTGACAATGCCAAACGCCATCCCCAGCGCGCCATCGACCAGCTGCGCTGCAAAGCCGACGCCGATATAGGGCAGGATCGCGCTGAAATCGGCAGTCGTGAAATCGAACATTGCGCGGCCTTGTTGTGTCTCACCCCCTGCTAGGCACCCGGCGCAACCCCTACAAGATAGATAGGATTTGTGGGCAGAAAGCCGACGGCGAAGCGGTTATGGAATTAGCCGAGACGAATGCTTAGATAGCGTGCAGGAAAAAAGGGAACCTGGCCATGATGCGCCAACTGAATGCCTATCTCGATTCGATCAAGGCACGCGATCCTGCCCCGCGATCGCGCTGGGAGATATTGCTGTATCCCGGCGTGCTTGCGCTGGGCCTGCACCGTATTGCCCATAGCCTGTACGGGATGGAGCTGTTTTTCCTGGCCCGGTTCGTCAACCATCTGTCGCGGTTCCTGACCGCGATTGATATTCACCCCGGCGCAAAGATTGGCCGGAATTTCTTTATCGATCACGGCTTTACGGTGATCGGGGAGACGGTGACGATTGGCGACAATGTAACGATTTACCAGTGCGTTACATTGGGGGGCACCAGCCCCGACAATGGCGTTGCCGGTAAACGACATCCCACATTGCTTGATAATGTTATCATCGGATCAGGCGCGCAGGTGCTGGGCCCGATAACCATTGGCGTTGGTGCGCGGGTGGGGGCCAATGCGGTGGTGACGCGCGATGTGGTGCCCGGCGCGGTCATGGTCGGCATTCCGGCGCGCGCCACGATGGTGGAGGGCGGGCGCGGCGACCGCGCCTTTGTGCCTTACGGCACGCCGTGCAGCGAGATATTTGATCCCGAAACCCAGAAGGTTGAATTGCTGCGCTGTGAGATTGAAACGCTGCGAAAGCGGCTTGATGAACTGCTCGCGGCGAGCGATGGAATGACCGGGGATCGTCGCGACTGCGCCTGATGGGGACGGTAACACTCTTTCCTGCGCCCGCCAGCCGCGTAACCCCGCAAGTGGGGTTTGAACGCGCTGAGCTGGCCCGGATACTCGACTTATATGGCCGCATGGTCGCTGCCGGGCATTGGCGCGATTATGCGATGGATATGGGGCGTGACGCGGCCATTTTTTCCGCCTTTCGCCGCGCCACCGAACGCCCCGAATTCAGGATTGAGAAACGACCGGCCCTGCGCGGACGCCAGGGCATGTGGGCGCTGGTGGGGGAGGGTGGCGCGGTGCTGAAACGCGGGCACGAACTGGCAGCGGTGCTCGCGCCGGTGGAACGGCGGCTCGTGAAGCTGGTGGGGGAATAGCGGCGGGCAGAGCGCGTTGGTGGTGTCGCTTATCCCAAGGGGGCGGCGTTAACGCCTGTCGGCAATGGGCGGCGCTTCGCTCCAACTGTATATTTCTCCGCGTGACCGCTATCTTGCCTGTACCAAGCGCGCTGCGCCCCATCCCATCCCACAAAAAAAAGCCCCGGTGCCGTGGGGGCACCGGGGCAGTGGGGTGTCGTTCCGGCTGAATGGCGTCAGGCCGGCACTATCGTCTGCACAGGGGGCAGCCGATCCTTGAGGCTACCGAGCAGCGCGACGACAAGGCCGCGCATCTGGTGCCAAAATACAGAAAGCGTCAGCAGCGCCGAGCCAATCACAAAGGCGGTGAGCGATGCGCTGAGTTCAACCGCGCCCGCACCCTGGAACAGCGCGTACATGGCATACAACACATAGACGAGGCTGGACACGAGCAGGGCGCGCCGATCAACCGCCAGCGCGACAAAGGCGAACACCAGATACAGCCCGATGACGATCCCGGCGGTGGCAATCTCCACTGTCTGGTTGAACACGCCGAGCATGTGGAACACCGGATGCGCGATCAGCGGTGCTGCGGCCAGGTGCAGCCAGAACGCCACGTCGGAGCGGCGCGTGCGGCGTTCCTTGTCTGACATATCCCAGCCCATTGCGACCGCGAATACGACGATGCCAGCGCCCAGCGCGATCGGGTAAATCGCATCCTTGGCGGCAGGAAGCGCGGCAAGGGTTAGCGCCATTGCCATGCCCACCAGCGCGATTGCGCCCGCGGCCACTGTGATCGGCACCATGAACCGCCGCCAATGCGCCCAGGCGGCAACAGCGGTGACCAGCGCAATGCCGGCGCCGACGACGGCATCTGCCCGGTCGGGCAAATCGGGGTTAAGGCTGACCAGCCCGCCGATCATCGTGGCGGCTACCCCGCCGACAAAGGCGAGCAGCAACAAGATGCTGGGCAGCGCCATGCGGCGGCGGCGGGTGAAATATTCGGCGAGCAACCAAGCCGAAACGGCAACGCCCGCTCCGCCAAGCGCGGGGGTGACCATGCCGCCAATCTGCGCAATCGCCGTCAGCGACAGGCAGAGCGCGATCGAGACGAAAATGTCGTTAAAGCCCGTCAACAGCTTGAAATGTTCTTCGTCGACCGCCGGGGCCGAACGATCGCTGGCGGTGTAATTGCGGAACGCGGCGGCCATTTGGGGTGTAAGAACCCCAGCGGCCACCGCGCCGTCGATATCGCTTTCGCTATACATGGTAATCCTCCCGTTTCTGACGTGAGGATAGCATGCGTGTGTTAGCGTTTCAATACACTATATCGCATACCAGAAAAGTGAGCCGCTAGGGCTGTATCGCGGCGTCGGCTTTCGCGCGATAGGCGCGATTGGCGATGAACATAACTGCCCCGGCAGCGGCGCCGATCAACAGCGACAGCCATGATTGCGGCTCGCTGCCCATGATGAGCAACACGCATGTGATCGCTGCGGCGGCGATGACCGCCACGCCGCCAATCGATGCCGCCTTGCCCGCGCGTCGTTCAACCACCGGAAGGGCGGCAATACAGCCGAGATAGACGATCAGCCGCGACGACACGCTTAAAATCGCCAGCACGGCAAAGCCACCGCTCAGCGACAGGGCAACAAGGACAAGCATGATGAAGATCACCGCATTGCGCGGCACAGCATCATCAGCGTTCACGCGGCCCAGCCAGGCGGGCAACCCGCCGAGCGCTTCCATCGCCAGCAAGCGGCGCGACAGGAACAGCATGTTATTGGTTACATTGGCAAAGATAGACACTGTGGCGGTCGCCAACATCATCGCTGCCCCTGCAGCGCCCATCAGCACGGCGGCCATTGCCGATAGCGGTGCCTTGTCCGCCGCGCCTGGCACATAAGCGGTGGCGACATAGCCCCAGGTCAGCAGCGCATATAAAAACGCTACGCCAACAAAAACGGCCAGCAGCGCACGCGGCAAATCGCGCCGGGGATCGCGCGCCTCACCCGCCAGCGTCAGCGACCCTTCAAACCCGGTAAAGGCATAGGCGGAGAGCAACGCGGCCTGCGTCAACGACCAATGCGCCGCCGGGTGCGACGCGCCGCCATCCGACACCAACATCGGCACCGCAAGCACGACCACCAACGCCAGCGGCAGCAGCTTCATGATCGAAAGCAGCCCCAATGTGCGCGCGACCCCGCTGGTTCGGTTAAGATTGACGGCGAAGATCACCAGCAGCGCAACCAGCACGATACTGGCATGAATGACGGGGCCTTCGCCCGCCGGTCCCCAGCCGCGAACGGCGTAATCGGCGAGCAGGTTGACGTTGGCAGCGGCCGATGCGGTGGTGGACAATAATTGCATCCACCCGATCTGGAAGGCGGCGGTCTTTCCAAAGGCGGATTCGACATACAGGATCGGCCCGCCCGTGCCGTCGAACATCCCCGCCAGCCGCATGACCACCAGCACAATCGGCAACATCGCTGCGCCGACCAGCAAAACGATCAGCGGTGCCCAACTGCCAGCATTATCGGCGACGCTGGCGGGCAACCCGAATATCCCCGCGCCGATCAGGCCATTCAATACCATGGCCGTCAGCCCCCAAAGCCCGACGCTGCGGACCAGCGTGCCGTTTTTTGAAGCTGTCGGTGAAGTGCCCATTGTTGGTGGGGATCGCACAAAAGGAACGGTGCCGCAACGAGGGTGGCGTCGAGATTGAGGGGGCACACACGCCCTAAAAATCGCGCCCAAAGCAGCGCAACAAAGTGTTACCCAATGGCGACACCATCAAACTTCGCGGCTGGCGGTGGATCATTTTGGCGGGTTGGCGGTTTGTATCCGAACAGTTGTTCAACTGATCAAGGAAATTTGTATGCGTAAAATTATTTTCACTGCCCTAACGCTTGGCTTTGCCGCCGCGGTAGCGCAACCAGCGCTCGCCCAGGACAAGAGCCCGACATCATTTCGTGGATTTCGTCTTGAAGGAAATGTCGGCGGCGATCGCTTTCAGTCGCAAGGCGTGCATCGTGACAAGCTCGGCTATGGCGGCACCATCGGCTTTGACGGGGTTATCAACGACAAAATCGTGATCGGGCCAGAGGCAAGCTTCTGGCGCGCCAATAACTGGACGGAAAATTGCACCGCGGCGACCGGCGGCACGGTTTGCCACAAATCGTTCGAGGAATTTGGCGTTGGCGTTCGCGCTGGCGTGCTGCTTACCCCGCAATTCCTGGTGTTTGGTAAGGGCGGGTATGTGGTGAACGATCAGCGCAAAAGCCTGACCTCGTCGACTGGCCAGCAGGTTTTTTACAATCATGGCAACACCACCGGTTATCAGCTGGGCGGCGGCGTGGAATACACCCTGTCGAACAGTGATGCGAAACTGCCCGTCTATATTGGCGCGCAATATGTTTATTCGCAGTATAGCGACAACACGTCGCGCCAACGCGTGATGGGCACGATTGGTATCCGCTTTAAATAACAGCAAAAACCCGGGGCGGCGCGCGGCAGGCATTGCCCGGCCGTTCGCCGCCCCGGACATTATTGTTTTGCCGTTACCCGGCCTGCAACAGCTTCAAAATGCTCAGCGATTGTTCGCTGCCGGATTGCGGGGTCAATTCGCCGGTGCGGTCGGTAATGGCGTCCCAATGCGCAGCGATGCCCTCGGGGGAAAGATCGTCGCCCGTGAGGAGCTTGCCCGCTGTCAGCGTAACATAGGCGGCCTGGAACACGCCTGCGCCGGCGCCGATGATCATGTTGGTCGGCGCGTCTTCGGACACGAGATACAGCGCGGCCGGCGCGACCTTTTCAGGCGCGAAGGCGGCGAATGCTTCAGCGGGGAACAGATCTTCGGTCATCCGCGTGCCTGCGGTGGGGGCAATGGTGTTGACCTTGATGTTGTTCTTCGCGCCTTCAATCGCCAGCGTCTTGGTCAGGCCCGCCAGACCCAGCTTGGCCGCGCCGTAATTGGCCTGGCCGAAATTGCCGTACAGCCCGGTTGACGATGCCGTCATCAGAACGCGGCCATAATTTTGCGCGCGCATGGTTTCCCACACCGCCTTGGTGCAGTTGGCAGAGCCATTCAGATGAACATCAACGACGAATTTAAAATCGGCTGGCTCCATTTTGGCAAAGCTTTTGTCGCGCAACACGCCGGCATTGTTGATCAGGATGTCGATCGATCCCCATTTCGCCTTGGCGGCTTCGACCATCGCGACCATCTGATCATATTCGGTAACGCTGCCGCCGTTCGACATTGCGGTGCCGCCAGCTGCCTCAATTTCCTCGACAACCTTCAGCGCGGCATCGGAATGGCCCGTGCCGTCGCGTGATCCGCCCAGATCATTGACCACCACCTTTGCGCCGCGCCGCGCCAGTTCAAGCGCATAGGCACGGCCAAGCCCGCCCCCTGCTCCGGTAACAATGGCGACGCGGTTTTCGAAACTGATGGTCATAATCGCTCTTCCTTGGGCTTGGTCGTTAAGGGTCAGGTTGAGCGCTTCCTATTCGATTGCGCGGCGCACGCAAGCGGGACCGGTAATCGCGGCCCCGTTTGCGGTTTGCAGCATCAGTGCCGCGGTTTGCGCGTGCGCTTCTTCACCTGCTGGCGCGCGCCGTTGCCTGGTTCCATGCAGTGATCAAACTCGCCCGCCTTGCAGATGGGGTAGCTTGCCATTGCCGGAGCGGCGTTGACGCGGGTCGGATCGGTGGCAAGCGCGCTGTTATTGGCGCTGGCGGCGGCGTTGGCGGGCTGGTTTGCCTCCTGCGCGCGCGGGCCGGTCGACGGGGTCGGCGCGGTCGACAGCGCGGTATCGGGAATCTGGCCTGGGGTTGGCGATGTCTGGGCGATCACCGGTGCGGCAAACGCCAGCATCGATGCGGTGAGCAAAAGCTTCATGATCGTTCCTCCGAATGGCGGGGCGGGGGAGGTTGCCCCGCCCCCTAAACCATCCAGTGGGAGATAAGTGCCGCGTCGCGCCGCCCGCGCCCGATCAGTTGCCCGAATCGAGCGCGTACCCCGCAGAACGCACGGTGCGGATGATGTCTGGCCGGTCGCCATTGTTGATCGCCTTGCGCAGGCGGCGGATATGCACGTCGACGGTGCGGCTTTCGATGTCGCTGTCATGCCCCCACACGGCATCGAGCAAGCGCTCGCGGCTGAATACCCAGCCGGGATGCTCCAGAAAATGCTTGAGCAGCCGGAATTCGGTTGGCCCCAGCGGGATAACTTCGCCAGAACGGCGCACCTTATGGCCCACCGTATCCATTTCGATATCGGCATAGGTCAGCTGTTCCCCGGCCAGCGCCGGGCGCACGCGGCGCAACACCGCGCCAACGCGCGCGACGAGTTCGCGGGGGGAAAAGGGCTTGGTGACATAATCATCTGCCCCGGTTTCCAGTCCGCGCACCCGATCTTCCTCTTCACCGCGCGCGGTGAGCATGATGATCGGCACGTTCGCCGTTTCGGGCATGCGGCGCAGGCGGCGGCACACTTCGATGCCTGACAGCCCTTCGACCATCCAGTCGAGCAGCACGATATCGGGCGTTGCCTCTTTGGCGAGCAGCAGCGCTTCTTCGCCATCGGGGGTTTGCTGGACATCGAAATCCTCGCACTTGAAATGCCAGATCAGCAATTCGGCAAGGGCAGCGTCATCTTCGACGAGCAACATCTTGGCGCGGGCCATTTTTCGTCTCCGTCCGTTGGATCAGTGGGTTGGGGCAGCGCCGCGTTCGCGCTCCCCCATGTGGACGCCGGTGGCTGCATAATACACCATCTCGGCAATATTGGTGGCGTGGTCACCCACGCGTTCCAGGTTCTTGGCGATGAACAAAAGATGCGCGACCTGGCCAATGCTGGCGGGGTTTTCCATCATATAGGTCACAAGGACGCGGAACAGGCTGTTGTAGAAATCATCCACGGCCCGGTCGCTTTCACACACCCGGATGGAAGCGTCTGGATCGCGGGCGGCATAGGCATCGAGCACGTCGTGGACCATCGTGGCTGCCATCGTTGCCATGGCGGGCAGCACCGACAAGGGCTCGATATTGCCGTGATCCTCAATCGCTGACACGCGGCGGGCGATGTTTTTGGCATAATCGCCGATCCGTTCGATCACGCCGGCGATCTTTAGCGCGGCAACAACCTCACGCAGATCATTTGCCAGCGGTGCGCGCAGAGCGATCAGCTGAACGGCAAGCCGTTCAACCTGCATTTCGATGGCGTCGATCTGCTTATCGCCAGCGATGATCGCTTCGGCACCCTCAAGATCATGGCGCTTCAGCGCGGTCATTGCGCCGACGATTGCATGCTCCGCCAGCCCGCCCATCTGCGCGATCAGACCGCGCAGTTCGCCGATATCTTCGTCAAATGCCTTAACTGTATGATCAACCAAAATGATTCTCGGTGCAAAAGGGGTCAGCCATAACGGCCGGTGATGTAATCCTTGGTCCGCTCCTGGCGGGGGTTCGTGAAAATATCTGACGTGGCGCCATATTCCACCAGCGAGCCGAGGTGGAAAAAAGCCGTCCGCTGCGACACGCGCGCCGCCTGCTGCATGTTGTGCGTGACGATGACGATGGCATAGCGGCCCTTCAATTCGTGGATCAGTTCCTCGATCTTGGCAGTGGCGATGGGGTCCAGCGCCGAACAGGGTTCGTCCATCAGGATCACTTCGGGGTCGACGGCAATCGCGCGCGCGATGCACAGCCGCTGCTGCTGGCCGCCCGACAATGCCGTGCCACTGTCGCTCAGCCGATCCTTCACCTCATCCCACAACCCGGCACGCCGCAGCGATTGTTCAACCGCCACTTCGAGCTGCGCCTTGGTGGAGGCAAGGCCATGGATGCGCGGGCCATAAGCCACGTTTTCATAGATGGATTTGGGGAACGGATTTGGCTTTTGAAACACCATGCCAACGCGCGCGCGCAACTGCACAACGTCCATTTCGGGGGAATAGATATCCTCACCATCAAGCCGGATGTCGCCTTGTACGCGCGCGATCGGAATCGTGTCGTTCATGCGGTTCAGCGTGCGCAAAAAGGTGGATTTGCCGCAACCAGATGGCCCGATCAGCGACGTTACATGATCCATGTCGACGTCGAGCGACACGTCATCAATCGCAAGTTTGCTGCCATAATGGACGTTGACATGCTTCGCCGTCATTTTCGGCGCGCGTGCCGTCGGCTTGGGGGCAGGGATGGTGGGTGCGTTCATTACCAGCGAGTCTCGAATTTGTTGCGGAGGTAGATGGCGATCCCGTTCATCGCGAGCAGGAACACCAGCAGCACAATGATTGCCGCACTCGTCTTTTCAACAAAGCCACGGCTGACTTCATCGGACCAGAGGAATATTTGGACAGGCAGCACGGTCGCCGGATCGGTAAGGCGTTCGGGCGGGGTGGCGATGAAGGCGCGCATACCGATCATCAGCAGCGGCGCGGTTTCGCCCAGCGCGCGGGCCATGCCAATGATCGTGCCAGTCAAAATCCCGGGAAGGGCCAGCGGCAAAACATGGTGAAACACGACCTGAATGGGACTTGCGCCAACGCCCAACGCCGCATCGCGGATCGACGGGGGTACTGATTTGATGGCGTTGCGCCCGGCAATCACGATCACCGGCATGGTCATCAGCGCCAGCGTGAGCCCGCCGACAATCGATGCCGAACGCGGCAGATGAAACGTGTTGAGGAACACCGCCAGCCCGAGCAAGCCAAAGATGATCGAGGGGACTGCCGCCAGATTGTTGATCGAAACCTCGATCAAGTCAGTCCAGCGGTTACGCGGGGCATATTCTTCAAGGTACAAAGCTGACAGCACGCCGATGGGAAACGCCAGGCTGAGCGTGACGAGCATCGTGAACAGCGATCCCTTCAGTGCGCCCCAGATGCCGACGATCGTCGGGTCAGTTGCGTCAGATGCGGTGAGGAATGGCCAGTTAAAGCTGGTCGAAAGCTGCCCGGCGCGCTGCAATCGTGCCACCGCTGCTTCGGCTTCGGGGGACCCGGTGCCCTTGGCAGCGATGTCGAGCTCGGTGGAGGCGGGGACGCGCACGATTGCCTTGCCGCGCAGCAGGGCGGGATTGGCCTTCACCTGATCACGCACCCTTAGCCATGCACCGTCTGACAACAGCGCGTCGCCGCCCCGCCCGAACGCGGTGACGGCGGCACGCGCAGTGGCATCGGACAGGCCCGCCCCGGCAAGAGCCAAATCGGCACCTTGCCCCTGCAAACGAGCAGGGTCGAGTTTCAGCCCGGCGCGCGGAAAATCAATCGGCAGCGAAATTTCGGTCTGGGTGAAGCCTTGCAGCCCGTTGGCGAGCATCGTGATCAGTAGGAACGCCAGAAAACCGGCGGACATCACCACCGCGCCCAGCCCGAACAGCCGGAAACGGCGTTCGGCGGCATAACGGCGGCGGGTGCGGCGCTGCATGTCGGTCGCGCGCCAATCGGTTGGTGCGCGTTCGGGCGGTCGCGTGGGGCGGCGCGCGTCAGTCATAGGCTTCGCGGTACCGTTTTACGACCGTCAGCGCGACGATGTTGAGGAGCAGGGTGATGACGAACAGCGTCAACCCCAGTGCGAACGCTGCCAGCGTCTTGGGGCTGTCAAACTCCGCTTCGCCGGTCAACAAATCGACGATCTGTTTGGTGACGGTGGTCGCGCTGGCGAGCGGGTTCAGCGTCAGCGTGGCGATGCCCGATGCGGCCATTACCACGATCATCGTCTCACCAATGGCGCGGCTGATCGCGAGCAGCACGCCGCCAACAACACCGGGCAGGGCAGCGGGCAGCAGCACGCGGCGGATCGTCTCCGATGTGGTCGCGCCCATCGCCAGCGATCCATCACGCATCGATGCGGGCACGGCGGCGATCGAATCATCGGCCATTGATGACACGAACGGAATGATCATCACCCCCATCACCAGCCCGGCGGCAAGCGCGCTTTCCGAACTCGCCCAGGTAATGCCCACTGAAACGGCAAGATCGCGCACGGCGGGTGCCACCGTCAGCGCAGCGAAATAGCCGTACACCAAGGTCGGCACGCCCGCGAGCACCTCCAAAATCGGTTTCATCCAGCGGCGCACGCCGGGGGCGGCATATTGGGTAAGGTAAATCGCACTCATCAGCCCAAACGGAATCGCTACCGTCATCGCGATCACCGCGCCGATGAAGAATGTACCCCAGAACAGCGGCACCGCGCCCAGCGACGCGCCGGGATCACGCGCATCAATCACCTGTGGGCTCCAATGCGTGCCCGTCAGGAAATCGAGGATCGGCACCATCTGGAAAAAGCGGTAGGATTCAAACAGCAGCGAGCCGACAATTCCCGCCGTCGTTAGGATAGCGATCAGTGATGCGGCGAGCAGCAGCAACATCACCACCCGCTCAATCCGCGTCCGCGCCCTGAAATCAGGCGTTAGCCGCGTGTAGGCAAAAGCGCCGCAGGATATCGCCAGCAGCAGCGCCAATGTCGACCCGATCCAGTTGTACCGTGATTGGGCGGCGGCATAGGCAGGCGCCAGCGCCTGGGCGAGCGGGTTGGCGCTGGCCACGCTGCGACCCTGTCCGATATTGCGCGCCTCGCTCAGCACCGCTGCCCGCTCGAAACCCGGCGGGGGCAATTGCGCGGCCGCCGGGTTTTGCAGCACGGTGTTCGTCACCATTGCCGGCGTAACCACCAGCCATATTGTCAGAAACAACAGCGAGGGGATGACCATCCACATCGCGACATAGGTGCCATGGTGCGATGGCAGCGAGCTGAACCTGCGGGTTGACGCACGGCGGAACCCCACCGCGCGGACGCGCGCGGTTAGCCAGCCAATCAAACCCAGACCGGCAATCAGAAAAAGGAGCAGCAAAATCGACAAGCGGAATATTCTTCTGTTTCGTTCACGAATCGGGGGGGCAGGCAAGCCCCGCCACCCCGATCAGGCAATGGGTTAGCGAAGGTGTTCGGTTGTTATTGCAGCGCGCGCCCTTCCAGCGTCGTGCCGTCCTTGATGACAGCGGCAGAGGCATCGCGCACTGCCTGTGGTGCCGCAATCAGCCCGCGCTTTACAAGCGGCCCATTGGCATCCCAAGCGGCGGCATAAGCCTCCAAAAACTTCGGCAGGCCCGGAATGGCCGTCAAATGTGCTTTTTTGACATAGATGAACAGCGGCCGCGCGCCGGGATAGGTGCCGCTGGTGATCGTTTCATAGGTCGGGGCAACCCCGCTGACCGGCACACCGACCAGGCTCGCCTGATTTTCTTCCAGATAGCTATAGCCGAAAATGCCGATTGCATTGGGATTTGACTGCAGCTTTTGCACGATCAGATTGTCGTTCTCGCCCGCATCAACATAGGGGCCATCATCGCGCACGCGGGTGCAGACATTGGCGAAATCGTCAGGCTTTTTGTCCTTCAGATTGATGCTGTCGGGATAAATTGTCACGCAACCGCGCGCCATGATCAGCTCTGCCATCGCATCCCGCGTGCCGCTGGTCGATGGCGGACCGTAGACCTGAATGGGGATAGCGGGCAGGGCCGGGTTCACGTCCTTCCACGTCTTGGCCGTGTTGGGTTTGCCCTTGGGATTGGCGGCGAGCGCGAGATAAAGATCAACCGGCGTCAGCTGCAGCTTTGGCCCGTCCTTGCCCTCTGCAAAGGCGATCCCGTCCAGCCCGATCTGTATTTCCATGATCCGGTCAACGCCATTTTCGCCGCAAGCGGTGAATTCGGCCAGCTTCATCCGCCGCGATGCATTGGCGATATCGGGGTGGGCCGCGCCAACGCCTGCGCAAAACAGCTTCATGCCAGCACCAGTGCCGGTCGATTCGATTACCGGTGCCTTCATGCCGGGATTTTGATTGACGAACTGTTCTGCGACCAGCGTGGTGAACGGATAAACCGTTGACGAACCAACAACCTTTATCTGGTCACGCGATCCGGCGCCGCCGCCATTGGCCTGATCGTCACACGCCGCTAACGCAATGGCGGACGCCAAGGCTAGCAATTTTGTCGCCTGAATCGCGAAATGATGTCGCATTGAATCCCTCCTGGCAGGAATGTTCCCGCTGCGCCGCTATCACCCCGACCGGGCTGCCTGTGTGACAGTGGCGTTACCGTTTGATGACGGTGCCTCCCGGGGCGCGATATTTGGTGGGCCAGAGGGGAGGAGGATCGACGCTGTTGTGCCTTTTCCGACCACACTGGTGATGTCGAGCCGTCCGCGATGCCGTTCAATAATATGTTTGACGATGGCCAGGCCAAGCCCGGTGCCGCCAAGCGACCGGCTGCGCCCTGCATCGACTCGGTAAAAGCGTTCAGTCAGGCGCGGCAGATGTTCCGGGGCAATGCCTTCGCCCTCATCGCTTACGCTAATGCGGACCATGCCGGTCTGGTCCATCCATAGCCGCGAGACGACGGGCGTACCGCTTTTGCCGTATTTCATGGCATTGCCGATCAGATTGTGGAGTACTTGGGATAGCTGCGCCCGGTCGCCCACCACAGGCGGCACATCGGCCTGAATATCGGTAACCAGATCTTCGCCACGATTATCATAGGCATCGGCGAGTTCAGCGTGCACTTCGTCCATCAATTGTTGCAGATCGACTGCGGTGGCGGGGACGCGGTATTTTTCCGCCTCAATCCGGCTGAGCGAGATCAGATCCTCCACCAGCCGCTGCATCCGCCGCGCCTCATCAAACATCACCTTCAAAAAGCGCGCGCGAACTTTGGGGTCGGCACCCGCCTTATCGTCGCTCAGCGTTTCCACGAACCCCAGGATTGACGCCAGCGGGGTGCGCAGTTCGTGGCTGGCATTGGCGACGAAATCGACGCGCATCCGTTCTGCTGCATAGCTGCCGGTCTGGTCGATCAGATGGACGACTCGGCGGCCATCGCTCATCGTGGTCAATCGCATTTCCCAGCGCTGATCAAGCGTGCCCAGCCCGACCAGATTGATTGGCCCCTGTGATGTGGCGCGCGCATTTGTCAGCCGTTCGGCGGCGGCCGGATGGCGAATCGCCAGCCTGACGTCCTCCCCGATGATGTGCCCGCCCAGCAATGCGCGCGCCGGCAGATTGGCGTGCGCAACCCGGCCGTCAAAAACGATCAGGATCGGCTCCACCACCGCTTCAATCATTTCATCGATGTTGACCGGGCTGTCGCGCCCATCCGCCACGTGCTGGACGGCCGACGGCGGTTCCGCCGCGTTGTCGCCCGTGCCGGCCGCGATCAGAACAGCGGCAATCCCCACCACCAAAACGATCAACCCGCCCTGCAAGCTCTGATCGAGCAGGGTGGTGGCAATTGCCGCAATCATGATCACGGTAATGGCGGTAAGGGTGCGCAGACCAAAGGTATCAAGCATGGCAATGATGATAGCCTAATCGCGCGTCCGCCGCGAGGCCGGAACTGGCGGTTCAGCTTGGCAGCGACACCACCATGCGCCTTGCGCTCGATTTACGCCGTGCGCCTTGCGCTCGATTTACGATTGTGAAAGGGCCAAGGTCGCATAGCGGGGCCTGATGAAGGGGCTCCATGATGGGACGGCGATGAGCGACAAGATTCCCCCTGATAACGTGGCGGCTGATGTTGCGGCAGCCCCGGCAATGCCCAGTCGTCGCCGCGCGTTGATGCTGGGGGCGGCCGGTGCAACCGCAATCGTCTCCATCCGCCCTGCGCTGGCGCAATCTGCCGCGTCTGTGCTCACTTGCGAAATTCCAGTGCCAGATCCGGCACGTTCGGGCAGTTACATCGCCGCTAATGGCACGCTGGTGCCCGCTGGTACACCCGGCGCCTTCCCGCCGGCGCGCGTACCGTTCAAGGGGGAGGATGTGCGCAATGCGTTGGCTGGCGGTCGCCTGCCCGGCATGGATAGCGATCGCACCCGCGCCTATTTGCAATATATCCGCCGCCTGCAATCGGGCACCAGCGGCTTTACCTGTTTTGCGTCGCTGCAGATGCCGCGCGGCTGAGCGCCGTGAATGAGTGTCTTGCATGAAAACCCCGGATGACCCTCGGTACCGATCAATGGCGGCGGCCACGCTGCGGGTGGTGCCGCTTGATGATCTGACGCTGGTGTATCACCGTGCCTCGGGGATGACGCACCTGCTCGCGCCGCCTGCGCCTGAGATACTGGATGCGCTCGCTGCCGAACCGTTGACCAGCGCGGCGCTGCTCGCCCGGCTCAGCGATGAATTCGATCTGGGCGATGCCGATCCGCAGGCGCTGATGGCGCGGCTCGAAGAGCTGGTTGCGGCCGGATTGGTTGAGCGGCGATGAGGCATGTCCACCAACTGAAAATCGGGCCGGTGGGGTTCCGGATCGGATCGGACTGGCGCGCGCCCATTGATGCGTTGCGCGATCTTTATCGCGATTACCCAGAACCTTGCGACGACGTTGCCGACTTTACCGTGCGGTTGTTCGCCGCCCGGCCGTGGCGGCGCTTTATCCGGCCGTCGGTGATGATTGGCGGCGATTTCATGCTGCCAGAGGCCGCCCCGCTGCCGCTGGCGCAAGGGTTGCTGGCGGCTGAAATGGCGATGAACCTGCAAATGGCGCTGGGCCAGCGGCGTTATCTGCTGCTCCACGCATCGGTGGTGGAGCGGGATGGCCGCGCGCTGTTGATGACGGGAGAATCTGGCGCGGGCAAATCGACGCTGGCGGCATTGCTTTCGGGGCGCGGTTGGCGGTTTTTGGGCGATGAATTTGCCCTGATTGACCCCAAAACGGGGCTGATTTACCCTTTTCCGCGCCTGATCAGCCTGAAAAATGACGCGATTGGCGCGGTTTCGTCCGCTTTGGCGCGTGCCCGGTTCGGGCCGCTGCTCGCCGGTACACCCAAGGGCGACATCCGCCATCTGGTGCCCGATGCCCGCGCAATTGCCGCCATGGATAGCCCCGCCCGCCCCGCGCTGCTGCTATTCCCCCGTTTTGGTTTTGACGCAGCGACCCGCCCCGTTGAGCCGGGTGAGGTATTCGTTCGGCTGACCCAGGCATCGACCAATTATGTCGCCCTGGGCGAACGCGGATTTGACGCGCTGACGGGATTGGTCGGGCAGGTGCCATCCGTGGCGATCGATTATCCCGATACCGAAGCCGCCATCGGCCGGATTGAAGCCTTGTGGCGCGCGTTGTGACTGGCACGCATGACGGCTGGCTGCTCGCCACGGTGCTGCGTGATCCGGCGACCTGCAGCGCGCTGCGTGCTGATGGATGGACTGCGTTGCTGGCGATTGCCCGCGCCGAACAGTTGATGGGGTCGCTCGCCCACCGGCTGGAGGGTTTGCCCATGCCGGGTGCGGTTGCGCGCATTCTTGCCGATGCGCGCGCTTCGGCCGATCAGGGGCGCGTGGCCGCTTTGTGGGAAGCGGAAATGGCGCGCCGGGTGCTTGCGCCCATTGGCTGCCCGGTCGTGCTGCTGAAGGGCACGGCGTTTGTTGCCGCAGGGCTGGCAGCTGGGCAGGGGCGATCGATTGGCGATCTCGACATTCTGGTCCCGCACGGCGCGCTGGCGAATGTGGAGGCAGCCCTGATCGCTGGTGGATGGGAATGGGTGAAGCCTGATCCCTATGACGATCAATATTACCGGCGCTGGATGCATGAGCTGCCCCCGCTGATCCACCGGGATCGTGACCGCATGATCGACGTTCACCATACGATATTGCCGCTGACGGCCCGGATTACGCCCGATCCCGGCGCGATCATTGCGGACAGCATGATGCTGGAAAACGGCCTGTGCGTGCCTGGCGTGCCCGACATGCTGGCCCACGCCGCAGCGCATCTGCTGGCCGATGGCGATCTGGCAGGCGCGATGCGCAACCTGTGGGATATCCACCGATTGATCGAGGAATTCGGGCTGGAAGGCGTGGTAAACCGGGCCGCGCACCACGGCCTGGCGCGGGAAATGGCGCGTGCGGTGCGGCTGTCTGCTGCGCTTTACGGGACAAGTGTTACAGCAGATTATCAGCAGCTTAGCCGCGCAGACCGGCTCTATCTGCGCCGCATCACGGCACGCGATGAATGGGGCAGGGCGGTGCGCCCCGCCACGCGCCTGGGCTTTTATGTTCGCTCGCATTGGCTGCGCATGCCGCCGCTGATGCTGGCCCGCCATTTATGGACCAAATGGCGCGGCAACCGAGCCCCGCGCTGATACTTGCGCACGCTTATCGCCATCGGTATAGGCCCGCTTCCAAGCTTTTCCGGACGCTAAATGAGCAACGCGCCGGTCTCCGTCGGGGAGTAGCTCAGCCTGGTAGAGCACTGCCTTCGGGAGGCAGGGGCCGGAGGTTCGAATCCTCTCTTCCCGACCAGCAATTATTTATGTTGTAATATCATATAGTTAAGTGACGTTTGTGGGCTTGAAATATACAGCAAAATATACAGGGTGATCGCCACGGAAAACAGGCGAGAAACCAAAGTTTTACGGTTGACCCACCGGACTCGCCTGCAACGCGCATTGCGGATGATCCCGCCAAAAGTCCAACCAGCTAATCAGCGTCCAAAGCTGCAAAAAGTCGACGCGCTATCACTTCTTCGGATGAATCGCTCCGCCATCAACGGGGATGCAAAAAGTCCTTGAAATCGGAAGGTTAGCGTTTTTCAATGTTAAGGGGTGATCTCAGCGTGGCCCGTTCAAAAACAAGCCACGGCTAGATTGGAGATGCCGGGGAAATGGATTCCGAACTGGTGGGGTGCCGCGTTCGTCGGAGCGATCGAAACGACAGGCTCGATCGATGGTCGGCATTCTCCTCGCGACTGCGATCGCCAGAGCTAACCGGCGCGTTCGGAGCATGGCATTTCAAGCCATGGGGCACCGCTCGGGATACGGCTGAGTTCGCATAATGGGATTAAGCGAAGTCCTAGGATTGGGAGCAATCTCTAACCCGGATGGTCCCGATTAGTCGATAGCGTCCGCCGCTGTGCCATCCACTGGCGCGAATAACCCACATCAAGACTCCCGTGCGCTCGAGGAAAATTCGAAGAAATGTGCAGCTGAGCCTTTTGATCTGCTCAAAATGGGTATCGCGATTGTCCCGCTTGGTGCCGAATGCGATGCGACCCCGCAAACGCCCAGTCTGATGTGATGTGATTACAATCTAACCGAAAAAACTTCCGGCACCAATGGCCGATGCAGCCTTCGCCTGAACTGGCGAGCGTCGTTACGGGGCAAAAGCGGCGGATTTGCGCGCCAACGGGCCAAGGTGAAAAACTTCTCGTTAACCCTCAAAATCTAAATCACCCCGGCGATCTGCATTCAAACGGGGCTGGTAAAAATGAGCATCAAGCGGAATGGGAAAATTGGCGGCGGGCTTATCCTGGGGGCGATGGCCCTGGCCGGCGTCGTCGCGTCGATGGAAATCAACCAAATCCGCTTTGGCGGCCCCATTCAGCTGAAGAACCAACAGGTCAGCGACCTGGTTGCCGACATTCTGCCGCCGCCTGAATATGTCATTGAGCCTTATCTTGAGGCAACACTGCTGGTGAACGATCCTTCGTCGCTGGCGAGCCGCAAAGCGCGCATGGCCGAACTGCACAAGCAGTTCAACGACCGATATACCTACTGGCAGAACGCCGATCTGAGTCCTGCCCTGAAAGACGCATTACTCAACCAGTCGGGTGCTTCGGCCAAGAAATTCTGGGACGAATTTGACAATGGGCTGGTGCCGGCAATTGAACGTCAGGATGGCGCGGCAACGCGGGCCAGCTATGCCCGTCTGACGGATGTCTATGCCGATCATCGTCGCAAAATCGATGCGCTTGTCGCGTCGTCAATCGCGTTCCAGTCCAAACTGGTCGAATCAAGCAATGCCGCGCTTACGGCCACGATCGGATGGTTGGCCGGGATTGGGCTGATCGTCGCGGGCCTTGTCGTTGCTGGGCTTTGGTATGTGATCAGCCGGGCGCTTACGCCGCTTGCCGCCACGGCTGAGGCGATGCAGCGCATGGCAGCAGGCGACTTTGATGTCGCGGTACCCGGCGCAGGCCGCCGCGACGAAATCGGCACAATGGCCGCAGCCTTTGAGGTGTTCCGCGGCGCATCACGCGCGCAGGCTGAGAATGAGGCAAAGCAGCGTGTGGTTGTCGACGAACTGGCGCAGGCGATGGATGCGCTGGCAGCCGGTGACATGACCTATCGGATCGAGACCTCGCTTTCGCCGGAATATGAAAGCCTGCGGACGGGCTTCAACCAGTCGATCAACGGGCTGGGCGAGATCATGTCGAGCGTGTCCGACACCGCGTCGAGCGTCCATAGTGGCGCTTCGGAAATTCGGGCGGCATCCGATGATCTGGCACTGCGCACCGAACAGCAGGCAGCGAGCCTGGAGGAAACGGCTGCTGCGATGAACCAGGTAACCTCGATGGTACGCGATACCGCTCGCGGCGCCGCCGATGTTAGCCGCTCAATCGATGAGGCGCAGCGCGAAGCGAGCGAAGGCGGCGCGGTCGTCAAAAGGGCGGTCGGTGCAATGGGGGCAATCGAGAAATCGGCCAATGAAATTACCCAGATCATCAACGTCATTGATGGCATCGCCTTCCAGACCAATTTGCTGGCACTGAACGCCGGCGTCGAAGCGGCGCGCGCGGGCGATGCGGGCAAGGGTTTTGCCGTTGTGGCAAATGAAGTTCGCGCGCTTGCTCAGCGATCCGCAGATGCGGCGAAGGATATCAAGGCGCTGATCACGACATCGGCAGAGCAGGTCGGCACGGGCGTCGCCCTGGTCGGAGAGACGGGTACCTTGCTGGACCGCATCGTCACGCGGATCGGCACGATCAGTACGATGATCACCACCATTGCCGACTCTGCCGAGACGCAGGCGACCAACTTGCAACAGGTCAACGGTGCAGTCGGCGAAATGGACAAAATGACGCAGCAGAACGCCGCCATGGTCGAGGAATCAACCGCTGCCGCGCGCAGCCTGGCCGGCGAAGCCGAAACGCTGGCTGATGTCGTCTCCCGCTTCAAATTGGGCAGTGAAGCGCCGGCACGGCGCGTGGCCGCCCCAACGCGAGCGGTGGCCAAACGAAAGGCACGTGCACCGATGGTGATGGGCAATCTGGCCCTGAAATCCAGCGATGGCGATGATGATTGGTCCGAATTCTAAGCGGGATTTGTCACCATGGCCCATTCAACATTGGTCCTGCCTGCAAGATGCGACCGACAGGCAGCTGATGACCTGCTCCCGAAGCTGCGCGAAGCGCTCGCCGCAGGGGACGTCGTGATCGACGGCAAAGCAGTCGTCCAGCTTGGTCAATCGATGCTGCAACTGCTGCTCAGCGCGCGCAAGACGGCTTGGAAGAATCAAACGGCGCTGACGGTCTCCGCCTCCGACGCGATCCGCGCCACCCTCGCGACGATCGGCGCCGAACACCTGATTCACGGCGGGAAGAGTCGATGACCAACGAAGAAATCCAGGCGATCTTCTTCATTGAATGCGATGAGGCGCTCGCCGCAGCTGAAACAGCGCTCGAACGGTGCCGCCAAGGCCATGCCGACGAGGAGACGATCAACGCGATCTTCCGCGCCGTACATTCAATCAAGGGGGGAGCGGGCGCGTTCGGCTTTGGCGCACTCCAAGCCTATACGCATGGTTTTGAGACTTTGCTGTCCGATGTTCGCGACGGGACGGTGGCTGTCACCGATCCGCTGGTTGGTTTAATGCTGCGCGCGCTTGACGTGCTGGGCGATCATGTTGAGGCGGCGCGCGATGCCGGTGCCGCCCCTGATGATGCGGCCTTGCTTGCCCAACTTGCCTCCGCTCAGGCGGGCGTGTTGGCGGAACCGACAGTCGATCCTGATCTCCTCGAAGGACCTGGCGAGGACGAGTTCACCTTTGACCTTGACGCCATGCTCGGTGACATCGCTGCCGATATTTCGGCGAATGCCGATTGGATCGTAACGGTACATCCGCATGCTGGCGCGTTGGCCAATGGCGGTGAGCCGCTGCTGCTGCTCCGCGAACTTTGCGCGCTGGGCGAAGCAAGCGTGACCATTGACGAGGGCGCTGTGCCCGATCTCGATGCGTTCGATCCCGGTGAGGGGTATCTTCGCTGGACCGTGGTGCTGCCGGGAACCGTCGAGCGCGCCGCGATCGACGACATATTCGATTTCGTCGGTGAAGGCTGCGGCCTGACGATCGCACGGGTCGGCGAGGAAGATGCGGACCGCAATCCGATCGATCTACCCGTAAAGGCGATTGCAGCTGCCCCGATGGTCGTGCCCGTTGCTGCAGTGACCGAGCCGATCGTTGCGCCTGCTGTGCCGGTCGTTGAAACGGCGGCCACCGCTCCGGCAACCGCGCAATCAATTCGCATTGACCTCGCCAAGCTTGATCGCCTGATCGACGCCGTCGGTGAATTGGTGATCGCTCAAGCGATGATGACGCAACGCCTAACCGGCCACAATCTTGGCGGAATCGAAGAGCTGGCGATGCTCGACGGGCTCACGCGCGACATCCAGGAAAGCGCGATGTCGATCCGGGCGCAGCCAATTGGGTCGGTATTCAGCCGTGTGCCGCGAATCCTGCGTGAGCTTGAGGCGTCGACCGGCAAGAAGGTGCGGCTGGAGCTAGCTGGAGAAACTACCGAGCTCGACAAGACTGTGATCGAACGGCTCAGCGAGCCGCTGACGCACTTGATCCGCAATGCCGTTGATCATGGTATCGAACCCGTCGCTGACCGGCTCGCGGCCGGCAAAGCGCCGGAGGGCCTGCTGCACCTGTCGGCTGAGCATCGTTCGGGCAGGATCATCATCCGTATCGCCGATGACGGACGCGGGATCGACCGTCCGCGTGTGTACGCCAAGGCGGTGGAGCGCGGACTGATCAACGCCGATGCCGTGCTGAGTGACGAGGACATCGACAATCTGATCTTTTCGCCCGGCTTTTCCACCGCACAAACGCTGTCGAACATTTCGGGGCGCGGTGTCGGCATGGATGTCGTGCGGCAGAATGTGAAGGAACTCGGCGGCCGAATCTCGATCGAGTCGCACCCGGGCAAGGGATCGGTGTTTACGCTGGCTCTACCGCTCACTCTTGCCATTTCGGACGGGATGATCGTGACGGTCGGCGATCAGACGCTGGTCGTCCCACTTGCCCATATCGTCGAAAGCCTGCGCCCTGAAGCGCAAGATATCCAGCATCTCGGCGTTGGGCGGGCCATGCTCAACGTGCGCGGGCGGTTTATCCCAATTCTGCCGCTTGAAGGACCAATTGGTGCCCGCGGGGCGATCACCGATCCGACCCAGGCGGTGTTGATCATCGTTGATACCGAAGCGGCCGGTCAGGCGGCGTTGCTCGTCGATACCATCTGCGACCAGCGCCAGTTCGTGATCAAAAGCCTCGACACCCATTATCGTGCCGTTGGCGGCGTGGCGGGTGCCACCATCCTGGGCAATGGCCGGGTCGCGCTGATCATCGATGTTGATGGTTTGGTTGCTGGCGCCGTGAGCGAAATGCCCCCGCTGAAGGAAGCCGCATGAGCGCACTGGCCGAAGCCTTTGCGAAGCTGCCGGGCATCGGCAAGGGCATTTACGCGCCCGCCGATTTCGAAGCCGTGCGCAAGATCGTCCATCAGACGGCCGGGATCGTGCTGGTGCCGGGCAAGGCAATGCTGGTCTATTCGCGGCTGGCCCCGCTGGTGCGCAACACCGGCTGCGGCACCTTTGCCGCTTATGTGAAGCGGATTGAAGCGGATGATGGGGAACGACGCCGGGCGATCTGTGCGCTGACGACCAACCACACATTTTTCTTCCGCGAGGATCATCATTTTGATCATCTCGGCAAGCACGTGCGCCCCGGACTATTGAAGCGGGCGGCCGCCGGTGAGCCGGTGCGGATCTGGTCTGCGGGCTGCTCCAGCGGCGAAGAAACCTGGTCGATCATGATGACGATGCTGGGTGCCGATCGGGCAGTGGCCGCACGGCTTGCCGCGCTCGATTTCCTGTTGCTGGCAACCGACATAGCCGACCACGCGCTGGCGACGGCCGAGGAGGCACAATATCGCATCGACACGCTCGACTCTGTGCCGAGCGAGCTGCGGCGCGCCTGGCTGCGTGAGCGCGACGGTCAGGCGACGATCATCGATGAGGCGCGGGCGCTCGTGCGCTTCAAGTCGCTCAACCTGCTTGGCGATTGGCCGATGGCGCGCGCGTTTGACGTGATTTTTTGTCGCAACGTCATGATCTATTTCGATCAGCCGACCAAGGATCGGCTGGTTCACCGCTTTGCCTGCCAACTCGCTAATGGAGGCCATTTGTACATCGGCCATAGCGAGCGCGTGAGCGGAGCGGCGGCCCAAATGCTGACGCAAGTGGGCCCGACAATCTATCGGAAGGATGCGGCATGACGATCCGCGTTCTTATCGTCGACGATTCGCCAACCATGCGCGCCTTGCTGAGCGAATTGCTGCGTCGCGAGGCCGACATCAGCGTCATCGGCACCGCTGCCGATGCCGCAGAAGCCCGGACCATCATGCGGGAACAAAGCCCCGATGTCGTGACGCTGGATATCGAGATGCCGGGCATGAATGGCTTGGACTTTCTGGGCAAGGTGATGCGGCTGAAACCTACCCCGGTCATCATCGTATCGGGCCTGACGCGCGACGGCGCGGATGCAACGGTTCGGGCGCTCGAAATTGGCGCGGTCGATTGCTACGCCAAGCCTGACGGCAAGATCGGATCACTGCTGACCACGGATGACGGGCGGCTCGCGGCGCTTATCAGGAATGCCGCCAAGGCAAAACTGCGCGATCGGCACGCCGACCCCGTAACAATAATGCCACGTCACGCGGTTTCTCCGCCGATCAGCCATCATCGTCCGGCCTTGATTGCGGTTGGGGCGTCAACCGGCGGGGTCGAAGCATTGCAGTTGTTGCTCCAGAACTTTCCCGCCGATTGTCCGCCGACCGTGATCGTTCAGCATATTAATGGCCATTTCGCTGAAGCGGTCGCTCGTCGGCTGGATCAGCAATGCGCGCCCAAAGTGACAATCGCCGAACCTGACCTGCCACTAAAGCCAGGCCATATCTATCTGGCACCGGGCAACGACCGGCATGTGCAGGTCCGCGGCAGTGTATCAAATCCCTGTGCCAGGATGCGCGCTGACGATAAGGTTTCGGGACATCGTCCTAGCGTAGACGTCCTGTTCCGCTCGGTTGCCGAAACTATGGGGGGTAAGGCCGTCGGTATCCTTCTGACGGGCATGGGATCGGATGGGGCGCAGGGTCTGCTTGCAATGGCTCGCGCCGGTGCCGTCACAATTGCCCAGGATGAGGCGAGTTGCACCGTTTTCGGCATGCCCAAGGCTGCGATTTCGCTAGGCGCGGTCAGCATGGTCGCCTCTATCCACCGCATTGCCGATCACGCGCTCGCGAGGGCTGCCTGATGTTGCACCAACCTATCGTAACGCCAAGGAGCACCCAGCAACGCCCGGTTCGGTTGACCGTGATGCAGGGCCAAGCCCGCGTCAGCGGCGATCCGCGCGTCGAACTGACCACCGTGCTTGACAGTTGCATCGCTTGTTGCCTGTTCGATCCGACGAATCACGTTGGGGGTATGAACCACTTCCTGCTTGCCGAGCCAAAGGGCGGGCGCGGCGTTGACGAACATTACGGCGCCTATCTGATGGAAGTGCTGATCAATGAAATGCTGGCTTATGGTGCCAGCCGAATGGCGATGCGCGCGCATCTTTATGGCGGCGCCAATATGCATAGCGGCATGTCGCGGATCGGTTCGGCCAATGCAGCCTTCGCCGTCAGCTTTTTGGAACAGGAACAAATTCCCCTCGTGCGGTCGTCACTTGGCGGCATTCAGGCGCGCAGGGTCGATTTTCGGCCTGCCCGCGGGCAGGCGCGCTTCCGTCTGGTCGACGATACCGTCGGCACCCAGCCCATAGAGCGCCCCGCCGCAACGCGCGGCGATGTTGAACTTTTTTAAGTAGGTGGATGAAACGATGACAACGCCAAATCCCAAGACACGTGTTTTGACCGTCGATGACAGCGCAACCATGCGCAGCCTGCTCAGGCACGCGCTGGTCGGCGAAGGGTTTGAAGTGGCGCAGGCCGATGATGGTGTTTCTGCACTTGAATGGCTCGCGACCAATGATTGTGATGTCATTATCACCGACATCAACATGCCTCGCATGGACGGCTTTGGGCTGATCGAGCGGGTTCGTGCGGGTGGCGCCCACGTCCATCGGCCTATTCTCGTCCTATCGACTGAATCCTCGGATGAGAAAAAGGCACGCGCCCGAAACGCCGGGGCGACCGGATGGATCATCAAGCCATTCGACGCCGAAAAGCTCGCCGCCGCCGTGCGGCGCGTAACGCACTGAGACAAGAGCAGGAAGAAATCATGACCCGTCAGCTCATCACCTTCGAAGTTGAATCTCAAGTGTTCGGCATCGACATCATGGCCATTCGAGAGATCCGGGCCTGGACGCCAACCACCCGCCTGCCGCAGGTGCCGCATTATGTCGCTGGCGTTGTCAACCTGCGCGGCACTGTATTGCCAGTGGTCGATCTTGCCGCACGCCTCGGGTGGCGCGCGACCGAACCGACCGCGCGTCACGTTATCATCGTGACGCAGGTTGCCGGACAATTCCGCGGCCTGATCGTCGATTCAGTCAGCGATATCGTCACCTTCCCGATCGATGCGCTGCAATCGCCGCCAGCGACCGGGGATGCCGTCATCCCGTTCCTCGAAGGTCTAGTCTCCATCGACGATCGCATGGTGATGGTCCTCGATCTGCCATCGCTCACCCAGGCGAATGACGTCGCCGAAGCCGCTTAGCCAAACCTCTACCTTCTGAAAGACCTAATAATGGCCGTCACTAAAGTTCTTGTCGTCGATGATTCGATCACCATGCGTGCCTTGTTCTCCAACGCGCTTGAACGCAGCAAGGACATCGTCGTGGTCGGCGCGGCCGATGGTGCCGATGAAGCGCGCGCCATGATCGCCGAGTTGCGCCCGGACGTGCTAACGCTTGACGTCGAAATGCCGGGAATGAACGGAATCGATTTCCTTGCCGAGCTGATGGAAACGCGGCCAATCCCCGTTGTGATGCTGTCGACGCTAACCCAGAAGGGCGCCGATATCTCGCTTCGCGCGATTGAGCTCGGTGCGGTCGACTGTTTCCCTAAACCCCAGCGGGCGACGCCGGACGAGTTTGAGAAAATTTCCGCCAAGCTTTGCAAAACGGTAATCACCGCCGCCAAGACCAACCTTGCTGCCCGCAAATTGCCGACTGCAATGGCACCTGTCGCCGCGCCGGGCGATTATGAATGGCAGGGGGAAATCGTCGTCGTGGCGGGGGGCATGGGGGGCATCGAAGCGGCCTCCGACATGCTCGCTGCCTTTCCCGCCAATTGTCCACCGACAGTCGTATCGCTAGCAATTGACGAAGGGCTGGGCGTGCCATTTGCATCGCGCCTGTCGCGGAGTTCGGCGGCCAAGGTCAAACTCGCCGCGGATGGCGATGTGCTTGAGCAGGGCGTGATGTACGTCGCGATTGACCCGCGCTTTCACGTCGTCGTTGATCGCTGGCCCTGCGGACGCCTCCGTCTCGTCGATCGCGATCCGGTGAACGGTGTCCGCCCTTCTGCTGACTTGTTGTTTGGCTCTGTTGCAAAAACCGGCGCAGCAAAATCAATCGGCGTTATTCTGTCCGGTGACGGCACCGATGGGGCGGCCGGCATCGCCGCGATCAAGGCCGCCGGTGGCACCTGCCTCGTCCAGGATCCGGCAACCGCGCTCGTCCCGAGCATGGCCCATGCAGCAATCGCGCGCGGCGTGACGGCGATGGCCGCACCGGGCCAGCTGGCGGCGCAGGCTTGCCCGACAAGGAGTGTCTGCGTTGCTGCCTGATCGTGCTCAATTGCAGGTCATTGCTTTTGAACTGGCGGCTCTGGCAATCGACATCGAAGCGATTGGTGAGGAACTGTGCGCCAATCCCGTAGTCGTATCGGCGCACGGCACATTGCTTCAATCAATCGACCAGATCGGGCAGCGCCAGCGGGCGCTGGCGGAATTGCTATTCGCTGAGAAATTCGATCACGCGCTGGCCGATTGCCGATTGGACCGGATAACACAGTTATTCGCTGAACGCTTGGATTGAAGGACGCTCGTGCACTATCCCTTGCCCGCGCGTTCAATCGACGGTGCGAACCAACTTTTTCGGCATATCCCAATTCAAGCCACGAGACTCCGCTTGAGATACGGTTGCGATCGCATAACATTGGAAAGCGAACTCCTAGGATTGGGCGCGACGTCTCACCCGGATAGTGCCGACTTGCCGGTGGGTTCCGTCGCTGTGCCATCCACTGGCTTCGATAGGCAACATTCGCCCCGCACTGGATGATAAAGCGGTTTCAGCGGGACACCGAAAGCTGCCGCTGATTCGCCGATGTTGCTCGCTGCCGATCGATGACTCTTGGTATTAGTCGGCATTCGCAGCGGTGGCGACGAACGGCAGCTTTTGGACGGAGCTAACGATCAGGCGTTTGCCAAAGACTGGTGCCGATGGAACAAGGTTGGCCGGTCGAGGAACGACAACTTCTCTGGGACAAAGCCATCGTGTTGTCGTTACGGCATGAGCCAAACGGGTATCGGCTCCTCGTTCGCGGCAAAGGTTCGGCGAGATTCAAACTTCCGAGCTGCCCATCTACGCCTGTGTGTTCAATTCGTGGACGCCGAAGTTTTGACTATTGCCACCTGCCCATCACCATTTTCCTTGGCCCAAAATGACCAAAGCAAGCTTGAAATCTCGACTTTTTTACGCGTGGTTCAACTGGCTCGCGGTTGCCGATCGCCGCGCTCAATAGGGCGTGGCGTCCGCCACCCGCTGATGTGCTGCCGCAGCGGCCCACCATTCGAGATCGGCGGCAAAACGCGGGAACCGTTGATCGAGGATTTCCCCACCCTTTCCCTGTGGGAGGCTGTTGGCATCGAGAGCATCGCCGACACTGCCGAGCACGATTGTGCTCGAAATGACGACCATGCCCATTTCCGACAGGGTCGGATGCCAAGCCATAGCCGCGCGGGCACCGCCAACCTGTCCCGGTGAATAGCTGACGATTGCCGCCGGTCGCCAGAACCACTCTTCGAGGAAATGGTCGGTTAAATTCTTGAGGCCAGGCTGCATGCCCCAGTTATATTCGCCGATCACGAACACAAAGCCGTCCGCCGCGCGAATCTTCGCCGCCAGATCGGCCATCGCCGGGGGCGCCTCGCCTGACGGATATTCTTTGAACATCCGATCGAGCATCGGCAGATTGATCGCTTTGGCGTCGATCAGTTCGGCATCATGGCCGCGATTGGCGAGTCCTTGCCGGACATAGTTCGCAAAACGAATGCCGACACGGTCGCGGCGATAGGATCCGTAGAATACGAGCATCTTCATGTTGGTTTCACCTGTCGATTCCGGCCTGATTACATTCACGGCTGTTTACCGACCGTTGCAAGCGAATGGGCCCCGCCCGCCTTAACAGCAGAGCCCATTCCTTGCTATCGATCCGATCGATCGGATCAGTTGCCGTGATGGACGTCTGACGACAGCAACACCGTCGGCACCTTGCCGCGATTGATCCAGTAGTGCGAAATGCCGTCGGCTTCGCGCGCAATGTCGCCAGCCTTGTGCAGGATCGGCACCGCGCAGTTGCTGCGATATTCGGTGATCTGGCCGCTAACGGTATAGATCAAGGCCGGACGGTCCTTATGGCTGTGCAGCGGCACGATGCCGCCCGGCTGAACGACAAGGCGACGGGTACGCAGCTGACGATCAGCGACGTTTATTTCGGCGCCGAGATCGACTGAGCCGAGGACGGTATCCGTTACGCCCTTGGGCATCGTCGGCGCGCCTGTCAGCGCATTGGCTGCATTTTTGTTGACTGGGCACCCGCCAGCAAAGGCTGGCGTGGCGAGCGTGGTTGCTGCGAGCAGCGCGAACACGGCGTTGCGAATGGTTGTTCTGGTCATGATCGTCATCCTGTTACGTGGTTATGGGGGTCGGAAAACCGGGGGCGGTTCGCTGACACAATCAGGATGTACGCTTTGGGCTGATCCCGGCCCAATCCCATTGCTGCATCGAGTTCATGCAGAAACGGCATTTCAACCAGGGCAGAAGATTGGGCAGTTGCCGGTCATCGTTTCCAAAAGGATGCCCGTCATGGACTTGCCAGCTATCTCGACCGCCGCCCCAAAACCACTCGCCGGGCGTGTTGCCGTCATTACCGGATCAACCAGCGGAATCGGCCTTGGGATTGCGCACGCTTTGGCTGCGGCCGGGGCCGACCTCGTCATCAATGGCCTGGGTGATCGCGATGCAATCGACGCAACATGCGCAGCCTTGTCCGCCCATGGCGGCAGTGTCGCCTATGATGGCGCCAATCTGCTCGATGCCGCTGGCGCGGCTGGACTGGTGGAGAACAGCATCGCGCTGCTCGGCCAAGTCGACATCCTTGTGAACAATGCCGGCATCCAGCATGTCTCGCCGATCGAGGAATTTCCTGTCGACAAATGGAACGCAATCATCGCGCTTAACCTGTCGGCGGCGTTTCACACGATCCGCACCGCCTTCGCGCCGATGAAGGCTTCGGGCTATGGCCGCATCATCAATGTCGCCTCGGCACATGCGCTTGTCGCGTCACCGTTCAAGAGCGCCTATGTCGCCGCCAAGCACGGCGTGCTCGGGCTGACCAAGACCGTTGCCCTTGAGGGGGCCCAGTTCGGAGTCACCTGTAACGCGATCTGCCCCGGTTACGTATGGACTCCGTTGGTGGAGAACCAGATCGCAGACACCGCCCAGGCACGCGGAATCGACCGTGAGGCGGTGATCCGCGATGTTCTGCTCGCAGCACAGCCGACAAAGCGCTTCGCCACCGTCGAAGAGCTCGGCGCGCTTGCCGTGTTCCTCTGTGGTCCCGGCGCTGCCTCGATCACCGGCGCAGCCCTGCCCGTCGATGGCGGCTGGACCGCGCAATAACGGCTCTCGGTCGCCCAGTTGCGACCGATTGTCGCCCCCCTTTCTCGATTAGGAGA
>MSXR01000016.1 GCA_002083655.1 Proteobacteria bacterium ST_bin14 | reverse complement strand
ATGAATTCTGGGGAGCAGGTCAGCACCTGCAGCTCTTTTTGAACGTCTGTCTGGTAGTTCGATCACCGCGGTGAGCTGGAGATGCGCGTTGCGGTCAAAAGCTTAGTGCGCGCACTCGCGCTAAGGTTTTGGAGGCAGCATTGCTGGGACAATACCGCCGCTCGATCGCTGACACCAGCCATTGCCCCCGCCAGTTATGCCTAAAGATGGACGGCTAAGGGTGAAGCTACACCGCATCTTGGAACTCGGACCCCTGAGTATTGCGAGCACCTTCCCATCATAACGCATCATCAATTCGATTCCATCATTCCAGTTTCCCCAGCCAGGTAAGCCTCTGCTCCTTGAGTAAATACCCCAGAAGAATCGCAAATCATGAATTTCGCTCAAACGTGTCTTGGGGGTAATTTCGTAAAATCGACCGTGAAAAAGTTGGCCGTCTTTGGTCACCGTATGCACCAAACCTGTCCGTTCGCCTTGCTGCTGCCAATCAAATGAGAGTTGCTGCTGCGTCAAACTGGCTCCATCGATAGCGGCGCAGCCAGACAAAACGAGCGCTGCGAACGGAATCAACCGCGCTTCAATATCATGTTTGCGTTTGCGATCGCGAAGGCTCCAGGTGGCGTGGGGTTCGGCCAAACATGGCCGTGTCTGGGGGTAGTCCTTTTTGTTATCCCCGCTCCTGAGCGAAGGTTGACTACCCCGCGCAGCGATCTTCTGGTCGATCGTCCAAAAATGGTGATGTGCTGCCCGGCGGATTTTCGTCTCAGGTTGGTCCCGCCCACCTGTGCTAGTCATTCTCATCGGCAGGCGCCCAGATCGTGTGAGAATCTATTCGGAGCTTGAACAAGGCTCTGGCCGCGTCCGCTCGCGCGTTAATCTCGGCCCGACGAGCGTCGTTCGCTTGACGCGCGGCATATAGCAGGTCGGACAAATCGATGGCCCCAAGCTTGTATCCGCGCTCCGTTCTCGTGGCAGCTGCCACCGCGCTGTCAGCAGAGCGATGCGTCGCCTGCCACGCATCGAATTTGGTGCGGGCATCGGACAGGTCGATATCGGCAATCACGGTAATCGCCCTTCGAACTTGTTCCAAATCGATGGCAGCAGCATTGGCTTCCGCAGATGCTCGATCGGCGACGGCGCGGCGGTGACCGCCCCCAAGCGGCATCGACGCAACAATGCCGGCCCCACGTTCAAGCCCACTCCGCTCGCTGAACAGTCGAATGCCTATCGACGGATCGGCGATACGATCGAGACGCGCCCGTCGGGCCAGAACGGCCATGCGCTGCGCCTCGCCGTCCGCCGCGCGAATTTCGTGGCTGCGTGTCACGACCAGATCGCGAAGCACGGTTAAAGGCTGGTCAGGCATTTCCGGCGGCGACATCGCGGGCGCCTCCACCGGCAATGGAATTTGCGGAAAGTCAGTTGCCAGTGCAACCCGAGCTCGGTCGACTAAGCTGCGCGATTGCGTCGCCTGTGCTTCGGCCAGCGCAAGAGCGGACTGTGCCTGATCGACATCTAACGCGGCTGCATCCCGCAGCGCCATTCGCCGCTTAACGGCATCCAACGCTGTGCGAAGATTAATAATTGCCTGCTGGTCGTTGCGATAAAGCTCAGTGGTGAGCAGCCAATCATGCCAGAGACCGGAAAGGATGAGCGAAGTCTGATGACGCGCATCTTCTGCGTTGTTCCTTGCAACTTCGACGCCCAGCGCGCCTGCGGAGCGATCAAGCCTTGCTTTGCTGGGCAGCCGGAACTGCCGCAATATTGTGCCGTCAAATTCGGTATAGTCACGCTCGTTGGTCACCGAACGGCGGATGGTGCTGCCCGAAATAGTGATCTCATAAGGGCCGGTTCTCAGGGCGTCCGATGAAGCCTTGGCGGAATCGATCCGGGCGACCGATGCCCGGACCCCCGGCGCATTGTCGAGCGCTTGCGCGACCGCATCTGCCGGTGGCAAATCAGTGCGCTCGGCCATTGCCGGCGCGGCGACGAGGGCCGTGCAGGCCATTAGGCCAATCAACGTCCTGGGTATCATCATTCAATCCTTCCGCGCGCGTCCAGCGCCACCGCGTGCCAGCGCACCGGCATCGCGCGCCGGGCGTCGGTAACGACCGCGACCAGCGCTTCGAGATCGCGCGCAGCGGCGGTTAGGGTAATCGCGGCGCGGTCCATGCTGCCGCGAACTTGCTCGGCGGTGCGGGCATCTCCAAAATCATGGCCAAAAACCTGCTCATGCCGAACATGCACCGGCGCACCCGATGCCGTGCGCAAAACAGCGATCAGTCCTTCCGCATCGGCCTTCGCACAATAGAAAGTGACCAGCATTTCATCCATCGATCACCTCCGCACGGCTTTCGCCAAAGCGCTCGAAAAGGATCGGCAGTAGGATCAGGGTCAGCAGCGTCGAGGTGAACAAGCCGCCGATTACGACGATGGCCAAGGGCTGCTGGATTTCCGATCCGGGGCCAGTCGCGAACAGCAGCGGAACCAAGCCGAAGGCCGTGATCGATGCTGTCATCAGCACCGGTCTGAGCCGCCGCTCGGCACCGCGTCTGACACTTTCGGCCATGCTCAGCCCCTCCTCGCGGAGCTGCCGGAAATAGGCGACCAGCACGAGACCGTTGAGAACGGCAATGCCCAGCAATGCAATGAAGCCTACCGAGGCGGGCACCGAAAGATAGGCGCCCGACAGCCACAGCGACACGATCCCGCCAACCAGCGCGAACGGAATGTTGAGCAGGATCAGAACTGACGCCCGCACAGACCGTAAAGTGGCGTAAAGCACAAAGAATATGAGTAGGAGGGCAACCGGCACCACCAGCAGCAGCCGGGCCGAGGCCCGTTGCTGGTTTTCGAACTGACCACCCCAAACCAGTGTGTAGCCAGCCGGAAGTACCACCTTAGCCGCGACGCTCGCCTTGGCCTCATCGACATAGCCGACCAGATCGCGGCCCGAAACAAACGCCTGAATCAGGGCAAATCGGGAGCCATTTTCGTGCGATACCTTGACGGGGCCTTCAACGCGGCTGATGCGCGCCAGGTCGCTGACCCGCGCCAGCAACCCCGATGGCGTGCGCAATTGCAGATCGGTGAACAGGTTTGTGTCATTGCGCACTACGTTGTCGCCGCGGATCATGATCGGCACGCGCTTCTGTCCATCCGCAACGACGCCCGCCGGCATTCCCTCCAGCTGCGCGCGCATGGCATCCTCCATCTCGCCTACCGGCATCCCTGCACGACCGGCGGCAAGGCGATCGATGTCGAGTTGGAGGTAGCCAACATTGTCGTTGGCAACGGTCATCACCTCGGACGCGCCACGCACGTCTGATAGTGCGGTCTTTATCTGACCGGCCAGACGCGACAACGTTTTGAGATCTGGTCCGAAGATCTTGACGGCGAGATCGCCTCGGGCACCTGTCAACATTTCCGATACGCGCATCTCGATGGGCTGGGTGAAGCTTGGTTCGATGCCGGGCAGCTTTTCCATCGTTCTGCGCAAGTCTGCGATGATCAACTCCTTGCTGCCGCGCCATTCTGAGCGCGGCTTGAGCGTCATGAACCCGTCGGTTTCGTTCAGGCCCATCGGGTCGAGACCAAGTTCGTCTGAGCCAGTGCGCGCAATGAATCCCGATACTTCCGGCACCGAGGCCAGCACAGCACGCTGCACCGCTAGGTCATTCTGCAGCGATCGATCGAGCCCGATCGAGGGCAGCTTGGTGAGCTGCATGATGATAGATCCCTCATCCATATTGGGCATGAAGGTCTTGCCAACCGCGCTGTAGGCAACCCCGGCGAGCACCAACCCTGCGCCGGCGAGGCCATAGACCAGCGCCTTGTGGGCAAACGCGCCCTCCAGCAGCGCATGGTAGCGCGGCGCGAGCTGCCGCATGATCCAGGGTTCACCGTGATGCGCGCTTTTCAGGCCGTAGGACGCGAGCACCGGCACCAGCGTGAGGGCCAGCAACAATGACCCGATCAGCGCGAACACGATCGTCAAGGCGACCGGAGCGAACAGCTTGCCCTCCAGCCCCTCGAGCGAGAGCAACGGCAGGAACACCAACGCGATGATGATGATGCCCGCCGACACGGGGACGATCACATCGCTGGTCGCACGGAAGACCGCGTTGAGCCGCGGACGGCCGTCATCCGGATCTGTATTAAGCCGTTCGACGATATTCTCGACAACGACGACCGCACCATCGACCAGCATACCAAGCGCGATGGCCAGGCCACCAAGGCTCATCAAATTGGCGGTAAGCCCTACCCCGCGCATCAACACGAAAGTGATAAGCGCAGCCATCGGCAGGACGACCGCGACGATCGCGGCCGCGCGCCAGTCGCCCAGAAAGACCATCAGCAGAATTACAACCAGCACTGTTGCTTCGAGCAATGCTTCCTCAACCGTGCCGATGGCCCGCCCGATCAGATCGGAGCGGTCATAGAATATCTTGATCGACGTACCCGGTGGCAACGTCTTGCCGAGTTCGTCGAGCCGCGCCTGTACGCCCGCGACGACCTGTCGGGAATCGGCGCCGCGAAGGGCAATCACCAATCCCTCGACCGCCTCACCACGGCCATCCTTGGTCACAGCACCGTAGCGGGTGAGGCTTCCCATCGTCACCATGGCCACATCGCCAAGCCGCACCACCTTGCCACTGCGATTAGCAAGCACCAGCATCTGAAGATCGCCAATCGACTGCACCGCACCGACTGCGCGGACGATCAGCGCTTCCTCCCCTTGGCCAAGGCGTCCCGCACCATCATTGCGGTTGCCACTGTCAATTGCGCTGCGGATATCGGCGATCGTGAAACCAGCGCTGGCAAGCGCGACTGGATCAGGCCGCACCTCAAAGGTTTTGACGAGCCCGCCGAGCGAATTAACGTCCGCAACCCCGGGCACGGTGCGCAGCGCGGGACGGATCGTCCAGTCGAGGAGATCTCGCTTTGCGGTCAAATCCAGCGGTCCGTCGACCGTGAACATGAAAATTTCGGAGAGAGGCGTCGAAATCGGTGCCAAGCCGCCGCTTACCGACGACGGCATCTGCGCCAGGGCGCCAGTCAGCCGCTCCGCCACCTGTTGCCGCGCCCAGTAAATGTCGGTGCCGTCGACGAAATCGATCGTGATATCGGCAATCGCATATTTTGCGGTCGAGCGAAGGATCGCCTGCTTGGGAATGCCAAGCATCTCTCGCTCGATCGGCGTTATGACGCGGCTTTCGACTTCCTCAGGCGTCATGCCCGGTGCCTTCAGGATCATCTTCACCTGGGTCTGGGCGATATCCGGATAGGCATCGACCGGCAGGCTGCGAAACGCCAGCACGCCTAGCCCAGCGACAATGATGGCCAAGGCAAGCACGAACAGTCGATAGGATAATGACGTCGCGACCAGGGAACGGAGCATGGCGGTCTGCCTATCGCGCGTCGGCGAGCGATTTCAGCTCGCTGGTGCCGGTGATGACGACCCGGTCGCCGACCGAGAGGCCGGACAGGATGACGACGGTGCCCTCGCTCCCGCTGCCGCTTGAAACCCGGCGGACAGCAAAGCCGGTCCGACTCCGCACAAATACGATGTCAGCCCCGCTCTGCTTGATCAAGGCCGCTGCAGGGACCCCAACCGCTCCGATTGGCGCGGGGGCGAACAGGGTGATCGTCGTCGCCTTACCAGCCGCCATCGTCGCCGTCGCCAAACCGGGGGTCGCCGCAATTTTCGCCTTCAGCATCGCCGATCGCGTCATTGGGTCGATCGTCGCACCAACCGATGTCACGGTGCCGCCCGCGCCGCCGTCAAGTCGGACTTCCATGCCGGGACGCACTGATCCGACCAGCCGTTCGGGCAATTGCGCTTCAATTTCGTAGGCGGTGGCGGCATCGATCACATAGGGTGCCGAGGTGCCGTCAACCGGGCTGCCAGCCTGCAGACTGGCCGTTGTCACCCGGCCGCTGATCGGTGCAACCAATGTGTAGTTGCCTGATCCCCCCGACGCATTGGCGAGCGCCAGGATCCGTCGCTTTTCAGAAACATCGACCTGCGCCTCGCGCAGTGTGGCGCGCGCTTCATCCGCCCGCGATCCGGCTATCACACCTTCCCGACTGAGCTGACCAAGCCGCCCCGCATTTGATTGCGCATATCCAAGCCGTGCCTGTGACCGGGCCAGCTCCGCGCCCATCATGAGCACATCGCGACTTGCGATGATCGCCAGCGCTTGGCCGCGCCGCACTGCCTGGCCCTCGATCACCAGGGTCCGCGTCACCACGCCGGGAAAGGTAGCGGCAACCGCCACTCGCGCATTGGGCGGCGGCACGATCATCGCCGGCAACGATGCGAGCGGCGCCAAATCTGCCCTGATGGCCGGTGCAAGCTTGATCCCCAGCCTCGCAATCTGGTCATCGGTCATCGCGATCATTCCCGGCGACTGCCTGGCAGGTCGCGTTGCCGTCTGCGTGGTCGGTGCCGCAGCCGGCGATGTCGGCTGGGCACGCAGCCACCAAGTGCCACCCAGCACCAGCGCAAGAGTGACAGCCCCGATCGCGATCAGATTTCGGTTTTGCTTCATGATCGACGCCCTAGATCGGCAAGCTGTCGATTGGCTGTCAGATTGACAGGTAATTGGCAGCAACTTGCTTTAGGAACAGCGAGAGAAAGGACAGCGATTGCGGATCTTGATTGTCGAGGACGAAGCGGCACTGGCATCGCGCATGGCGGCAAGTTTGAGCCGCCACGGCATGACGCCGGAAATCGTCGGCACCGCCGAGGATGCGGCCAGCTTTGCTTTCGATGGATTTGGCGTCCTCGTCGTCGACCTTGGCCTGCCCGGCATGAACGGGCTCGACCTGATCCGGGAATGGCGCACGCGCGGGTTGCAGACGCCCGTCCTGATCCTTACGGCGCGAGGCAGCTGGCAGGACAAGGTCGAGGGACTTAATGCGGGTGCAGACGATTTCATCGTCAAACCGGTGCGGATCGAGGAGTTGGTCGCGCGTCTCCATGCGCTGGCTCGCCGGGCAGCGGGGCATAGCGCAAGCCGACTCACTGTAGGAGACCTTGCGCTCGACCCGGCGCTGAAACAGGCTTTTCTCGGTGATCAGCCAATCGACCTTACCGGCACGGAATTTCGCCTGCTTTCCCTCCTTATTTACAGTGCCGGGCGCATACTGGCCCAATCAGCGATTCTCGACCATCTTTATCCGCTTCAGACCGAGCGCGATCCCAACACCGTTGAGGTGCATATTGGTCGCCTGCGCCGTAAGGTTGGCCATGACCGGATTAAGACCGTCCGCGGCCTCGGCTATCGACTGGTGTCCCAATGAACGCCGATTTTCGAAGCCTGCGCCTTCGCTTCCTCTTTGCCTCACTGCTATGGGTGAGTGTAGCAACCGTGATCGCTGGCGGCTTCATTTCCAGCCTCTACAGATGGCATACTACCGAACAGTATCGAGCCGACCTGACCGGACATCTGAAAGAGCTGGCGATTTTGACCGCGGTCGGTGCCGATGGGCGGCCGACGCTTCAGCGGCCGATGTCAGACCCTCGGTTTCGCGAACGAGGCTCAGGTTTTTACTGGCAGATCGAGCAGCTCGGCCAGCACCCGGTGACGTCCGAAACGCTGGGCGGTGCTGTGCTTCAGGGAAAATTCGCAACCGAGCCTGAACCGCAATCGGGCTGGAACAAGGGGCCAGCTGGCGATGTGCTGGAACTTGGTGTCGCACGCCGCACTCAAGGTGTCGCTACTCCAGTGCATTACACCATTGCGATTGATCGACGCCTGATCGAAAGAGCGATCGATCGTTTCAACCGCGATCTCGCGCTGTCTCTCTCGGTCTTTGCTTTGCTGATGGTCGTCGGCGCCACACTCCAGATTTCCTACGGCCTGCGTCCGGTTCGACGGATCGGCGACGATCTAGACCTGTTACGCCGCGGCAAGCTTGCTCGTCTTCCTACAGAAGTCCCGAGCGAGTTCGCTCCCCTGGTCGCGCGAATGAATGCACTGCTTGATGCTCAGTCGGCCGTCGTCCAGCGCGCCCGTCTATCGGCAGGTAACCTTGCCCATGGTCTCCGGACGCCGCTCGCACTAATTGGCGGCGAAGCCGACCAGCTCGAAGGCAAGGATCCGCGCGCCTCCGCCGACTTCATCCTAGCCCAATGCGACGGAATGCGCCGCCAGATCGACTATCATATGGCGCGCGCCAGCGCGGCTGGCACCCGCGTTACAGGCTGCGTTGCCAATGTCGCTGCATTGGTCACACAGATTGTTGATGTGATGCAGCGGCTGCACTTTGATCGCGATCTGACGTATCGTATCGAAGTCCCCCGCGACATTCAGGTCAATTGCGAGGCAGGCGACCTGACCGAAATGCTCTCCAACCTGATCGACAATGCAAGCAAGTGGGCAACACGAAACGTTGCTATTACCGCCTCGACCTTAGATGGCCGAGTAGCCATCTGTGTGGCGGACGATGGTCCTGGTATTTCGTTGGAAAAGCGTCCGGCGGTCTTCGGGATCGGCACCCGGCTCGACGAAACAAAGGACGGTTGTGGGCTAGGACTCCCCATCTCCCGAGATCTTGCCGAGCTTTATGGCGGTGCCGTCGATCTTGAAGATGCCCCGGGCGGGGGCTTAGTTGTTGTTCTTACATTGGAATTGTTCGAAGCAGCCTGAAAACTGCGAACTGAGTGACGCATCGCAGATCGGCAGGGGAAACCGACCGGCACAGGTCAGCAGGTCAGAGACAAATAGCTGACATCGACGAACTTCGACTTCTCAGGACGCATCCGCTAATGGTGAACAACCAAGGTGAGTGTTTTCCCGATCGTCTGCTCAGCAGCATGCGTATGGCTGCTCATGTCAGCAGCAGCCATTGCTTTGGCAACCGAGGAATGGCGGGACGTTGGACGACTGCTGCCTTGAGGAGGCCAAGGCCGTGACAACCCAGAATACGACATTGACTCCTCCCACAAAGCGACACGGAACTCGTCGCTCGCTCACGTGCCGGTTGAGGAGCGGATTTAGCCGCGAGCGGTGTGTCAGCTGCAGTGGCGAATTACATAAGGCCGGATCACCTATGCGCCGGCTTGTGGTACTCTGACCTAGCCAATTGCGGAACATGCCAACTCAATCGACAACCGTCCGATCACTCGCGGGGTCGACATGAAACTCGTGCCAGACGCCGTTCAGCACAGCCACCCCAACGGCAAGGCCGAGTCCCAGTATCCAAGCAAAATACCACATGCGATCAATCCTTCTTTGCGGCGATCAATAGTAATCGGGGTTGAAGCGAACCTGCTCCGTCGTCACCCGCCCGAACATCACCCGATAGACCCAAGCCGTGTAGGCAAGGACGACGGGCAGGAAGATGACGGTGACGATCAGCATGATGAACAAGGTCAGGTGACTCGATGAAGCGTTCCATGCCGTCAGGCTCGATGCCGGATCGATCGAGCTCGGCAGGATGAACGGAAACATCGAGAGCCCAACCGTGGAAATGATCCCGATATTGGCGAGCGACGACCCTGCGAATACCAGCGCGTTACGTCGGCCGTTGATGCCAAGAAATGCGAGCACGGGCCCGACCAACCCGAGCACTGGCGCTGCCAACATCCACGGCTGCGCCTTGAAATTGTCGAGCCAGGCCCCCGGTGCGGCGACCGCTTTGATCATATGCGGGTTGGACGGTCCATTCGCGTCGACGAACCCTTCGAGCCGATAGCCCATACTGCTCCACGCAACGAATGCCCCACCGGCCATAAAGAGTAGAATCGCGAGCACTGCAGCGACACGGCCATAATTACGCGCACGATCGAGGACCGGTCCTGACTCGAGCTTGAGGCTTAGCCAACCAGCACCGTGCAGCACCAGCATTGCCACCGACAACAAACCGGTCAGCAGGCTGAACGGTGTGAACAGGCCCAGCAGGCCGCCTTCATAAAAGGACCGCAAATCGCCATCGAGCCTGAACGGCGCACCGAGCAGAACGTTGCCAACCGCCACCCCGAATACCAGTGTCGGCACGAAGCCACCAACAAACAACGCCCAGTCCCAGCGGTTCCGCCACTTCGGGTCGTCATGCTTGGAGCGATATTTGAAGCCCACCGGCCGCAAGATCAGTGCGGCGAGCACCAGGAACATGGCAAGGTAGAAGCCCGAAAAGCTGACCGCGTACACCAACGGCCATGCGGCAAAGATCGCGCCACCGCCGAGAATGAACCATACTTGGTTTCCCTCCCAGGTCGCTCCGATCGTGTTGATCACCAGACGGCGCTCTTCGTCGTTGCGCCCAACAAAAGGAAGCAAAGCGGCGGCCCCCAGGTCAAAGCCATCGGTGAGCGCAAAACCGATCAGCAGGACGCCCATCAGCGCCCACCAAATGACCCGCATCGTTTCATAATCAAGCGGCATGGTCTGTCTCCGGTTCGATCAGGCGGTCATTCTGCGGGCACGGCGAAGGCCGGGCTCGGTTCGGGCTTGGGGGGCACAGCGTCGTGGCGCGGTTGCCACGGCGTGTAGGTTTCCGGGCCCTTCTTGATCATCGCAAGCATGAGCCGAACCTCGATCACTGCCAGCGTGCCATAGAGCAGGGTGAACCCGATGATCGTCGTCCAGATCGCGGGAACGCTCAGGCTCGAGGCGCCGAGGAATGTCGGCAAAACGCCGTCCACCGCCCAGGGCTGGCGCCCGATTTCTGCAACAAGCCAGCCAATTTCTGCCGCGATCCAAGGGAGCGGCATGATGAGAACCGCCAGCCGCAGGAACCACTTGCGGTCAAACTTGCGAGTGTTGGCGAAGTAGATCGCCGCGCCAAAAAAGGCGATGAAGAAGAAGCCAAGCCCCGCCATGCCGCGGAACAGCCAGAACAGCGCCGGGACATTGGGAACGGTCGACCAAGCAGCCTTGTCGATCATGGCCGCATCGGCTTTGCGCGGATCAGCAACGTAGCGCTTCAGGAGCATCGCATATCCCAAATCAGTCTTGTTGCGCTCGAACGCCGCGCGCGCTGCCACATCCTTCGGATTGAGTTTGAGGCGCTCAACGGCATCATAAGCGGGCAGACCGTTCACGATATGCTGCCGAGCATCGGCGACGAGGGGATAAATTCCTTCGACCTGACCCGTTAGACTGCGCGTACCGATTAGTCCCAGCACATAAGGAATCTTGACTGCGTAGAGCGTCTCGCGCCCTTGGTTTGACGGCATCCCGAAAACGGTGATCCCGGCGGGAGCGGGTTCGGTATGCCATTCAGCCTCGATTGCCGCGAGTTTCATTTTCTGGTTATCGGTAAGTGCGTAGCCGCTCTCGTCGCCCAGCACGACAACTGAAAGTGACGACGCGAGCCCGAAGGCAGCCGCTACCACGAAGCTGCGCTTGGCGAGTTCGAGATGCTTGCCCTTCAGTAGATAGTAAGCCGATACGCCGAGGACGAAGACCGACGCAGTGACATAACCCGCGCTGACGGTGTGGACGAACTTGGCCTGTGCAACGGGATTGAACAGCACGGCGGCAAAGTCAGTCACCTCCATGCGCATCGTCATCGGGTTGAACACAGAGCCGACTGGATGCTGCATCCAGCCATTGGCGATCAGAATCCATAGCGCCGACAGGTTGGAGCCGAGTGCCACCATGAAGGTGGTGAAAAGGTGCTGCCGCTTGGTCAGCCGATCCCAACCGAAGAACATGACGCCAACGAACGTTGCTTCCAGGAAGAAAGCCATCAGCCCTTCGATCGCGAGCGGGGCCCCGAAAATGTCGCCGACATATTGCGAGTAATAGGACCAGTTGGTACCGAACTCGAACTCCATCGTCAGCCCGGTCGCGACGCCGAGCACGAAGTTGATTCCGAACAGCTTGGCCCAGAAGCGCGTGACGTCGCGCCAGATCGGGCGGTCCGTCATCACATAGACGCTTTCCATGATGACCAGGATGAACGACAGCCCCAGCGTCAACGGCACGAACAGGAAGTGATACATCGCGGTGAGTGCGAACTGGAGCCTCGACAGCTCGACGACGGCCATGTCCATATGCAAATCCTTCGTTTCGGTCGCTCAGTGCGTTTGAGGTGGAATCACCCTTGGCGCTTCGATGAACATCAATTACTCAATACGGCATGATGAGTAAACAAAAAATAGCGAGCTTGGCTTGGCTGACCGATCTGGTTGGCGCAGCGCTGTTCGCTTGGGGGATCGCTGACGCCATCGCCAAGCTTGCGGTAGGCATGGCGCTGCCGTCCGTCGCACTGATGGCGATGGTGACGGGCGGTATTGTTCGCGCTGGAGCGGTCCTGCTCGTCCATGCGCTAGCGATTCAGGGTGCGCAGGCGACATCGACTGCCTTGCGCGGCTTGATTCTCAGCCGCCTGCTGACTGCGCCGTTGCCCGCCGCGCCACTGACCGGCCAAGCCGCCGTGCTCGCGATCGATCACCCCGAGACCATCGCGCAATATGAAGCGCGGTTCGTGCCTGCACGCATGGCGGCTACCGCTGCGCCACTCGTCGTCCTCGTTATCGTGGCCTTTGCGAGCTTGGTCGCTGCCGGGATATTGTTGGTGACCTTGATCCCCTTCGCATTCGGCATGATCCTGGCTGGCTCGATGGCCAGGGGCGCTTCGGAACGCCAGTTGGCGGCGCTCGGGCATTTGTCGGGACTGTTCGTCGATCGGGTGCGGACGCTACCGATCATTCGTCATTTCGGGGCAGAGGAGCGAATCGCCCGTCAGGTCGCCGCCGCAACGCGCGATGTCGCCGATCGCACGATCCTCGTGCTGCGTGCCGCATTCCTGTCGAGTGCGGTGATGGAGTTCTTCTCGGCGCTCTCTGTCGCGCTGGTCGCGGTCTATTGCGGCTTCAGTCTGCTCGGCCTGCTGCCATTCCCCAACCCTGAGGCGCTCACGCTGCGGGAAGCCTTTTTCGCGCTCGCGATGGCGCCTGAATTTTATCTGCCGATGCGGCGTCTGGCCGCCGCCTATCATGAGAAGCAGCTTGGCGAGGCGGCGCGCTCTGAGCTCCGCCCGATCATCGAGATCGAGCCCCTAGCTCCTTCCAAAGCGCCCTATCAGGCCGTCACCGTAATCCAACTGACGATCGAATGGCCGGGGCGGCGGATTGGTCCTGTCGATCTGTTGATCGGCAAGACCGGAATGGTCGCGCTGACGGGGACAACGGGAAGCGGCAAGACGAGCATGCTCGCCGCCATCGCCGGGCAGATCGCTCCCTCCAACGGCACCGTCACACCCATCGCTCCCGATGACATCGCCTGGGCGGCGCAGCGCCCGTTGATCGTGCCCGGTACGCTCCGTGACAATCTCGCGCTCGCCAGACCTGGGGCAGGCGATGCCGACATCCTGGCTGTCGCTGACCGCGTTGGCCTGACGCAGTTGATTGCATCGCGCCCGGACGGCCTTGATCTCGTATTCGACCACCGTGGTTCGGGCCTTTCGGGCGGCGAACGACGCCGCATTGGGCTGGCGCGCGCGATTCTCTCGGCTCGACCGCTGCTGCTCTGTGACGAACCCACCGCCGATCTCGATGCCAAGAGTGCGGAAGCCATCATTGCCCTGCTCCGCGACCTGGCGCAGCACCAAGCCATCATTGTGGCGACCCATGATGCCCGGTTGATCGCCGTCGCCGATGCCGAAGTACAGCTATGAGCCGTTCGCCGATTCCCGTCACGTTCGGCCTTGGCGAGCGCGCCACGCTACGATGGGCGACGGTCTGTGCCCTGCTCGCCGGCCTTTCATCGATCTTATTGCTGGCGCTGTCGGGCTGGTTCCTGACCGCGGCGGCAATCGCAGGGGCCGCCGGCACCGCAGCCGTGCTGGCCTTCAACTATCTTCTCCCCAGCGCGGCGATCCGTGGCCTGGCCATCATGCGGACCGGCAGCCGCTATGGCGAACGTCTGCTCGCGCACCGCGCGGCAATGCTGGGCATGGCGACGCTGCGGGCGCAATTATTCAGCAAACTCGCGGCGCAGGACAGCCGAGCCGCGATCGATATCTCCGGTGGCGACGCGAGCGGGCGATTGATCGGCGACATTGCTGCGCTCGAGGATCTGATCATCCGGCGTCCGACGCGGCCTGCGAGCCTGATCGCCGTGCTATTCGCGGTCGGGATTACTTTCTTTGCTGGTTGGGCTTCTGCGCTGGCACTGGCACTGATGCTCGGCGCCTTACCGTTTCTGCTAGCGATCATCGCCCGCCGCGTTACTGCCGATCCTGCACGCGACGCCGCCGACGCGGTTGGCGAACTGCGGACTCGTTTCGTTGATTTCGTTGCCGCACGGCCAGAAATCATCGCCTATGGGCTGGCCGATCGCGTCCTGGCCGACCTCGAGGCCCAAGCTGTGCGTCTCGATCATGCCCGCGCGCGCCTGTTTCGCGGCGAGGGGCTTATCGCGGCACTGATGGCAGGATATGGCGCGCTGAGCGCCGCGCTGGTCCTCGCGCTTGCGGTGGGACAGGCAGCCGAAATCGCGCTCGCACTGCTCGCCGCGACTGCATCGGTCGAGGCGATGGCCGCCTTTGCCCGAACCGCCTTCCGCGAGGCGAGCGTCAACGAGTCGCTGGCGCGGTTATCGGACCTGACCGCATTGCCCGAGGGCGCGAAGGTTCCAACAGCACTCGAGGCCGCCGCCATGACCTTTGCGGTGGGACCTACCCGGCTTAAGCCAGCCTCGCGCGTAGCGATCACGGGCGTTTCGGGTTCAGGCAAGACGCGCTTGGTCGAGGCGCTGGCAGGGCTGCGGCCCGCCATTCATGGAATCATGATCGATGACATCCCCATCGCCGATTGTGCCGCCGACCGGCTGCGCCAGTACTTCGCGCTGTCCCCGCAGGATGCCACGCTGATCGCTGGCACGATTGCCGACAATCTGCGCCTCGCTCGACCGAAAGTGACAGAGCAGCAGATGCACGATGCACTGGCGACCGCATGCCTCGCCGATCGTATCGCGGCGATGCCCGACGGACTGGAGACACGGATCGGCGAGGACGGCGGCACCCTGTCCGGCGGCGAGCGCAAGCGGCTGTCGCTCGCCCGCGCACTGCTTGCCGGACGGCCTTGGTTGATTCTCGACGAACCAACCGAAGGGCTCGATGCGGCAACCGAGGCCGAACTGATAGCGCGGCTGGATGCTTGGCTTCACACAACCAGGACCGGGCTCATGCTGGTATCCCACCGGCCCGCGCCATTGATGCTGGCGACGCAGCGGATCGCCATAGAAAGCCAAATCTGATTCGTCAGTCATCACAAATACGATTACGTTAAACGATATATTGATTTTGCCGCTACTTGGGGATCGGCGTATGGAAGCCTCAGCGGCGATCAACGCCCTGAAGGATCTGATAATGGAAACCGACACCCAGGCCCGCATTGCCATGCCACGCATCGGCGACCCCGCACCCGACTTTACCGCAAAGACCACGATGGGACCGCGCTCGCTGGCGGATTATCATGGCAAATGGTTGATCCTCTTCTCGCATCCTGCGGACTTCACGCCAGTGTGCACGACCGAGTTCATGGGTTTCGCCAAGGCTTCAGCCAAATTCGAAGCATTGGATTGTGCCCTGCTCGGGCTGTCGATCGACTCGGTCCACTCGCACATAGCCTGGGTGCGAACGATCAAGGACAAGTTCGGGGTCGATATCACCTTTCCGATTATCGATGATCTGTCGATGCAGATCGCCCATGCCTATGGCATGATCCATCCCGGCGCGTCGGACACGGCAGCTGTACGTGCGACCTTCATCATTGATCCCGAAGGGATCGTCCGTGCGATGGTCTATTACCCGATGTCGAATGGTCGATCGGTCGCTGAGTTCCTCCGCTTGCTTGAAGCTCTGCAGACTGCCGATGCCAACATGATCGCAACCCCCGAAGGCTGGCAGCCCGGCGAGGATGTTATCGTGCCGCCGCCAGCGACCGTCGAAGCGGCAGATGCCCGCGCCGGCGAAGGCTATGACTATGTCGACTGGTTCTTCAGCAAGCGTTCGCTCGCGGCGTGAGGCGCAAGCTGATATGCGGCGAGCAGAAGGATGCGCGCGCCAATGTCGGTTGCTGATCACCTGATCTATGCCCTGCTGTGGCTTGGCTTTGCATTGAGCCATAGCGTGCTGGCTGGTGCTGATGTGCGCCGGGGCATCGGTCGGTTGGCAGGCCGGGCGCACCGGCTTGTTTATAATGCGCTGGCGATTCTGGCATTGCTCGCCGTGTTGGCGACGGGCCGTTGGCTTGCGAACAACGCACCACCGCTCGTGCTGCCATTGGCGCTCCGTTGGTTGATGGACGTCGCGGTGATCGTAGGGCTCTTGCTTGGCTGGATGGCGTTGCGGTCCTATCAACTCGGCGCCTTTATCGGCACGGCGCAGTTGCGCGGCGCCGACGAAGGCGCTGCACCATTGGTGGTGAGCGGCCTGCATCGGTGGATGCGCCACCCGCTCTATTCGGCGGTGCTGCTCGTTGTGTGGGGAATGGCGCGTTCCGAGCTTGATTTGGCGACTGCCTGCTGGGTGACCTTGTACCTAATTATCGGGAGCCGGATCGAGGAGCAGCGCTTGATCGCGCGGTATGGTGACGACTATCGACGCTATCGCGCGACCACTCCGGCATTCCTGCCGCGATGGCGACGTGCAGCATCGACCTGACCGGGCAAGACCGGGACCCGGCGACCTACAAACGAGAGGGCCAGAGGCAATGAAATCGAGTCAGCCCAACGGCGAAAATCCGACCAGCGATGACTGGGCAGGCGCACGTGGCGAGAAATGGCTCGCGCAACTTGGCCGGATGGAAGCCATGTTGGCGCCGGTCGATGCACCATTGATCGAGCTGCTCGCGCTGGGCGGCGCGCGGCGGATTGCCGACCTTGCCTGTGGCGGTGGTGGCACGACCCTGGCCGTCGCCGCTGCTGCCGATCCGGGGGCAGCGGTGTTCGGGTACGACATTTCACCAGCGTTGGTGATGTTCGCCCAGAACCGCGCCACGCCCGTCGATTCTGCCCCAATCTTTGCCGTGGGGGATAGCGCCACCTTGGCGGTCGCAACACCCTTCGACCGGATCGTCTCGCGGTTCGGGACGATGTTTTTCACCTATCCCCCCGCTGCTTTTGCCAACATCGCCCAGCTGCTCGCACCGGGCGCGCGCTTTGTCTTTGCCGTCTGGGGGCCGCCTGCGGATAATCGCTGGATGGCGATCGTCCGCGAAACGATCGGCGCGCTGGTCGATGTGCCGCCACCCCCTGTCGATGCGCCCGGACCGATGCGCTACGGGGAAGTCGGCACATTGCTGGAGTTGCTGAAGAAGGCCGGCTTTCGCCATGGCGAGGTGCAGGACTGGCGCGGCGACCTCGCCATCGGCGGCGATCTCCAGCCGAACGCCGCTGCTCAGTTCGCGATCGATAGCATGTCGGTGGCGCAAGTGCTGGCCGATCGAGGGCCGGAACTGATCGAGCGGGCGACGAAGGCGCTAGCGGAGCGGTTCGAGCAACACTGGTCGAATGGTGCCGTCCGGCTGCCTGCGCGCGTCCACCTCGTGCACGGCACACGCTGAATGATTTAACGGCTGCGACGGGTCAATCCATTCGCCGAAGAACCGCGGCGCGCCGGTCCTCAGTTCGTACGTCCGCTACGCAACCGTCATGAAGCAGGCGTGTCGCGCGCTACGATCTGATCGACGGCCTCAAGTGCCTTGGCGGCGTACATCACCGTTGGTCCGGCGCCCATATACACCGCCATAGCCAGTGTTTCCGAAACCTCGGCGCGGGACGCGCCCTGCTTCACTGCGCCTTCGGCATGATAGGCGATGCACGGATCGCAGCGGACGGCGACGCTGATTGCCAGCGCGACAAGTTCCTTCGTCTTGCCGTCCAGTGCTTCACCGCCGTGCGCGGCTCGCGCCATATCCGAAAACGCCTTCATCACATCGGGCGAGGCGGTGCGAAGATCCCGCACTGCGCCATTCATGGTCCCCATCAACGTCAACCAGTCTTCGACCATTACTGACTCCTGAAAAACCTTCTGCGCATGCCTATGCAAACAGGGGCAGCGCGGTAACGGTGCCGCACATTCCGACTGCGCTCGCTAAACGTCGCAGCGAACGCGACTATCCTGTTTGATCCGTATCAAGGTGGAACGTTCCGACGCCGCTATCGTTCAACTATTGGGTCAAATGCCCCAAAAACGTCGCCCGGCGTCCTTCCGAGCCATGGATAGGAGTAGCGGATGATGCGGCCCGCCATCGGACTCGTTATTGCTGCAAGCGTTGCCCTTGCAGGCTGCGAAAACCAAAAATCTTCCAGCGGTCAGCCGGTCGGTAACGCCGCTGCGCCGAACCCGACGGCAGCCGCCAGCGAACCCCTTATGGAAACCGCCCGGACGTTATTCAAAGCCATTCCCGCCGCCGCTCCGGCACTGCCCGGGAATGACGCGACGCCAGCCAAACTGGCACTCGGCAAGATGCTGTTTTTCGATCCGCGGCTGTCGGCAAGCCACGCCATCAGCTGCGCTTCGTGTCACAATATTGGTCTAGGCGGGACCGATAATGAACCGACATCCATCGGTCATCACTGGCAGCATGGCGGTCGAAATGCCCCCACAGTATTGAACGCTGTCTTCAATACCGCACAGTTCTGGGACGGGCGCGCCGCCGACCTGCAGGCGCAGGCAGGCGGACCGATGGTCAATCCGGTCGAGATGGCGTCGCCGCAAGCGCATGTTGCGGAGCAGCTAAAGGGTATCCCCGGCTATCGCGATGCGTTCGCCAAGGCATTTCCGGGCGAGGCGGATCCGATCAGCTTGGTGAATGTGCAGAAGGCGATCGCCGTTTTTGAAGCTGGATTGCTAACGCCTGATGCTCCATTTGATCGCTACCTGAAAGGTGACGCCAAGGCGCTCACGGCCTCGCAAAAACAGGGCTTGAAACTGTTTATCGACAAGGGGTGTGCCGCTTGCCACAGCGGCATCAACGTCGGTGGCGGGATGTATGCCAAATTCGGGGTCGTGGCCCCGCCGGGAGCGGTGATGCGACCGTCAGGCGACAAAGGCCGGTCGGTGGTCACCGGCTTGGTCGGCGATGACTATAATTTCAAAGTCCCGTCGCTTCGCAACATTGCCCTGACCGCGCCATATTTCCACACCGGATCGGTGTGGGACCTTCGCCAGGCGGTCGAGGTGATGGGCAACACCCAGCTCGGTGATAAGCTGGCGACGCCCGAAGTCGATCATATCACGGCGTTTCTCGGCAGCTTGAATGGGGTACAGCCAAGCGTTGTGATACCGATCCTTCCTGCCAGCGTAGCCGCGACGTCGCGTCCCCAGCCATGACCCGAAACACGCCATCGCGATTTGGGAGCCTCGACACGTCGACCAGCCTTGCAGCAATCCTTGGCGATGCCCTCGACGACGAATACAAGGCCGAGGCGACCTATGCCGCAGTTATCGAGCGTTTCGGTCCGGTGCGCCCCTTCATCAATATCGTCGAGGCCGAGCGTCGACATGCGGACGCATTGCTTGGCCAATGCGCGCGGCTCGGACTTGTCCCTATTCCGAATCGCTGGGCGGGCAAGGTCGCGGCACCGGAAACGCTCCAAGATGCCTGTCGCGACGCGATGGCTGCCGAGGTGGAAAACATAGCGCTCTACGATAAATTGCTGCCGAACGTGACGGATGTCCAGGCCCGCGAGGTGCTGGAACGGCTGCAGGCGGCCTCGCGCGATCGCCATTTACCGGCCTTCATGCGCTGCTTTGATCGCCATCGAGGCTAGTCGAAAGTCAACGCGGACCGGCCATACCAGCACAGCGGCTCAAGCGATGCTGGGCCGGGTTTTGATCGCAAGCAAGAGCGCAAGCCCGGCGATCGGCAGTCCGAAATCCTCGAGGATCCCGAGTTGCAAAGCCGCTGCTAGGCCAATTAAGGACCAGAGGATTGGAATAACCGAAAGCCAGATAACCCAGCGACCCCGGGCCATCAGCAGCAACCCGATCGTAAAAATGACGGTAGGGCACGGCGCGACCCCGAACATCGGCCCTGCCATGAAGCCATGCCCCGCCAAGTAGCCCAGCGCAGGATAAATCAAATAGGCGTAAGCGATGAAGAAGGCCCCGATCGCCGACTTCAGGCTTCGGCTTGGCGGCGAGAATAGAGCGCGGCTTGAGATGGCGCTCATAGCAAGCAGCACAGCCTCGGCTGCGAACAGGGCTGCAAAGACTGTCGCCGCGGGGTTGATCCGCGAAAAGAACAGATATTGATAGCCGACCGCATTCCACAGCCACATGACGGCAAGGATTGCCGGGATGATCCGAGCTGCCTTGCGTTGCGCTAGCCAAAGCGCAGCGACGGCGACCAGTCCAATCGCATAAGCACCAAGCTGAGCTGGCCATATCGCGGCATTGTAAGCGACGAACACGTCGAGAAATTGTGCAACGGTGAAGGGCGTTGTCATCCAGCCAGGCCGAGAGCGACCCGCATCTAATCCATGCCCGCGATCGCGCGAAGCCGATACGCGGCCACCAATACCCGTCCACCTGCCTCCGCCCGCGCGGCTTGCGCCTCGATTGCCTCTCGCTCGGCGTCCAGCTGGGCAAGCTGAGGCTTTGCCCCGGCCTTCACTTCCAGCGCCGTGCCGCGCAGAGCAGCTTCGCTTGCGGTCAGCCGCGCTTCGCTCGCCGATAGAATTGCACGCGCGGCTGTTACATCTTCGAAGGCAACAACGGCCTGTTGCTCGACGACGAGCCGGGCATTTTCGGCATCGGCCTGCGCAGCGCGAAGGTCGGCGGCAGCGCCGCTTGCCTTGGCGCCGATGCGCCCGCCACTGAAAATGGTCCAGCGCGCGCGCAGCCCCACCGAGGCGCTGTCGGCCTTGTAGCCTGGGAAAAACTGATCGCGCACGCTCGCCGCTTCGGCATAGGCGCCGATCGTCGGCAATCGCTCGGCGCGCACGCCATCCGTTTTGGCGCGGGCCGCATCGATCTGGCGAAGGGCGGCGAGCACCACTGGATTGTCCTTCAACGCCATCGCGATCGTCGCGTCGCTCGACGCAGGGATTTGCGGTGCAGCGGGGAGCTCAGCATCAAGCGTTACCCGGTGGCCCGTGAGCGCCGCAAGTTGCGCCATTGCTCCGGCCAATTGACCCCGAGCACCCGAAAGCCCGGCTTCGGCCTCGGCGCGGCGCGCCTCGGCCTGGGCGATCTCGGTCGATGTGCCTTCGCCGGCCTTGAACTTGAGCCGCGCCTGGCGAAGCGCCTCGTCGAGCGCGCGGTTAAGCGTATCGTAGCGCGCGATCAGCTGTCGGGCAGCGACCGCCTGCACATAGGTCTGAACGACCCGGACGCGCAGTTCGAGCGCGGTCATCCGAACCTGTTGGTCGGCCGCCTCAGCGCCGCCGGTCGCCTGGCGGATCGCGGCGTTGATGCGCCCGCCGGTGAACAGCGGCAGTTCAACCGTGGCACGTGCCGATCGCGGTATGACATCGTCGGCTGTGAGCCCAAAAAATCCCTGCGGGTCGATTCGCCCGACGCCAATCTGGCCCTCAAGCGCGGCAGAAGGTGCGCGTTCGGCTCTGGCAGCATTGACGCCGGCACGCGCCGACTCAGCGCGTGCTCGCGCACCTTCGAGTGACGGAGACCGCGCCATGGCCTCGGCAATCACGACGTCGAGGCTTTGCGCTGCGGCCGGGGCAGCAAGCGCCACCATCGCGGCGCTCGCCGCCAGTTTAAAGGCGATAGGCAGCCGCATGATTATCGAAACGCTGTCCCGGCGCGGACGCCGAGCGCCTTGAAGATCATGGCTGCTGGACACCAGCCCGTGAGGCTTGCCTGCAACATGTTGGCCCCGGCGAACAAGGTCAGCGCGATCCACCACGGCGAAACGGTGACGGCGAGGACGGCGCTGACCAGCACAATCAAGCCCGCGAAAGCCAAGACAGCTCGATCGAGATTCATCACGAATTCCTTCATTTGTCGAAATGCAATTTCTTGATGCCGAGCACATGCAGCGCGAGCTTTTCATAAAAAGGCTCGCTTTCGCCCAGCCGCACCTTGCGCAGGAAGTATTTCTCGAAGCCGATTTTGGCCAAATGCACCCATTTTCCGCTCGAGGACCAATTGGTGTTGCGTGGCGGAATCTGAGGCTGCGCGACAAAAGCCACGCCACCGTCGCCAAAGTCAGCGAGACAGATGGCGTTCCAGGTGGCTTCGTTGGTCGGCTCCTTGCCTTCATGAATCTGCTTAAGATTGGCAGCGATCGCGCTCACCATCGACTCGATCATGAACCCGGTCTTGGGCACGCCGACCGGCACGGGCGTGGGACCCGTCGGCGGAATCGCGATGCACACGCCGAGCGCGAAAACATTGCGATAGGTGGGGTTGCGCTGATGCTTGTCGGTCAGGATGAAGCCGCGCGAGTTGGACAGGCCCTCGACGCCGCGCACTGCCTCGATCCCCCTGAAGGGCGGCATCAGCATGCCCCAGCCAAAAGGCAGGTCGTATGTCTTCTTGTCGCTACCGTCGTCGTTCACTTCGGTGACGTGCAGCATGCCGTCGTCGACGCTCGTCACCTTGGCGTTGGTGATCCATTTGATGTGACGGTTGCGCATCTCGCTTTCGAGCAAACCCTTGGTGTCACCGACGCCGTCGAGGCCGAGATGGCCGACATAGGGCTCGGGCGTCACGAAGGTCATCGTCACCTTGTCGCGGATCTTGCGCTTCTTCAGCTCGGTATCGAGCGTCATCGCCATCTCATAGGCGGGACCGAAGCACGACGCGCCCTGAGCGGCGCCGACGACGATCGGGCGGGGATTGGCGCAAAGTTCCTCGAACTTCGCACGCGCCGCAACAGCGTGCGCGGTTTCACATATCGACACGGTATGATGATCGGGGCCGAATCCCGCGATCTCGTCATAGGCAAGCTCGGGTCCAGTGGCGATAACAAGATAATCATAATCGATAAACGAGTCATCGTTGAGTTCGATCCGGTTCGACTCGGGATGCACCTTGCGAGCGCCGATGCCGGTATAGGCAATGCCGTGCTTGGCCATGACAGGGGGCAGGTGCACGCGAAGCGCTTCCGGCTCGCGCCAACCAACAGCAACCCAGGGATTTGAGGGAACGAACCAGTAATCCTCGCCCTTGCTTATGACGGTAATGCGCGCTTTTCCCTTCAGCGCAGCGCGAATTTCATAAGCGGCAATCGTGCCGCCCAAGCCAGCACCCAGCACAACGACATGCGATTCGGACATTTCCGGTTCCTCTCACTCGATATGGGTTGACGCATATAATCATTACACGATATGTGCAATCGAGAAAATTAAAGAGGTGCCGACATGTTTGGATTCTCGCGCAAGCCCGCGCATCGCGACGTCAGCCCGGTCGAACTGCAAGCGCTGCTGCGCGAAGGTACGGCGATCGTTGTCGATGTTCGCGAGCCCGATGAATTCGCCGCCGGACACATCCCAGGCGCGCGCAATCTGCCACTATCGCGCTTTGATCCCGCAGCGCTGCCTGATGCCGGTGGCAAGACGGTGATCCTGTCCTGCGCAGGCGGCAAACGATCGGCGATGGCGCTCGATCGCTGCGCTGCGTCCAAATCCAGTGTCGATACGCATCTTGCCGGTGGCTTTGGCGCTTGGACGTCGGCCGGCCTGCCGGTCGAGAAATAGGGAGCCCCCAAGCATGTCCCGCCCTCAGCCCGGTATCGCAGCTTTGTTGCTGGCGATCCTCCCGCTTGCCGCCTGCGGCAGCGCGCCCGAAGCGCCAACTGCAAAGGTCGCCGCGCCCGCCGGGGCGAGGCTCAAGGTCGTCGCCACCGAAACCATCGACTGGAAATCGGTGAGCGCGGAAATCGCGACCGTAGATCAGGCGCAGGCAATCGCGCGCATTCCCGGCATCCTGACCACGCTCAACGTCCGCGCGGGCGATCTGGTGCGCAAGGGGCAGGCGATCGGGCGGATCATTGACAGCCAGCTTGGACCGCAATCCGCCGCCTTCGGGGCGCAGGCGGCGGCCGCGCAGGCGCAGGCCGCCCAGGCACAGGCCGATCTCTCGCGGGTCCGGTTCCTCTATGAAAATGGCGTTTACGCGAAAGCGCGGCTCGATCAGGCGCAGGCCGTCGCAACGGCCGCCAATGCCCAGATCCGTGCGGCGCGAGCGCAGCAATCGGCGGTCGGTGCGGTCGCCGGGCAAGGCGTCGTCATCGCCCCCGCATCTGGTCGCGTCTTGCGCGCCGACATTCCCGCCGGCGCGGCCGTCGCGCCGGGCATGGTCATCGCCACGATCACGGCCGGCGATACCGTTCTGCGCCTGACTCTCCCCGAATCGCTTGCAAGTCAGGTCCATGCAGGGTCGCGAGTCCGCGCCGATCGCCGAACCGGTGCTGTGGTCCGTGTCTATCCCTCGGTCCAGGCAGGCCAGATCACCGCCGATGCTACGATGAGCGGCATCGACAACAGCCTGATCGGCCGCCGCCTCGCTGCGGAGGTTGAGACCGGCATGCGGCGCGCGCTGATCGTGCCGACCAGCTACGTCACCCGCGCCTACGGCATCGACACCGTCACCATCCTAGCCGCGGATGGCAACGCCGCGAGCGTCCCGGTCCAGACAGCTACGTCGGGCGACTTGGGCAAAGTCGAGATCCTGTCAGGCGTCACCCCCGGCGATACGCTGATCGCGGCGCCTTCGAAATGAGCCTCGGTATCTCGGGTCGGATCACCCGCGCGACGATCCAGTCGCCGCTGACGCCTTTGTTCCTGCTCGCCGCGATCCTGGTGGGGCTACTCGCGACCTTCACGATTGCGCGCGAGGAAGAACCGCAGATCAGCGTGCCGATGGTCGATATCCGCGTGATGGCACCAGGTCTGTCCGCCGCGGACGCGGTCGAACTCGTCGCCAAGCCGCTCGAAACGATCGTCAAGTCGGTCGACGGGGTCGAGCATGTCTATGCCCAGGCCGAGGACAATGGCGTGCTCGTCACCGCGCGCTTTCTCGTCGGGTCCAACCCCGAGGATGCCGCAACCCGGATCGATGAGAAGCTCAATGCCAATATCGACCGTATCCCGGTTGGCATTCCCCCGCCTCAGGTGACGGTGCGCGGCATCAGCGACGTGCCGATCGTGGTCCTCACGCTGTCTCCCAAGCCTGGCGTGCCGGGCGTCTGGAACGATCAGTCGCTCCTGCAGCTTGCTGGCCGGTTGCGCACCGAAATCGCCAAGGTCGACAATGTCGGCCTGAGCTTCATCGTCGGCGGCCAGCGCGAGGCGATTCGCATCGCGCCCGATCCGGCGAAACTGGCACTGCACCAAGTGCCGCTCGGCAGCGTGATCGATGCCGCATCGCAGGCCAATCGCTCCTTTCCCGCCGGCACGGTCCGCGAAAATGGACAGGCCGCGAGCGTCATCGCCGGCCAGACATTGGGCAGCGCCGCCGATGTTGGCGCGCTAATCGTGCGATCGGTCAGCGGTGCACCCGTCTATCTGCGCGACGTCGCCAGCGTTCAGCAGGCCGCGACCGAGGATCAGGCGCGTGCTTGGCGCTGGTCGCGCAGCGAGGGCAAGGGCTGGAACCGCGCCCCCGCCGTCAGCATCGCCATCGCCAAACGCGCAGGCGCCAACGCGGTCGATGTTTCGACCGGCGTCGTCGCGCGAGTGGCAGCGCTCAAGGGATCACTGATCCCCGCCGGTGTCGATGTCGCCGTCACGCGCAATTACGGCGCAAGCGCCAATGACAAGGCGAACGAGCTGCTTTTTCACTTGGCGCTCGCGACCGTCTCAATCGTCATCCTGATCGGTTTTGCGATCGGCTGGCGCGAAGCGGGCGTCACCGCGATCGTCATCCCGACGACCATCCTGCTAACGATGTTTGCCTCCAAGCTGATGGGCTTCACGATCAACCGTGTCAGCCTGTTCGCGCTGATCTTTTCGATTGGTATCCTGGTCGACGATGCGATCGTGATGATCGAGAACATCGCGCGTCACTGGGCGATGAAGGATGACCGCAGCCGGATCGACGCGGCGGTCGACGCGGTGTCGGAAGTCGGTAACCCGACCATTGTCGCGACGCTGACCGTGGTCGCCGCACTGCTGCCGATGCTGTTCGTCTCTGGGCTGATGGGGCCGTACATGGCACCGATCCCGGTCAATGCGTCTGCCGCGATGGTGTTCAGCTTCTTCGTCGCGGTGATCATCGCACCCTGGTTGATGATTCGCTTCGCCCGCTCGGCGACCAGCGACGGCCACGCCTATGCGGACCATCATGCCGATCATCATGGGGGCAAGCTCGGTCTGCTTTATGCCCGCGTTGCGAGCCGCGTGATCGCCACCAAGCAGAGCGCGCGGCTGTTCCTGATCGCGGTCGGTGTCGCCACGCTGGTTGCCTGCTCGATGTTCTATTTCAAAGCGGTCACGGTCAAACTCCTGCCCTTCGACAATAAGAGCGAAGTCCAGCTCGTCGTCGATCTGCCCGAGGGCAGCAGCCTCGAAGCGACCTCGCGCGCGCTCGAACAGGCCGCCGCGATCGTCCGCACCGTGCCCGAGGTCGAGGCGATGGAAGCCTATGCCGGCACCTCAGCGCCGTTCAATTTCAATGGCCTCGTCCGCCATTATTTCCTGCGCGCGCGCCCCGAAATGGGCGACCTGATGGTCACGCTCGCCCCCAAGGAAGATCGCGCACGCGCCAGCCACGCCATCGCCGTCGTGCTGCGCGAGAAACTGAAAGCTCTGCCGCTCCCACTTGGTAGCTCGATCAAGGTTGTCGAGACGCCCCCCGGCCCGCCGGTGCTCGCGACCCTGCTCGCCGAAGTCTATGGCCCCGATGAAGCCGTCCGTCGCGCGACGGCGGCCCAGCTGGAGGCGATCTTCAAATCGGTGCCGTACATTGTCGACGTCGATAACAGTTTCGGCGATCCGCGCCCAGAACTGCGCCTGATCCCCGATCGCGACAAGCTCGACCAATATGGTCTGTCCGAACGCCAGCTGTTCGACAGCATCGGGGCGCTGCTCGGTGACCAGATTATTGGCTATGCCCCGCGCGGCGGCGGGCGCGATCCGTTGCCGATCCAGATCGCGCTCGATCAGTCGCAGCGCAGCTGGAGTCAGGCGCTTGCCACCACGCCGGTGGCTGTGACGCAAGGGTCGGGCGGCCCGCAACTCATCCAGCTCGGCGAGTTGGTTGAGGCGAAGATGCAGCCTGGGGGCCAAAGCATCTTCCGCCGTGACGGGCGCGGCGCGACGATGGTGACCGCCGAGCTCGCCGGGCGCTACGAAGCGCCGATCTACGGCATGCTCGCGGTCAATGATGCGGTGAACAAGTTCGACTGGAAGGCGCATGGCCTGGTCAAGCCGGAAATCCGCCTCAACGGCCAGCCCGATAACGAGAGCAAGCCTGCGCTCCTCTGGGACGGCGAGTGGGAGATCACCTGGGTCACCTTCCGCGATATGGGCGCGGCGTTCGGGGTCGCGTTGCTCGCAATCTATGTGCTGGTCGTCGGCCAGTTCCGCAATTTCAAGCTGCCGTTGGTGATTCTGACGCCTATTCCGCTGACCTTGGTCGGCATCGTCATCGGCCATATGCTGTTCGCGGCACCCTTCACCGCGACGTCGATGATCGGATTCATTGCGCTGGCCGGCATCATCGTGCGCAATTCGATCCTGCTGGTCGATTTCATCAACCACGCCCGCGCGCCCGACAAGTCGCTGCGCGATACGCTGCTGGAGGCGGGCATGATTCGCTTCAAGCCAATCGCGCTCACGGCGGCGGCAGCCATGATCGGCGCAGGCGTTATCCTGACCGATCCAATCTTCCAGGGCCTCGCCATCTCGCTGCTGTTTGGCCTGGCTTCGTCGACCTTGCTGACGGTGCTGGTAATCCCGGCGATCTACATCGTCTTGCGCGATGACGGTCGGCCCGCAACAGTGGCAGCATGAACTTTACCGGACCCATCGCCGCGCTGCACGACAATGCCGCGCATGTCGCCGAACGTCTGCGGCTGCTCGCGCACCGCGATCGCCTGATCATGCTGTGCCGGATGACCGATGGCGAGGTCTCAGTCGGCGAACTCGTCACTCTTACCGGTCTGTCCCAGGCGAGCGTGTCGCAGCATCTGGCGGTACTGCGTGATGCGGGTGCAGTGCGCGTGCGCGCTGAGGCACAGTCGCGCTTCTATCGGCTGGTCGATGCGCAAGTCGCGGGAATCATTGCTGCCTTGTGCGATTATAGCGGACGCATCGCAGGAGAGCCCGGATGAGCAGCGCAATCCTTGTCTGCCCGCACTGCCAGGCGCTCAACCGCGTGCCCGAGGCGCGGTTGGGCGACAACCCGAACTGCGGCACCTGCCTGCGCCCACTGGCCGCAGGCGCACCGATCGACGCCGATCTGGCGCTGTTCGACAAGATGATTAGCCGGAGCACCGGCCCGGTGCTCGTTGATTTCTGGGCGAGCTGGTGCGGCCCGTGCCGCATGATGGCGCCGGCATTTTCGGCTGCGGCAGCCGAGCTAGACCCCAAGGTTCGGCTGCTCAAAGTGGATACCGAGGCCGAACATCTTTTGGCCGGGCGCTATGCGATCCGCTCGATCCCGACCTTAATCCTGTTCAAGGATGGCGCCGAGGTCGCCCGGCAGGCTGGCGCGATGGACAAGGCGGGGATTATGCGTTGGGTTGCGAGCGTGGGTGCGAGCTAGAGTCACGCGATTTGGTTCGTTGGCATTGAATTCAGGGAGGACTCGATGAAACTATGGTTCGCTGTCGCCGCACTGGTGACCATCGCTGCGGCAGGCCCAGGCTTTGCGCAGCAGCACCGAGCGCTGGCGATCGAATCCTTTGGCGCGAGCTTCCCGACCGAGGGGGCGATGGAGCGGCCTGATCCGGCGCTGCGCTACCGCGTCGTGTTTCCCGTCACGAAGGCAAGCGCCGATCCAGCCAAGCCCAACGCGTCGCTCGAACGCGTTGCGCGCTTCCTCAACCTGCTCGCCGCCGACGGCGTCCATGTGAAACCGGGCGATATCGTCGCGATCCTCTATGGACCCGCCACCCAGATCATCACCAACGACGCCGTATATGCTGCCCAGACCAAGGCGCCGAACAACCCCAACATCGCGCTGATCGCCAAGTTGCGGGCGGCGGGTGTCGTCGTCGCGGTTTGTGGGCAGGCCCTGCATGCGCACAATTATGAAGTAAAGGACGTCGCAAGCGGCGTCCGGGTTGACGTCTCGGCCATGACGACCATGGCGAACCTGCAACTGCGTGGCTGGGCCCTGCTGCCCGAATGAGGCGTGAGAGGCCGCTCGGATCGGGTGGACGGACTGACCAGGGACGATCGATGCACGAAGGATGGAGTGCCGCGCCCCAGCGGCCATCGGGGCGACCTTTCCTTGTCTGGGCGGTGACGCTGTTCGCGATCATCATTGTCGGGGCGGTCATGTACATGATCGGCTTGCGCGGCGGCGCCAGCGCCCCGACCGCACGGGTGGCATTGACCCCAGCACTGCCAATATCGTTCACGCCACCACCCGATTCGGCGATACCGGACGGCCCGTCAGGCGCCGCGATCCGCCGCGGCCAGCAGCTATTTCTCCACACCCGCGCGAATGCCGGAAATCATGTCGGCAACGGTCTGTCGTGCAGCAATTGCCATCTCGATGCTGGCCGTCAGCCGAATGCCTCGCCAATGTGGGCGGCGTGGGGTGCCTATCCTGCCTATCGCGCGAAGAACGATCAGATCAACACCATGGAAGATCGCATCCGCGACTGTTTCACTTATTCGATGAACGCCCCGGCCTCTCCCAGTGGCAAGGCGCCGCCACCGGGGGACCCGATCTACCGTGATCTCCAGATGTACTTCTTCTGGCTGGCGAAGGGCGCGCCGACCGGGGTGGACCTGCCCGGTAGGGGCTTCATCGACCTCAACCCGACGACACTCGGTCAGGATCCCGCCCGCGGGGCCAAGGTGTTCACCCAGAGCTGCGCGGTTTGCCACGGCGTAGATGGACAGGGGCAGAGGGATGCGTCGGGCAGCTATGCCTTTCCGCCGCTTTGGGGGCCGATGTCATTCAACTGGGGCGCTGGGGTGGGAAAGGTCGCCAATGCCGCCGCCTTCATCAAGGCGAATATGCCACTGGGCCAGGGATATAGCTTGACCGACCAGCAAGCGTGGGACGTCGCCGCCTATATCAGCAGCCGCGAACGACCGCGTGACCCGCGCCAGACCGGCAGCATTGAAGAGGCAAGGAAGCGATTCCATGCCAAAGGCGATTATTACGGGCAGCGGATCGATGGCGACCTGTTGGGCGATGGCATCGCGACCGTCCGCTAACTTTCTACTCGACCCGCGCGAACATCGCGGCGCCGCCGCCGATCGCCATTCGATCAGCGAGTGCCGCATGGCGTGGCATGGCGACGGTATCAGCAAACGCATCGAGCAAGGTGCTGAGTTCGGCGAAGCGCGCGTGATTGATGCGGTAGAACACCTGTTTGGCTTCGCGCCGGGTGAGGACGAGATCGGCCTTGCGCAAGATGCCAAGCTGTTGTGACAGGCCGGGCTGGACGATGCCGGTCGCCGCTTCCAGGTCGCTCACGCTGCGCTCGCCACCGATCAGCGTACGCAGCAGGTCGAGCCTCACAGCATGGGCGATAGCGCGGAGCAGATCGGCATGCGCTTCGATATCGAGGGCACTCAGATTGGTGGGCATGATCAGCCTTCGTCCTTCACGGGCGCATAGAACCAGTCGGTCGCCGTCTGTGCGGCGAAGACATCGGCTAGCGCCTGACTGGGCACCGCGAGCAAGTCATCGCCCGGCATCCATTCGGCCGGCACCAACGCCGATTGGCCATCAGTGCGCTGGAGGGCAGCCAGCAGCCGCAGCATCTCTTCCACCGAGCGACCGACAGTCGAGGGATAGCAGGTCGACGCCCGCAGCCGGCCTTCAGGATCGACGAAATAGGTCGTGCGCACCGATGACGCATCCAGCGCGTCGTCACCAACCATGCCATAGGCGCGCGCGACCTCCAGCGTCGGATCCTCGATGATCGGAAAGCTTACCTTCACACCGAACTTCTCGTGGATCGCCTTAATCCAGGCGAAGTGTGAGAAAAGGCTGTCGACCGATAGCGCCATCAGCTGACAATCCAACGCCGCAAAACGATCAGAGGCGCGCATGATGGCAACGAACTCGCTTGTGCAGACCGGCGTGAAATCAGCCGGGTGTGAAAAGAGGATCAGCCACTTTCCACGAAAGTCAGTAAGCGACTTGACACCCTGCGTGGTGCGCGCCGTGAAATTAGGTAGCGTGTCGCCGAGCCTTGCCGGCCCACACGGCGTCCGTAGCCCAGTCTGATCGTTCAATTCCATGGCCTTCCATCCGTCAAAGGCGAAATATGACACGGCTGAACAATTGACGCAACACGATTACATGATTATATCATACACGTAATCGTGAAATCATGGGAACATGTCATGGCCACTGCGCCAAACGATCTCGTCGTCGCCAGTGCCACTGCGCAGATCACCGCCAGTTTGATCGGCGATTCTCCACGCCCCGTCGTGCATAGCTTTTTCGACGAAGTCACCTTCACCGCCAGCCACGTCGTCCATGATCCGATGACACGAACAGCGGCGATCATCGATTCGGTGCTCGATTTCGACCCGGCCTCGGCCCGCACGGGGTACCAGAGCGCCGACGCGATCATCGCCTATGTTCGAGCCGAAGGGCTCAGTGTGGAATGGCTGCTCGAGACGCACGCGCATGCCGATCATCTCTCGGCGGCGCCCTATCTCCAGCAGCAATTGGGCGGGATGATTGCGATCGGGCGTGCTATTACCGCAGTTCAGCAGACCTTCGGCACCTTGTTCAACGAAGACAGCGATTTCCAGCGTAATGGATCGCAGTTCGACCATCTGTTCGACGACGGCGACAGCTTCACCATCGGCAGTATGGCCGCAGTTGTCCTCCACGTGCCAGGCCACACGCCCGCCGATCTTGCCTATGTGATCGGCGACGCGGTGTTCCCCGGGGACACGATATTCATGCCCGATTTCGGCACTGCGCGGGCAGACTTCCCTGGCGGGGATGCGCGGCAGCTCTTCCGCTCGATCCGGCGCCTGCTCTCGCTTCCCCGCGCGGCGAGGCTCTTCCTTTGCCATGACTACAAAGCACCCGATCGCAACGCATTCGCCTGGGAAACGACGATCGGGGCCCAGCGCGACAGCAATGTTCACGTGCATGACGGCATCGAAGAGGACGGCTTCGTTGCCATGCGCACGGCGCGCGATGCGACGCTCGACATGCCGCGCCTGATCCTGCCGTCGATCCAGGTCAACATGCGCGCGGGGCATCTGCCCGACCCCGAGGCGAACGGCACACGCTACCTCAAGATACCGCTCAATACGGTCTGACGGCGGTGCTCGACACCACTCAATACGTCCTCGGCGCCCTGTCGGGCGTGCTGGTAGGCTTCACGCTCGGGCTCGTTGGCGGTGGCGGCTCGATCCTTGCGGTGCCGCTGATGGTCTATCTGGTCGGCGTCACCAGTCCGCATGTCGCGATCGGCACCAGCGCGCTTGCCGTTGCCGTCAATGCCGCGACCGGGCTTGCCAGCCACGCTCGCGCCGGGACCGTCAAATGGCGCTGTGGGTTGATGTATGCCAGCGCGGGCATTCTCGGCGCGCTGGCGGGATCGACAGCGGGCAAGGCGTTTGACGGGCACAAGCTGCTGTTCCTGTTCGCGATCGTGATGATCGTGGTCGGCATCGTGATGCTGCACGGGCGTAAGAATAAAGGTATCGAGGGTGCCGAATGCACCCGCGAAAATGCGCCCAAGGTGCTCGGCTACGGGCTTGGCACCGGCATCTTCTCAGGCTTTTTTGGTATCGGTGGCGGCTTTCTGATCGTGCCCGGACTGGTGGCGTCGACTGGGATGCCGATCATGAACGCTGTCGGCACCAGCCTGATTGCGGTAACCGCCTTCGGGCTGACGACGGCCGCCAACTATGCCTGGTCGGGACTGATCGACTGGCCGCTCGCGGGCGTGTTCATTGCCGGCGGTGTCGTCGGCGGGTTTGGCGGCACGGCCCTTGCCGGGCGCTTGTCGGGAAAGGGCATGCTGACGACGGTGTTCGCCGGGCTGATCTTCGTGGTTGCGGCCTATATGCTCTGGCAAAGCGCGTCGGCACTCGTGGGGCCGAAATGACAACGATCCCCGACAAGGACGCGAGATGCCGCGCCGTGGAAAGCCTGATCGCGAGCGGCAAGGGCGTGGGCGAAAGCTGTCGGATCGTCGGCATTTCGGAACGAACCCTTGCCCCGTGGCGCAAGACGACCCAAGGCGCTTGCCGGACCACCCTCATCGAAAATGCAACGCAGAGCGGTCTTGTAGGATCGATATAGAGCGCTTGGGCGGCCGATTTGGGGATGAGCCGACAGGTTGATCGCCAAGCAGTCGCGGCGACATAGCTTAACGAATGGTCGATATGGCCTGCTTGCTCCCGAAAGCGGCCAGACCGATATCCACCCCGAATCGCCCCGGAAGCAGCCGCCTCCCCCTCTGCCATTGGCGACATGACATGCCGCCATGTTCGAAATGCGAGTGCGACGTGGGCAGCCGTGCCCGCCAGCTCCAGCCTAGGGGATCAAGAACAAGCTGGAGTGAATTCTGGGTGTTGCCGACCCCCAACCTTGGATTGTATCCGATTAGAATTTGAACCCAAATGGTATCGAATGCTGCTCAAAGAATTGCGCGAGGCTCGACGGCTGGCGGGATGGTCGCAACGAACCTTAGCCGAACGGGTCGGTCTCGATGCTCAGGCCATCAAACGGCTGGAGAAGGGCGTCGGCTCGGTCGGGACCCTCATCATGGTGATGGGGGCGTTGGACTTTCGTCTTACCGGCCTGGCTCCTGGCAGATCTCTGGCCGAACAATTGCGCGCCACCCGGCGCAAACGGTCGATGTCGCTCGATGAGATGACGGAAAAGACAAAGCTATCGAGGACGACCATCGCCAGTCTGGAGCGAGGCGGAGGGTCGGTGAAAAGCCTAATTCGTTTGATGGCGGTGCTTGCGCCCAAAGCGCGGCGACGCGCGCAAGAGCGGAGCTATTGGGGACAGGGCGACAAGGACGATCGCGACAGCCGCTTCACGCCGCCTGACTTCATGGCTGCGATCTATGCGGCCTTTGGTGAAATCGATCTCGACCCCTGCGGCCACCTGCTCAGTCCGGTCATCGCACGCCGCCGAATTTTGTTGAGCGAGGGCGGCGACGGGCTGACTGACGCCTGGTCGGGCAGGCTCGTGTTCGTCAACCCACCCTTCTCTGAGCTTCTCAAATGGCTGCAGCGTACCCATGATCAGTGGCGAGCCGGAAGGGTCGAGACCGTTGTTTGCCTCGTCCCCGTTCGAACCGATTCGCGCTGGTTTCACGATACGCTGAGCGCCGATGCAGACATTTACTTGCTGAGGGGGCGCGTGCGGTTTTTGGACTCGCGAGGACAGGGCCAGCACACGCCATTTTCGCTTATGGTGCTGACCCTTGGGGCAACCGCCGAGCAGAAGAAACGATACGCTGAATTGGTGCCGGGGTTTTGGTTGGCGCGCAGTGCTGCGGGGGACGGCGTTAGTTGACCGGGCAGGGGCGCGTGGATGGACGAAGTGAGCCGGCAGCGGTCTGTCGGTATTTAGCTCGACCACGCGAAAAACAGACGCCGTGCCACTGCTGATCCGAACGGCTCAAACTAGGTCGTTTTTGGATCGCAAGCCTCGACCGCCCTTGATCAACTCGAGGGTCTGCGGTTAAACGGCTCTGGGCTTGCCATCGATCATCACGCTTATTGACTCCGAACTCACACCGCGACGACGGCGACGAGATTTTCGATGATGACGAAGTCGTGGTGCGGCTTCACGACGAAGGCGATAGCGGCCGCCTGTGCAAGATGAAGTCATGGTGACCCGGCGTTATGGCTATGATCCGACACCGCGACCCGGTTCAAATTTTTTTCCTCGTCGCTTCCCGTTTTCCCTCTCATCTCCGTAACAGATGTGAAGGGAGACCTGTCGGACATGCCGCACGGAGTCGAAACGTTATCGATTGAGGAGGTGAGCCGGCTGCTAAGTCGGTTACGCCAAGCCGATCTGCTGCGTCTCGCGGCTCTGGCCAAGACCTGGGTGAGCGGTTGCCCGCGGCGCGATGCCGCGGAGCTGCTGCACGAAGCGCTCGCGCGCGCCTTGTCGGGCGACCGGCCATGGCCAGCGGAGGTGCCGTTGCCCGCCTTTCTTTCGCAGGTGATGCGTAGCATCGCCAGCCAGTGGCGTCACGAAGATCAGCGCGAGCCGCTCGCCGACGACACCGACGCCGTGGCCGACGACCGCGGATCGGCCACGGCGAACGAGTTTATCGACCTGACCGAACGCATGCGCGATGTGCTGCAGGAAGATGCCGCCGCGCTCGGCATATTCGAGCACCTCCTCGCGCAGACCAGCCGCAAAGACGCGCGCAACCACCTCGGCATCGACGACACCGGCTACGACACAGCCCGGCGTCGGATGATCCGTACCCTACAACGCCAGTTCAGCCCCGGATGGACATCATGACAATGCCCCGCGATCCAGACCAGCTTCTTTCGCTCATTGCCGAAGGCATATTGGAGGCCAGCGACGAGGAAATCGTTGCGACCGCACTGGCGCACGGCGTGGATGTGGCGGCGCTCGAGCGAAAGGTCCGCGAGATCATTGCGATCCGCATGGAAGCCGCGCAGTCTGCGCCCGCACCTAATTTCCAGATCGGCCATACCGTCTCGCTGCGGTCCGATCCCGCCCGGATCGGCGTAATCACCGGCATCACGCCCAGCAATCGCGAAACGCGGCTCAGCGTGTTCATCGATGGACGGCTGGAGACCTGGTATCTCAGCCAGGTCATTGCCGCGGACCTGACGCCGGGAGCCGTCCGCGCAACGCTTGATGAGTTCAGCGCACGCCTGACCGCGCTTCAGCTGGCCGAGCCCAGCATCGCAAATCTCTATTCGCTGCAGGCCGGGCGCATCGACTTTATCCCTTACCAGTTCCGCCCGGTGCTGAAGTTCGTCCGCGCAGATCGCCCGCGCATGCTCGTGGCCGACGAAGTGGGCGTAGGGAAGACGATTGAGGCTGGCCTGCTGCTGCGCGAATTGCAGGCGCGACGCCCGCTGCGCTCCGTTCTGATCGTTTGCTCCAAGGCGCTCGTCGTGGAGGAGAAGTGGCACCGCGAAATGCGGCGCTTCGACGAGGAGTTCGTGACGCTCACCAGCGATGACCTCCGCTACTGCCTTGACCAGAGCGACCTCGAAGGCGAATGGCCCGACCGCTTCTCGCGCGCCATCCTGCCCTTCTCGTTGGTCAACGAGAATTTGCTCCAGGGCTTTTCGCAGCGTGGCGGCGGACGTGGGCCGGGGCTGAGCACTCTTGACACGCCGCCGCGCTTCGACCTGCTAATCGTCGACGAGGCGCACAACGCGCGCAACAGCGACACCAGCCTGCATCAAGGCCTGCGATTGCTCGCGGACAATGCCGAGGCGGTGGTGCTCATTACCGCGACGCCGGTCCAGCTGGGGACCGGTGACCTCTTCTCGCTGCTGAACCTGATGCGTCCCGATTTGGTGATCGACCGGCCGACCTTCGAACGGATGGCGGAACCGAACGAAGCCATCAATGCGGCGATCGCCGCCATTCGCGCCGCCGCGCCGGGTTGGCAAGCTCAAGCACGGTCTCATCTGCAAGAGGCGGCGGGCACGGACTGGGGCCGCGCGATGCTGGCGCCGTCACCCGATTTTCGTAACCTGCTGGCTGCGATAGCCGCTGCGGGAACAGACGATGAACGCGTGCGTCTGATCCGCCCGGCCGAGGGGCTCCACAGCTTTGCCTCGATGATCAGCCGCACGCGTCGGCGCGACATCGGCACCTTCACCAGCCGCAAGGCCCGAACGATCGAGGTTCCGTTCACACCCGAGCAACGCGCCATCCACGACGACCTGCTTTCGTTGCAGCGCACGATCTATCTGCGCACGCATGGCGCGGGGCCGCTGGGCTTCCTGATGACCACGATCCGGCGTCAGGCCGCGAGCTCGCTGCATGGCCTTGTGCCCTTCCTCGAGACGATCCTGTCGCGGCGCCTCACCGAGCTCGAATTCATCGAGATTGGCGGCGGCGAACTAGACGATGCCGAAATCGCGGTGGACTCGATCCGGGCCGAAATTGCTGCCATTGTCGAGCGTGCCGGCGCCTTGCCGGGCGACGATCCCAAACTCGCGCGGCTGATCGAGATCATTACCCAAAAGGCGGAGATGCCCAATCGGCGCCTTTTGCTGTTCAGCTCTTTTCGGCACACCCTTGCCTATGTCGAGGCGGCGCTGCGCTCGCGCGGCGTGCGCGTCGGGCTCATCCATGGCGGGGTCGCCGATGACGATCGTCGAAGGCTGCGCAAGGCGTTTGCCCTGCCGCCCGAGCATGACGACGCGATCGATGTGCTACTTTCGTCCGAAGTCGGCTCGGAAGGCCTCGACTTTCAGTTCTGCGACGCCCTGGTCAACTACGACATCCCGTGGAACCCGATGCGCATCGAGCAGCGGATCGGACGCATCGACCGCTACGGCCAGCCCAGCCAGACCGTTGCGATCTACAATTTCGTGACACCGGGCACGGTCGATTTTGACATCTTCAACCGGTGTCTCTTACGCATCGGCGTGTTCGAACGTGCCATCGGCGGCAGCGAGGCAATTCTCGGCGAGATCGCCGGGGCGCTGCAGGCCGTGGCGGATGACTTCACCCTGACCGACGAGGAACGCGAGGCGCGGCTTCAGCAACTCGCCGACAATGAGATACGGCAGGTCATCGAGACCGATGCGCTCGAGGAGCGCGAGGCGGAGCTGTTCGGCGTGCGTATCGAGCGCAACCAGATCGACGACGACATTGCGCAGGCATCGAGCCGTTGGCTCGAGCCGAGCGCGATCGAACGGCTGGTGGGCCTCCATCTCGAGCGCGAGCTGGATGTGGGCCGCAACCCCATCAGCGGCCAAGGTCCAGCCAAGAGTTTGCGCTTGTCCGCAGACGCGCGTCGGCGTCTCGTCCCGCCCCGCACGCGCGGGTCGCGGCTGAACCTTGCCGAGCGGGAATGGGAGGGCTGGCTGCGTGGCGACCAGCAGACCCTGGCGCTTACCTTCGACCGAGAGACAGCCAATGCCGATCGCGATCTCGCCTTCATTACGCCGGTCCACCCGCTGACCCAAGCGGCCGCCCGGTCCTTTGCCGGCGACGAAGAGATACAAGTGGCGCTAAAGGTGTCCGACCCGGCCCTGCCGGTCGGCGACCATCCCTTCGCGATTTACCAATGGCAGATGCGCGGGCTACGGGAAGACGCCATGCTGGTTTCCGTCGTTGAGGACGCGGCCGTCGGCGCGGTGTTCATGGACATCTTTGCCGCCGCCGAAGACACCGACGATGTCGCGCTTCCGAGCATCGCCGTCGTCGAAGGTCTGGAGGGCTGGCATCACGAACTATGGACCCGCCGTCGGACGGCGCACATCGCCGAGGCTGGCGAAATCGCGCGGTTCCGGCGCGACAGTCTCGAAGCCAGCCACCGGGCACGCGTCGCGATTCTCGAAGAGCAGTTGAGCCTGGTCTCGGAGGATCGCATCCGCCGCATGCGCCAGGGCCAGCTTGCGCGCGCGAATGCGGACCATCGCGAGGCGCTCGATAATCTCGCTGCGGCCGAACGCCGAGCTGACATCCTGCCCCGCCGCGTCGCCGCGGGTATCCTGCGCGTGGAGCATTGATCATGGACGATCCTTTCGACATCTGGCTCGACGCCCTTCGCGCCAAGCGACAGCGCTGGGTCGATGCCAGCCACGAGAATAATTTCGACCGCGGCATCTGGAACGCTACCGTGGAGAAATATGCGGATCCTAGTCATTTCATCTTCGAGCTTCTGCAGAATGCCGAAGATGCCGAGGCGACCTGGGTTCGCTTCCTACTCGAACCTGACCGTATCCAGTTCGAGCATGACGGACGCCCGTTCGACCGGGAAGATATCGAGGGTATCACAGGAATCGGCAACACGACCAAATTGGACGACGGCCACAAGATCGGCTGTTTCGGGATCGGCTTCAAATCGGTCTACGTCATCACCGAACGGCCTGAAGTGCATTCGCGGATCGAAGGCGATCCACTCGCTTTCGCGATCGAAAATCTTGTGGTTCCGCGCATCATTCCGACACAACATCGCGACGCGACCACGCGCATCGTCCTTCCGCTCAGACCGGACACCGCCGCTACCACGCTGGGTCGCGCGCGCGACGGCCTCGCTAGCGGAGGCCCGCGCTCGCTGCTGTTTCTGAAGCACATTAAGCGCCTCGAATGGCTTGAGGGCGCGACTCCCAGCCATGCCGAGGTCGAGGACAACGCCGAGGGACTGCGCACAATCCGTTCTGTCCTCCCTGATCAGTCGACGCATCGCGAGCGCTTCCTGATCCTGACGCGCACGGTCGAGCAGCGTGAGCAGCGCAAGCAGTATGAGGTCAAGGCTGCGATACGGATGAACGATGGCGGCGAACTGATCGCCGAGGACACCCCGACAAAGCTGATGGTGTTCTTCGAGACCCAGGAAATTACGGGGCTGCACTTTTTCATCCACGGCCCGTTCCAGCTCACCGACAACCGGGCCAACATCAAGCTAGACGACGCGTGGAACGCTGAGCTGATTGAGACACTCGCGACGTTGGTCGCCGACACGCTTCCTGACCTGCGCGAGCGTGGCCTGCTGAAGCGCGGTGTTCTCGACCTCCTTCCCAACGGTGGCGACGAGCTACCTGCGATCTTCGCGCCGATCCGCTCCATCATCGCGAAGAGGTTCCTTGCCGAGCCGCTGATCCCCACCCATGCCGGGGGTTATGTGACCGCCGGCAGTGCCGTGCGGGGTCCTGCCGAACTTCGTGAATTGCTCGGGGACGATGGACTTGACCGGTTTGGCGGAAAGGCGGGGCGCAGCTGGATCATCACAGGTTTGCGCAACAGCCGAACCGAAGCGTTTCTGACGATGCTCAAGATCGAGGAATGGGGCTATGTCGAGTTCTTCAACGCCTTCCAGCGCGCGTTCGGGCAAATTCAGCTTTGGTATCAAGCCGAGACCGATGCTCGCAAACGGGCGCTTGCCTGGTTTGACGGGCTCGCGGACGAGGACGCACAACGCTTCTATTTGGCGCTGGACCCCGCCCTCAAGGCGCAAAAGCGCGCCATGTCGATCGCCAGCCTTCACTTCGTCCGAATTGAAGGAAACCGGCGCGCCTCACCTAGCGCCGCCGTGTTCGCACCCGCCGACAGCGCGCTCGACCCTGAGGCTGGCCGATGCGATCTATATCTCGTCAAGAACAGCATAGTCCGTTTGGGTCGCGGGCGCGGTAAGGATGTCGAGCAGTTCCTCCGGCGCGTCGGCGTGAAAGATGTCGACGAGAGAGCATATCTCACTGCGATCATCCGCACTCAATATAAGGGCGACGGGCCGCGGCCCAATCGCGAACGCCACCTTCAACATATGCGCAGGTTCCTGCGGTGGTGGAAGGAACACGACGATGTAAGCCTGTTCGCCGGAGTCAGCTTCATTCGAGCGGGATTGGAGGCAGACTATCACGTTGCGGACGCGGTATATTTCGACGTGCCCTATCTCCAGTCGGCGCTCGGCCTGATCTATGGCGGCACGATCGAGGGACGCGATCGGGTGGCGCTATGGGAGGGCTATGAAAAGCTCAGGCGCAAGGACCTCATCGAGTTCCTGACCGAGTGCGGCGTCGAGGACGGTCTTTCGGTGATGTATTCGCCCATCGCCTATTCGCACCCGCATTGGGCCGAGTTGAAGCATGGCTTCGGCGCGACACGCCATACCGGCACGGGGACGGACATCGATTACTTTATCGAGTCGATCGATGAACTGCTCGATCGGGGTGATCCTGCGATCTCTCGGCTGATCTGGGATGCGGTCAAACTGCACGGCGCATCTGCGATGGTCGCCACCTACTCGCCCAATCAGTCGCGGGCCGCCAACCAGCGGCCATCGTCGCTTGCCATTGCGCTTCGTGACACGGCGTGGATCCCGGCCAAGGACGGCAGCTTGCGGAAGCCGCGTGCGATCACGGCAGCCGATCTAGCTGCAGGCTATAGCCCAGGCGGCAACGAAGCATGGCTGCAGGCGATCGGTTTCGGTGAGGAACAGCGCAAGCGCAGCGACCAGCACAAGGCGCGCCTGAAAGCAGCCGAACTGATCGGCCTGTCCGCCGAGCTGGTCGACCAGCTCGAAGGCCTGCCCGCCGAGGCCCTGGCAGCGCTGAACGAGGATTTAGCCCGGAAGCTCGCGACGCGCGCCTACGAGCAAGTCGAATTTCCCGAGCGCGAAACGCGAGATCCAACACGGCGGGCTCAGCGCCTCGCCGCTCGAGCCGAGAATGCACCCGCCAAAGCATATGAGGTCCGCCAGCGCAGTGTACGGACGAGCAATGGCGAGAGCCGTGCCGTGGCGCGCACCTATCTTGAAGACCATTACACCAACCCACTCGGTGACATGATCTGCCAGTGCTGCCACCAGAAAATGCCCTTCGCATTGCCGGACGGATCGCCTTACTTCGAGGCATCGGAGCTGCTCGAATCCTTCACTTCTGAGCATGCCGAAAACCATCTCGCAATGTGTCCGACATGCGCCGCCAAGTGGCGTTACGCCAATCCTGCCACGGACGGCGAGATACGCACGCTACTCGCTGGTGCGGTTGCGCCCGAATTACAGCTGACATTGGCGGGCGAGCCGGTCCGGTTGCGGTTTACGCAGGTTCATCTCGACGATGTACGGACCCTAGCCGGACTTGGTCGGTGAGGCGAAACTGTGAGCACGATATTCGGCCCAGGTCGTGATGGCACGCGGCATTCTGGCCCGATATGGATGGATATTTGGTTTCGCGCGCCGAGCAGGCATCGACTAAGTTAATAAATTGCGCGAGTTGTAGCTCGGGGAGGAGCATTAGGTCATGTGGAGCGACCGCGAAAGCGCCGAGGATTTCCTAAATTTCACTGAACTGGCGGACCAGATCGGCGCTCTAGCGACGACGGAGGAGATGCTGCCCCTCTCGATCGGCGTGTTCGGGACTTGGGGTACCGGCAAGTCCACGGTGCTGCGACTTGTTAGGGGTAAGCTCGAGCGGGGCGAGGCACCGCCTCTCTTCATCGACTTCGACGCTTGGCTCTACCAAGGCTTCGATGATTCTAAGGCGGCCTTGATGGAAGTGGTCGCTGACACCTTGCTGAAGGCCGCCAAGGACGACGAGAAGCTAATCGAAAAGATCAAGCAGTTCGCGTCGCGCGTGAATTACTTCCGCGCCATCGGCATGGCGGCCGACTTCGGCATTGGGATGGCCTTCGGGGTGCCGCCAGGCCTTCTGACGAAGGCGGGCTCGGCGATCTCATCGCTGGTCGTCGGTGGCGGAGGAGGCGACGAAGCCAAGGCACTGAAGGAAGTGGCGAACGACGCCCATGAGGGCTGGTCCAAGCTGATCAAGCCCGGGGAGGCGAAGACGCCGCCGAGAGAGATCGCGGCGTTCCGCAAGGAGTTTGGCGAGATCCTCGACGAGCTCGGCCGTCCGCTGATCGTGTTCGTCGACAACCTCGATCGATGCCTGCCCGATGTTGCGATAGGCACGCTCGAAGCCATTCGCCTATTCCTCTTCCTGCCCGGCACCGCCTTCGTAGTTGCCGCCGATGAGGACATGATCCGCCACTCTGTGGCGAGGCACTTCAGTGATCCCAATGCCAAGCACGTCCACGACTATCTTGATAAGGTAATCCAGGTTCCGTTCCGGGTCCCACGCGTCGGCGTCGACGACGTGCGCGCCTACATGTATTCCCTGTTTACCCAGAAACTCGCGCCCGCCGCGCTTGGCAAAGTGCAGACGGTCCTGCTCGAGGCCCTGCAGAACGCGTGGAACGGTGCCAGTTTTACCGCCGACCAGATCGACGGCGTCGCCGGCCGTCCCGCCGGGCTCCTCGAGATGCTCGGCACGGCAGACGGTCTCGCACCGACGCTCACAACTGCGGACAAGATCGACGGCAACCCGCGCATCATCAAGCGCCTGCTCAACGCCGTGATGCTGCGCAGATCGCTGGCCGCCACGAGGAAAATGAAGATCGACCTGGGCACCCTCGCGAAGCTCGCGATCTTCGAGCGCGGAACTGACTCCGACGCGACCCAAGCCCTCTACACCATGGTCATGGCTGGCGAGGAGGGTGCCGACCTGCAACTCAAGGCGACCGAGGATTTAGGGGACGGCGTGAAGCGCCCGCAGACCCCGGCGGCATGGAAAGCGTACGAGGCATTCATCGAGGAATGGCGGCAGCTGGAGCCTCGCTTCAATGACGCCAAGGCGCTGCAGCCGGCGCTGTTCCTCAGCCGCGACGTGATGGCCTCGCCCGCGAGCTCTAGGGCGAGCGACAGCGTCGGGGCCGCCGTGCAGGCGTTGCTCGGCGTGACGAGCGTGAACTCCCCGGCCGCCATTGACGTGATCGACCGGCTGAACATCGACGAGCGCGTCGCCGTTATGGCGGGAATGGTCGCGAGCCTGCGCGAGGGCGACTGGACCGGGAAGCTGCCCGGCATCCAGGGCGCGATCTTGCTCGGCGAAAAGTCGGAGGGTGGGAAGCGTCAGCTGCAGGCGCTCATTGACGATATCTCGCGGGACACGATGAACTCGGGAGTAAAGTTCGCCCTGCGCGGCAAGGGGTATCTGGGGGGAAAGTAGATGGGCACATCGCAGTCGAAGCCATCAACGCCGGGCGGGTCGCCGCTGGTTGCACCTTGGGCAGATCAGGATCCGCCGGCGCCTGACCAGCCGCAGCCCGCGCCCGCGCTGCCGGACGTGCTGCCCGCCGCGCCGCTGTCGGGAGTGCGGCGGGCGCTCAGGGAGTACATGGGCACCGGCGACAGGGCGGCAGGCCGCCGCGCACTTGGGAACTATGCCCGGGCGATGGGAGGCTCGCGGGCGTCGGCGCGCCATGCGCGTGCCGCGCGGACGGGCGGTGCTGCGCTGTCGGCCTTGGCATCAGTTGCGCAGGCGAACGGCGCAGCGGTGGTTGTCGCCGGCTTCGACTTGGGAACCCTTGCCGGTCGGCCGCTGGAGGAGGCGATCACAACGATCGTGGACCATTTCTGTCCGCCGGGCATCCTCGACGAGGACATGGTGCGGTCAGCGATGGCTGAGGCGCTATTCGAGGCGCTTGGCGACCAGCCGGTATTCGACCTGAACGCCGTGACTGACCACGTGGTCGTCGTCGCGACGGTGTGCTTCGTCGCGGAGCTGGTCTTCGCGGCGATCGCGTCCGAACAGGGCAAGTCTGCCGAGAACGTGGCGCCCGCGACCGCGGTCCAGCGCGAGAACGCTCTGAGGGATCTTGTCCGCGCTGCAGCTGACGAGATCGCCACCCCGATCATCCAGCGGGGCGGTAGCTCGCTCAGCCCAGACGGCCTAGATGGGATCGTCGTCGAGATAACGAGTGCCGTCTATGGGGAGATGGCACGATGGTAGACCTCAGCGTCCAGGCGACGCCCATCACCGCTGACGCCGTCGCGTCGCACCGGCAACCGAACACAATCGGTGTCCATCTCTACGCCAGCGGGACGTCAGACCTGCCGGGCCTCGGCGCGACGCTGGCCGACCGTGTCCGCAGGCAGATCCCCGGCGCACCGAGCGCGGCCGCTTGGGACTTCATGTCAATAGCGATGTCGGTTTTCGCCGCCGACCGATTTGTCCTGCGGTCGGGCTCGCCGAACGGTTGGACGCGCGTCATTGGCCTCGACGTCGCCGTGGTCGATCCGATGCCATGGACCGCGCAGGCAAGTGAGCTGGCCGAAGCGCTGCGCTTTCTCACGGGCGACGTTTGGCACTTAAACTTCCGAGCGGGCGGGCTCGCGTGTCCACACGTAGAGGGCCGGCTTCACGACCGCGACGCCATCTGCCTCTTCTCCGGCGGACTGGACAGCTTCCTCGGCGCGGTCGCGGCCCTGAACGGGGGTGCCCGCCCGCTCCTGGTCAGTCAGGGTTCGGCCAAGGAGATCGGACCACAAAAGCAACTCGCTGCAGCACTTGGGCTCGAGGGTTACCGTTTCGAGGGTCGAGTCGCCGAGCGCTGGCGCCAGCCATACGAGGGCTCGACACGCGCTAGGTCGATCCTGTTCTTCGCCTATGGCGCGTTGGCGGCGACGGGTTGCGGGGTCCGTGAAGTATTGGTCCCCGAGAACGCACTCATCGCGATCAATCCGCCATTCACGAACCGGCGCATGGGGTCGCTCAGCACGCGCACGACGCATCCGCATTTCATGTCACGACTGAACCAGATCTGGGCAGCGACGGGCGTTCAGGCCGAACTGCGGAACCCGTTCTTTGCGACGACGAAGGGCGAGATGCTTGCGCGGGGCCACCATCCGCATCTGGTCGATCTTGCCTCCAAGACCTATTCCTGCGGGAAGGGCAAGCGGGCCAATGGGCAGTGCGGCAGATGCGTCCCCTGTCTGATCCGGCGCGCGTCGTTTCATGCCGCCGGGATGCATGACGGCACGTTGTATCTCAACGATCTGCGGGCAAGTTCGCGCAATGATGACGTGTTGGCAGCGAGGCACGCCGTAGCGGCCCACGACGGTGACGGTCCCCGCGAGATCGGCCGATGGGTCGCGCGCGCCGGTCCGCTTCCCGCGGACGCCGCGACCCGCGCCCTCACCATCGACGCCGTTGGCCGAGGTTTGGCCGAGCTCGGCGCCTTGTTCGGCACGGTTCGATGGCGCTGATAGACTTCCATTGCCATCTCGACCTCTACCCCGATCCGGCAGCAACGGTCCGTCAGGCCGTCGAGGACGGCGTGTACATTCTTTCTGTGACGACGACGCCGAGCGCGTTTGCGGGAACCTCGGCGCTCGTCCCCGAGGGCGGCAGGATCCGCACCGCGTTGGGCCTGCATCCGGAGCTTGCGGCCACCCGCCGACACGAGTTGCGTCTGTTTCACGAGCTTCTACCGACTACCGATTATGTCGGTGAGATCGGGCTCGACGGCTCAAAACCGCACCGCGAGACCCTGACAACTCAGGCCGAGGTGTTGCATGAGATTCTCGATGCTTGCGCGGCGGCCGGAGGCCGAATTATCTCCCTTCACAGTCGGGGGGCGGTGGAGATGCTGCTCGACATGCTGGAGTTCGAGCCGCTTGCTGGGACGTTCATACTTCATTGGTTCTCGGCAAAGTCTGCAATCATCGACCGCGCCGCTGCTCTGGGATGTTGGTTTTCGGTGGGGTCGGGCATGATGGTTAGTAAATCCGGACGCGATGCCGTCGACGCAATGCCGGTCGACCGTCTGTTGCCCGAGACGGATGGACCGTTTGGGACGGCGGATGGCGTTCCGCTCGTCCCCGGCGGGGGCGGATCTCTATATCGCGATTTTGCCCAGCTTAAGGCTACGTCTTCGAAGGATGCAGAGCGCCTAATGACCCGCAACTTCCGGCGATTGATCTCGACCCATTCGCGGAAAGCCTAACTATTTAGAGGTGGTGGACGAAGGTCGCCGGCACAATGGCGGGTTTCCGGGCCACGTTAGCGCGAGCTTGATGATCGAGATTAGGCGCATTGCCAACCGACAGATTCTGTTTTCTCATGCTGTCCGGAAAGCCGTCCGGCGGCTTCAGGAGTGAAAACAAATCAGCTGACGTTCGGACTGACAGGGTCGTTTACCTGCGGACCGTCGCGCAATTGCGATTGACGCTAAAGCGCATGCCGTTTCAATGTAGTCTTGGTGTATCACGTTTGCCACCGATCGATCAATATGATTTTAATCGAGCGGGTCCATACCTCATTCGTTAACACCGAGGAGAGGGTCATGGACGGTTCCAGCCAAGTTCCAAACGAGCATCGTGGACCCACACTGACCCGACATCCGAAAATCGTGCCTGAGGAAAACAAGCCGATCTGCGTGAGTTGTCCAGCGAGCCGCTGGTACGTCATCGACGGTAAGCCCCACTGCTTTTGTATCGAGTTTCGGGCGAAGATGTATGGCCTAGGTTTGGGCGCCGTCACGGATTGCGATGCGCACGATTTCGCGTCGATGGCGGTCGACAACGATGTTAAAGCTCAGCCGCAGACCCGAATATAAGCTCGTTGGCCGCAATGGTCGATGTGCTTTGGCCAATCGGGTACTGGTTGGGTCGCAAGAGCGGTTCGCCAGCGCAAGGCATGCGATCGCGATCGAGACGCTCTAAGGCGTCCCATTGCGCCGCAACACGCTGACCGTATCGTGCCGATGCGCGCCAGACAGCGTTTCGCAAGGCAATGTCACGAGGATTTAAGGCCGGTTGGTTCGGCGCGGCCGCAGGCTTTGCGACAGCGGTAACAGCGACGTTGCCGGATCGTTCCGAAGCTCGGTCGTTTATGGCATCGCCGACCCATTTCTCGAAGCTCCTGGCAAACATCGGATCGCGCATCCAGCTTCGCGCGCGGAGATAATCGTCGGATCCTGCACTAGGCCCGAATCTGACGCGTCTCTGGTCGTCGAGAAACGCGTGAGGGTTGGTAACCACCCGTTCCTTCAGCCGTCGCATTTCCTCAGTCTGCTTCGCATGATGGCCACGCAAGATTGCTTGACCCGCCGGCAACATCATTTGCGTGCGATCGACCCCATGCCGTTCCAGCTCGGCCTTTGTCATCACAACTGCATTGTCAACCTTGTGCAGGAATGGCCAGTTCTGGACTGCCTGTTGGACACGCGCAGCTGCAACCAGGTCTCGGTGCGCAATCGCTGCGTGTTTCTCGGCGATCCTGGCCTGAAGTTCGGGATTGGTGACAACGATTCCTTGATCGATGGCAATTTCGAGAGCCGTTTCGATGAACTTCCGATCGCCGACGATATGGACGCGCTCCCATTTCGCCGCGGCAAGCTTGAGCGCATCGGTGACAGCCTGTCGATCAGTCGCATCCTGGATCGCGATGAAGTTTCCATGATCGATGAACTTGACCTGTTTCGCCTTCAGATAGCGGCATTCGGTCGGCGTCTCCTCAATGTCATACCCGACGATCGTCCAAGCCAATGCATCGTGCCGCCCGTTGCTCCCGATGAGGATCGCGATACCGGGGGCGTTCTCTGCCGTTTCGTCATCAAGTTCGTCGCCGTCCCGACCTTCGTAATCGCGATCTCGTCGTCGCCGGATCTTTTGAAGAGCGTCCTGTCGGCACTCTTCGACGGCCCAGCTTGCATTCCGGTAACTGGCACCGACGAGACCCCGCACCAGTTTAAGGTCCTGCGCCCGCCCGACCCATTCGGTCTTGTTGATACTGGCCTGCAGGCGCTTATGCTCTTCTAGGAGGATCGCCTTCGCATTGTCCGCGGCTGTTTTCGCCAGATCGCGATCCGCATTCTCGGCTTTCCTTGCCGCTGCCTTTTCAGCTCGCTGCTCCGCCCCTTGGAGCATAGGCGGCGCATGTGCGTAGACCAACATGCCGGGCTCTCGGGGCTGAAAACTTTTGAGCCGAGGTTTAAGTTTCTCAAGAGATGCCGCGCCATTTGCTGTCGTTGCCGTGACCGAGCGGTCACCCATGTAAAGCCGCGCGCCGCCGCGCTCCTGTTCATAACGGATGCCATGCCGTCCCAATTGACGATGGAGTTCGGGCCAGGTGGCGGCATCGCGGATGATTGGCCAAGCAATAAGCTTCGCCGTCCGCTCGTCGCTCCATCGTCCGTGATGACGCTCATAGTCGATCGCGCCTGGCGATAGTTTCAGCTTCGTCTCACGTTTTGCTTCTGCGGCACGGATCCGCTCATAGTCCCGTGCGGTGGCCAGATGGTTGAACTCGGCGTCCCGGACCTTAATCCGGGTAGCCATTGCAAAGACGCCGTGTTCGTTTGCGTGATAGCGCGCGTTGGGTTCGGGCTGCCATCCTTGCTCATGTTCGATTTGCGCGATCGCCTGCCCCAGCGTCTCGAGCAGCCAACCGTCACCCATCGCGACGCGTCTGCCAGTGGCGGGATCGACTCGACTAACCCCGATGTGACCATGGGGATGAACCGTATCGCCGTGCCAGACTATGAACGCTTTGTGTTTTCCAACGCCGAGCAGATCGAGCAGCCGTGCAGGCACCTGCCTCATCTGTTGCTCGGTAGGTTCGATCCCGTGACCAGGCGATATTACGAGATGCTCGAACGCATGATCGTTGTCGGGAACCAACGTCATTTCCGCGATCATCTCGGCCTGTTGCGTTATGAGCGTGTCCGTTTCGAAATTTCGGTGTGCGACTAGGACGACGCGTTCCTTCCCGCCCTTCTTGCCTTGGAGATATTCGCTGGTTCTCCCGGCGATGTGCTGCTCTATTCCAAGAGCCCGCGCCGCCTCTTTGGTCGGCTGCATAAAATAATTGCTGGAGCTTTTCACGAGCGCAGCCTGCGCAGCCGCCGACACCCGTTCAAGGTGGACGGACTTACCGTCGCCTTTCGTTTTCGAGCGCGCGGCTTTTGCGCGTTGGCGTTGTTCGTGCGAGATCGAATTGACGATCACCTGAGCTCGCCCTGCTCGACCGCGAGGGCAATCAGCTCGACGGCTAATCTACGGAGTTCATCGCCGCGTTCCATTGCCGTTTGCTGATCGTTCCAGGCGGACGCCGCAGCATGCGCATTTCCTGCTCTCAACAGCTGACCTGCGCAGACCAGCAACGGCCGTTCGCGCGGCGGCTGGTCAAGCCGAAGCGCGCCCCGAACTAGATCGGCCATGGTGCAGCCGTATTCACCGCACCGCCTCTGCAACTCCTGATATTCTTCGAACGACAGACTAGCCTTAATCGCGTAGCGCGTCGCTCGTGTCGTCTTTTTCGGCGATCTCTTCGCCGCTGTAAAAATGCCCATAGCTGCCTTGCTACCTTTCCGGTCTTAAGAAGCGCCAGCGCCGCAAGACCGGCCCGACCCGGGCCACCGGGTCCATCCTGCATAAAAATACTGCCCAGCTTCGCGGCCCTTCGGTTGCCGCCCGGTCCGAAACGACCCCTGTCTCGATTTTGAAACCCCCTCAGGCGCACTGCTTAAGGGCCTCGGTGGATCGGTCAGAACACGTGAGGTGCGACGGTTAGAATGACCGGAACCGGGTGAAGGTCGGCGACAGATCATCAATTGACGATCTGTCGCCAATTTCGGACCAAACCAGTTTCAATCAACCGCCGTATTGCTCGGCACCCAAATCGTCGTCGAGTAAGGACGGTATAGCGCCGAGCGTGTCGGCGCGTATCGGGCCAACAATTGGACGCACCTCAGGCGCAGCTGCAACAGCCTTTGCCCCAGCCGTCGACCGCGCGCGCGTCTTGCGTGCAGGGCGGTTAGCGCCATCTCGCAGCATCTTCTTCAGCAGATTAAGGCCTTGCTCGAGCATCCGCGGATCCTGCTCGGCAATTCGCGTGACGACCGATTCTAACGAATTCTCATGCAAGGCGAACGTTGAGGTGATGTCAGGATGGCCGGCATAGAACGTTGCCAACTCTCGCTGGTTGGGTTTGCGCTTTGCGTCGTCGGCAGCCACATCGGCCTTGAACTTCGCCATATCGAAATCCGGAGGCAGCGCGATGGTGCGCGTCGGTTTGCTGGTGGGCTTATTCGTCATGGACGTTCCTCCCGCGGCGAAGCAAAGCCGCGATCAATGCGCGCAGGCGAAAAGCCTGCACAATTGATGATGGGGATATCGGCGGGGCCGGCCGATCTTTCTCGCTAATCCTGGCGCCAAGATCACTCGCCGGTGCCCATGCCGGTGCAAATCGGACATGTCCGATAAGACGATCTGCGATCACCACAAACGCCGGTTTGCCAACGCCGACGCCGTTTGCTTCGGTGATCTCGACCGCAGCGTCCGGGATGGTTCAAACGAACCTCACCGGATCCAAAGTCCATTTATCACGGCAGAAGAGTTGTAGGGCTTCGATCAGATTGTCAAGCTGCGTCCGCAGGCCGCGCCGGCATCGTGCCAAAGATGGACAGCAATGATTTGCTGCGCAACGCGATCACGGCAGGGCAAACCGAAACTATTGGTCGGCAGCAGGCGGCGGGGCAGCTGGTGGCCGGCAAATCGATCAATCCGTCCCCCCGCTCGGCACGGTCGGCGTTGGCGACGCCAGCGGCATGCGTGGCGGGGCGGTGCGCCACATCAGGGCAATGTCTTTCGCGGTCAGGCCATAGGCGCGGTTGACGATCTCGGAGAGTGCGCGTTCATCGGCGAGCGCGGCGGCACGGGCGGCACGGGCAGGCTCTGCGGTTTCAGCGAAGGCGGCGCGAAGTTGCGCTAGCCGCATGGGCGTGATCCCCGCACGCTTCGGCAGCGCGGCGCGCACAGCAGCAACGAAGCCGTCACTGTCGAGGCGGCTGGGCTGCGCAAGTGCGGCAGGCAATTTGGCGAGGCCGATTTCGTGGGTGAGCCAATCGGCAAGTGCATGGTCGGCGGCGCGGACAGATGCAGTAGCATCGATCAACGACATCACCCGATCTGTGGCTTGTTGGCTGTCGTTAGACTCGATCTGCGCCAACGGGAATCGTTCAATATAGCTGGCCATGAAACGTAGCGCTTCATCCTTACCGTGAACTGCGTCCCGCCAACCATACCACCAAGAGATCGGCGAATTCAAAACGGCAATGAGCTTCGCGTCGGATGATGTCAGCATGTAGCCGGTGTTGTTGATGAGATGGTCGTCGCGGTCGATCGCAAAAGACGGGGTCCAGGTTATCTCAGTGAACACGACCTTTTGAGCGGCGAAGGCGCCGTAATATGCGCACGGTCGCAGCTCCCACCAGAAGCGGCCGTGGTCCTCGCGATGGCGTAACCCCTTGCGCTTGCCGGTCTTGGGGTCCGGCAAACTTTCGAACAGTTTGAAGTGTCGATGCAGGCTGGGAAAGGCATCGGCGAAGATCGCTTCAGCCGCCTGTTCGGTCGCAGCACCCGCCCATGGCCAGGCAAAGTCGCTGCTGGATTTCATCACGATCATCCACAGCCCTGCCCAATCCGGCAACCATCGATCGATGTCCTGCCCGCGCAAATAAGGCTTGATGATCTCGGCCGCACGGCCGTCCTCGGCGATCAAGCGTTCCTTGGTTGCCGTGTCGATCAGGAAGGCTTCGTTGAAGCCGGTCTTGATGCCATATAGCGGCTTCACTCCCGCATAATCGACCAAAGGCACGCCGTTCGCCCTGATCTTCGCCAGCAGCGCGGCAACGTCGGGCGGCTCCAGCGACCACGGCTCGGCGGTCAGCGTATCGCGACGCGACAGATAGGTCGCGGCCTGCACCGCTTCGGCCAGACCGCTGCGCGGCACATCGTCACGCGGGATGACCGCCAGGTGGAACGTCTCAGGCGCCGGTCCGGCATCGGGCTTGCGCACGGCGATGATGCATGGGAACACGTCGGCTTCAGGAAAGAAGCGTTTGGCGTGGCCAAAATCGGCCATGAACTCGACCCAGGCATCTTCAGCGAACAGTCGCCGCAGCCCTTGGGCATAGCCCGCCTTCAGCCACTTGTTGGTGACGACATAGGCCATGCGTCCGCCCGGTCGCAGCAGCTTCAGCCCCTGCTCATAGAAATAGACGTACAGATCAGCCGTGCCGGCGAAGCTGCCATAGGCGCGTTCCAGCGCGGGCTTAATCGGGCTGATCATTTCCTGCCTCACATAGGGCGGGTTGCCGATGACCGCGTCAAACCCGCCGCTGCGTCCCTGCGACGCGAGGTCGTGCCATACGCCGGGAAAGGCTATTTCCCAATTCAAGAAGCGGTGTTCCTCCGCCAGCCTCCTCGCCTCGCGCACCAACGCATCCGCCATCAATCGACGACGATCGTCAGGACGGGCCGAGGGCAGCAGGCTGGCTTGCGCCGAAGGCTCGATAGCCCCGTCGCGCAGCGCCGGGTCGGCAATCTCAATAGCACCGGTTGCGATCATCGCAGGGTCACCGAAGCTCCCCTCCAGGACCATCTTGAAGGCTTCGGCTCGCGCATAACGGCGCTCGGCTTCGGCCGCCTTGGCCAGCGCCTTCTCGACCTTGGCGAGCGCCTTGGCCTTCACGGCGCGCTCTTCGTCATCGCCCTCGGCCATCTGCGCAACGGTCGCGCGCCCGACGGTTGCAATCTGCTCGGCCGATTCGCGGATGCGCGCCGGGGCGTCGTCGAACACGCCCATCAACGTGTCCGCCTCTACCATGCTCAGCAGCGCGTCGATCGGCGCGCTGGCTTCGGCCACCGTGCCGAACAACGCTTTCGATTGTTCGACCTCGGCAATGTCATTGTCCGGGATCGTCTCGATCTGCGCCATCGCGGCGGCGACATTGTCGATCATGGCGAGATGCCGGTTGACCATCAGCGAGCCGCGATTGGCGAGCCACAGGCTGGTCGGCCGCACCCAGGCGCCCAGCACGCTGTTGCCGCAACGCAGATGGTGATCGAGAAACGACAGCGGCGCCCCGACGGTGAAGCTGTGCAGCCACAGCGCGACCTTGGCGAGCTCGACCGCCATGGGATTGAGATCGACGCCGTAGATGCACCTCTTGAGCACCATGCGGCGGACGATGTGCGGATCGTCGAGCTGCTCGGCGACGATCGGCCAGCCATGCTCGCCCGCCCGCGCGAGGATATCGGCGCGCAGTGCGGCGATGCGTTCTACCAGTGGCGACACATAGCCGCCGCCAGCGGCAATGGCCGCGTCTTCGGTTGCCTTGAAGACCTTGTCGGACAGCCAATCGACGAGGCTGACGAGGAAGTGCCCGGAGCCCATCGCCGGATCGACAATCTTCAGATCGAGCATGCGCGTGGCGGGATCGAGCGCCGCGAGCGCGTCCCCGGTCGTGCCGGCGGCAACGGCCTCGGCGAAGGCGGCGGTCACCTCGTCGATCAGCGGACCTACGGCGCGCTCGATGATCAGCCCGACGAGATCTTCCGGCGTATAATAGGAGCCCGACCGGTGCCGGGCGCTGTTGTCCGCCCTTGGCCGGACACCGCCCGCGCCGTCCGCCTCGACCGCATATTCGAGGATCGATTCGTAGATCGAGCCGAGCTGCTGCACCGACAAGTCGCGGTAGTTGATGTAGCGTGGGCGCGGATGGGCGGGTGGTGTGGCGGGCCTGTGCGACAACAGGAAGATGACCTCGCCGGTTACAGCATCCGGCAGCCGCACCCGCGCGAGAAGCGGCGCGTTCGCCGGATCGAACAGGCCACCATTGTATGGCGGTATGCCGAGCTCGTCGTCACCCTCGGCAATTGCGCCGAAGATTGTCTCGAGCCGACCCCAATATTCCGTGCTGCGTGCAGCGGGCGCGATGCCCTGCTCGCGCGCGTCCGCGATTTCCAGGCGCATGCGGGTCAGGCTGTAGCGGGCATAGGGCCCCCGCTCGTCCGGTAGCAGGTTACGATCCTCTGCGTAGAGGATGAACAGCAACCGGTAGAGCAAAACCAGGGCGCCCGATCGCACCTCTTCGAGATAGGCATCGTCCGTGCTTTCCGGGCGGGCGCGATCGTGGTGCGGTAACGCGCGCACAAGCAACGGGAAGACGCGGTCGAAGACTACGTCGGACAGATCACGCGCGACCCGCTCTTCCCACTGCCGCGCATCGACCAGCGCCTGATCATGGAACGAGCGCCCCTGTTCCGCAGGCAGGAACGCCGCCCGACCGAACAGAAGCAGAAACAGGCGCAGTGCGTGGTCGGCGGTGACGTCGGTATCGAGCAGATCAGGCGCGCAACCGGGGAGGCCGAACACCTTGCCGAGATCGATCTCGAGATAGTCGTCCGCGACCGAAAGCGCGCCCTGCCAATAGAGCCGCCAATGCCGGCCGTTGGTCAGGATGCCCCAGCGCATCTTGCCCTGCGTGATGACGTCGGCACGGCTGAGATAATGCATCAGCTGGGCGGCGGGCACGCCTTGATCGCCTTGTGCGGCACGGTCCAGCGGGCGGTTCCAGCGTTTGGCCTCGACTAGCGCGGCCCCGTGGCGGAAACGCTGCCACGGATCGAGCCCGGCGGCGGCCGCGTCGGCATCGGCGTCGGGAAACAGCAAGGCGTCCGGTACGTCGTTACGACCGCGCGCGTCCATCCGTTGCTGCACCGAAATGTGATCCCAGCCGAGCAGGCGCAGCACAGGATAGACCAACTTCTCCTCGGTCTCGGCTTCAACGGGAGCCTTGCGCCTGGTGAGCGACGTGAGAAGCTCACCAATCTGCTCGCGGGCTTGATCGACGGCGTCATCTGTCAGGTCACGCCACTGGGCACTCTCCAGGATGCCTTGCGTCAACCAGTCCCTGGTAAATAGTCCACCTTGCAGCACGCGCGCCGTTCTCCCCGGCACGATGCATAGCCGATTGTGATCGCCCGGCAATGTCGAGACTTGCAGCGTATCATTCGGGCTCGGACCTTACGGGAGTCACCTTCGTGCGAATGGCGCCTCTTCCATTGAGCCCAATTTAATCCATCCGATCTGAATAGCCATCGGCGGGCGACCAATAGCCCCAGTTTTCCCTCGACCAGTCGTCGATCATCGTAACTAGCAATCCGGTGCTGCGCCGTCGCTTTCCATTGCCAATGGTTTGCATTCGGGTGACGTTGCGGATCGAGCGGACCATGGGGTTGGCGCGAATAAAAAACCATGGCTTATAACGCCTGAATTCGATGAGATCGCACAACCTGTGAGTGTCACGGCGCAGCCCACAGCAAATGACTTCCGGAAGCGAAACGTCAAAAAGAGTCAGGGACGAAACGCCTGTCAGATGTTCGCGATACCGGCACCACGGGTATTCCAGATCGAGGACGGCAATTGGGGCAAGCCGCCTATGCGTAAGCGATCCTGATATCAAGCCGCGGGTATCTATATGCACGTTGCAGCGGGACGGCATAACACCGACCTTACCGACAAACCTCAGCTGCTGGATGCCGTTTTCATTAACGCCGCCGCCCTGTTGTGCCAGACCCGGCTTGATATCCACGTCAGACAGGAAGTTTGCGCAGGCGCGACTGATCTTGGCGTCAGCCATTATCTTTTCTCGGACGCGGAAATACATAGTTTGTCCTCGGTGATGTGATTATGATCATTCGGATGGAGCCACAGGCCCCTCAAATTATGGATGGCAGTTCTCCGATGATCGCTCTGGTTCGCGTGAGCCAACATGTGGTTAGGGACCGATAGAGTTGGGATCGGTCCCTGACGACGGCGGATCGACGGTATCACGCGGCTTGGCGTTCTCTCGGGGCGAAGGCCGCGGGACAACGTTCGTTTATCGCGTCGATGATCCCGCCAAGGGCCTTAGTGGCAGCGTGTTGATAATCAGGGTCAAAGGCAGCGTACAAATCGGTGACGCTGTCGATCACGCGGTGACCAAGCTGGACCTCAATTTGCTCACCGGGAACCTTTAGCGCAGGGTCACGCCACTCCTCCGACCATGCCCGGGGTGTCCCTGCGTCACGAAGCAGTTGGCCAATGGATCGACGGATCAGCTTCATCCCGCCCTCGCCATCCGCCGGCCAGTTGAGCGACTTCACCATCGTCTCCCAAGCTGATTTCACCGAAACGAAGGGCACAAAAAAGCCATCAACCTCGTTGATGCGCTCACCCAGTTGAGGCGGCACAATAACAATAGCCCGCCGCTTACGAGTTTGGCGGCGTCCGGCGGGATTCAACGCGACGACGTGCCGCTGGGGGTTCCATTGTCGCCGTTCTGGCTTGGTCGAGAAGTCATGAACGGCGTCTGGACGCGCGGCTGTGCCGACGCTCAACATCAGGAACCGGTGAAGTCCAAATCGCTTCGTCGGATACTTTGGATCGGTCGCGTAGCGAAATGCGTCAGCAAGCTCCTCTACCGCAAGGCGCCGCTGCGGCGTGCGGTTCAATTCCTTAGTTGGAATTGGCTTGAATTGTGCCGACTTAGATATTTCATTGCGACCTTTTGCCGCATTGATTGCTGCGGCTAGTTGAAGCACCGAATTCTCAATCGAAGATAGGGACCTGCGGGCTGGGCGTTCCTTACCCGAACTTGTTATGACAGGCTGCTCGCCCAGCCAGGTTCGGAAACGCGCAATCCATGCCTCGTCAACCTTCGAGCATCGGACATCCGGCGTCTCGATCTTCGCAATATACCGCACGACGTGATTTAGTCGGGCCCGCACTGCTTTGAATGACGGAAGCTCCTCGTTGATCGTGAGGTAGTCCGTTATCGCGCGCAAGACCAACATTTCGGCCCCCCCGTTGCGCTGTTGTCCACAAGTCGGACAGATGAGTTCGCCATCGGTGTGCTGAAGATAGTGGCGATCTAACGCCTTCCTTGCGGCTGCGAGATCTGCAGTGCGTGCGCTAACAGAGCGGATGCGTCCTCGTTCCGTATCATACCAGAAGATGGTGAGATTCGGGGATCGGAGATTTCCATCTGACAGCCGGTCCCAGTCAAGCCAGTAGTCGCCGCGTCCGTAGATCCCGCGCTTCTTTGGTCTGCCCGCCATTTCGCAAGCTCCTTCAGTTTCTGGGCCGCTGCGGCCTGGATGATGTCGTTGACGCCGATGTCCGTGAGCAGATCGAGGTCGGCAGCCTCGATTCGGATTCCTCGCCCACGAGCGATTGCCCGCGACCAACGTCGCGCGAGGTCGGCGATATCCTTGGTCATTGGGAAGCCTGTAGGCCCGGTCCCGGGGACCAAACTTTGCCCGCCTTCATGAGCGTGGGTTGGTTTGTCACGGGCGTCCGTGGGGAGGAATTCGTCTTCATGCGACGGGTGTTAGGATGATGAATCCTCTGATATGCAACAACCCGACATTTTAGGGAGCAGCTCTGTGGCACCGCCGAGAAGATCAAGGTTTCCTGACGGTTTTGCTGGGTTCAGGCCCGACCTGGGCGCGTTCCTGAAGGCTTGCCGAAAGAAGGATAAGCAGAAGCAGCAGACGCTCGCAGATGCGATCGGTATCACGCGACCCAGCCTTTCGGCCATCGAGAACGGCCATGCATGGCCACTGCCGGGCACCTTGGAAGCGCTAGCAAGAGAGCTGGAGCTTACCCAGGACTTGATGTTCATACGCGGCGATGAAGATCAAACGGTAAGGTCAGACGATGACGCTCGACGTGCAGATTACCGGCTTGAGTTGGGGCGAGGACTTAGGGAGGGGCGAAAGCGCGAAGGCCTTACGCTCCGACAGATAGCTCGCAGCTGCGACATATCAGTTGCACAGCTGTCTAGGATCGAGCGAGGCCATGCTACACGCAGTCGCGCATACAGAGACCATCCAGATTACATGGAACTACCGAAGCAGGATCGGCCACTCCAATTTCGGTATCCGGAGCTTCAGCGGCTCTATCTGTTGGATGATTGAATACCTGACGACACGCCGACCAAACTATCATTTCGACATTGGTGGGATGGCGCCGTGATACTCGAGCAGGTGCGGGACGAGATCAGACAAGTCGGCCGTCGCGCCGTTCGCGGACGCGCCCTACGGATCTCGCGGCGCAACCGAACCGCATGCATGCCCCAGCGCCAAAGTGGATTGCGCACGCGACAGCGGCACCGTTTGAATTTAGCTCGGATTCCGCATCGCAGACATGATTTGTTCCGGGTGCGTTTTGGCAACGCACCGGAGTTACACCGGACCCGATCCGACAAATCACCGCCGCCGGACAAACAAAAACCCCGCAATCTGCTGAGATTGCGGGGTTTTCGGTGGTGGGCGTGGCAAGGATTGAACTTGCGACCCCTGCGATGTCAACACAGTGCTCTACCACTGAGCTACACGCCCACGGAAGCGCGGCCTTAGCGGGGGTGGGGGGCCGGTGCAAGCGCCGTTTGGAGCGGCACCGCTGTTTCGCCGCTGATCGCCGCTGATCAATGCCCGCGAGTGACGTTTTCTGTTTCGAACAGCCGGTCAACCTCCAGCACAAGATCGCGCAGATGAAATGGCTTTGACAGCACACGCGCCTGCGGCATCGCCCTGCCCGCCTTCAGCGTGACTGCCGCAAAGCCGGTGATGAACATGACGCGCAGATCAGGGCACAGCTCACCTGCTTTTTGCGCCAGTTCAATCCCATCCATTTCGGGCATCACGATATCGGTGAGCAGCAGATCGAAGCTTTCGGTCTTGAGCAGCGGCATTGCCGCCGTGCCGCGATCAACCGCCGTAACGGCATAGCCCGAGCGTTCGAGTGCACGCGTCAGATATTCACGCATCACGCGATCATCCTCAGCCAGCAAAATCCTGATCATCCCGCGCGTTCCATTTTTTGTGCTTCGGCACAGTATGCGCAAAGCTCTTAATAATTTCCAGCGTGATCGCGCTGTTGTGCCCACGCCAATTGCGAAGCCGCAGCCTACCCCCTAGGCTGGACGATAATGACCGGCCCGGCGCATTCCTTCGACGTTCATGGTGCCATGCTGCCCGACAGCCCTGTTGTGCTGTCAGTGCCGCATGCGGGGCGGGATTACCCTTCCGCACTGCTTGCCGCCATTCGCGTGCCGGTGGAGGCGTTACGGATATTGGAGGACCGTCATGTCGATCAGCTTGCGCTGGCGGCACGGGGAAGTGAAACATTGCTGGTGCAGCGCCCCGCGCGCGCCTGGATTGACCTGAACCGGGCAGAGCATGAGCGCGATCCCAAGCTGGATGACGGTGCCGATCCCACCCGGTCGCCGGCCATGTCGGCAAAGCTGCGCAGCGGGCTGGGGCTGGTGCCGCGCCGCATTGCAGCGGCTGGCGACATCTGGGCAAAACGATTGAGCGGCGACGCGGTGAATGCGCGGATCATGGCAGATCACCGGCCCTATCATATGGCGCTGGCCACGCTATTGGCGGCCGCACGCGCGCGGTTTGGGGTGGCGGTGCTGCTTGATATTCATTCCATGCCGCCGCTTGGCGCGCCGGGTGAGGCGGCCCAGATCGTGTTGGGTGATCGGTTTGGCAAATCCGCTGCATCCCGCTTTATCGCGCGGCTGGAGGGCGAAGCGGAGGCGACGGGCATCCCCCATGCACTCAACACTCCCTATGCCGGTGGGCATATTCTGGATCGCCATGCGCGCCCGCACAGTGGCATTCACGCGATCCAGATTGAATTTGATCGGACCCTGTATCTTGATGCAGCCCACGACGCGCCCGGCCCCGGCTTTGCGGGGGCAGCGGCGGTGCTGCGGCGCATGATTGCGGCGATTGGCGATGAAGCACTGGCCGGTCTGCCCGCCATCGCGGCGGAATGACCGTCACCCCATAAAAAACCACCCCGCGCAACAGGTGCGCGAGGTGGCCAAGGTTCAGGGAGTGCCCATCCAAGGATGGACTGCGCAACCCTGTGAAAGGGGGGGAACACAAGGCCACGCCTGACCTATATAGGATAGGCGAATTGGCGCTTCAACCCGTAAACCCGCCGGTCACCGCCCAGTATTTTTCAAAGTACTTTTCGGGCGATTTTCGGCGGGCCAGTGGCTTAGATGGCTGGCAGAACAGGTGGCAATTGCTTGCCCTGATCAGCCTGCATCTGGAAAATCTCTCGCATTTGCGCCAGCGAGAACAGATGCGCATAAAGCAATGGCAGCATGCCCGATTTGGCCATCTTACGCAGCTGATCGCCGCGCACTTCCATCAGCTTTTCTTCATTCACCATCTGGAAACCGCGATAGATAAAGGGCTGCTCAACGCCTTCGGCCTGGATGGATACTTCGCCATCCATCAACAGATCGGCTTCGATCAGATCGCGCATGAATGCCGCGGTGCGCGCGCCAGCCTGTTCGAACATCTCGTTGAAACCAAGGATGTTCTTGGTCAGCTCGGTGGGCTGGCCGTCAGCGAACAATGCTTCGCCATCCTCAAACTTGCCGATCGTGTCCGACGTGGGATCAAAACACAGCGACAGCTCTTCCGACGTGGGCGTCAGCTTGGCGAGCATATAGGGGTAGCGGCGGATATAGGCCGGCACATACATGTGCTGCTGGGTGATCTTGCCGTCTGCATCGACGAACACATTGATGCCTTCGTTCAGGCCCATCAGGGCAATCGGAATCGCATCGGGGCCAACCGAAAACACGATTGGCATGAACCGCTGCACCAGTGCGAATTCATCGACGGTGACCGGAATGGCGTGCTGCGTGCTAAGGAACGGTGCCGTTGTGGCCGGGCGTACCTTGAAATCGGCATGGGCCTGGCTCGAAAGCGGCTCAAGCGCATTGTAGAAAAGCGGAAGTCCCTGGGGCGCGCTGGCCATTATCATCTCCATTGAAAAAAGCATGCACTGGCCAAAAGGCCGGTTATCGCCGCCTCTATGGTGCCTCTGGCGCGGGCGCAAGTGCTACGAGTTTTCCCGGATTCATGATCTGTCCCGGATCGAGCGCGAGCTTGATCGCCCGCAACGCCGAAAGCCGTGCCGGAGCGGACAGGCGAACAAGCTCTGCCAGCTTCATTTGTCCAATGCCGTGTTCGGCCGAAATCGAGCCGCCAGCGGCAGTTACCAGGTCATGCACAAATGGTGTGATAAGCGGGGCCTGTTCGGCATACCATCGCTCGCCATCTGCGCCGGCGGGCGCGCGGACGTGGAAATGGACATTACCATCGCCCAAATGGCCAAAGGCGCCAGCACTGGTGCCCGCAAAGCGCGCCTCAACCGCGCGGGCAGCCGAAATCATGAAACGCGGCATCACCGCGACCGGCACCGATATGTCATGCTGCACCGCCGGGCCGCTGGCGCGCTCTGCCGCCGAAATCGAATCGCGCAATCCCCAAAAAGCCTGCGCCTGCGCCTCACTTGCTGCAATCACGGCATCAGCGATCAGCCCGTCGGCGATGGCGCTGACCAGCAACCGCTCCAGCACCGCCGCCGGTGGCTCGCCGGCTTCGGTTGTTGCCGCCGCCTCAATCAATATGTGCCAGGCATGGTGCCCTGCCAGTGGTGCGCGCGCGCCGGGCAGATGCGCCAGCACCAGCCCCAGCGAGTGATCTGGCACAATCTCAAAGCTTTCGATCATGTCGGTCGCTGCTTCCATCCGCCGCAGCACCGCCAGCGCATCATCGGGGCTCGCCAGCCCTGCCCACGCCACCGCGCGTGCGGTAACGGCGGGCACCAGCCGCAGGGTCGCCGCCGTGATGATGCCCAGCGTTCCCTCTGCCCCAACCAGCAACTGCGTCAGTTCATAGCCGCGATTGTCCTTTTTCAGCGCGGCCAGCCCGTCATGCACCGATCCGTCGGGCAACACCGCCTCAACACCGGCCACCAGCGCGCGCATTGTTCCAAATCGCAGCACTTGCGTGCCCCCCGCATTGGTCGACACCAGCCCACCAATGGTTGCACTGCCCCGCGCGCCCAGCGTCAGCGGAAAACGCCTTCCTGCAGCCTCAGCGGCGGCATGAAGATCGGCCAGGATCACCCCTGCCTCCGCGATTGCCAGATTGCCGGCCGGATCGACTTGCCGGATCAGGTTCATTCGCCGCAGCGACAGGATCAACGCAGACCCGTCGGCAGGCGGCGTGGCCCCGCCCACCATAGACGTATTGCCACCCTGCGGCACCAGCGCGACTCCGGCGGCCCCTGCCATCGCCACAATCATGGAGACCTCTGCCGTCGATGTCGGCGCGATAATCGCCGCTGACTGGCCGTGAAACCGCCCGCGCCAATCAACCAGCCACGGGGCAATATCGTGTTGATCGGTAATGACCGCCTTTGGCCCCAATCGTTCGGTCAGGCTTTGGATCAGCGGGGACGGATCAACTTTCATGGTGCGCCATCGTTAGCATGGCACCTGGCTGCAAACCAGTTGCAGACAAGATTTGCGCCCAACAAGATTGGCCAGTTCATCGGCTGTTCAACCATTGGGCGTATCAGGGCTAGTAGCAGATGACCTACCTCACCCTCTCCCCCGCCTTGATGCTGCTGTTCAGCGCCCCGCCCCCAGAAAGGCCGGGCAAGCTGGATATGCGCCTGCAATATACGCAGATGACGTTCCGCCAGCGTATTGTGGTGCGCATTCCACGCCAGCCCGATCCACCGCGCGCGCAGCAAGGCCCGGCACAAAAGCCGATCGAGTGGAAGGAAAAAAAGGCCGAAAAATGCATTCCGATCAACATGATCGCGGTTGCATCGGTTAGTCGCGTCGATAGCGTTGATCTGATCATGGCTGAAGGGCGGCGGATACGTGCCCGGTTCGACGATGATTGCCCCGCGATCGATTTTTATGCCGGTTTCTATCTGCGACGCACGGCAGATGGGATGATCTGTGCCAAGCGGGATGCCGTGCGATCCCGCTCTGGCGATTCCTGCCGGATCGAAGCGTTCAAGGAATTGCGGCCAAAGCGCTAGGCCAAGCTGTCGCCGGGCAAGCCGCACGATAGTCGTTGCGGCCCCAAATCTTGACATTCGGGGCGGAATCCGCAACCGCCTTTAATGCTTTCAGGCCCGCGTTGCGCGCGCCCTTTTTCCGGACCCAGCATGACCTTTGCCGATCTCGGCCTTTCTGATGAACTTCTTCGCGCTATCGAGGATTCGGGCTATACTGTGCCCACCCCCATTCAGGCGAGCGCGATCCCATCAATCCTGATGATGCGTGACATGATTGGCGTTGCGCAAACCGGCACCGGCAAGACCGCGTCGTTTGTGCTGCCGATGATCGATATTCTGGCCCAGGGCCGCAGCCGCGCGCGCATGCCGCGTTCGTTGATCCTGGAGCCCACCCGTGAGCTTGCCGCGCAGGTGGCTGAAAATTTTGAGAAATACGGCAAATATCACAAGCTTTCGATGGCGTTGCTGATCGGCGGCGTATCGATGAGCGATCAGATGGCCGCGCTGGAAAAGGGCGTTGACGTGCTGATCGCCACACCCGGCCGCCTGATGGATTTGTTCGGTCGCGGCAAAATCATGCTCAACGGCTGTTCGCTGCTGGTGATTGATGAGGCTGATCGGATGCTCGACATGGGGTTCATCCCCGATATCGAGGAAATTTGTACCAAGCTGCCCAAACAGCGCCAGACATTGCTGTTTTCAGCCACCATGCCTGCCCCGATCAAGCGGCTGGCGGACAAGTTTCTCGACAATCCCAAAATGGTGGAGGTCGCCCGCCCCGCCACCGCCAATGTGAACATCAAGCAATGGGTGGTGCAGGTTTCTGCATCCAAGAAAAAAGACAAGCTGCGCGAACTGCTGGGTGGCGAAGAAGTCAAAACCGCGATCATCTTTTGCAACCGTAAAACAACGGTGCGCGAGCTGAACAAGGCGCTGCAGCGCGACCGGTATCGCTCCAGCGAAATCCACGGTGACATGGAGCAATCGCAGCGGATTGCCGAGCTTGACCGGTTCAAGGCAGGCGATGTCAACATCCTGGTCGCATCAGACGTTGCCGCGCGCGGGCTGGACATCAAGGGCGTCAGCCATGTGTTCAACTATGATGCGCCCTGGCATCCCGATGATTATGTCCACCGCATCGGCCGCACCGGGCGCGCGGGCGCAACGGGCGTTGCCTATACTTTCGTCACGCCTGACGATGCCGAAAACATCGCCAATATCGAAAAACTGACCGGGCAAAAGATTGACCGGGTTGCCGGGGCAGCAACGGCTGAGCCAGCCGCCGACGATGATGCGCAGCCGCCGCGCGAATCCGGCCGACGCCCCGCACGCAAGCCCGCAGCAAAGGCTGAGCCCGTTGCAAAGCCTGAGCGCGCGGCAAAGCCTGGGCGCGCGGCAAAATCACCTCCTCGCGTGCCTGCGGCCGAAACCGCCAAGGCGAGCGCCGTTGCGGTCGCGAAGGAAAACCCTGCTCGCGCAGCGCGGCCACCCCGCGCGGCGGCGGCCAAGCCCGAATCGTCGCGCCCGGCCCGTGCCGCTGCGCCCGCCCGTTCCGATGACGGCGAAGATGATGGCGGCTGGAATGGTCCGCTCCCCGATTTTCTGCGCGCGACCTTTAGCTGACAAGATTAATGCCGGGCTTTGTCACGATCGTCCCAGCGCAACGGATCGAAAGCCCGTGCGTCAACACCTGCCAGATCGATCCGGCAACAGGCTGGTGCCTGGGCTGCGGCCGCAACCTTGATGAAATTGCCAGTTGGGCGAGCGGAACATCCGCCTGGCGGCAGGCCGTGCTCGAAACGCTGCCCGCGCGCAAAGCCGGGTTAGGGCATCGTGGTTGAAATCTGAATCGTCATTGCGACCCCGGCCCTGAGCCGGGGGAAGCAATCCAGCGGCGTGGTCGCGGATAGGCTGGATTGCTGCGCTCGTGGGTGACCGGTGATCCTGAAGTACGGCACGATGCTTTAACCCGCCAAGCCGCCAATCCTACCGTGACGCGACCACTTCCAGCCGGGGCGCAGTCGCGCCCTTGTCCGCGCGATCCGCATGCCGCCCCAGCCCTGCAAAAATCGTATCGATGATCTGCGCCAGTTTAGGCTCTGACAGGCTGTGATGCAGCATCACGATCATTTCAGGGTCGCAAAAGGTGTGGACCATCAGGTTGATCAGCGACACGGTTTCGTCGACCGTCAGCTGGGTAAAATACCCCTCACCCATCGCGTCAGCGACAATCATCGCCAGATACTGATCGCCCAAATCGATATAGCCGCGCACGACATCAAAATGCTCGCGGCCCAGCTCAAGATAGCTGCTGAACAACACCGGATCAGCATCATGGTTTTCGCGCATCAGGCGAAAACGGCGGGCATAAAATTCGTAAAGCTTGTCCCGCGCGCCCAGGTCGCTGGCGATCACTTCTTCCATGATCCGCACCTTTGGCGCGAACCAGCGTTCGGCCACGGCCTCGTACAATGCGTCCTTATTCTCAAAAAAGCGGTACACATTGGCGGGCGACATATCGGCAGCAGCGGCAAGTTCGGCCAACGTCACCGCCTTGCCGCCACGCTGCTGGATGATCGCTTCGATGCAATCGAGCAATTCTTCACGAACGCGGTCCACATCAGTCGTCGGGCGTGCCATCACATGCTCCTGTATCGGTCCAATACAGCAGTTTTATGATGAATTATATATTTCGTCAATCGTCAGCAATCGCGGCTGGCGCGCGAACCTCAGCCCGCCGCCTGCGCCGCCGCGATCAAATCATTGTCGATTGCCTTGGCACGAATATAGGCCGGGCGTGAGGAGAGCCGCGCAAAATACTCCTCAAACGCCGCGCGCTTGGGCACAGTGCCGAACTGCAACCCCCAACCCACCTGCGATCCGACATAGACATCGGCAGCCGTAAACCGGTCCCCCGCGACATAAGGATGAGCGCTTACCGCCTTTTCAAGCACATCGATCGCCATGTCATAGCTGCCATAGCCCGCCATCCGGAACTGCTGCGCTGTTGGCATAAAGCCCATCGACCGGTTGGTAATTGCCTGTTCCACCGGCCCGGCGGCAAAGAACAACCACCGATAATAATCGGCGCGCTCGCTGGCGGTCGGCGCGAGCCCGGCGTCCGGAAACGCCTCTGCCAGATAGGCGCATATTGCTGCGCATTCGGTGACGACCCGGCCGTCATGGACGATTGCGGGCACCTTCCCCATCGGGTTCACCGACAGAAACGGTTCCTGCTTCATCGTCGATGTATAATCGAGCAACACGGTATCATAAGCCGCGCCGGTTTCCTCAATCGCCCACCGCGCAATCTGCCCGCGCGACATGGGATTGGTGTAAAATATGAGCGATGCGGCCATAGCGACTCTCCTCTGAATGAGAACATCAGTGGAACAGAGCCGCCGGGCTCGGTCAACCCCGATTCGGCGCGCGATACCACCAGACGCCGTCGACCACGTCCTTGACGGCGCGCCCCTCAACCTCCAGCCGCCGCAGATGCGCCAGCGCTTCGCCCGTGGCCATGCCGAGCACTTCGGGGCCGATGGCGCGCCGGAACAGCCGCCCGAAACAATCCACGGCGCGGCGCGGCGCTTCTGCAATGAACACTGCAAGCTCATCCAGCCGGTCGCGGTGCTCGCGATCAAGCGCGTCAAGCCGCACGTGCAGCCCGGTAAACGCATCACCGTGCCCCGGCAGCACCAGCAGATTGTGCGGCAAATGCTTCAGCTTCGCGATCGAATCGAGCCATTCGCCCAACGGGTCAGCCGTCGGCTCAGTCACGCCCAGCGAGACGTTGGAGCTGATCCGGGGCAGCACCTGATCGCCAGAAATCAGAATGCCGCGCTGTTCATCCAGCAGACAAGCATGTTCGGGCGAGTGGCCTGATCCCGTCACAATGCGCCATGGACGCCCGCCAATCATCAACGTGCCGCCATCGGCAATCCGCTGATAGCTGAGCGGCATTGGCGTAATGATCCGGCGAAACCCACTCCAGCCACGCGACATGCCATGCGCCACCTGCGCATCGTCCCAGCCGCCTGCGCGCCAGAAAGCCGTCATCTCGTCCGGCACCGTATCACGCGCATCGGCAGCCAACATGCGCGCCGTCAGCCATTCACCGCGGGTCATCACCAGCGGGCAATCATGGTGCGCGCACATCCACCCGGCCAGCCCGATATGATCGGGGTGGAAATGTGTGCCGATCACCTGGGTAATCCGCACTCCCGCCAGCGCGCCCTTGGCCAGCGCCTTCCATGCCGCGCGGGCATCGGGCAGGTTCATGCCGGTATCGACCAGCGCGACCCCCGCCCCGCGATCATCATGATCGTCGATCAGCCAGCAGTTTATGTGCTTCAGCGGCCCCGGCACCGTCAGCCGCACCAGCCGCAAGCCTGGCACTACGGCAAAGGGCTGGTCCGGCTCAATCACCGGATGCCCGAACGGATAGGTCAGCCCCTTGTGGCTGGTCGGCACAAAGCTTTCATCGGCGACGAACATGGCGTCGCTCAACGTGCCTGCCCCCGCGTCGCGCACCTCAGCGGCGCTTGAACGGATCTTCGAAGCCGCGCGCTTCCAGCTCGGTTTCGGCGACACCGGCATTTTCCGCGTCGCGCACCGCCTGCTCGCGCTGGGCGCGCAATTCGGTGATCAGCGCCGCACGGTCACCCTCCAGCCGGTTATCGACCGGGGCGGGGATGCCGGCAGCCTTTGCCGCCTTGGCAACAATCGCATCCAGCTCGCGCTGCGAACACAGGCCCAGCGTCACCGGGTCTTTGGGGGTGATGTTGGCGATGTTCCAATGGCTGCGATCACGCAAAGCGGCAATCGTGGTGCGGGTGGTGCCGATCAGGTTGCCAATCGCCCCGTCGGAAATTTCCGGGTGGTTACGGATGATCCAGGCGATGCCATCGGGCTTGTCCTGCCGCTTTGATACCGGCGTATAACGCGGCCCCTTGGTACGGCGGACCTGATCGGGGCCCTTCAGCATGACCAGGCTGTGATTGGGGTCGTTCTGACCCTTTTCAATCTCTTCCTGCGTCAGCTCATGCGCGCGAACCGGATCGCGCCCGGTCAACTTGGTCGCGGCGGTATCATCAGCGATGGCCTGAATTTCCAGGATGTGCAGCCCGCAAAACTCGGCAATCTGTTCAAAGCTGAGCGCGGTATTGTCGACCAACCATGAGGCGGTTGCGTGCGGCATAAGCGGCTGGGCCACGATAAACTCCTTAAAAACAGAAAGGGCCGCCCCTTCACGGAGCGGCCTGTAATGCGGTGGACTTAATGCGGAACGCCGGTGGGGGCAAGCGGGACGGTGATATTGTCGCTGGACCATGCAAACGCCGTAAAGAATTTTAACAGGATTGCGGGGGCGTGTTCCGTTTCATGTTAACGCTTGCCGCTCTGATCGCTGCGCACCCGCTTCAGAAGAAGCCCTATAATGCTATCAAATTTGCGCGCGTGAATCGGGGCAAAGCTGGCCCTGAAAGCCGCGGTTGAGCGCTTTGGTGCGCATTGCTTCCACTGCGAGAAGTGGATGGAGCCGCAAAAACTGTCGTATCAGTGTACGCGCGATCATCTCCACCGAAAGGCGGAAGGCGAGAGGGCACTGGCGGAAGATGTTGCAAGGTGCATAGACGCCATCCCGCGCGACCCAGCGCTCAAGCCGCCCCAGCGCTCAAGCCGCCAATGCCTCTTCGAGCCGCACCGGTGCCAGCGCTTCGAGGAACTGGCGGGCGCTAGCGTCCCAGGTGAATGTTTGGCCATATGCCGCGCAATCGCCGCGATTGAGCGCCAGCGCGCTGGTGATCGCCTGATCAAGATCATCGGCCATCGCGCCGACATCTGGTTTCAGCACGTCGATTGGCCCGGTTACCGGGAAAGCGGCCACCGGCACGCCAGACGCCAGGGCTTCAATCATCACCAGCCCGAACGTGTCGGTTTTGCTGGGGAATACAAACACATCGGCCGCCGCATAGGCTGCAGCGAGGTCCGCCCCGAATTTTGGGCCAAGGAAATGCGCGTCGGGGTATTTCGCCTCCAGCGTCGTGCGCGCCGGTCCGTCGCCCACGATTACCTTGGTACCCGGCACGCCGGAATCGAGAAACGCTTCGATATTCTTCTCAATCGCCACCCGCCCGACATAAAGTTGAATGGGGCCATCCAGCGCCCGGATCGCGGGATCGGGCACAATGTGCGGACCAAAAGTCGCCAGATCAACGCCGCGCCCCCAATGCTTGATCTTGGTCAGCCCTTGCGCACGCAGCGTTTCGGCAATTGAGGGGGTTGACGCGAGAACGGCCTGGGCGGGCCAGTGGAACCAGGTGATGTACCGCCAAATCCAGCCCGGATCGATGCCAATCCGCGCCGACACATAATCAGGAAACTGGGTATGGTAGGCGGTGGTGAACGGAAAATCGCGCGTCAGGCACCAGCGCCGCGCCGCCAGACAGATCGGCCCTTCGGTCGCCAGATGGATCGCGTGCGGATTAAAGTCCGCCAGCATCTTGCCCACAGAGGCCGTGCGCGCAAATGCCAGCCGGATTTCGGGATAGGTGGGGCACGGCATCGAATAAAAACGATCGGGGCTGATCACCAGCACCTCATGCCCCTGGCGCTCAAGTTCGGCGCGCACAGACTGCAACGTCCGCACCACCCCGTTTACCTGCGGGCTCCACGCATCGGTGGCGATGGCGATCCGCACGCGCGTCAGGCCGCCAGCGCCGATACTGTCTGCAGCTCGCGAATGGCAATTTCGTCAGCCCAATGGAGCACCTCCATCCGGCCATCAAAATGCTCTACAAGCGCCGTGCATCCTTCCACCCAGTCGCCATCGTTCCAATATTCGACGCCGTCGATCATCCGGTGTTCCGCCGTGTGGATATGCCCGCACACAACGCCGTCAACGCCGCGCGCGCCGGCCGCCTGGGCCACAATCTCTTCATAATTCGAAATGAATTCGACGGCGTTCTTCACCTTCGCCTTGGCATGCTTCGACAGCGACCAATACGGCATGTTGAAGCGTCTACGAAACGCGTTGACCCCACGATTAAGCGCCATCAGGCCATTATAAGCGAAATCGCCGACATGCGCGAGCCACTTATGCGCCAATGTGATCGCATCAAATTCATCGCCGTGCAGCACGAGCAGGCGGCGACCATCCGCCGTCTGATGGATCGCCTTGCGCCGGATTGAAATACCGCCAAAGTCCAGGCCGGAAAACTGACGGAAAACCTCATCATGATTGCCGGGTATATAGATGACCTTGGCGCCGCGCTTGGCCCGTTTCAGCAGCCGCCAGACGATGTCGTTATGCGCGGCGGGCCAGTAAAATTTCTTCTTCAGCCGCCAACCATCGATAATGTCCCCCACCAGATACAGCGTCTCGCTGTCGACATGATCGAGAAAATCGATCAGCATCCCGGCATTGCACCCGCGCGTGCCAAGATGGATGTCCGAAATCCAGATCGTGCGAAACTGACGACGCCCCTCAATTGTCTTTTCCGGGATAACGGGGGTGGAATGCGCGAAATCGGCTAAATCAGTAAAGCCGCTATCCATAACAAGCTGGGCAACATCCATGCTCGAACCCTTAGAACCATTGGCTGGTTCTGCGGCTATGCCCCGTTTATGTTACATTTCGAATCGTTGGGGGCCGCAGAAACGCGGGTTTTTTAATCGAGAATGCCGATATAATTCGGGATAGCGGCGATCCGCGCGATCCAGGCCATCACGGCGGGATAGGAAACCAGATCGAAACCACCCTCGGCAGCAACATGCGTATAGGCATAAAGCGCAATATCGGCGAGCGTCAGCTCGTCCCCCACGAGAAACGGCGTTCGGCCCAGCTGCTCGTCCATCAGCGCCAGCGCCGCATCCCCCGCTGCTCTTTTGCCCGCAATCTGCGCCTTTTGCAGATCGCTCAGCGCATGCTCGCCAACAAAGGCCAGCCAGAACCGCAGCGTCGCGATGTTGGGTTCGTGATTATATTGTTCGAAGAACATCCAACGCAGCATATCCGCCCGCGCAAAGCGATCCGCCGGGATTAGCGGCGATCCGTCGGCAAGGTAGAAACACGCCGCGTTGCTTTCGGGAAGAAATCGATCCCCGATCTGCAGGACGGGGATTCGGCCATTCGCGTTGACGGTCGCCAGAAACGACGGCTTCCGCGTTTCCCCCGCCAGAATATCATAACCGCGCCGCTCGAGCGCGATCCCCAGATGCGCCGCGGTGAGCCGGATTTTGTAGCAATTTCCGGACGGGGCGTATTCGTGGAGGATCAAGTCGGTCATGGCGCACTCCTGCTGTCGCGCGCTCGCCCTAAACCAGCGATATCGCCGCCTCCATGCAAATTATCGAGGGGGCCGCCAAGCTGTGCTTGTGGAGCGCGGGCCGGCACATGATTAAGGGCGGATCCCGGACACTAACCGTGCTCGTTACGCCGCTCCAATAAGGAACTGTGGGCGTGCTTTAAAAAAAACGACTCCACACCGGATGCTTGGTGCGACAGGTTACGGAAATGCCCGACGAATCATTGCACCCTATCACGACGCCGAAGGGTTCCGGCGCATTCGCGATCCTACTTGCGGTGATCGGTGTGTTTTCTCCGTTCCTAACCGGAATAGTCATCGCTCAAGTTATCGCGGGCTTAGCTGTAGCTCTCATCCTTTGGCTGTATTGGGGAGAGATTCTTTCTTACATTAAAGGCTGTCAGGGCTTCGCGGGCCTTTGGTTGCCCAGCGCTTCGGTCATAGCGATATTGTTAGTCGCAATATATGCGAGCGTTGGCGCAACGAGAACGCCGTCCTTAGAGCAAAGCGCGCCAGCGCTGACCGCCCGTGATTTAACAGCAGTCCTAAGTTCACTAAATAAAGATCGAGAAGTTCCTCCAATTAATACCGATAAACCGCAGAAAACTGACACTGGCCGTGAGCGCGTCACAATCATTTCTGGGGCAGAAACGACCGGCCGTCAGAATACCCGTGAGTTAGGTAACTCTCTAACCACGGAAGACAAAGATTTTGCGCAGGTCGAAAAAACAATAAAAATAAAGACTTTAGAGGCCAAGGTCACAAATGCATGTATGCGCGAAATGGGAGGTTTGTTAGGCGAGGTTGCAGGGTTCTATGGAGAAGGGAGCGGAATCGCTCAAAATTTTGCAAACAACAGAGATTCTGATCAAATAATCACGGACTTCGCAGATTGGCAGAAAAGAGTGAATGAATTTCTCCAACAGAACAAATCCAAACTTCCAGATTACTCAGTATTTGAATTGGCCGATGACACAAAGAGTCCAGTACCACCTATATTTAAAAAGCAAGGCTATCGCGCCTACGCAACTTTGACTGCAAAAATTAAAGCGTTGAGAGCGCTTTCTCAAATGATCGGCTCGAAACCCTGCGACACTTACGGAAAAGCGGCAGCTTTAGAGTGTGCAGATCGAGGGAATTGTACTTTTATTCATTAGTTTTTAGATACTTACAGTCGACTTTGTCTAGGCATTGGGCCAAGAGCGCCGCTGTATATTTACCCCGGCTCATCTGGTTCCTGATATTCGGCACAGAACCTACGAGGCCGCAATTTGCCAGCCCGCCTTTGACCCGCAGCCTTTAAGGGTTCTCCCTACCCCTCACCCCATCGTGAGCACGATCTTGCCCACATGGTCGCCCGCTTCCATCCGGGCATGGGCCGCGGCCGCTTCGGCCAGCGGGAAGGTCTTGTCGATCACCGGTTTCAGCCGCCCTGCCTCTACATGCGGCCACACGTTGCGGGCGAGTTCATCCGCCACCATTGATTTGAAGCTCAGGTCGCGCGAGCGCAGCGTCGATCCGGTCAGCGTCAGGCGGCGGCGCATTACTTCGAAGATCGGAATCGTCGCCATCAGCCCGCCCTGCACGGCGATGGATACATGGCGGCCATCATCGGCCAGGCATTGCAGGTTGCGGGGCACATACTCCCCGCCGACCATGTCGAGCACGACGGCGCAGCCAGCACCGCCGGTAAAGGCCTTCACCTCCGCCACAAAATCCTGACTACTGTAGTTGATCGCGTGGGCGGCCCCCAGCGCCACTGCAGCAGCGCATTTTTCGTCCGACCCAGCCGTGACGATCACCGTCAGGCCAAAAATCGCGCCCAGCTTAATTGCCATCGTGCCAATGCCGCTGGTGCCGCCGTGCACCAATATCGTGTCGCCCTCAGCCGCATAGCCGCGCTCAAACACATTGGTCCACACGGTGAACAATGTTTCGGGGATCGCCGCAGCCTCTACCATCGATAGCGCGGCGGGCACGGGCAGGCAGGTGCCAATTGGCGCGACGGCATAGTCAGCATAGCCCCCGCCGCCCACCAGCGCGCATACTGGCTGGCCCAGCATCTCGCGTTCAACCCCGGCGCCCAGCGCCACCACCGTCCCCGCCAGCTCAAGCCCCAGAATAGAGGGCGCGCCGGGCGGCATCGGGTACATTCCCTTGCGCTGAAGCACATCGGGCCGGTTCACCCCGGCGGCGGCCACCCGGATCAGCACGTCGCCAGCCCCCGGCACCGGCACCGGGCGGATTACCGGCACCAGCACTTCTGGCCCACCCGGAGCAGCCGGATCGATCGCCGTCATTGTTGCTGGCACGGTATCTGGCATCGCGTCGGGAGTAGCGCTCATGGATATCGTTGCCCTGCCAAGTGTTCGGTCAAAAAGCCCTCAAGGCCTTATTGACACGCCGGTCGTGCGGGTCAACGTTACGCAGATGGAGCCCGACGAGAATTTGCCGCGTCGGGCGAGCGATCCGCTGGAGGCGCTTGCCCGACTGGAGCTCGACCCCTTTTCGGTCGAGGAGCTGGAGGCGCGCATCACCGCGCTGACCGCCGAGATCGAGCGCACCCAGCGACATTTGTCAAAAGCCGTTAACCATCGCGCAAGCGCTGATGCGTTATTCCGGCGGTGATGCAACAACCGCTCCCGGGGCTAACCCTCAAAAACCTGTCCGGGGTGGAAATTTGTCAAGTGCTTGATGCGGGGGCGGTGCCCTCCAACATAGCTGGAAAGGGTCGTTCCATGACGACCTGTTTGGAGTAGACGATAATGCCTTCTTTCGCATCCGCGCTTGAGACGACCCTGCACAAGGCACTCGAAGCCGCGTCATCGCGCCGCCATGAATATGCGACGCTTGAACATCTCTTGCTCGCGCTGGTCGATGATGAGCATGCCAGCAAGGTGATGGCGTCATGCGGCGTTGATCTGGGCGAGCTGAAAAATGCCGTCGCGCATTATCTGGATACCGAGCTTGAGGCGCTGAAGGTGGAACAGGCCACTGATCCGTCGCCGACCAGCGGCTTTCAGCGCGTGGTGCAGCGCGCCATTCTCCACGTTCAGTCATCGGGCCGCGACGAAGTGACCGGGGCAAATGTGCTCGTCGCGCTGTTCAGTGAACGCGAAAGCTATGCCGTATATTTCCTGCAACAGCAGGACATGAGCCGCCTCGACGCGGTCAGCTTCATCAGCCACGGCGTTGGCAAGGGTGGCACCCCCACCGAAGCCGCATCGCCAAAGGGTGCCGAGGAAGAAAAACCCGCCAAGCAGGACGGCAAGGCCAAGGGCGAAAGCGCGCTGAAGCAATTCTGCGTCGACCTCAACGAAAAGGCACGCAAGGGAAAAGTCGATCCGCTGATCGGCCGCCATGCAGAGGTGGATCGCACGGTGCAGATCCTGTGCCGCCGCAGCAAGAACAACCCGCTCTATGTCGGCGACCCCGGCGTGGGCAAAACCGCGATTGCCGAGGGGCTGGCGCGCAAGATCATCGAAGGCGATGTGCCAGAGGTGCTGAAGCCCGCCGTCATCTACTCGCTTGATATGGGCGCGTTGCTGGCCGGCACACGGTATCGCGGTGATTTTGAGGAGCGGCTGAAGGCGGTGGTGAACGAGCTGGAAAAACTGCCCGACGCGATCCTGTTCATCGACGAAATCCACACGGTGATCGGCGCTGGCGCCACCAGCGGCGGAGCAATGGATGCATCGAACCTGCTCAAGCCGGCGCTGTCAGGCGGCACGATCCGCTGCATCGGCTCGACGACGTACAAGGAATTCCGCAACCATTTCGAAAAGGATCGCGCGCTGCTGCGCCGGTTCCAGAAGATCGACGTTAACGAACCGACGATTGAGGATACGATCAAGATTCTCACCGGCCTGCGCACCGCGTTCGAAGAGCATCACTCGGTGAAATACACCCCCGATGCGATCAAGACCGCGGTGGAACTGTCGGCGCGCTACATCAACGATCGCAAATTGCCCGACAAGGCGATTGACGTGATTGATGAAGTGGGCGCGATGCAGATGCTGGTGCCGCCAAGCCGCCGCAAGCGCACGATTACCGCCAAGGAAATCGAACAGGTCATCGCGACCATGGCGCGCATCCCGCCAAAATCAGTGTCGAAGGACGATACAGCGGCACTCGCCAGCCTGGATACCGATCTGAAGCGTGTGGTGTTCGGCCAGAATGCCGCCATTGAAAAGCTCAGCTCGGCGATCAAGCTCAGCCGCGCGGGGTTGCGTGATCCGGACAAGCCGATTGGCAATTATCTGTTCACCGGCCCCACCGGCGTCGGCAAAACCGAAGTGGCGCGCCAGCTCGCCAGCATCATGGGCATTCCGCTCCAGCGGTTCGACATGTCCGAATATATGGAACGCCACTCGGTCAGCCGCCTGATCGGTGCGCCCCCGGGCTATGTCGGTTATGATCAGGGCGGTCTGCTCACCGATGCGGTCGATCAGCAGCCACATTCGGTATTGCTGCTCGACGAAATCGAAAAGGCGCATCCTGATCTGTTCAACATCCTGCTGCAGGTGATGGACAACGGCAAGCTGACCGATCACCACGGCAAGACGGTCGATTTTCGCAACACCATCCTGATCATGACAACCAATGCCGGGGCCAGTGACATGGCACGCGAGGCGGTTGGCTTTGGCGCGGTAACGCGCGAAGGCGAGGATGAGGAAGCGGTGCGCAAGATGTTCACGCCCGAATTCCGCAACCGGCTCGATGCCATCGTCCCGTTTGGCTATCTGCCGCCCGAAGTGGTTGCCCGCGTCGTCGACAAGTTCATCCTCCAGCTCGAATTGCAGCTGGCGGATCGGCAGGTGCACATTCATCTGGACGATGAATCAAAGGCGTGGCTGACGACGAAGGGCTATGACAAGCTCTACGGTGCCCGCCCGATGGGCCGCCTGATCCAGGAAAAGATCAAACAACCGCTTGCGGAGGAATTGTTGTTCGGCAAACTCGTCCATGGCGGCGAAGTAACGATCAAGCTGAAGGACAACGCGCTGGCGTTCGAGATCGTCGCCGCCGCACCGAAGAAGCCGAAGAAGAAGGGTAAGGCGGAGAAGGTGGAGGCGAAGTGATCGAATGTACCGCCAGGCATGTGCCTGGCGGTACATCACACAATAGACTTAGCTAAACCTACTTTCTTAGCCACCTTTTCACAAAAATCGATTTCAGATCGATTAAAAAATTTTTTACCGCTGCTTAGGTCAGCCGGATCATCGCTGCTACAACGACGAAACAAGAGTCAGCTGGCTTTGATGTAAAATTGGCATCTCCATCCCCGTAATCTTCGGCGATGCTTACCTTGCTGGCTGGTCCGAAAGCCTCGGCCAAGTTTCCACTACTGCGCAATTGGTCGCGAACTGCCAACGCTTTTTCCTTGGAATCGTATAATGATACATAACCAATAGGAGGCTTTATCTGTTGCACCATGGGTTTACTCCATCATTGGAAAACATAGTTCGCAGCTAGCGGCCAGGCGCTCGCTTGCATCGTAACAAGGCCGGGATTTCGAAATTTTCTGATTTCGTCGACGCAGGCCTGTTTTGTCAGACCGCTACAAGCATCTACAAATCGAGTTCCCGATTTGGCAGCGGTGTCGAGCTTAGCGAGTTGAGCGAGCAGGTTGCCGTCAGTAACCACCGCTGCGCCCGCCAAATTCACAGCAACTTGGGTCGCGTAGTCTAATTGCTCTGATAGAATTCCGCCTGCCGCTTCGGGATTGCCAGTTGCAATCACTGCTGCCCCCCCATTTTCAGCAAGAGCACGCGCAGCAAGCCCGGTCGCAAAGTATTGCGCTACCTTACCACTGGCACTCGACTTACCTCCCGTTGTACCAGCCTGTACACCCGCACCGAAGCTCGCCAATACCGAATACGTATCATAATCGCCATTTGGACCGCCCGATCGTCCAAGGAATTTACAGCCCTCTGGTACCACCTGAATCGGGCTCTGATTGTTGGCTGTTGTCGAAGGCTCTAACCCGCACGGAATGAGCTTACCGCCACCCCCTTGGCTCGATTGGGCCCGTGTATTGGCGAGCAGCGGCATGAGCACCAGTTCCTGCCTTGTGTAACCGAACAAAATACGCGGGATCTGGTTGGTGTTGGTACCAACTTCCAGACCACCTGTTGTGTTGGTGCCAAACACGAGCAAGTTCGTATGGCGTAACGTCGACGTACACCCACTCAAGGTGACGGCGGCGATGCTCGTGATGATGATGCGCCCGTATCGGTAATGCATGCCCCCTCCATTGATTTAACAATCGTCTCGACACTGGCCAGATCAGCCCGGTCGCGGACGACAATGATGACGCGGCATTCCTCAGGCTCGGCGTAAACGAATTTACTGTTTCGCCAGCCCAGAAAAGCGGCCCCGTCAAAACCCAACCCCAATGTTTTTACATCGGCCACGACAAGCGGCCCGTTTGCTTTGGGGAGTTTTACGCGCACCAAACCAAGATAAACATGATCACCGGCCCGGCCGCTCGTGGGAACCACGGTGCAGCCCGACAGCAACACGCCAATACACATGGCGATACTACGACTCATGGTTAAAATTGGCGTTGACTATTGAAAACGTCAACCCTTTATTGAGTGCGAAACGAATTTATCTTGCGCCGTTCAGCAGAGCGAGACCAGGCCAGCAGCACTTCGCCCGAGGCAGATGGCCCGGGGCAGATGGCCCGGGGCAGATGGCCCGGGGCAGATGGCCCGGGGCAGATGGCCAACGACGCACAGCCGCTCCGCTCTCCCCGCATCTTCATACTATCTTTGCTATAGTCAGCTAATCCGGATCGGATGAATTTCGGGCGGTTCTTCTCTGTTGGGCGCATGGTCGCGGTGTTGCTTGGGGCGCTTGCCGCCAGCTTTGGCAGCTTGCCCGCGGCTGCCCAGGGCGCATTGCACCACGCGCCGCTGAAAACCTGCGTTAAAAGAGTCGAATCCGGCGATACGGTGCGCACGCAATTTGCCGCGCTGGCGCGGTTTGACTGCAAGACCAGCCAGACCAAATTCGGCCGGGGCAGCTTTTGGGTGATTGCACCGGCATTGCCGCAATGGTCGTACCCCGCCAGCCCCATGGCGGTGCGCACGGCGGCGGCGTGGCAACACCGCACCACTCTGTTTGGTCGCTACGCCGATGGCGCCATCGTCGCGCTCCCGATGGCGCGGGCCGCAACATCGCGGCACATGCAGCTTGGCGCGATTGTTGAGCAAGTGCTGCCCGCGCGATCCGCCCCGGTGGTTCAGCTGATGTGGCGGGTGGATGAATCGGCCAATTTGCGCGGAATCCTGATCGGCCCCGAAATTGTCAGCCTGCAGGAAAGTGCCAAGATCAACCTGTTCATGGCAGCGGTATATGCAACCTTTGGCGGGCTGTGTCTGACGCTGATTATCCAAAATCTCGCCATGTGGCAGGCGATGCGGCACCGGTTTCAGCTCATCTATTGCTTAATGATTGGCACGCTTGCGGTGTACGCGCTGTCATCATCGGGGGTACTGGCCTGGATTTGGCCGGATATGCCCGATGTTAATCGCGTGCGGCTGAACTATTTGGCGCTGGGCACCTCGGCAAGCCTCGCGCTGCTGTTTGCGCGGACATATTTTGAGCCGCGCGTGTTTGCGGGCTGGCTGTCGCCGGCAATCATTGTTTCGTGTTCGCTGCTCACCGGCAGCGCGACGTTGTTTGCCGTGCTGATACCGTGGCAGGCGGGCAATCTGCATTGGATGTTCTCGCTCTCCTTCCTCAGCATGGTGGCGCTTGTTCCGCCGATCCTGTGGCGGGCCTGGCGGGCCAGAAGCCAGTTTTTCTGGATTTTCACGATCGCCTGGGCAACGCCGATCTTTTTTGCCGGGCTGCGCGTCGCCAACGCGCTTAACTTTCTCGAATGGAGCTTTTGGGTCGATAACTCGACGATCCTGGCGATGACGAGCGAGGCATTGCTGTCATCACTCGCCATTTCCTATCGCATCCGCCTGCTCAGCCGCGAGCGTGATGATGCGCGGGTGCGCGAACTTGCTGCGCGCGCGCTGGCCGATACCGATCCGCTGACCGGCTTGCTCAATCGGCGCTCGTTCCTCCACCGCGCGATTGGGCTGGCGGGGGATCACATCCTGCTGATCGCCGATCTTGATCACTTCAAGGCGGTCAACGAGACGATCGGCCATGACGGTGGTGATGAAGTGTTGCGCGTCTTTGCCCGGGCGCTGCGCGCATCCGTGCCCGAAGACGCGCTGGTGGCGCGCATCGGCGGCGAAGAATTCGCCATCCTGTTGCCCGCTGATCGCGCCATTGATGCCACAGCCATTTTGGAGCGGCTGCGCGCAGAACGAATGCCGTTCGATCTGACCGTGACCGCCAGCATTGGCGCCAGTACCGGGCTGCTTCAGACCGAGATTGACTGGAAGAAGCTGTATCGCCGCGCAGATCGCGCGCTGTTCGCCGCCAAAACCGAAGGGCGGGATCGGGTGCGATATGATATGGCGATGGCGGCCTGACCCGACGCTTGTTTACCATGATAAAGTAAGGTAAGCCTGACTGCAGGAGGTCGATTCGCCATGCGTAATCGTCGTGTTGTTCTGGCTGGATGTGCTGTGTTGCTGGTCGCGATGTCGGCGCGGCATCCGTCTGCTGACATTCGTATCATCACGCATCAGGTGGGTGATCCCACCCCGCGTGAAGTGCGCGCTGCTTTCGATATTGGGCTGATGGCCTTTTCGGTGCTGGTAACCTGGACATCAAAGCGCTTCGCCTGATTAGTGGGCCTGATTAGTGGGTCGGATTGGCGGACCCGATTTGCTGGAATGGTTGCTGACGCGCACGCCGCGTACCGCTTGCGCGGTGTTCCGCCGTTGCTTACACCTGTGTAAATGATCACGCACGAGACTGCCTGGCGCAGCGCCTATCGCCATCCTGGACCATGGGACCGGGTTTTCCCGCCCTTATCGATGGTTGATATGGTCGATCAGGCGGCGCAGCAGCACGGTAAAGCGCCGCTGATTGATTTCATGGGGCGGCGGTACAGCTATGCCGAAACGCTTGATGGCGCGAACCGCGTGGCAAAGGGGCTGCACGCGCTTGGATATGGCCCTGGCGACCGGATCGGGTTGTTCCTGCCCAATGTGCCGCATTATCTGGCGGCCTATTACGGCATCCTGAAACTGGGCGCGACGGTGGTGAATTTCTCGCCGCTCTATACCGCTGCCGAACTTGAGCATCAGGTTGCTGATTCGGGCACGCGCATGCTGTTCACCATTTCTGCGTCTGCCTTGCTCCCCACGGCGCTCAAGGTGCTGGAGGAAAGCGCGCTCGAACGGCTGGTTGTCGGATCAATCGCAGGCGCATTGCCGCCGGTGAAATCGGCGCTGTACCGGTTGTTCAGCGGGAACGACGTGGCCGCCAAGCCCCATGATCCACGCATCACCGCGTTCAGCGCGCTGATCGCCAATGACGGCAAGCTGCCCCCCGCTTCCATCGATCCCGAAAATGACGTCGCGCTGATCCAATATACCGGCGGCACCACGGGCAGCCCCAAGGGCGCGATGCTCACCCACCAGAATCTGAGCGCCAATGCCCGGCAAGTAAACGCCATCGATCCCCAGCCCGGCATGGAAGACCGTATTTTGGGCGTGCTGCCGTTGTTCCATGTGTTCGCCAATACCTGTGTCCTCAACCGGACGATTGTATCGGGCGGGTGCATCGTGATGCTGCCGCGTTTCAATGCGGAACAAGCGCTAGCGGCAATCACCCGCACCCGCGCCACCGCGCTGCCGGGCGTGCCGACCATGTATCAGGCGCTGCTCGATCATCCCAAAATCACCCGCACCGATTTTTCGTGCCTGCGTGTGTGCATTTCAGGCGGCGCACCGCTGCCGGGCGAGTTGCGCACCAAATTTGCGCAGATCACCGGCGCGCAGCTGGTCGAAGGCTATGGCCTGTCCGAAACATCGGGCGTCGTTTCCGCCAACCCGTATCTGGGCGAGGGCAAGACCGGCACGATCGGCCAGCCGCTCCCCGCCACACGCATCCGCCTGGTCGACAAGGAAAACCCCGCCCACCCGGTGCGCGCGGGCGAGCCCGGCGAAATATTGGTGGCCGGCCCGCAGATCATGAAAGGCTATTGGAACCGGCCCGATGCCGATGCCGATGTGTTCATCTTCGACGATGCCGACACCAAATGGCTGCGCACCGGCGATGTCGGCCAGATCGACGATGACGGTTTCGTCAAGATTGTCGATCGGCTGAAGGATATGATCGCGGTTGGCGGGTTCAAGGTATTCCCCAGCCAGATCGAAGCCGTGCTGTACAAACACCCGGCGGTGAAAGAGGCGCTGGTGATCGGCATTCCAGACAGTTACCGCGGCGAACACCCCCGCGCCTATGTAACGCTGAATGACGGCGTCGAGGCGACCGGTGCCGAGCTCACCGCCTGGCTCAACCCGCAACTCGGCAAGGTTGAACAGGTCGATAGCGTGGTCGTGCGCGAAACCATGCCCAAAACGATGATCGGCAAATTGAGCCGCAAGGATCTGGTGGCAGAGGTGCTGGGGTAGCTACAGGCAACGAACAGCGGTTGGATTTCCCCCTTCAAGCCAAAGTCACCGGCAATCGTAGAAAAATTTTCCCCGAAGGCGATGCGGGCGGCATCGCGCCGCCGCGAATATTGACCTGAAGCGACGGCAGGATCAGCGTCGGCGGCGCAAGCGTTTTATCGCGCGCTTCGCGCATCGTGACAAAGGCGTCTTCGCTGGTGCCGGTATGTACGTGGATATTGTCTGACGCCTCCTGCGCCACGGTCGTCTCCCAGCGATAATTGCTGCGTCCGGCGGGTAAATAGTCATGACCCACGAAGATTCGAGTTTCGCCCGGCAATGCCAAGATGCGGCGGATTGATTGATATAGAGTGCGCGCATCGCCACCCGGAAAATCAGCCCGCGCGGTGCCGTAGTCAGGCATGAACAGCGTATCGCCGACAAACGCCGCATCGCCGATCATATAAGTGTTGCAGGCGGGCGTATGCCCCGGCGTGTGCAGGACGCTTATGGTCAGCGCCCCCAGTGGCAGCGTGTCGCCCTCGCTCAGCAGGATATCGAACTGACTGCCGTCGGCGGCGACGTCATCGGCGTCGAACATCGGCGCAAACACCTGCTGCACCTTGGTGATCGCAGCGCCAATCACCAACCGAGCACCCGACAGCCGACGAATATGGTCTCCCGCCGACAGATGATCGGCATGGGCGTGGGTTTCCAGCACATAGGCCAGGGTTAGCCCCTGATCGGCGATCGTCTTCAGCACCGCATCGGCTGATTGCGTGGAAAGCTTGCCGGCCTTGGGCTCGAAATCGAGCACGGGATCGATGATCGCGGCGATCTTCGTATCGGTGTCGATCACAAGGTGGGTTGCGGTGAAGGTCGCGGGATCGAAAAATGTTTGGACGGTCGGGTTCATGGCGAAACTCCTCTGGCCCAATATATAAGCACTTGCTAAATTAGAATCAACGAATATATTCCACCTATGATCGATCCAGCGAGCTTTGACATTACCCGATTTGAGGAAAATGCCGCCGCCGCCGCCCGGTTGCTCCGCGCGCTCGCGAATGAGCGGCGGTTGATGATCCTGTGCCAGCTATCCGGCGGCGAACAATCGGTGGGCGAATTGCAGCCGCTGATCGGCCTGTCGCAATCGGCGCTGTCCCAGCATTTATCCGTGCTGCGCAGCGACGGCCTAGTCGCCACCCGCCGCGACGGCCTGTCGATCTATTATCGCATCGCCAACCCTGCGGCGGCGCAGGTGATGACCACGCTTGCCGCCATTTTTTGTTCCGATGATGTGGAGACATCTAATGCCCAAGTCCCTGATCGCGCTGAAGCCTGAAGTCGTCGAACAGCGGGTCCGCCAGGGCCATGCCCTGTTGATCGATATTCGCGAGGATGATGAATTCGCCCGCCGCCACATCCCCGGCGCGCTGTCGCGCCCGCTCTCGCGGTTCGAAGCGGTGGCGTTACCTGAAATGGCGGGCACCGACGTGATTTTCACCTGCCGATCGGGCATGCGGACCACCGCCAATGCCGATCGGCTGGCGGGGCCCGTGGGCGGCAATGCCTATGTGCTCGAAGGCGGGCTGGATGGGTGGACGCGCTCGGGTCTGCCGGTCGAGGCCAATCGCAAGGCCCCGCTGGAAATGATGCGCCAGGTTCAGATAGTTGCTGGGTCGCTCGTGTTGCTGGGTGCCGTGCTTGGCTGGCTGGTGTCACCTCTTTTCTTCGGCCTGTCGGCCTTTGTCGGTGCGGGGCTGGCCTTTGCGGGCATCAGCGGCTTTTGTGGCATGGCCCGGTTGCTCGGTTTGCTGCCATGGAATCGCCCGGTCGCGGTCTAGCTGATGGACATCGCCGGCATTTCATACCCCGCCGCAGTCATTGGTGGTGCCGTTATCGGCCTGTTGCTGTCGGTGTTCGGCGGGGGTGGATCGGTGCTGGCGACCCCGTTGCTGCTCTATATCGTCGGGGTGCGCGATCCGCATGTAGCGATCGGCACCTCGGCGGCCGCCGTCGCGGTCAACGCAGCGGTCGGCCTATTGGTACAAGCGCGCGCAGGCCGCGTAAAATGGCCATGCGCGCTGGTATTTGGCGGGGCCGGGCTGATCGGCTCGCTGGTCGGGGCGGATGTCGCCAAGCAGATCGATGGTAGCGAGTTGCTGATCTGGTTCGCGCTCGCAATGGCGCTGGTCGGCGGGTCGATGCTGATTCCCCGCAAGGCCGATGGTGATGCCGCAGTACGATTGACGACGGCATTAACGTTGAAGCTGGCCCCCGTCGGCGCGGTGACGGGGCTGGCAGCGGGATTTTTCGGGATTGGCGGCGGGTTCCTGATCGTGCCTGGCTTGATGGCGGCAACGGGGATGACACTGGCCAATGCGGCGGCATCGTCATTGGTATCAGTCGTCGTATTCGGTGCCGCGACCAGCGCGAGTTACGCAGCTTCGGGACTGGTCAACTGGCCGGTGTTCGGGGCTCTGGTGGCCGGGGGTGCTGCCGGATCGGCGCTGGCAATTCCCGTAGGGCAAATCCTTGCCGACAGGGCAGCGACAGCACGGACGGCATTCGCCGTAATGGTCCTGATGACCGCCGCCTATGTAGCGTGGCGCGCGCTTTCATAGTCGCGCACCCCAAACACCCAACCTCGTCCTTCCCACGCCCCACCCCTTCCCCCGTGCGCGCCTGCTTGCTAAGGCCTCCCGCATTGCAATGCATCGGCGATGGCGCGGGCATGGGCGGTTTCCCCAACTGCTGCCGCGTTGACCCTCGCCGATGGGGGCCACCAGGGAAGGACCGCTTAATGACCGCCATTGGACAAGACACGCTCGGCACCAAGGACACGCTGGACGCAGGCGGCCAGAGCTATAGCTATTTCAGCCTGTCCAAGGCTGAGGCGAAGCTGGGCGATATCAGCCGCTTGCCCTTTTCGATGAAGGTGCTGCTGGAAAACCTGCTGCGGTTCGAAGATGGCAAGACCGTGACGGTGGAGGATATTCAGGCGCTGGTCGACTGGCAGCAGGAACGCAAATCCGACCGCGAAATCCAGTATCGCCCCGCGCGCGTGCTGATGCAGGATTTCACCGGCGTGCCGTGCGTTGTCGATCTGGCGGCGATGCGCGATGCGATCACCCGGCTGGGCGGCGACGCACAAAAAATCAATCCGCTGGTCCCCGTCCATCTCGTCATCGATCACTCGGTGATGGTCGACGAATTCGGCACCCCTCAGGCGTTCCACGACAATGTCGAGCTGGAATATGCCCGCAACAACGAACGCTATGAATTCTTGAAATGGGGTTCCAAGGCGCTCGACAATTTCAAGGTGGTGCCGCCCGGCACCGGCATTTGCCACCAGGTGAATCTGGAAAACATTGCGCAAGCCGTGTGGTCGTCCAAGGCCCCCGATGGCAGCATGGTCGCCTATCCGGACACCTGCGTCGGCACCGATAGCCACACCACGATGGTCAATGGTCTCGGCGTGCTCGGCTGGGGCGTTGGCGGGATTGAGGCAGAGGCGGCGATGCTTGGCCAGCCTGTCTCCATGCTCATCCCCGAAGTCGTCGGCTTCAAGCTGACCGGTATTCTCGCCGAAGGCATCACCGCGACCGATCTGGTCCTCACCGTCACCCAGATGCTGCGCGCCAAGGGCGTGGTTGGGCGTTTCGTCGAGTTTTTCGGGCCCGGTCTCGACGCATTGAGCCTTGCTGACCGTGCGACCATCGCCAACATGGCGCCGGAATATGGCGCAACCTGCGGGTTCTTCCCCATCGACGACGCCACCCTCACCTATCTGCGCCTGACGGGCCGCACCGATGAACAGATCGCACTGGTAGAGGCTTATGCCCGCGCACAGGGCATGTGGCGGCTGGCGGATGCGCCCGATCCGGTGTTCACCGACACGCTGGAACTCGACATGAGCAGCGTCGTTCCCTCGCTCGCCGGGCCAAAGCGCCCGCAGGACAAGGTGATCCTGACCCAGGTGGATGACGTGTTCAACGCCGATCTCGCCAAGGTGTACAGCCATGCCGAACCCAAGCGCGTCGATGTAGAGGGCCGCGATCACGATATCGGCGACGGCGACGTCGTCATCGCTGCGATCACGAGCTGCACCAATACGTCCAACCCTTCGGTGCTCGTCGCCGCCGGTCTCGTTGCACGCAAGGCCAATGCGCTGGGCCTGAAGCCAAAGCCCTGGGTGAAAACCTCGCTTGCGCCGGGATCACAGGTCGTCACCGATTATCTCGACAAGGCCGGGCTGACGGCTGATCTGAACGCGGTCGGCTTTAACCTGGTCGGCTATGGCTGCACCACGTGCATCGGCAATTCGGGGCCGCTGGCACCCGCCATTTCGGCAGCGATCAACGAAAATGATATCGTCGCCGCCTCCGTCCTGTCGGGCAATCGTAACTTCGAAGGCCGCGTGTCGCCCGATGTGCGCGCAAACTTCCTCGCCAGCCCGCCGCTCGTCGTCGCCTATGCCCTGAAGGGCAGCGTGACGACCGATTTCGTCACCACCCCGATCGGCCAGGCGACTGATGGCAGCGACGTCTATCTGAAGGACATCTGGCCCACCAACGCCGAAATCCGTTCGGTGATGGACGCCAATATCGATCGCGGCATGTTCCAGGCGCGCTACGCCCATGTCTTTGCAGGCGACGCCAAATGGCAGTCGATCGATGTGACGGGGTCTGACACCTATATGTGGCGCGCAGGCAGCACCTATGTCGCCAACCCGCCCTATTTCGACGGGATGACGATGACGCCTGCCCCTGTCACCGACATTATCGATGCACGCCCGCTGTCAATCTTCGCGGATTCGATCACCACCGATCACATCAGCCCTGCTGGCAGCATCAAGGCCGATTCACCGGCTGGCAAGTTCCTGCAGGAACATCAGGTATCAAAGGCTGACTTCAACTCCTATGGCGCGCGGCGCGGCCATCATGACGTGATGATGCGCGGCACCTTCGCCAATATCCGCATCAAGAACGAGATGACGCCGGGCATCGAAGGCGGCGTGACAAAATATATTCCCACCGGCGAAGTGATGGCGATTTATGACGCCGCCATGCGCTACAAGGCCGATGGCACGCCGCTTGTGGTGGTTGCGGGCAAGGAATATGGCACCGGCTCCAGCCGTGACTGGGCGGCAAAGGGCACCAACCTGCTTGGTGTGCGCGCGGTGATTACCGAAAGCTTTGAACGCATCCATCGCTCCAATCTGGTCGGCATGGGCGTGCTGCCGCTGCAATTCGCCGACGGGGTGGATCGCACCACGCTGAAGCTGGATGGCACGGAAACCTTCACGATCACCGGGGTCGCTGATCTGCGCCCGCGTCAGACGGTTACCGTCACCCTCACCCGCGCCGATGGGTCGGTTGAGAGCTTCGAAACACGCTGCCGCATCGATACCGTGAACGAGCTGGAATATTTCCTGAACGGCGGCATCCTGCATTATGTGCTGCGAAATCTGGCGGCTTGAGCGGGGCGCTCACCGGCAGTTGCCATTGCGGCGCGGTGCGGATCACAATCCCCACCGCGCCTGACTATATCAACGACTGCAACTGCTCGCTGTGCATCAAGCACGGCGCTACCTGGGGCTATTTCAAGCGGTCGGAGGTAGAGGTTACGGGCGATGGGATTGGCAGCTATGTCCACCCGCGCATGGCCGATCCGTTCGTTCGGCTTAATTTTTGCGGTGGCTGCGGCTGCACCACGCATTGCGTCGCTATCGACGATGCAACCGACTGGGCTTGCGTGAATACGCGCCTGTTTGAGCCCGAGGATATGGCAGCGGTAGAAGTGCGACACCCTGACGGGCGCGGCTGGGTCCGCGATTGATCACTATCGCCATCGAAATTATCGGCTGGGCAGCCGCGCTGCTCATCCCCGCCATAATGTTCGCCATGCGACCATCGACGGGACTAAGCGGGCACAAACAGAACTAACCCAGCGCGCGCCCGGCCAGCGCAATTGCCCCCAGCGGCCCTGCGTCCGTGCCCAGCGTTGCGACGGCAATCCGGTCCTCCGGCAAGCCGCCATCATCCGGCAGATACCCGGCCAACCTGGTCGCCACTGTCCGCCGCGCCGCAGCAATCAGCTGGGGGCGGCGCAGCACCACGCTGCCGCCCAGCGCAATCCGTTGGGGGGCAACGCTCAGCAGCATATTGGCCAGAAAATCGCCCAGTTCCTGCGCCACCAGGCCCCAGACTGGGTGATCATCGGCAATGTCTTCACCCCGCATGCCCGTGCGCGCCGCAAGCGCCGGGCCGGCGACAAGGCCCTCCACGCAATCGCCGTGGAACGGGCAGGCCCCGGCAAAGCCATCCCCCGCCACACGCGGGACGCGGACATGGCCGATTTCGGGGTGCAAAAAGCCGTGCAGCGGCACGCCGTCCACCACAATGCCCCCGCCAACGCCCGTGCCGATGGTGACATAGGCGTGGACACGACACCCGCCGGAACCGCCCCAGCGTTCCTCTGCCAGCGCAGCCGCGTTGACATCTGTATCAATCACCATCGGCAGATCGAACGCGGCCGCAACCGTGCCCAGCACGTCAAATCCGCTCCAGCCGGGCTTGGTTGTTTTCAGGATATGGCCATAGCCCAAGGTTCCTGCGCGCAGCCCGACCGGGCCAAAGCTCGCAATCCCGATTGCAGAAACGGGGCCAGAAATGGGGCCAGAAGCGGGAGATGCCAAATGCCAGCGCGCGATCACGCTGCACACCGCCGCCAGCGTCGCGGCCGGATCAGCACTGGTGGGCACCGATTCGCGTGCCACAATCGCCCGCCCCCGCGCCAGCACGGCAATCGCTTTGGTGCCGCCCAGCTCAATGCCCGCCAGCAACGGCGGCGCGCCTGCATGATCATGATCGTCCATGGCGGCGATGCTCCCGTTGCTGGCCCGTCGCTGGCAGAGTGTGTCAGCGTGATGAACCTATCGATTATCGAGCTGCGCCCGCACCGATGCCAGCCCCAATCGCGTCGCGCGATAGGGGCCACCGGCCTGGCTGGCGATCAGGCCCCGCCGCCTGAGCCGTTGGAACAGCGCCAGCGTGCAATCGGTAAGCACATAGCCTTCACGCGTAAAGCAATCGACCTGCGTAATCCGGCCGCCAACATCGCGGCGGTGGACGATGCGGCCACCCTGCGCCAGCGCGTGAAGCACGCGCTGTTCGTATTTTGAGATATTCATGGGAAATGTCAGCCCCCAAAATGGGGTTAGCGCCCACATCGCCGCAATCGCCCGAACCGGGCGGCGGCAATGCACGATGCTGGGCTGCGGGAAAAAATCCCGGCCAGCGATCAGCGGGCAACAATTCCAGACATATCCACTCCGAAAACGGGTGGCTTATCTATCGCCCATGCAACCGGATCGTCAAGCAATAGGGGATCAGCGGCGGTGCCCGCTGCGCTCCCATTGCCCCTTCAGCAGCCGTCCCAGCATTGCGGGCAGGCCGGGGCGCACCAACAGCCAGTCGCGGATTGCGGGGCCCTGGGTGGCGCCAATCACCCGTTTATAGCCGCTATCGCCCGCACCCCAATCAACCGTCGTCATGCGCCGTGCCATCGCTTCCACCAGGTTGCGATAATAGAGCAATTTGCCGGGTGAATGTTTCGCAAAGGCCGGGTCATAACTGTTGGCCACGGCATATTTCAGCGACCCGGCGTCAATATCGAACGAAAACGCAGCCGGTACGCCGTCAACACACAGCAACGCTGCGTGCATCATGGTTGCAAGCACCGGATCATCCGGCAGCGCGCGCCAGAATGCGCCGTGGCCGGTTGCGGTAAACTTGGCATCGTGCCCGTCGGTGCGCGCTGCAATCCAGCTTTTCTGTTCGATTGCGGCCAGCGCATCGAATCCGCCAGCCTTCAGCGCTGCCCCATCCATAAACCGCCAGTCGAGCACGCCATGTTCCGCCAGATGCTTTTCATGAAAGCGGTTTTTGCGCAGCGTGGAATTGCGCGGCCAGCCGCTGGTTGCTGCTGCCGCCATATCGAGCAGAAAACTATCCGCCACGAACCGGTCGATCACCGCCCAGCCTTGCGCTCGCGCCGCGGCGACCAGCGCGGTTGCCGAAGGATCGCCGTCATAAACCGGCCCCATCCGCAGCGCATTCACCCGCTGCCCAAGCGCGGTGGCCAAAACGCCAAAAGCGGCATCGGGCGTGCCGATCGCGCTGGGAAAGCTGCGAAACGGCCAGTATCCGCCCGGCACCGCCGCCACCCCGGCCCAGCGCGGCCCCACCGCCACGATGGGCAGCGCGATCAGCGGTACACGGTCAGCCTCCACCAATATTGTCCGCGCCTCGCCGCCATAGGCCGCCAGCGCCGATGCAAACCAATGATAGCGTAAGAATTGATGACGTTCCGGGGCTGCCGCTGCAACCTGATCAATCGCCGCTGACAGGCCATCGACAGCGATGGCCGCCATGCTGGGCGGCAAACGCGCGAAATCGGCGAGCAGCATCGGCTTTGTCATGCAGCAAATTTACAGCAATAATCGTTACCAAGCCGTTGGCGCTTGACGATATGGCCTTTGCGCTTTCAGGTGCCGCCATGCCTTTTATGCCTGCCGTCTCGACCATTGCCCAAGCGATCCAGCTTTCCATCGCGCCAGTTTTCCTGCTCGCCGGGATCGGCGCAGTGCTGAACGTCATCGCCGGTCGCCTCGCGCGGGTGATTGATCGTTCACGCACGCTGGAAAAGCTTCACCCCAGCAGCAGCGGCCCCGAACATGATCGCCACGTCTGGGAATTGCGACAGCTCGATCGGCGCATGTCGATGATCAATGCGGCATTGTTCCTGTGCGTCAGCAGTGCGGTGGCGATCTGCACCGTCGTCGCGCTGTTGTTCGTGGCGGAGCTGACCAGTTTGCAGATCGGCACCATCGTGGCGCTCACCTTCATCCTGGCGACGATGTTGCTGGTGGCGGGCCTCGTGATGTTCATGATTGAGGTACGAATGTCGCTGCGCGCCACCCGGGTGCGGGTGGAATTGCTAGAGAAGGACTAGATTGGGAATGATCGTAATGCGATTCATGCGCCTCACCCTCCCCTTTTGGAGCAACTAAAAATACCGTTCGTGTCGAGCGAAGTCGAGACACCCTGCGCAGCGCTTGTGGCAGGTCCCTCGACGATGCTCGGGACGAACGGGCTAGTGTAGCGACATCAGGTTCGAGGGAAGGCCCCCAACCTCTCCTACCGCACCCCATCCATCCCCGGCCCCACATCAGCGCTGGGCAGGTAACGCGGCGCGACGCGCGCTTTGCTCGCCTGTTCATACACATAGCCCGCCCCCAGCAGCTTGCCCTCGCTAAACGCGGTGCCGATGAACGACAGCCCCACCGGCAGCCCGCGCACCAGCCCCATCGGCACCGTCAAATTGGGGTAGCCCGCGACGGCGGGCAATTCGCTGGACGATGGGCCATTATACTGGTCGCCATAAACGGGTTCGATCAGCCAGCCGGGGCCATAGCTTGGCTCGACCAGAATTTGCGCATCGGCCTTGGCGAGCATGGCATCAATCCCCTCCACACCCGCCAGCCGTTTTGATTTGGCGCGCGCGCCCAGATATTCCGGATCGTCCAAACCGCGCGTTTTTTCGGCCATGTCGAACGTTTCCTGCGCAAAAAACGGCATTTCGCGGGCAGAATTGGCAATATTGAACGCAATAACGTCCTTTAACGTGCGCGTTTTTACCGCTGCCGGGGTGGTGGCGAGATAGGCGTTCAGATCACCCTTCAACTCGCTCAGCAGCACCGCAAACTCTGCCGCGCCCAACCCCTCAAGCTTGGGCATCTCAACATCCACCAGCACCGCGCCCTGCGCCTTCAGCACCGCCAGTGCCGCATCAAATGTCTTGGCCAGATCGGCCCCCATCGTCGGCCGCCGCACCGCAATCCGCACGCCCTTCAGCGACGCACTCGCCAGCCCGGCGGTGTAGTCGCGGCGGTACTTGTCGGCGTCCTTCGTCGCGCTATCGGCAGGGTCGCTGGCGATCATCGCGGAGAACAAAGTCGCCGCATCGGAAACACTCCGCGCCATCGGCCCCGGCGTATCCTGGCTATGGCTGATCGGTACCACATGCGTGCGGCTTACAAGGCCAATCGTTGGTTTCAGGCCGACCAGCCCGTTAATCGACGATGGGCAGACAACCGATCCGTCGGTCTCTGTGCCAATGCCCACCGCGGCAAAGCTGGCGGCGATGGACGCCCCGGTGCCGCTGGAGGAGCCGCACGGCGTGCGATCAAGCGCATAAGGATTGCGCACCTGCCCGCCAATCGCGCTCCACCCGCTGATCGAATTGTTTGAGCGGATATTGGCCCATTCGGACAGGTTGGTCTTGCCCAAAATCACCGCGCCGCCCTTCCGCAACGCCGCGACCATTGGCGCGTCGCGCTGGGTGATGTTATCCTTCAGCGCCAGGCTGCCCGCCGTCGTCGCCATGGGGTCGCTGGTTTCGATATTGTCCTTCACCAGCACCGGAATCCCGTCGAGCGGCCCGAGCGCCTTGCCCGCCTTGCGCCGCGCATCCGCTGCCCGCGCCTGCGCCAGGGCATCGGGGTTTGTGGCGATGACCGACCGAAGCTTGGGGCCAGCCCGATCCATCGCAGCGATGCGTGCCAGATAGGCCTGGGTGATCGTCTCGCTGGAGGCAGCACCGCTGGCGATCATCGCCTTGAGCTCGGCGATGGAGGCCTCTTCAACTTTTGGCGCGGTCTGCGCGTCGGCGGGGGTGGCCATGGCAATGACGAAGGCGGCGAACGGCAGAAGGCGGAGGCGCATAAATTTCCCCAAAGACGGTGACCCGAGCGTAACGAGACGAGGGCGCGGCGCAAGTCCCCCTGCCTGCGCGCCTTAAGGTCAGGCGAAGGAGTATAGCGATAGGCATGGCAGGAATCGCCCCGATTCCGGTCGACGGCGCAATGTACGCGTTATCCTGAAAGCGGACGTATTTCTCGTGCAGTCGCTTTTCCTTATGCTGCGGCTATCCGAACAGCCCGGTGGCGCGTCAGCCGCCCTGAGGCGACTTGTTGAGGAGGCCCGTGCCAAGGGTCCGACGGAACGCGAGCGCCGCGACGCAGCCTATCGCTTCATGCAGGCCGCATGCGGCGACATGCCGGCCTACCAGGATGCGCTGCGCGCGCTCTACTCGGGGCGCGATGATGACTTCCACGCGCTCGTGGACCAGTGGCCCGATAACGCTGCGCGGTACATCCGTAATCTGCTGGTCCCGGAAACGGACCGGGCGGGAGACCGATCATGAGAATAGCTACCTGCCGCTGCGGGAGCTTACGGGCCGAATGCGGAATGTCTGTTTACACACCTTCGATTAGTGCAGCTACACCGGCCAATGTCAGCATGGGCCAACCCACATGTTGGCCCTTTGTGAATATTCCATCAAACAGACCTACGGCGAACCATATCCCGCCGATGAGACAGATGACTGCGCGCGGGGTCCCAGGCCAGAGGATGGTCAGTGCCGTTGCGAACATCAACAAAGTAGTGAGGTGCCAGGCGAAGCGAAGGACCTTTCGGACGAGCGGCATCTGCACAAGCGGTGCGTCGATCGCCAATAGCGGACCAATCAGCTTTGTCTCGCCTAGGAACGAGTGGGTGAACCCGGTAAGAACCATAATGAGAGCAGAAAGCTGTAACCATCCCATAGCACCACTCCACTGGCTCGGAATTACGAGCCCAACCTATTCACCAAGATCAGACAACCTGCGCTAAACCGGTGACAAACCCGTCATCCCGCTTACCTCCCCCACAAATGAAAAGAGGCTGCCGGGGGGTGCCAATTGCACCACCCCGGCAACCTCCTAACATGGTCAGCGGCCGGAAGCTCCAGCCCGGGAGACCATGCGAGCCGCCAATCCTATGGGCCTTAACGTTGACTGGGAGAGGATTCTCCCCGTCAGGCCCGGCGGATTAGCGCCGCATCCCCCGAACGAACTGAACCGACCCCTTTGCTGAACCATGAGACATCGGATCACCTCCTTTCGCTAGTTAAAACGGCGTACCCTGCCTGGGCACGACTCATGTTTGAATCATGCGTGGGGCAACTACAAGTCTTGTAATTTATTTTGTTTTGAGCGATTCAAGAGGACTGTGCTTGGCGAATGCCCGAACAGCCTTTGATTACATCACCCACCACGCGGTCAAGCGGCATCACCAGTGCCTTGCGGCTGCCCAGCATCACCCCGAAACTGCCCCTGGCCTGGGCCAGTGCGGTGGTAATGAACGGATCATCAATTGGCGCGCGCGCCATTGTTCCCGGCGCAAAAGCGCGCGGCATCGCCGGATAGCTGGCGGCACCGGAGCCGGTGATGATCTTCATGCTGCTGCCGGCCCCCGCCGCTGCCCCGATCACAAACAGCCACCGGCGCTGTGCCCGCCCACAGCGAGCCGCAAACAGGACATGGCCGGTGGAATCGCGAAATATGGCGGTGTCGCCCGCCGGATTGGCATCAAGCCGCCACCGCCCGGCCGTTACCGCCACACCGTCAAGCTCCGGGGTGGGCAGGATGCCAGCGGCAATGACGGTGTCGGGCCCTGGGATGCTGACCGTAACATCATCCTTTGCTGTCGCATTGCCCCCCTGCGGTGCCGTTGGCGTGCAACCGGCGAGCAGCATGGGCACCGCCAGCCACCGCCGTTTCACGGGCGGCAATCCTCGCTCACCCGCAACACCTCAGCCCAGGCCGGAATCACCAGAACGGGCAGGGTCGCCTGCTCCAGCACAAACCGCCCCCGGCTGAACCCGATCGCATCGAGCAAAGGGTCGCGCGGATACAGCGACAGCGCCATATAGGCAGGCATCGCCCCGGTGGGCTGCATCGCCAGCGTGCGCAGGCTGCTGGAGGTGCGGATGGTGAGCGGCGCGTTGCCGGGTGCGGCCCCCTTACGTGACACATAAATCAGCCCGGCAATCCGATCACACCGGATCGTAAAATCAGCGTCGGCACCGGGCACGCCGAACAGCGCAATGCTGCCGCGTGCATCCTGCCGGTACACCCAATTGCCGGGCGTCAGCGGCCAATCACGCCAATCGCCACGATAGGCAGGCGCGGGCGTTGGGCTGGGTGTCGCGGACGGGGTGGGCGTTGCGGGCGCGGTGGGCGTTGCGGGCGGCACCAGCGTCTGGACTTGGGCGGGAGTCTGGACAGGAGTTGGGGCTGAATTTCGAACCGGATTCTGCGCCTCCAGCAGGGCACGGGCTTGGGGAGAAAACGGCGCTGGCCCGGGCCGCGCTGCGGGAACGGTCGGCGCGGTTTGCAACGTTTGGGATTGTGGTGCCGGTGCGCGTGGCGGCGCTGGTGTGTACAGCGGCACTTGCATTGCGATTGCGCCGCCAAGCCCCGGTACGGCGCTGGCTGCAACGCCAACAGTGCCAAAAAGGGCAAGAATCATCACGAACCGCATGGCTTACCTATGGGCGATGCTGCCCACCCGCTCAACCGCGCATCACACCCCTTAATCGATAAAGCGCTTCCCTTCGTCCCATGGTTGGGCAAGGTACCCCTTGGCGGAGGCACAATGAACGGCAAACGGATCAAGGCGATTATTGGCGGATCGGCGGGGAATCTCGTCGAATGGTATGATTGGTACGCGTATTCGGTGCTGACGATCTATTTCGCGCCCAGTTTCTTCCCGAAAAGCGACCAAACCGCGCAATTGCTGAGCGCAGCGGCCATTTTCGCGGTCGGCTTTCTCATGCGGCCCATCGGCGCGTGGGTGATGGGCAGTTATGCCGACAAACATGGCCGCAAGGCCGGGCTGGCGGTGTCGGTGGGGCTGATGTGCGCCGGATCGCTGATGATCGCGGTTGCCCCCACCTATGCGCAGGCCGGCATTCTGGCCCCCACCCTGCTGATCCTCGCGCGAATGCTGCAAGGCCTGTCAGTAGGCGGAGAATATGGCGCGAGCGCCACCTATTTGTCCGAAATGGCGACGCGCGAGCGGCGCGGATTCTGGGCGAGTTTCCAGTATTTCACCTTGATTGGCGGGCAGTTGCTGGCATCGGGCGTCACGTTGATCCTCGTCGCTCTGCTGGATGACGCGGCAATGGAAAGCTGGGGCTGGCGGATCGCCTTTGCGCTGGGCGCGGCGCTGGCGCTGCTGGTGTACCTGCTGCGCCGGCGACTGGCGGAAACGGCAACATTTGAAAACCTCGCCAAGGATCGCCCCAAATCGACCGCGCTAAGCCTGTGGCGGGCGCATCCGCGCGAATTCCTGATCGTGGCGGCGATCAGCGGGGGAGGCAGTTGCGCTTTTTACGCCTACACCACCTATCTGCAGAAATTCCTGGTCAACACATCAGGCTTTCCGCGCCAGGCCGCGACCGAGATTATGACCATGGCGCTGGTGGTGTTCATGCTCAGCCAGCCATTCTTCGGGCATTTCTCCGACAAGGTCGGGCGGAAACCGATGCTGTTGCTGTTCGGTTTCGGCGGCATGATCGTATCGGTGCCGGTGTTCAGCGCGCTTGCAGCGACCAGCGATGCGGTGACGGCGTTTGCCATCATCCTGGTGCCGCTGATGCTGCTCAGCGCCTACACATCGATCAGCGGCCTGATAAAAGCAGAGCTGTTCCCCGCGCACCTGCGCACACTGGGCGTGGCCCTGCCTTATGCGCTGGGCAACACGATCTTTGGCGGGACGGCAGAATATGTCGCGTTGAAGTTCAAGGATCTGCACCTTGAATCATGGTTTTACTGGTACGTCACCGCCGTGATCGGCATGGCAACAATCGGGTTCTTGCTGCTGCCCGACACCAAGAAGACGAGCTTGATCGCCGATGATTGAGCCCAGATGATGGTTTAACGATCATTAACTGGTTTTCGTTACGGTGTGCCCTAACGTCTCAAATGAGTTCGGATCGGGAAGGGGAAGCCATGATCGAACGCAAGATCAGCAAAAGGCTGAGCGCAGCAGAAGTTAGCTTGCGGGTGCAGTTGTACAATGAAGGGGGCCGGCTGCAGGAATCGCTGCGCCTTGTTTGGGCGCGCGCGGCGCATATTATCAAACCCATCATCGACCAGCATTGGCGGGCGGTGTTCCTCGATCCGCGCAGCGCCATTGCGCCCGGCGATGTGGACCAATTTGTTGGCGTTGTGCATGAATCAACCGAACAACGCTTCACCTGGCCAATCGACGAGAAATGGGTCGATCTCGTGGCGCGGCGGGGGCGCGAACAGGTCGGGTTGAACTTGTCACTGCCCTGGGCGCATCGCGGGCTGATGGATTGGGGGACCAAGGTAAACGCCGCGATCAGCGAGCATTTTGCTGATGACCGGGAATTTGTGGCGTTGGCGGTCGATACCATTCAGCGCCTGCTGTGCATCGACATTGATATCACCAAAACCCAGATCGGCATCCTGCACAACGCCCGCACCGCCAAGGAACTTGCCGAGCAGGGCGATTCCTACCTGGCGGATATTGGCGGGCTGCTGGGTGAATCGGTCGCCGATACGGCGGTGTTGCGCACGCATAGTCTGCAGACGCTGACGATTGCCCGCAGCACGCTGGAAAAGACATCCGAAGTTGCGATCGCCGCTGATCAGTCGGCGCTTGCCATGCGTGAGGCGGCGCGGATCGCCGGCTCCCTTATCCGCGCAATCGACGAGACCCGCGTCGAGATGGATGCCGCTGCCGATATCGCCCATCACGCCAGCCTGGAAGCAGAGGCTGCCGTGGGCATGTCGCACACCCTGTCTGATCACGCGAAATCGATCGAATCGATTTTGGGGCTCATCCGCGACATTGCCGGGCAAACCAATTTGCTCGCGCTGAATGCGACAATTGAGGCGGCCCGGGCGGGTGATGCGGGGCGCGGCTTTGCCGTTGTCGCACAGGAAGTGAAGAGCCTGGCCACCCAAACCGCGCGCGCGACCGACGATATCGCCGCCAAGATCGCCGCGATTCAGGCCGCTACCCGCTCGTCTGTGGATACCAATGTTCTGGTCCAATCGACCGTGGCCACGGTTGCGCAAAGCGCCACCCGCATCCGCCAATCGATGAATGAACAGGCCAGAACCGTCTCTGCCATTACCGCTGCGGTCGATGAAACCGCGCTGACCGCCGATATGATGTCAAACACCATCGCCGCCATCCGCGAAGACACCGAAACCGTCACCCGCGAGCTGGACGGGTTGCAAGTGCGCGTATCAACGGTGGACGGCAGGTTGGCGGACATGGAGGCCGTTGCGGGCACCTTTGTCGCCAACATTGCTGGCGAGCAGCGCGCGGCCTAGCGATCAGGCGATTTGGGCTGCCGGTGTTGCGCGCTCAGCTCTTGGGTAAACGCACTCTCGGCGCGATCGACCTGGCGGGTGAGTTCCCCCGGATCGACAAAGGCATCCGCCTTACCCGCCAGCTGCGCGGCGCGCTTTTTCGCCATGTCGAAGAAATCGGGGTGGAAATTCAGGAACACATCGGCCTTGGTCGCGCGCAGGCGGCGAAAGGTGGCGGCAAAATCGGCCGCCGCCTGTGGGTAGACCGGGTCGCCAACCAAGGGCTGCCCCGCCACCGTCAGGCTGGTCGCAAAGATCACGCGCTTGCCCGTTGCAACGGTCGTCCAGCTGACGCCGCCGCGCGTATGGCCAGGCGACAGGATCGCAGCAAGCACCACCGGCCCCACCCGCACCCGCGCGCCATCCACAATGATCCGGTCAGCCCGCACCTTCGGAAAACCCGCAAGCGTGGGTCGCCCCAATGTTTTGCCCGCCGCCAGATCAGCCGCCTCGCCAGCCGTGGCGACAATCTGCGCCCCTGTCAGTCGCTTCAGCGCGGCCAGCCCGCCCGCATGATCGAAATGGCTGTGGTTGAGCAGCAGATAGCGCACATCTCGCAGCGCAAAGCCCAGCGTGCGGATGTTGGCAGCGATAATCGGCGCGCTTTCAGGCAAGCCGCCGTCAATCAGCACATGCCCGCGCGGGCCGGTGATCAGAAAAGCGCTAAGCCCCTCGGTGCCGACATAATAGACATTGCCGACAACCCGGAACGGCGCGAACGGGCGGTTCCATTCAATCCGCTGCTGCGCATCCTGCGCGTGCGCAGGCGTGGCCACACTAAAGGCCCACAATAGCCCCGCCAATGAAGCTGCGCGCATCACCGTTTCGGCTTTTTAAACCGGAACGCGAACCGATCCGTATTGCCGCGCACGCCGGGATCGAACACCAGCTTGGTGTGATCATCAGCGGCGACCTTCAGCACATCGCTTTCACCGTCCAGCACAAAGCCCGCCTTTACGAAATCAGCCTTCACCACCGCCGGATCAATCCGGTGCAGTTTTTCCACCACCGCGCGCGTATCCCCGCCCGGGCCGACATGGTCGATCACCGCCACGATACCGCCCGGCTTGGTCGCCTTGTACAGCGCCGCGACAAAGGCGGCGGGGTCAGCGCGCGGGATTTTATACTGTGTGCTCTCCCAATACAGGTCGTGGTAGGAAAGATGCAGCATGGTGAAATCAATGCTGTTGGCGGGGGGGGCAAACGCTTCAAATATATAGGCCGTCTGCGTCACATTGGGGCTGCGCGCGATCAGCGATGACCAGATCGCCTTGCCCCTCTCATCCGTCGGGATGAACTGCGCGGGTTCATAAGCAATCACGCGCCCCTTTGGCCCCACAATGCGCGCCATAATCTCGGTATAATAGCCAGCGCCTGCCATGATATCAGCTGCCTTCATGCCGCGCTTCAACCCTGAAAAGGCGAGGACTTCGGCAGGCTTGCGGGACGCATCGAGCTTAATTTGCTCGGCAGGGCGACCGGGCGCGGTGACGGCGGCGGGGATCGATGATGGCGATGGTTTTGCGCCAACGCCCACAGGCAACGCCACCGCCGCGACGGCCAGGCTGAACGACAACGCAAATGCACGATTCATGGCGACTCTCCGGGCGAATGTGTATTGATAGCGCAATACACCAGCCGACGATGGGCGGCAATGCCGTCAAGCGGCAACCTATTGTTACTCGCGATTTGTCGCGCGCTCCAAAGCTTCGAGCCGATGCGCCTTGCGCTCTGCTTTCCAGAATACGCGCTTCTGATCGCGGAGATGAACCCACCATTCCGGCGACGGCGTCAATTGCCCTTTACGAACATGCGCCATGCATCACGCCGCAAACTTTGCTGTGGCGGCTGCGGGCCGGGACTCCGGCTCCGGAATGGGAAAACCCATCTCTTTTGCGACTGCGAGCCATCCCTGCATCGCCATCTGCACTTCCGCGAGCGCTTCTTCCGGCGTCTCCCCATGCGCCGAACACGCCTTCAGGTCTGGCACATTGGCGATCCAGCAGGTGTCATCATCAGACCAGAACAAATCGATATGATGGCGTGGTAACATCACTCATCCAGCGTCAGACCATATTCTGAGCATATAGCAAGGAACTGCTGGATTTGATAGCTCTTGGCATCCTTCCCGCGTGGCTGGATGCTTACGACGAAGGGAATATCTGGGCGGGCAAATTGGCGGTGGCTCCCGGTCGTGCGGCTAGGCGCGAAGCCGAACGCAAGGACCAGCCGTTCGGCGATGATCCGGTCGGCGACGGCTAGCTCGATCGACCGCCGCGTGCTCGAAGACAGCCCGAGCTGGGCCAAAAATGCGCCGGAGTTCGATGAGGCGTACGCCCACCGTGTGGCGCAATATTATGGCATTATGGCATGGGAAGCGGGGATCTGACGCTGAGTTATGCGGCGTCGCGCGCGACGCTGAGCCGCAGGCCCATAGCCGACAGGACGGCTGTCAACGTTTCGAGCGTCGGGTTCCCGTTTTCGGAAAGCGCCGCGTAAAGCGCCTGTCGCCCGACCCCGGTCTTGCGTGCGACCTCGGTCATGCCTTTCGAGCGGGCGACGATACCAAGCGCGCGCGCGATGTGCTGCGCATCGCCACCGTCCATCGACGCATCGAGAAAGGCAATTATTTCCTCCTCGGTGTCGAGATACTCTGCCGGATCAAAGATCGTCGTCTTCAGCGCCATTTTCTTCTCGCCTCGCCAGATCGATCGCCTTGGCGATGTCGCGCCGCTGGCTACTCTTGTCACCACCTGCCAACAGTAAAATTACCGCCTGCCCGGCTCGCTTGAAATAAACCCGGTAGCCCGGGCCGAAAGGCATTCTCAGCTCGCTAACGCCGTCCCCGACCGGTTTGGTATCTCCAAAATTCCCATCGGCCACGCGCAGCAGCCGGTCGAAAATTCGGGCGCGCCCTCGCAGGTCGTGCAGCAACGTGAGCCAGTCATGAAATTCGACCGTTTGTCGAACTTCGTTAACCTGTCCTTTATACAGGACGAATGGGTGCTTGGCAAGGTCATCGGTCATCAGATTGCTCCAAGTCTCCCTCTCCTTAAGCAAGGACAGGGCAAGTGTTGGACGGCATCTGACTATTGCCTCGTCGCGAGCCGAATACGCGACAGTCCCCAAAGACTTGACTTGACGGATATAAGCCAATCACCCCCAAATTTCAACGCCCCCGCCTCGAACTCCCAGCCATCCCGGCACGCACCTTCTGGCTCTTGCCATAGCGCGTTTTGCGCGTGCCGGGTTTCCCCTCGTTACTCCGCCCCATCACCGGCGCTTTGCGCTCATCGACGGGTAGCCCGAGCTCCTCCGCCTCCAGCGACCGGATTTCATCGCGCAATCGCCCGGCTTCCTCAAACTCCAGGTCCGCCGCCGCTGCGCGCATCTTTTTCTCGAGCTCTTCGATGTACGCGCGCAGATTATGGCCGACCATGTGGGGGCGGTCCTCATCGATCTCCACCGTCACTTGATCGCAGCTCGCCACGTCCTGGATGATGTCGCCGATGTTGCGACGGATCGTCGTCGGCGTAATGCCGTGGAGCGCATTATACGCCAGCTGCTTCTCGCGCCGCCGCCCGGTTTCGTTCATCGCGCGTTCCATCGAACCCGTGATCCGGTCCGCGTATAAAATCACCCGCCCATCCACGTTGCGCGCGGCGCGGCCAATCGTCTGGATCAGCGACGTTTCGCTGCGCAAAAACCCTTCCTTGTCGGCATCCAGAATCCCCACCAGCCCGCACTCAGGAATATCCAGCCCCTCACGCAGCAGGTTGATGCCGACCAGCACGTCATACACCCCCAGCCGCAAATCGCGGATCAGCTCAATGCGTTCCAGCGTCTCAACGTCTGAATGCATGTACCGCACCTTCAGCCCGGCCTCATGCATGAACTCGGTCAAATCCTCCGCCATCCGCTTGGTGAGCGTCGTCACCAGCGTGCGATATCCCATCTCGGCGGTTTTGCGCGCTTCGTTGATCAGGTCCTGCACCTGATCTTCCACCGGCTTGATCTCAATCGGCGGATCGATGAGGCCGGTGGGGCGGATCACCTGTTCGGCAAACACCCCGCCCGTCTGCTCCATCTCCCAACTGCCGGGCGTTGCGGAGACATAGGTCGTCTGCGGGCGCATCGCCTCCCATTCATTGAAGCGTAAGGGGCGGTTGTCGATCGCGCTGGGCAGGCGGAATCCATATTCGGCCAGCGTCAGTTTGCGGCGATGATCCCCGCGCGACATGCCGTTGATCTGGCCAATCGTCACATGGCTTTCATCGACAAACAGCAGCGCGTTTTCGGGCAGATATTCGAACAACGTCGGCGGCGGCTCGCCCGGCATCCGCCCGGTCAGGAAACGCGAGTAATTCTCAATCCCTGCGCAACTGCCGGTCGCCGCAATCATCTCCAGATCGAAATTGGTGCGCTGCTCCAGCCGCTGCGCTTCCAGCAATTTGCCCTCGCTCACCAGCTCCTTCAGCCGTTCAGCCAGCTCAAACTTGATCGCCTCCATCGCCTGTTTCAGCGTGGGGCCGGGCGTTACGTAATGCGAATTGGCGAACACGCGGACATAATCCAGGCTCGCGACTTTTTTGCCCGTTAACGGGTCAAATTCGACAATTTCCTCCACATCATCGCCAAAAAACGACACGCGCCAGGCAGTATCTTCATAATGCGACGGAAAAATCTCCAAAGTGTCGCCTTTCACGCGAAAATTACCGCGCGAAAAGCCCGCATCGTTGCGCTTGTACTGCAGCGCCACCAGCTTGCGCACAATCTCGCGCTGATCGACCACCTGACCCTTTTTCAGATCAAAAATCATCGCCGAATAGGTCTCGACAGAACCGATGCCGTAAAGGCAGCTGACCGAGGCGACGATGATCACGTCATCGCGCTCCAGCAATGACCGGGTGGCCGAATGGCGCATCCGATCGATCGATTCGTTCACCGACGATTCTTTTTCGATATAGGTGTCAGACCGCGCAACATAGGCTTCGGGTTGATAATAATCATAATAGCTGACGAAATATTCGACGGCGTTTTCGGGAAAGAAACTCTTGAATTCGCCGTATAATTGCGCCGCCAGGATCTTGTTCGGCGCCAGGATCAGCGCAGGGCGTTGCAGCCCCTCAATCACCTTGGCCATCGTGAAGGTCTTGCCGCTGCCCGTGACGCCCAACAGCACCTGATCGCGCTCACCCGCCAGCGCCGCGTCGGTCAATTCCTTGATCGCGGCAGGTTGGTCTCCGGCGGGCTGATAATCGGAGGACAACACAAACGGGCGGCCCCCTTCGAGCTTGGGCGGGCGTTCGGGCCGGTGCGGCACAAAGCTGATGCCGGTTTCGGGCTCGTCGAGGCTGGTGCGAATCTGAATGGCCATGCGGGAACATATGGGGCACGCGGGCACGGGGTGCAATCATCCGGGCATTGGCTGGCTGCCCGGCCGCAATTCGATGATTGACCCGCGCCGAGCGGGAACATAAAAAGAACGCAAGGGCCCGCGTGAGTCGCGGTTGCCCGGCTATGAGGGAGGAATGCCATGATCGGCTATGCAACATTGGGCACGAACAACATCGCCGCCGCCCGCGGGTTTTATGATGCGCTGCTGGGCAGCATCGGCGCGGGGCGGATCATGGAATTTGGCGATGATCTGGGTGGCTTCACCATGTGGGGCACCAGCTGGGACAAACCGGGGCTTGCCGTCACCGCGCCCTATGACAAAAACGCCGCGACGGTCGGCAATGGCAGCATGATCGCGTTGACGGTGGATACGCGGGACAAGGTTGATGCGCTCCACGCCAAGGCGATTGAACTCGGTGGTACGTGTGAGGGCCCTGCCGGCCTGCGCGGCGATGAGGGGCCACAGGCGTTTTACGGTGCCTATTTTCGTGATCTCGACGGTAACAAGCTGTGCGCGTTCAGGATGGGGCCAGCCTGATTAGGGAAGATTGGACTGCATCCAGTCGGGCCTGTTAAGCGTAGCTTGGCCTGAACCACCGGAGCTGCAACATGAACCTGAATCGCCGCACTATGCTTACCACATCGGCAATCGCCGTTGCTGTCGTCGCATCGGGCGGCGCTTCAGCGGCGAAGCGTCGCTTTGAAGTTACGCTGAGCGAGGCTGAGTGGAAAAAGCGCCTGTCGCCCGCGCAATTTCGCACGCTCCGCCAGGAAGCGACCGACACCCCGTTCAAAAGCCCTTATCTGAATGAACACCGCGCGGGCATATTCACTTGTGCAGGCTGCGCGCTGCCGGTTTATTCGTCGAAGGCAAAATATGACAGCGGCACGGGCTGGCCCAGCTTTTTCCAGCCGCTGCCCAATGCCATCCACACCGAAACCGATACATTGCTCGGTTTTGAACGGGTTGAAGTGGAATGCAGGCGCTGCGGCGGGCATTTGGGCCATGTGTTCGATGACGGCCCCGCGCCCACCGGCAAGCGATATTGCATGAACGGCACCGCGCTGAAGTTTGTGCTGGGCAAGGCTTGAGGGGCCACCCGGAGATGGGCGTTACGGCGTGACGATGTAGCGCGGTATGATTTTAGGCCGTGAACCCATAAACGACCGCTATCGTCACAAGGGCAGAATGGCCGGGTGTGGGTGGAAAGCGGTCATGAACCGCGCTAGCCTAAATCATGCAGCTTTATCGAACGCTCTACGTGATTTTCGGCGTCCTTTTGGCGGGCAGCCCCGTGCTTAGCGTATATATCTCAGGCTCCCTGGATACATCGGTAAGCCCGTGGCGATATATTTGGGTTGGTATCAGCGTAAGCCTTCCCTTACCTCTTCTACTCGCGAGGCTGATGGGGCTGCATCACTACTTAGGGTATTGGTCGTACTTCGAGTCCTTCCCAGGAAATTCTAAGAAGGCGATCGTGGTTGTTTGGTTGATTGCAACGACTTCGGCGCTCGCGCTCAGCATTGTGTCATATTAGACGAGGATCACCGAACAGCATTCGTCCACTTGTGAGGCGAAAGCCGACGGGCTACTTTTTATGAGTCTACAGCCTAGATGGACTCACCACCCAAACCGTTCGTGTGCCGCCCTTCGACTGGCTGGCAAGCCAGCCGCTCAGGACGCGCTGGCTCTAAAGCCGAAGTCGAGACACAGCGCAGCGCTCATGGCATGTTTCTCGACTTTGCTCGAAACGAACGGATCAACGTGAAGTCATCAGACGCTAAGGCGCGATCAACGCACGGATCGGTACGCGATCAGCCACATAACGATGCCGATCACGGCCGCGATTGCGGCCAATACTACGCTGGTCGCAGCCGCACTGGCCCAACGGAACAACAGCGTCTGAATATCGCTGACGGGGGCATCGAACAGGCCAAAGCCATAGGTCTGGCCGAACACAAAGACGATAAAACCCGTCGCCCCGCCCACCAACGCCGCATGCCCAGCGCGTCTGCGGCCTGACACATGCATGAATATCCACACCGGCGCTGCCACGGCGGTAATTGCCAGCGCGCAGACCAATGATCCCAGCACAAACGCGGCAACCAGCCCAATCGGCCCCGGCGTCGCGCCCATGGCGATCAGGCCCGCACAGATCCCGCCGCCGATAAGCCCGCCGACAGCAATCGCCAGCCCGACGCGGTCAAGCGTCGTCTCATGGCGCAGGCCATCCGATGTCATGCCCGTTACTTCCATGGCAAACTCATCTCAATCTTCACCCCGCATATGCTTGGTCGTTATCCCCTTCCGCCAAGGCGGCGTATCAATTCCGACCGAACTCCAAGCCTCTTGTACCCCCGCGAAGGCGGGGGCCCAGACTTAGCTCCCGCCTTCGCGGGAGCACAACAAAGCCCTCCTTGGCTGAAGGGGATAAATCCCCATGTGCTTCGTGCCTGCATTTCTGCGACTCGGCCCCGCTGATAGTTTAGCGCATAGCCCGCACGCTTGGGGTATCAAGACATGCCAGCAAAGCCGTGCGCGACACAGGCTTCGTCCCAACTGGAGACGAATATGGCGCTATCCGTGTTGGTCGCCCGATGGGCACCGTATCGAACTGCCCGCCCTGCCCCGTGCAGGCCATCGCGGCGGCAAGCAGGCGTGGCGGGGTGAAATATCCCTCGCTGCTCAGCCGAAACGTTCCCCAATGGATGCCGATGGCGCGCGATGCCCCCAGCCTGCGCGCCACTTCCACGGCATCCACCGGGCCGATATGGCTGCCGCTGCTCATCTGGCCGGGGAAAAAACGAAACGCGCCAATCGGGATCAGCGCCAGCCGCACGGGGCCATAACGTGCCGCCTCATCCGCCCATTTCAGGTCGCCTGCGCCGGTATCTCCTGCGAAAAACAGGTTGCCGCCGGGCAACCGCACGACAAAGCTGGACCATAAGGCGCGGTTGCGGTCAGTGATCCAGCGCGTGCTCCAATGGTGGTTGCGGGTAACAATCACATCGATGCCGGGCCGCACGCTCAACCGCCCGCCCCAATCGAGCGTGCGCGTGGGCACGCCCGCCTGCCCGATCACTGAATCATTGCCCAGCGATGAGACGATCAGCGGCCGGTCCCGGTCCCACAGCCGCTTCAGCGTGGCGAGGTCCATATGGTCATAATGATTATGGCTCACCAGGATCAGGTCAATGCGCGGCAACCGATCAAACGCGATTCCCGGTGGCGCAACCCGGCCCGGCCCAACGCCGTACAGCCCGGCGACATGCGACCAGATTGGATCGGTCAGGATGTTGAGCCCCTGCGTCTGCACCAGCAGCGTCGCATGCCCCACCCAGGTGACGATCATGGCATCGCCCGTCACGCGGGCGGGAATGGTGTGCGGCGTCACCCGGACACGCTCGGGCCAGGGCGGCGCGGCATCAGCGCCCGCGCCGGTCAGCGACCGCACCATATAACTGCCGGGGGATCGCGGCGGGCCGGCAAGAATGTCGTCATTACGGTCCGGATTGTTGAACCGCGCGCCATTGAAATGGGCGCTGGCGGGGCCCCGATAATAAATCGCGTCCAGAAAATGCGGGCCAATGCTTAGCGCAAGGCACACACCGATAACGGCGAATAACAGCAGCTTTCCGGCCAGGCGCAACAGGCGAATGAACATGCGGTCCCCGTGTCATAGCCAATGCGCCCCCGCAAGCGCCCCACCCCAAATACCGTAGCCTTAAATGCCGTAACCTTGCCGATTGCCCATTGCCGCGCCTAGCATTCACCAATGATGTTTTTCGCCCTGATCCTCGCCGCCAGCCTCACCGCCCCCCTGCCCCCGGTCGCGCAGGCGCGCGTCGGTTTCGACCGGCGCAACATCACTGCTGTTCGCGCTGATGGGCTGGCAGATCGCACCACGCATCGCCGCGTGCATGTGCAGGATCCGGTGCGGATCGCCTCCATCTCAAAGCTGGCGGTGGCGATGGGGGTGATGCGCCTGGTGGAGCAGCACCGGATTGATCTTGACCGCGATGTCTCAACCTATCTCGGCTGGTCGCTGCGCAATCCCGCATTTCCGGGTGCGGCAATTTCGCTGCGGCAATTGCTGTCGCACACGGCCGGGGTGCGCGACGGTGCGGGCTATGTGCTGGCGCTTGATGGCGATCTGCCGACGTTACTGGCCCAGGCCGGTGCATGGGATGCGCGCGCGCCGGGCGACTATTTCAGCTATTCGAACCTGAATTTCGGGATCACCGCGGCAGTGATGGAGGGCGCGACTGGCGAGCGTTTCGACACGCTGATGGCCCGGCTGGTGTTCACCCCGCTAAAGCTCGACGCCTGCTTCAACTGGACAACATGCAGCGATCGCGCCGTGCAGCGCGCAGTGGTGCTCTACCGATCAACCGGCGAAGTCGCGGTTGATGATCGCCATGGTCAGCGCCCCGCCTGCCCCGGCGGCCCGGCACAGGGTGGCAGCTGCGATCTGGCCCGTTACCCGCTCGCCCGCAATGGCGCCTTTTTTGGGCCGCAAGGCGGCATGCGGATCGCAATGACGGAGCTTGCGCGGCTCGGCATGGCCCTGGCGGGTCGGGTGCCGGGTTTTCTGTCACCGCAAAGCCTGGCGATCATGGCGACGCCGCAGTGGCGCTATGACGGGCAAAACGGCGATATCGAGCGTGGCTTGTTCTGCAGTTACGGCCTGGGCGTGATGATCCTGGCACTGCCCGGTCGACCCGCCGGCTGCCGCGACGACCCTTTTGGCGATGGCCGCACGCGCATCGGCCATGCGGGCGAGGCTTACGGCCTGCGATCAGGCCTGTGGCTTGATCCCGCGACCGGGAAAGGCGTGGCGTTTTTTACCAGCGCCGTGGCCGACGACGCACCGGTTGGCCCGCGATCAGCCTTTAATGCGGTTGAAGAAGTGATGATTGCGGGGCGGCGTTAACCAGGCGGCAGCCGGGCCGCGCCACCATATCGCCAGAACACCAGAAACGGCATCAGCGCGAACACTATCTGCCCAGCCAGCCCAATAATGCCGGGCACGCGCCACAGATCAGCCAGCCACACGTCAACCGGCTGCCCAAAGACCAGCACGGCAAGTCCCGCCTCAGCCACCATCAGCATTGCAAACGCCACCGCGCCGGCCCCCAGCGCCTCGCCGCGAGAATCGATCAGCGCGCCAGTAACGATGTAGCGCGCCACAACAAAGCTCACCAACAGGATGATCGGCAGTTCAACCAGCACCGCTGCGGTCGCGCCGATTGCTGGCGCAATCCACACCGTCCGGATCGTGCCAAGCGCAAAGGCAATGGCAAATACGACGGCAAAATATCGGGCACCCGCGCCGATCACGCCCCTTCGAGCAGTTTTTCCTTCGCGATCCGCTCCTTCCACACCAGCGGGGCCAGCGTATGGACGTTCGCACCTGACGAATCGACCGCAACGGTCACCGGGAAATCCTGCACGTCGAATTCGTAGATCGCCTCCATGCCCAGATCGGCAAAGCCAACCACCTGCGATCCCTTGATCGCACGGGCGACGAGGTAAGCCGCCCCGCCCACCGCCATCAGATAGGCGCTCTTGGCTTCGGCAATCGCCGCCGTCGCATCCGCCCCGCGTTCGGCCTTGCCGACCATCGCGAGAAGACCCTGATCGAGCATCATCCGCGTGAATTTATCCATCCGCGTCGCCGTGGTGGGGCCAGCCGGGCCGACAATTTCATCCCCCACCGGGTCGACAGGGCCGACATAATAGATCACCCGCCCCGCAAACTCGACCGGCAGCTTTTCGCCCTTGTCGAGCATGTCTTTGATCCGCTTGTGCGCAGCATCGCGCCCGGTGAGCATCTTGCCGTTCAGCAGCAGCCGGTCGCCCTGCTTCCAGCTCTGCACATCGGCGGGTGTCAGCGTATCGAGATCAACGCGGATCGCCGCCTTGTCGGGCGTCCAGTTCACATCAGGCCAATCGCTCAACTTTGGCGGCTCCAAATAGGCGGGGCCAGACCCGTCGAGCGTGACATGCGCGTGGCGGGTGGCGGCGCAATTCGGAATCATCGCGACGGGTTTTGATGCGGCATGGGTTGGCCAATCGAAAATCTTTACATCGAGGATGGTCGAAAGCCCGCCCAGCCCCTGCGCGCCGATGCCCAGCGCGTTGACCTTGTCGTAAATTTCTATCCGCAGCGCCTCGATGTCGTCGCTCGCCCCGCGCGCCTTCAACTGCGCCATGTCGATTGGCCCCATCAGCGATTCCTTGGCGAGCAGCATCGCCTTTTCTGCCGTACCGCCAATGCCGATGCCCAGCATGCCCGGCGGGCACCAGCCTGCGCCCATTTGCGGCAACATTTCCAGCACCCAATCGACAATCGAATCGCTGGGATTCATCATCTTGAACTTGCTTTTGTTTTCGCTGCCGCCGCCCTTGGCCGCGACATCGATGGAGACGGTGGCACCCGGCACCATTTCCACGTGCAAAACGCTGGGCGTGTTATCCCGGGTGTTGCGGCGGGTGAAGGCAGGGTCGGCCAGGATGGATGCGCGCAGCTTGTTGTCCGGGTTCAGATAGGCGCGACGAACGCCCTCATCGATCACTTCTTGCAGTGATTTTGTCGATTCCAGCCGACAATCCTGCCCCCATTTGACGAACACGGTGACGATGCCGGTATCCTGGCAGATCGGCCGATGCCCCTCTGCACACATTCGTGAATTGGTGAGGATCTGCGCGATGGCATCCTTGGCCGCCGGGCTTTGCTCAGCGTCATAGGCAACGCCCAGCGCGCGAATATAGTCCATCGGGTGGTAATAGCTGATGAACTGCAGCGCATCGGCCACGGTTTCGATCACATCGGCTTCGCGGATAATCACGGTCATGCTTGCCCCCGGACATTACGGTTTCGGTAATGGTGTGGCGCACTCATATCGGCGCAGGCACCCGCGGCCAAGCCAACATAATTCGCCAAAATCGCTGGCAGATCGACGATTTGATAACCGGCGGTAAACCCTCTCCGCACTACGACATCGCCATGAGGACCAGTAAACCAAAAAAACGACCCACCAAGGGGCCGCAACGCGGGCTTTGGCAGGCACTGGCACTGGACAGCAACATCAGCGAGAGCGAAGCGATCAACTTCGCGCCGGTCATCGCGCAGTTGAGCCTGACATGGACGGTCGCCTTCATTGTGCAACTTGTCGCGGTGGCGACAGTGGCGATATCGCTGATCCTTGCCGAACGCGTTGATTTGATTCCCCGCGTCGGCATGGAGGGCGCCGCAGTCGTCGCGCTTGGGCTGTTTGCGCTCATTCACCTCAAAGTGCCGCCGATGAAGCGATTTCCGCCGCATCGTCAGGTGCGCGCCGCCGTTTTTTATGGCGGCGGGCTGGCGGTCGGATTGACGGGGCTGTTGTGGGAATCGAGCGGGCTGGACCCCGATCGCATGCAGCTTGCGTGTTTCGTTGCCGTGCTGGGCGCAATGGGCGTGACAGCGATGGCGCTTCACCCGATCCGCGCGGCGCTGGTCAGCTATGCCGCCGCGATCGTGATCATGGTGGCGGTCCTGTCCGGCCCCGGTGCCGGCACCTATATCGCCGCTGGTTGCCTCGTTTGCCTGGGCATGGCCACGCGCCGACTGGCGTTGATGGACAGCGAGCAGGCGGTTTATAATGGCCGCACGCATGCAGAGGGTATGCTGGCAGCGCGGCTGGTGCATGAATATGAAACCCAGGGCACCGGGTGGTTCTGGCAAACTGACCGTCAGGGTATCATCACCTATTTGTCACCCAAGGTTGCCGATGCTGTCTCTGGGCCCGATGAACCGGCGATCGGCCAGTTGCTGAACGTCGTCTTCAAAATCGACAATATCAGCCCGGGGACCGAACGGACATTGGGCTTTCACCTGTCATCGCGGACCGGATTTTCGGATTATCCGGTGCGGCCATTGGCATTTGGCACCAGCGACAACTGGTGGTCCATGTCCGGCCGACCGGTGATTGATGCGCAGGGCAAGTTCCACGGCTTTATCGGCAGCGGCAGCGACCTGACCGAAAAGCGCCGATCGGAAGCAGAAATTACCCGATTGGCGCTGTTTGATGGGCTGACCGGCCTGGCCAATCGCCAGCGGATGCGCGTCTCGCTGGATCAGACGCTGAACCAGCCCGGCAGCATCTATCGCCCAACGGCCTTGCTGTTGCTTGATCTTGATCGGTTTAAGGTCGTCAACGATACGCTGGGCCACCAGACTGGCGACGCGCTGCTGATCCAGGTGGCGCAGCGGCTGTTGCGCACCATTGGCGATGCGGGGCTGGTCGGGCGGCTGGGTGGTGATGAATTCCAGGTCGTGCTGCCCGGTGAAGACAGTGTGGAAACGCTGTCGGATATGTCACGATCGGTTATCGCGGCGCTGTCGCAACCCTATACCATTGATGGCAACACCATATCGATTGGCTGTTCGATCGGCGTGGCGGTGGCGCCGCGCGACGGGGGCGATTCCGAAACATTGGTGCGCAATGCAGATCTGGCGCTCTATGCGGCCAAGGCAGATGGGCGCGGCGTCCACCCCTTCTACCGCGAAGAATTGCTCCACGGCGCGCAAAACCGCAAGCAGCTTGAAGACGATCTGCGGCACGCGCTGATCAAGAACCAGTTCCACCTCGTCTACCAACCCGTCGTGTGCACAGAAAGCGCGCGCATCGTTGGATATGAGGCGCTGTTGCGCTGGGAGCACCCGACCCGTGGCGGCATTTCTCCGGCGGATTTCATCCCCGTGGCCGAAGATTGCGGACTGATCGAATCGATTGGCGAATGGGTATTGCGCACGGCCTGCCTTGAAGCCGCGAAATGGCCACGCGATGTGCGCATCGGCGTGAATGTGTCGCCGATCCAATTCGCCAATCCCGCGCTTCCCGGCATCGTCACCAACGCGCTGGCCAAGGCGGGGATCGCGGCGGGGCGGCTTGAACTGGAGATTACCGAAGGCGTTTTCCTCGATGAATCTGCATCTTCAGAGGCGATGTTCAAGGCGCTGAAGGGCATTGGCGTGCGTCTGGCGCTTGATGATTTTGGCACCGGCCATTCCTCGCTCGGCTATTTGCGCAGCGCGCCGTTCGACAAGATCAAGATTGATCAAAGTTTCGTGCGCGGTGCCGCCACGGCGGGCAATCGCAATGCCGCGATCATCAAGGCAATCGTCACGCTCGCCAAATCCATGAACATGGAAACCACCGCCGAAGGTGTTGAAACGCAGGATGAGATTGAGCTGATCCGCGAGCTCGGCTGCAGCCATATCCAGGGCTTTGTCTATGGTCGCCCGATGCCGGGCGATCAGGTGATCAAGCTGCTGGCCAATGATGGCGGCATGGCAACGGTGATCGGGTATAAAACCAGCCGCAGCCAGCGCACCGCCGTCATGCGATCCGCCCTCGTGCGGATTGGCGATGTGGAAGGCGAAGTGCGTGTTCGCAACATCTCTGCCACAGGCGCAATGATTGACGGCATTGATTTTGGCCGCAACGCCGAAAACACCGTGCTTGAGATTGAGATACTCGAAGGCCAGATGCTGCCTGCCCGCGTGATGTGGAACCGTGAAGGCAAGGTTGGCATTGCCTTTGATCGACTGTTCAACATGGATCAATTGAACGCCGCGCTGGAATCACGGCTGGCCCGATTGGCGGCTTAAGCGGGCAGCGTTTGCTTCATTTAGGCGGGTTGGCGGGCTTTTCAGCGCCAGCTGGCGGTTTGCCCCGCAGATGATCAATTTCGGCCTGGCGCAGTTGAAGATAATATTCGCGGCGCGCCACATAGGGATCAGCCGATTGGCGCAACGCACGCAACCGATCATCAAAATCCGCGCGGCGATCAAGCGTTCTGAAAACGCCAGCTGGAATATAATAGGCCGGCCGGTTGAACGGTTTGCCAAAGGATAGCGGCACCACCAGCCTGTCGAGATTATCGCCGATCAGATCGCGCAAACTTGACGACCCAATCAACGGCAGGAACAGGAAGGGGCCGGGGCCTACGCCGTAATATCCCAGCGTATAGGCAAAGCCGTTGGTCCGATATGGCAGTTTGAAGGGACGCTTCTTTGCGACATCGAAAAGCCCCCCGATGCCCAGCGTGGAATTGATCGTGAACCGGCCGAGTGTTTCCGCCGCCTTGCCCGGCTTCAGCTGCAACAGGAAATTCAGAAAAGCGACGGGTTCATGGATATTGTACAAAAAATTGTGCAGCCCGTCGGTGATGGGCTTGGGGACGTTGTTTTCAACCGCCATTGCCGCCGGACCCAGCACGGCGTTGTCGACAGCCTCGGTAATCGCAAAGGATTTGGCGTTGATCGCCGCCATCGGATCGCCGGGGCTCGCGCGGCGCGCGCGCACCGTAATGTCGCGTTCGTCGCTGCCAGCAATATCGTCCTGATTGATGCCAGGGTCTGTTGGCGGCAATGCTGCGGCTTCGGCTGCTGTGGGTGATGGCGCTGCTGCTTGGGGCACCAAAGCAGGATCTGGGGAAGGCGCTGCCACTGGCTGGACTTCTGGACCCGCCGAGGCTGTGACAACCGGGGCTGAAACAACCGGGGTTGTGGCAACCGGGGCTGTGGCAACCGGGGCTGTGGCAACCGGGGGCACCGGCAATTCGGTTTGGGCACCGCCAAAATTTATCGGCGCGCTAGCGAGTAACGCTGCGGCTGTTATTCCCGAAAAACTCATCTGCGGCTGCCCTATCCTGTCGACCCACTTTGTCGACCCAAGGGCCATTGTGGCGTTTCTTATCGATCAGCACCGAAGTTCTGATGCTCAATCGGGGTACTTCAGCACGACGCATTACGCAACATAGCTGCCGGGCTGCCCCCCAAAGCTGCGCGGACGGCACCAGCGCGGCACGATCCGCGCCGAAAGCGGATCGATCGCAACGTAAATCGAACCGGTCGCTATCACCCAAAGCCAGCAAGCAGCGAAATATTTGCGTTTCCGGTTCGTTCCCTTGCCTTTTGCTAACCCCGCCTAAGTCCACGCGTCGCGCCAAATGCGCGCTGTGGCGGCCCGGTGAAGCGAATCAAAATAGCGACGAACCGAGTCCCTAATCTGTCATTTACCGTCTTGCGTCGCTCGGCGAATGGGCACAATCTGTTGTGGTTGAGTTCGGGGGCGGGCCCAATCACTGGTAGGATGATTGCTGCGACTTCAAATCGCAGCTTCCCCTTCCTGTGCTTGCCGCACTAAGGATGGACACTTTTTGTTCTCCTTCGTGCTCGCCAATGATAACATGGGGGTTCGCCCCCGATTCGATGGCGAATCGCGCAAATCGCGATTCGCAGCACGGGAGATGAGTCTGTGGATTTCAGAGATGGCCAGGAAGTGACCAGCGATATGGCAACCAGTTTGTTGAGCAGCTTGTCCAGCGATAGCGCTGGCGGTTTGGCCCGCGACCCGGCAGCGAGCGCGATTGAGGCGGCGACCGCCGGTGCAACCGCCGCAGCCAAAAAGGCTGTTGCAACGCCCGATTCAAAATCGATCAAGCCCCAGCTTTTTCCCGTGGAGGTTGATCGTAGCCGCGACGCGCTGTTAACCGATTTCGGCAAGGAAACGCTGAATGATCGCTATCTGCTGCCAGGCGAAAGCTATCAGGACATGTTCGTCCGCGTTGCCAGCGCCTATTCCGACGATGCAGCGCATGCGCAACGGATTTATGATTATATCTCAAAGTTGTGGTTCATGCCTGCAACCCCCGTGCTGTCGAACGGCGGCACCGGGCGCGGCCTGCCGATCAGCTGCTACCTGAATTCGGTGCCGGACAGCCTTGAGGGGATTGTCGACACCTGGAACGAGAATGTCTGGCTCGCCAGTCGCGGCGGCGGCATCGGCACCTATTGGGGTGCGGTGCGCGGCATTGGTGAGCCGGTTGGGCTGAACGGCAAGACCAGCGGCATCATTCCGTTTGTGCGGGTGATGGATTCGCTGACGCTTGCGATTTCGCAAGGCTCGCTGCGGCGCGGGTCGGCCGCCTGCTATCTCGACATCAGCCACCCGGAAATCGAGGAGTTTCTCGAAATCCGTAAACCCTCGGGCGATTTCAACCGCAAGGCGCTGAACCTGCACCACGGCGTGCTGATCCCCGATGCGTTTATGGAAGCAGTGCGTGCCGGGGCCGAATGGCACCTGACCAGCCCGAAGGACGGCTCTGTCCGCGCCACGGTGGACGCGCGCTCGCTGTTCCAAAAGCTCGTTGAAACCCGGTTGGCAACCGGTGAGCCATATATCGTGTTCAGTGATCATGTGAACAATGCGATGCCAAAGCATCACCGCGATGTCGGGCTGAAGGTGTCGACATCGAACCTGTGTTCTGAAATCACCCTGCCCACTGGTCGCGACCAATTTGGCAAGGAACGCACCGCTGTATGCTGCCTGTCATCGCTCAACCTGGAAACCTGGGACGAGTGGAAGGATGAAAAGGGCTTTATCGAGGATGTGATGCGCTTCCTCGACAATGTGCTGCAGGATTATATCGACCGCGCCGAACCCGGCATGGCACGTGCCGCCTATTCCGCAGCGCGGGAGCGTTCGGTCGGGCTGGGCGTGATGGGCTTCCACAGCTTCCTGCAAGCGCGCGGCCTGCCGTTCGAAGGCGCGATGGCCAAGCAGTACAACCTGAAAATCTTCAAACATATCAAGGGCCAGGTCGATGAAGCATCGATGCAGCTCGCGATTGAACGGGGCGCGTGCCCCGATGCGGCTGATCAGGGGGTGATGGAGCGGTTCAGCTGCAAGATGGCGATCGCGCCAACCGCGTCGATCAGCATCATCTGCGGCGGGACAAGCGCGTGCATCGAACCAATCCCGGCCAATATTTATACGCATAAGACGCTGTCGGGCAGCTGGTCAGTCAAGAACCCCTATCTGGAAAAACTGCTCAACGAGAAGTCGAAGAACAGTGAAGCCGTGTGGAGCACGATCCTGGAAAAGGGCGGTTCGGTGCAGCACCTCGATTTCCTCAGCCAGGAGGAAAAGGATTGCTACAAGACCAGCTTCGAGATTGATCAGCGTTGGCTGCTCGAACTCGCGGCAGACCGCACGCCGTTTATCGATCAGTCGCAATCGCTGAACCTGTTCATCCCCGCCGATGTCGAGAAATGGGATCTGCTGATGCTCCACTTCCGCGCATGGGAATTGGGGGTGAAGTCACTCTATTATCTGCGCTCTAAAAGCATCCAGCGCGCAGGCTTTGCCGGCGGCGTGGAGGCAGACAACACGCCGGACCTCAAGCAGATCGAGCTTGAGGAAAAGGATTATGACGAGTGTCTGGCGTGCCAGTGAGGGTGAAGCGGCGTAAGTGAGGCGACAGGCAATGGACCAGAAGACAGGTTGCATCGGCTTTGCTGCGCTGGGCGGAATCGTGTTTGTTGTCCTTTTGCTCGTGGGCTGGCCGCAATACCGCGTCTATTCGCAGCGGCTCGCCGGGGAAGCGGCGCTGGCGGAGGCGCAGTCGTCGCGGCAAGTCGCTATCTTGGAGGCGCGTGCGAAAAAGGAGAGCGCGATCTCGCTGGCCGAGGCTGAGGTGATCCGGGCAAAGGGCGCGGCTGAGGCCAATGCCATCCTCCAAAACAGCCTTGGCGGGCCAGAGGGGTATCTGCGCTATCTTCAGATCCAGGCGCTGGAGAATTCGAAAGCGTCGTTGATCTATGTGCCTACCGAAGCCGGGCTGCCCGTCACCGAAGCGCGGCGGCTGGACGATCCGAAATGATGGCGCATCAGGATCATTTCGCCGACTCCCCCGCCCAAACGGGCGGGGGCGCAGCACGATCATTTTTCTTCTTCGAACGTCACCGCCACATCGGCGTTGGCGGACAGGCGCACTTTGTCGCCCTCAACATCTGCAACCAGGCCGAGCGGGATGAAATGGTGGTGGTCTCCGTGCGGCCCGCTACGCGTCTTGGTCAGCTGGATGCGCTCTCCCTTGATATGGTCGACGGTGCCGACGGGCACGCCGTCTGCGCCAATCACGCTCATATGTTCTTTGATGCTGTCCTTGATCGGGTGGTCATGGGCCATGATTTATCCTCTGTGGTGATGCCCCCTCAACGCGCGGACATGCGTTTCGATGCATGTCCCCCATCCGCATTGAGGAACTGATCATGCAACTTGCCCCCCACCCCCACTCCCAGCGGAATCGGCGCCTGCCGATGCTCACTCTGCTCCCGCTGGCGCTGGCGCTCACCGCCTGCGCGCATCAGGTGAGCAGCGCAGTGGCGCCCGATGCGCCCGGCTTCCTGCTCGGGCTGTGGCACGGCTTCATCTTTCCGGTTGCGGCGATATTGTCGATCTTCATGCCCGACGTGGCGGTCTATGCCGTGCCCAATAATGGCGGCTGGTATGATTTCGGCTATTTCATCGGCGTGGTGTTTCTGGGCGTTGGCGCGCGCGGCACCCGCAAAGTTTATGTCGACCGCACGGTCATCCGGCAGGAACGGGCATGAGCGATATGCCGCGCACCACCCGTTCATCGTCCAGGGGAAACGGCCTGATCGTGGCAGCCGCATCGCTGCGGCTGATCCTCGCTTATGCCTGGATTACAGCGCGCAGCCATGCAGGATCGCCGGCATGAACCGCATACTTGCACTTGCTACGCCACCCGTCATTATGGCGGGTGTTGCCAGCGTGTCCGGCCTTTTGGCTGTATTCGTTGTTACCCGGTCCGGGGCTAGCGAGCAGGCTCGCTATGCCAAACGGATTGTGGGTACAATGCTGGCGGCGTTGACATTAATTCTGGGCGGTTTTGCTTATGCCCTTTGGACCTGGAGTAACCTACATTGACACATGCATATGATCTGATCGGCATCATCATTGGCCTGAATCTTATTTTTGCTGGCTGGGTGGTCGCCGATGTCGCCGGATCGCGCCACGGCTTGGCATCCCGCCTGGCCAAGCGCGCCAATCATCGCCCAATCGATAGCACCAGTCGCAATACCTTTGCCGTCGGCCTGGTTCTGCTGGGCGGCGCCTGCATCATGATCTGCCTGTCGCATTACCGCTGATTCCCCTTCGCCTTTTGTTTCTAGTTTAGGAAAACCCGCCCATGTCGCTTCTTGAAGCCCGCAAAGCCTATAAGCCCTTCGAATACCCTTGGGCTTATGAGTTTTGGAAGCGCCAGCAGCAGATCCACTGGATGCCAGAGGAAGTGCCGCTGGGCGAGGATTGCCGCGATTGGGCGCAAAAGATCAGCGAACATGAACGCAATTTGCTGACGCAGATTTTCCGCTTTTTCACCCAGGCCGATATCGAGGTGCAGGATTGCTACCACGATAAATATGGTCGCGTGTTCAAGCCCACCGAAATCAAGATGATGCTGACCGCGTTCAGCAACATGGAAACGGTGCACATCGCCGCGTACAGCCATTTGCTCGACACCATCGGCATGCCCGAAAGCGAATATGGCGCCTTCCTCGAATATAGCGAGATGAAGGACAAGCATGATTATCTGAAAACCTTCGGCGTCGACAGCGATGCCGATATCGCCCGCACGCTGGCGATGTTCGGCGGCTTTACCGAAGGGCTGCAATTGTTCGCCAGCTTTGCCATGCTGATGAACTTTCCGCGCTTTAACAAGATGAAGGGCATGGGCCAGATCGTCAGCTGGAGCGTGCGCGACGAAAGCCTGCACTGCGAAGGCATCATCCACCTCTATCACGCGTTCGTGAAGGAACGGCAGTGCCTGACCAAGGCCGTGAAGGACGACATCATGGACGTGTGCCAGACGACGGTTCGGCTGGAAGATGCGTTCATCGACCTGGCGTTTGAACAGGGCCCGGTAACGGGGATGACGCCCAAGGAGATCAAGAAGTACATCCGCTACATCGCCGATTGGCGGCTGGCCCAGCTTGATCTGAAGCCCATCTACATGATCGACGAACACCCCCTGCCCTGGCTCGCCCCACTGCTGAACGGCGTGGAACACGCCAACTTCTTCGAACAACGCGCCACGGAATATTCCAAGGGCGCGACACGGGGGAACTGGAACGACGTGTGGGATTCGTTCGACAAGCGCCAGAAGGTGAAGGTTACGCCTGCGGCGGTGGCGAATGAGGATGGTGGGGACGATATGTTTGCACGAGCCGGGGTGGCGGCGGAGTGAGTGAGCGAAGTCGTCCGACCACCGGACGACTTCACCCCTATAGCGATTTCGGCTATAATTGATTTTGCGGTCTTGCCTCGATGGCCGCATCCGCCGGAGCGAAACGCAAGATGGGCTGCTGTCCGCGGGGTTGGCGGTTATCCTGACATACAAAAACCGCCACTTGCCTCCCGGTATCTTGTCGGCTTGACGTGAACATAAACAGAACATAGCCTGAGGCTTGAGCAAGGGCATCGAGAGAATCGCAATGCACTCCATCGAATTTTGCGCAGGTGCCGGCGGCCAGGCCATCGGTCTCGAACAGGCTGGTTTTCGACATGAGGCACTGGTCGAAATCGAACGCGATTTTGCCAAGACACTCGAACTCAACCGCCCCGGCTGGAAGGTTTTTGCCCAAGACATGAACGATTTCGACGGGCGCCCCTATAAGGGGATCGACCTGTTCGCTGCCGGATTGCCCTGCCCACCCTTTTCGGTGGCTGGCAAACAATTAGGCGATCTCGACGAGCGCAACCTGTTTCCGGCAGCACTGCGACTGATCGACGAAATGCGCCCCAAGGCGGTGATGATCGAGAATGTGCGCGGGTTCCTCTCGGCTGTCTTTGATGACTATCGGACCTTACTCAAAAGCCAGCTTGATCAGCTAGGCTACCATACCGAATGGCGTCTGCTGAACGCATCCGACTTCGGCGTCCCGCAGTTGCGGCCCCGGGTCGTCATCGTGGCGATTCGGAAGGATTTGGCCGACGTTTTCGATTGGCCAACCGCGCTGCCCCACAATCCGCCAACAGTCGGCGAGACACTGAAAGACCTGATGGGTGCGCGCGGCTGGCTCGGCACCAAAGCATGGGCCGCCCGTGCCAACGAAATCGCACCGACAATTGTCGGCGGGTCAAAAAAACATGGCGGCCCCGACCTTGGGCCGACGCGCGCCAGAAAGGCTTGGGCAACGCTGGGCGTCGAAGGGCGGAGCTTGGCCGCAGAGGCACCCGATCCGGATTTTGTCGGCATGCCACGGCTCACCGTCCGCATGGTGGCCCGAATTCAGGGCTTTCCCGACAGCTGGCAATTCTATGGTGCAAAAACAACATCATACCGGCAAGTTGGCAATGCATTCCCGCCGCCGGTCGCACGGGCAGTCGCGCATAATCTGAAGATTGCATTGTCGGTGCAAAAGCTGTTTTCGGCCCATGCCGCATGAGCGCTGTGTCGCTGACATCACTGCGGGCACAATTTCACCAGCAGATTTGCGAGCGTCTGCTGGTGATCAACGACGGCGTTGCATCAAATGCGGATGCCAGCCAGCAATCAAGCGTCCGGATTGCTCGGGAAATGGCCAACAAACTTGGTGCGAGCGCCGGCACCAAGCTTGCCGGTCAAACAGCCGGGGTCGAATTTGAAAAATGTGTGACCAATTTTGTCCAGTCAGCATTGTCGCATCTTCATGGTTTGCGGCCAGGAAATTGGACAACTGAATGCATAAACGCACGATCGGAGCTCGTTATTGCTCGCTATCAACAATATTCCCATCTCGCCGAGGTTCAAAGGATCGCCAACGAAAATCCCGACTTGGCCGTTTTTGTAGGCAATGATTACGCCGTTGCCTCAGACGTTGTCGTCTCACGAACGCCGATTGATGACGACGATTTCATGGCGAACGGCATGGCGCTTGATGACCAATCGGGGCTCCATTCTCCGTTACGCGCCAAGAACAGCCAGCTTCCTCTCATGCACGCATCTATCTCTTGTAAATGGACGATGCGCAGCGACCGTGCCCAAAATTCACGTTTCGAAGCACTGAATCTCATAAGAAGTCGAAAAGGGCGGGTTCCGCATATCGTCGTCGTGACTGGCGAGCCATCGCCAAGTCGACTGGCATCCCTTGCCTTGGGTACGGGTGATTTGGATTGTGTCTATCACTTTGCATTACCCGAACTTCAGGAGGCTGTGAAGGCGCTTAAGCAAGACGAAGTAAGCAATCTGGTCAATATTATGGTCGCAGGAAATCGACTTAGGGATATATCTGATCTTCCCCTTGATCTGACAATCTGATGATCAAGCTCGTTCAGGTAAAACCCGAAGGGCCGATGAGCCTATCGCTCACTTTTTCCGACGGCAGCACCGCCCACTGGTCCGCCGCCGACTTGATCGCGCGCGATACCGTGATGACGCGCCCGCTTGTAGACCCGGCCTATTTCGCGCGCGCGTTCATCGAAGGTGGCGCGCTCGCCTGGCCAAATGGGTTCGAGCTTTCAGCGCCGAGTGTGCATCGTCGGCTCGACGAGGCTGGCGCATTGTTACGCAGCGCCGCCTGAGACGCCTACTCCCCTCGCCGCTCCGTCATAAATTCCAGCCGCGTGATTCCCGCGCGTTTCACTACGGCGAGCGTCTCGACGAAATCATCGTAGCGGGCGGCGGCTCGGTGAGACTGAGAGCCACCACCCCCTACCCCTCCCCTTCAGGAGAGGGACTTAAGCTTGCCACCGGTCAGACAGCGCACGCTCGCTCACCGCCAATAATCCGCTCGCTCGGCGCCGTCGAAACCGGCCCGAGGTCATGCAGCATTGCTTGAAATCTCTTCCCCGAACCGCACGGGCACGGATCACGCCGCCCGAGTTTTTCCAGCAGTTCGACGTCACCGCCGCGCACCGTGCGCAGCCCGCGTTTGACGTTGGTCTCGCTCGGGAAGCCCTTACGACGCTTTGAGGTTACCTCGAAAGCAGGGGCGGTCATCGTGATCGATACGGGTCATGGTCGCCTCCGCTTGATGCCGGGTCGTTGCGACGCCGGATGCAAATGCTTACGCAAATGGGATCATGATGCCAAGCCGACACCGCGCGCGTACCGCTCTGCCGCTCCTCATCCTGGCCGTTCTCGCCCTGACCACCCCCGCCACCGCGCAAGCCCCCGCGCCGCCATGGGCCGCGCGGCTCATCGCCGGCTATCCAGGCCTCGTCGCGCAGGTCACCGCCGGCGAGGTCATCCTCAGCAACGGCACCCGCCTGCCGCGCAGGCTCGGGCCCGCCGCCGCTACCGAGGCGGAGCGCCAGGCGCACCCCGATATTGATGCCATGTTTGTTGACCCTTATCCCGCCGGTGCGCCGCTCTCGCCCGCGCCCATTACCGACCCCGGCCGCGTGCGCTACGAACCCTTTTTCGATGCGATCTATGGTGATTGCCGCAAGGCTGCCGTGCGCTTGCGCGATGTCGCGTGGCTGCCCGGGCGCGGCGGCGGCAGCATTCGCGTCACCACCACCAACCATGTCGCCGATAAACTTGAGGCCGTCCTGCGCGATCTGGCGCAGCTGCCGCCCGCGATGACGCGCTATCTCGTCCCCAATTCGGGCGGCTATAGCTGCCGCACCATTGCAGGCACCAGCCAGCGGAGCATGCACGGCTACGGGATCGCGATCGACCTCGCGAGCGCGCAGGCCGATTACTGGCGCTGGTCGGGTGGCGAGCGCGCGCGCTATCGCAACCGCCTGCCCGCCGACATTGTTGCAGCGTTTGAACGCCACGGCTTTATCTGGGGCGGACGCTGGCGGCATTTCGACACGATGCACTTCGAATATCGACCCGAGCTGATCGCGCCCAACTAACGTCGTTGGCGGGCGGGATTGTGCCCTAGATCAGCGTTTTTCTTCCGCCCGGTATTTGTCGTGGCAGGCCGAACAGCTGCCCTTCAGCACGTCCCACTGCGCGGAAAGCGCGGCAGCGTCGCCGGCCTTGGCCAGCGTTGCGAGTTGCGCCGCAGCAGTGGCCATGTCAGCGGCGCGGGCTTCGAATCCGGCGCGGTCGCTCCATACCGTGGGCAGCGCTTTGGAGGATGGCGACGCGGCTTCTGCAGGGAACATGCCGGGAATAGCGCGGCCCCAGGCGGCGAGGGCGCTGGCGGGCAGGATCATCGTCTTGGGGTCATCCCCGCGCGTGATTGCCGCCTTCAGCCCCACAAAGCTGGCGAGAGACAGTTTGAACGCCGCCTGCCGCCCGCTGACGATCGCCTCGCTGCGGGCAGTCGCTTTTGCATCCGCCTTTGACGGGGCGGGCTGGGCCGTCGCGCCTCCACCAGCGATCACAAGGCTAAGGGCGGCAGCAAATAAAGCGGTGGCGCGCATGATTGTCGTTCCCGATCAGATGACCGGTAAAGGCTACGGGTAATCTTCCCCTTCCGCCAGAGTGGCGCATCAATTCCGACCGAATTCCAAGTCTATTGTTCCCCCGCCAAGGCGGGGGCCCAGACTGGGAGTGCAGCGTTGCACCTACGCCGTAGGTGCAAGGATCGTCCGGGGGACGATCCGACCCAGCACTCGCCTTCGCGGGAGCACAACAAAGCTGTGCTTGGCTGAAGGGGATCAAACCAAAGGCTACGCCCTGTCGGCGCGCGCAGCAAGCAACCGCGCGCGCCCATTGGTCAGCCCCAGTCAGGCGTTTTCATTTTCAGGCGTTTTCATTTTCCTCGTCATCATGCTCGCCGCCGACGTCATCGTCATCGCCGGTGCCAACGTCATCGTCGTCGTCATCGTCGTCATCATCGTCGTCATCATCGGGCTCAGCGCCGCCACCTTGCGTCGCGTGGTCAGAGTCGTCGGCCGGCTCGTCATCCACTTCGTCATCGCCACCCAGATCGGGGGCAAGATCGGTCATGATGACCCCATCGGTCGGGCCTTCACCCGTGGCTTCCAGAATTTCGGCGCGCTGGCTTTCGTCATAGCCATCTTCGTCATAGCCATCATCACCGGTGCCGCTGCCCGGTATCTGCATTCCACCGCTCACCATCGTTCATGCTCCCGATTATGGCTGGCCCGGACGTGTTGGGCGCACAGCCTTCCACGGTGCTAACGGCGCGGCGCGGTAGTTGTTCCGGGCAGCCGCGATCAGCTTGGGCGGAACAGGCGGCCGCGCTCCACCACCGCGACGATGGCGAACGCCACCAGCCCCAAAATCACGAAGCCAGAATAAAGCGGCACGGTGGTGCCATCGAATGCCCGGCCAATCCACGCGCCCATCAACGCCCCGCTGGTCACTGTGATAAAGCCCTGCACGCTGGAGGCGGTGCCCGCGATTTCACCCATTTTTTCCATCGCCATCGACGAGAAATTGGCCGTCGCCAGCCCAAAACACGCCATCGCCAGCGCCTGCAGCACGGCAAAGCTGTAAATCGTCTCCGCTCCCGCCAGCGAAATCGCCAGATGCACGGCCGAAACAGCAATGAACCCCACCAGCGCGCTGTGCGAAATGCGCCGCGTGCCAATCCGCATCACGATCCGCGAATTGAGCAGGTTCGCCAGCGCCATCATGCTGGCCACCGCGATAAACACCGGCACCAGTAATTGATCATCCCCGGTCAGCGCGGCGACAATTTGCTGCACCGAATTGATAAAGCCATACAGCGCGCCCAACAGCGCGGTCGCCGCCAGCGTATAGCCAATCGACGCGCGATCCGTCAGCGTCAGCCGCCACCCCCGCCACAATCGCTCAAGCGACAAGGGCGTGCGGTTTTCCACCCGCAATGTTTCGGGCATGCGCCATATAAACCAGCCCAGGATGATCGCAGAAATGACCGCGATCATCACGAAGATCAGCCGCCATGATCCAAAGAACAAGATCAGCTGGCCAAAACTGGGGGCGAGGACGGGAGCCGCCATAAACACCATGAACGCCAGGCTCATCACCCGCGCCATCGCCCGGCCAGAATAGCAATCGCGCACCAGCGCCACCGTCACCACCCGCGACGCCGCAATCGCCAGACCAGCGGTAAACCGCGCGGCGAGCAACAGCACGAAACTGCTCGACAAGGCCGCCACCAGATTGGCGATAACATAAGCAGCCAAGGCAAAGCCGAGCACCGGGCGTCGGCCATAACGATCCGCCAATGGACCATGGACCAGCTGGGCGATGCCAAAGCCGAACAGGAACATCACGATGACGAGCTGGCGATCATTCTCCACCGCTACGCCCAGCGCACCACCAATGGCGGGCAGCGCGGGCAGCATCGCATCAATCCCCAACGCCGTCAGCGCCATCAACGACGCGACCAGCGCAACGAATTCTGCAAACCCAATCGGCGCATTCTGTTCAGCCGATGGATCAGAAATAGGGGCAAAGTTCTGCGGGGCGTTCATCCGCGCGGCCATGCCCGATGCACGCATCCGGGTCGACCCATTATGCGCCGCGCAACGCAGATATTGACGAAAGTCGCGAACCACGTGTATTATTACTCTATAACACCGGATGGAGACGAGAGATGCGGAAATCGACAATGCTGCTGGCCCTGATGATCCCGTTGGCCATGCCGCTGGCGGCTTGCGGCGGCGACAAGGAAGGCACGACCGTTACGTTCAACGCAACCGACAGCGACGGCAACGTCACCGCCGGCATGGACGGCAATAGCGGCGAAGTATCGATCAACGCCCCCGGCTTTTCGGGCAAATTCTCGCTCCCCAAGATGAAACTCGGCGCGGGCGATTTCAGCCTGAACGGGGTGAAGCTGTATCCCGGATCAACGATCACCACGATGAACATCGCCGCGAACGAAGGCAAGGATGGCGAAGATGACAGCGGCAAGGTTCGCGTCGTTTTTGACAGCCCGGCCACACCGGAAAAGGTGCTGGAATATTTTGCCGACAAGCTGGGCAAGGCCGATTTCAAACTGACGGCGGCAGGCAAGGGCCTGAAAGGAACCGATGACGAAAACAAGCCCTTCACGCTGGAGGTAGCGCCAGCCGCCGATGGCCATTCAACCGGCGTCATCACCGTCGGGGGCTGACACACAAGGCCGCAAAGCCGCCACAAATTGCCGCACAACATCGTACGATATTATCCAAGATCGGTGCCCCTTGTTGGCTGGACTTGACCCAGCCGCGCAGCGGCCGCTTGTGGCGGGTCACAGGCAATCAGCGTGGAGGCTGGCATGACCCGATCAATTTTTGGCACGATGGCACTGCTGGCAGCGACAACAGGGGCGCTGACAGCCTGCGCTGAACCCGCGCGCGCGCCAGACGCGGCGATGGCTGTCGGCAACGTAACGGACATGCAGATGGCAGACGGCAGCCCGGTCGATATGACGATAGTGCCGCTTTATCCCGGCGCGAAGATGATCGACATGAAGATCATGCCGCATAAAGAAGACGACATGACCGACGTTGCGTTTGACAGCGCGGCTGATTCGGCCACTGTGCGCGCCTGGTATCTCTCCACGCTGGAGCCCAAGGGCTTTACGCTGAAGGCAGAAGGAACCGCGCTCGTCGGCACCGATCCTGTCGGCAAGCCCGTCCGCATCGACGTTACGCCAACCGCTGGCGGGCATAGCACGGGCGTTATCAGCAGGGGCTGAACCACGGCAGCGCCGCCCCCTGTTCGAAACCGGCACCGTATCTTATGTTGGGCAATTAATCGCTCAACGGACATTGACCCATGCTCGATACCGCCCCTGCCCAAGTTCCCACATTATCGCTGGCGCAAGATACGGCGGATCCCGCCGGTTTTGCCCGGGCGCTTGGCACATCGTTTGAACGATTTGGATTTGCGGTGGTGGCCGATCATGGCATTGATCCGGCACTGATCGACCGAGCCTGGGATTACACCCAGCAATTCTTCGCGCTGACCGACGAAGAAAAACGGCAATATTATACCGCAGCAGGCGGGGGCCAACGCGGCTATACCCCCTTCAAGACAGAGATCGCCAAGGGCGCCAGCGTCGTCGACCTGAAAGAATTCTGGCATGTGGGCCGCGAATTGGCCGCCGGGCACCGCTATGCCGATGTCATGCCCCCCAATATCTGGCCTGCGCGGCCCGAGGGTTTCCACGAAACGCTGAGCGCCTTGTTCACCGCGTTCGACCGGGCGGGGGACAAGATATTGTCGGCGATTGCGCGGCATCTGGGGCTGGCGAGCGACTGGTTCGATCCAGCTGTGAAGGACGGCAATTCGATCCTGCGGCTGCTGCACTATCCGCCGATCCCCGCTGACGCAGAGGGGGTACGGGCAGGCGCGCATGAGGATATCAACCTGATCACGCTGTTGCTAGGTGCCGAGGAAGCCGGGCTCGAACTGCTCGAGCGCGACGGCGAGTGGCTGGCGATCAAGCCGCCTGCCGATGCCATGGTGGTCAATGTCGGCGATATGCTCCAGCGGCTAACCAATCACGTCCTGCCATCCACCACCCACCGCGTGGTGAACCCGCCGCCGGAACGGCGCAGCCATCCACGCTATTCGATGCCATTTTTCCTGCACCCCGCGCCTGATTTCCTGATCGAAACGCTGCCCGGCTGCATCACCGCCAGCAACCCCAACCGCTACCCCACGCCCATTACCGCGCATGATTATCTGCACGAACGGCTGGTGGAGATTGGGCTGGTGAAAGCTTGACGCGGCACCGGTGAAAACCACCGGCTGTCGATTTGTTCTCCATCCGTCGCTCTGATCTTGATGGCGATTTACTCCCTTCGATTAAGGAGAACTTTTTGTGCTCCCGCGAAGGCGGGAGTCCAGTCTGGACCCCCGCCTTCGCGGGGGAACAAGAGGCTTGGAGATCGGTCGGAATTGATGCGCCGCCCTGGCGGCAGGAGATAACTACCAACTTGTTTCCCGGTCCAACGTGCCGCTAGAGAACCGTCGCGGCTATCTGCCGCCCGTTGAGTGCTGAAACGAGTTCGGCATGACGGCTATGGGGCATAACATGACCAAACCACTTCGTATTGCTCTGGCCGGGCTTGGCACCGTTGGCGCTGGCGTGATCAGGCTGATCGACGCCAATGGTGCGCTGATCGCGCGCCGCGCCGGGCGCCCCATTGAGATCGTCGCCGTCTCGGCGCGTGACCGGGGCAAGGATCGCGGGGTGGATATTACCCGCTTTGCCTGGGTCGATGATACCACGGCGCTTGCACAGCGTGATGATGCCGATGTGGTCGTGGAACTGGTCGGCGGATCGGATGGCCCCGCGCTCACCCTCGCCCGCGCCACGCTGGCCAGCGGCAAGGGGCTGGTGACCGCGAACAAGGCGATGATCGCGCATCACGGGCTGGAACTGGCGCGCGCGGCAGAGGCCGCATCCGCACCGCTGAAATTCGAAGCGGCGGTGGCGGGCGGGATTCCGGTGATCAAGGGCCTGCGCGAAGGCGCTGCGGCAAACGAGATTGCCCGGGTGTACGGCATTTTGAACGGCACCTGCAATTTCATCCTGAGCAAGATGGAGGCAGAGGGGCGCGATTTCGGCGATGTGCTAGCCGAAGCACAGGCGCTTGGCTTTGCAGAGGCTGATCCCAGCTTTGATATCGACGGTATTGATGCCGCCCATAAATTATCAATTTTGGCGAGCATTGCCTTTGGCACCCAGCCAGCCTTTGGTGATGTGAAATCAGGCGGCATCCGCGATGTGCTGGCGGCGGACATTGCTGAGGCGGCGGCGCTTGGCTATCGCATCCGCCTGCTGGGTTTTGCCGAAGCCAATGACGCGGGGCTTTTCCAGCGCGTTCATCCCCATCTGGTGCCCGTCAGCCACCCGCTCGCGCATGTGACGGGGGCTACCAACGCCGTGGTCGCGGAGGGGAATTTCGTCGGGCGGCTGTTGTTTCAGGGCGCAGGCGCAGGCGACGGGCCAACCGCGAGCGCGGTGGTCGCCGATCTGATCGATATCGCGCGCGGCGAATATGGCCCGCCCTATGCCATGCCCGCCGCCGCTCTGCTGGCACAGGCACCCGCCGACACCGGCGACCGGCGTGGCCGCGCCTATGTGCGCTTTACCGTTGCCGACAAAGTGGGTGTGCTGGCAGAGATTGCCGCGGCGATGCGCGATGCGGGCGTCTCGATTGAAAGCCTCATGCAGCGCGGGCGATCCGGCGACGGCAGCGTGCTGGTCGCCATCGTGACGCACGAGGGCCCCGAACGCGCGGTCGCAACGGCGCTCGCGGCGCTGCGCGGTTCAGAAAGCCTGACCGGCGCGCCGCTATGGATGCATATTCTGGGCAATTAGAGCATCGTGCCGGGTAGTTTGGTGGCGGGGTCGGTGGCGCGCGGCGGACCATCGGCCAGCTGAATCGCTGTCGCTATCAACAACACACCGAACATTTGGGGCCAATCACTGCCATTTTTAGGCCATTTTGCGTCATCTCGGTAAAAATGCCGGCATTTCCCGGCCATACGATGCCAAAAAATCAGCAAAATGGTGCGATTTGCAGCCGTTTTAGTTCGATAACGGGGCAGCGATCCATCACAACATCAAGTCCCGCGGCCTCAGCGCGCGCGGCTGCTGCCGCGTTGACGACGCCCAATTGCATCCAAACCGCCTTTGCGCCCACTGCAATCGCGGCATCGACCGCGTCTCCCGCCGCCGTAGAGTTGCGGAAAATATCAACTAAATCAATCGGTTCACCCAGCGTTGCCATGTCGCCAAACACAAACTCGCCGTGGATATGCTCGCCCGCGATTTGCGGGTTGATCGGGATCACCCGGTACCCATGCGCCTGCAGGGTCGCCATCACCTCATAAGATGGGCGTTCCGGCCGATCCGAAGCGCCAACCAGCGCGATTGTCCGCACCCGCCCGAGCAGCGCGGCAATATCTTCATCCGAAGTGAGTGGCATGCTTGCCTCCGCGTTCAATCCAATCGCGGACAATCGCCGCAACATCCATGAACGCGGCGCGCTCTGGGCCGTTCCCGGTGACCGGCGGCTGCCCGGCATCGGAGCCCGTGCGAATCGCGATATCGAGCGGAATCCGGCCCAAAAACGGTATTTCCAAGATGTCGGCGGCAAGCTCTGCCCCGCCGCTGCCAAATGGATCCGAAACCTCGCCGCAGGACGGGCAGGCATAGCCCGCCATGTTCTCCACCAGCCCAATGATAGGGATGCCCGATTTAACGAACAGGTCGATTGCGCGCTTGGCATCCATCAACGCCAGATCCTGCGGGGTCGACACGATCACAACGCCCGAAGGCCGGTGCTTCTGGATCATGGTGAGCTGCACATCGCCGGTGCCCGGCGGCATATCGATGATCAGCGTATCGGTTTGCCCCCAATCGGCATCGACCAGCTGGCCCAGCGCCCCTGCCGCCATCGGCCCGCGCCAGGCGATCGCCTGATCGGGCGCAACCAGCTGGCCCATCGACAGGATCGGCACGCCCGACGGGGTTTCGACCGGCACCAGCAATTTTTCTGGCGCGGTCGGGCGGCTGCCCTCCACCCCCATCAACTTGGGCTGGGAGGGGCCATAAATATCGGCATCGACCAACCCCACCTTGCGCCCCAATTGGTGCAGCGCAATCGCCAGATTCGCAGAAACGGTGGATTTACCCACCCCGCCCTTGCCGCTGGCGACCGCAATAATCTGGCGCTGGGTACGCTGGCTGGTCAGCGCCACGCGCACCTCTGAAATGCCCGGCAATGCAGTGGCGCACCGCTTGATCGCCGAATCGAGCACATCACGCGCCGTGGGATCAAGACCGCTGACATCAAGAATGATAGAGGCCCGGCCATCCTCCAAACGAGCGGTGGCACGGGCGCCGGCAATCGGCAACAGGGCAGCGTTCAGGCTATCGATATCGGTCATGGATACCGCATTAGGACGGTCTGTGCCGGTTGCCACTGTTTTTCCCGTGTGGGGCACCTATAAAGGGTTTATGATTACTCGACCGGCCTGGCTGCAGCGCATTTCCATCCTGATGACCGAAAAGCCGAAAAGCCCGTGGGGCGGTTCTGGCGACGATAACGAGGGGCCTCGCAACCCTTGGTCAATTCCACCCGGCGGCAACCGCGGTCGCGGCCCGAAACCGACCGCGCTTGACGAATTCCTTCGTCGTGCGCGCGGCACGGGTGGCGGCGGCGGTGGGGGCAGCGGTTTTTCCGGCTTTCCCACCGGCGGCGGTGGCAAGGCCATTTGGTTGATCGGTTCTGGCCTGATCGTCGCGCTATGGGTGATTTTTACAAGCGTCCACCAGATTGCGCCGCAGCAGCGCGGCGTTGTTGCCTATTTCGGGCGCTATTCGGAAACGCTTGATCCCGGCATCCGGCTTACCTGGCCCGCGCCCATCGCCACGGTTACCAAGGTTGACGTGCAGGCCATCCGTACCGAGGATTTTCCTGAAGGCGGCACCAGTGAAAACCTGATGCTGACGGGTGATCAGAACATCATCGATCTGGCCTATTCAGTGCGGTGGGATATCGCCAACCCGCAGGATTATATCTACCAGATCCGCAACCCCAAGGACACGGTTCGCGCCGTTGCAGAGAGCGCCATGCGCGCCGTGGTTGCTACGGTGACGCTGGATGAGGCAATCGGCAATGGCCGTGACCGGATTGGCGTGCGGGCACAGGATTTGATGCAATCGATTCTGAACGAATATAATGCGGGCATCCGCATTCAGGGCTTTGCCATCAAACAGGCCGACCCGCCCACCAAGGTGATCGACGAGTTCAAAAAGGTAAGCGCGGCCCAGCAGGAAGCCGAATCGAACCTGAACGAGGCGCGCACCTATGCCCAACAGGTAACCGCTCGCGCGCAGGCAGAGGCAGCCGAGTTTGACCTGAACTATGCCCAATACAAGCTGGCCCCGGCGGTAACCCGTCGCCGCATGTATTATGAAACGATGGAGGCTGTGCTGGCGCGCACGAACAAGACAGTGATCGAAACGCCCGGCGTCGTGCCCTATCTGCCCCTGCCCGCCACACGTGGCCGGGCGCCCGATCCGGTCCCCGCCGCCCTGCCCAACCCAGAGACGGGAGCAGGCCAGTGAACCCCGCTTTTCTGCGCAACCCCATCGGCATCGCCATTGCCGCGCTGATCGCCTTGGTCGTCGCGATGAGCAGCTTTGTGATCGTCCCCGAAACTGAACAGGCGGTGATCCTGCGGTTCGAACAACCGGTCGATACCTATAATGTGTGGAAGCCGAACCAGCCCTTTGGCCGCACCGAAGCCGGATTGCAGGTGAAGTTCCCCTTCATCGACAAGGTGGTGTGGATCGACAAGCGCGTGCTCGACGTCGATCTGGAAAATCAGCAGGTGCTATCAACCGATCAGTTGCGGCTGGAGGTTGATGCCTTTGCCCGGTTCAGGATCATCGATCCGCTCAAGGCCGTCGTCTCCACCGGCAGCACCTCCGCTACCGAGGACAGGATCGCCGAACAGCTCCGTCCGCTGCTTGGTTCTGCGCTGCGCAACGAACTCGGCAAGCGGCAGTTTGCGGCATTGCTCAGTCCTGAGCGCGGCCAGGTGATGGATAATATCCAGGCCGGGCTGCAACGGCTGGCATCGCAATACGGGGTGCAAATCGTCGATGTGCGAATCAAGCATGCCGATCTGCCTAGTGGCAGCCCGCTCGACAGTGCGCTGAACCGGATGCGTACCGCCCGCCAGCAACAGGCAGCCACCATCCGCGCACAGGGGCAAAAGCAGGCGCAGATCATCCGCGCCGAATCAGATGCCAATGCGTCGCGCATTTATGCCGAAAGCTTCAATAAGGACGCTGATTTTTATGATTTTTATCGGGCGATGAAATCATACCGGCAAACCTTTATTGGCGACGGGGTGACCCCGCAGGGCGAAACATCGATCGTGCTGTCACCGAACAACGAATATTTGAAGCAATTTACCGGCCGCCCACGCTGACAATCGGTTCATATTCAATCGCCGTTCAGGCGCACGCCCCCAAAACTGGCGGCCTTGCGACGGTCAAGAGAGGAATAAACTAACGTGCGTTACGCTTATGCCATCACCAGTGCGGTTCTGTTGGGCGGTGCCGCCGCCGCCATGACGCTTCAGCCGCCCGCTACCGCGCAGACGGCCCAGAACGAGCCGTCGGCAATGGCCGCCCTCGCGCCGCGCGCGGGCGCGCCAATCAGCTTTGCTGATCTTGTCGCCAGATTGCAGCCCGCTGTGGTGAATATTTCCACCAAGCAAAGCATCAAGGTGCCCCAGCAAAACGCAAACCCATTCGCTGGCACGCCATTTGCTGATCTGTTTGGTGGACAGGGCCAAGGCCAGGGCGCGCCGACGCCGCCGCCAGTAACGCGCGAGGCGCAATCGCTTGGTTCGGGCTTCCTGATCTCTGACGACGGCTATGTGGTGACGAATAATCACGTCGTTGCGCCCGGCGCCAAGGGGGCATCGGTTGATTCAATCACCGTCACGCTCACCAACCGCAAGGAATATGTTGCCAAGCTGATTGGGCGGGACCCGGCATCGGACCTGGCACTGTTGAAGATCGAAGCCAAGGGCCTGCCCTTCGTGAAGTTCGGCGATTCAGAACGCGCCCGTGTGGGTGATTGGATCATCGCGATCGGCAATCCGTTCGGCATCGGCAGCACGGTGACGGCTGGGATCGTCTCGGCGCTCCACCGCGCGACCGGGCAAGGCGGCGCTTATGATCGCTTCATCCAAACCGATGCCGCGATCAATCAGGGCAATTCCGGCGGGCCGATGTTCGACCTTAACGGCAACGTCATCGGCATCAACTCCCAGATTTTTGCGGGCCAGTCAGGCGGCAATATCGGCATCGGTTTTGCCATCCCCGCCGGTGAAGCAAAGCCGATCATCGATAAACTGATGCAGGGCACCACGATTGCGCGCGGCTATCTGGGCGTCAGCATGTTGCCGCTTACCGAAGAATTGGCAGCGCCGTTGGGCTTGCCGAAGAACAGCGGCGAAATCATCCGCAGCGTTTCACCCGGTGAGCCCGCCGACAAGGCGGGTGTGATGGTGGGTGACGTGATCGTCGCGGTGAACGGGCAAGCCGTGACGCAGGATTCGTCACTCAGCTATCTGGTTTCCAATGTGAAGCCGGGCACGCGCATTCCGCTCGACATTATTCGTAATGGCAAGAAGCAGACGCTCAGCGTGGTGGTCGGCACCCGCCCATCCGAAGATGCGTTGGCGGCTGCCGCCAGCGGTACGCCTGATGACGATGCCATGGCGCAGCCCGACACCGATGGCCCGGCGTCGCCCGTTGCCAACAAACTTGGCTTGGCCGTCGTCCCGCTGACGCCGCAAATCGCGCGAAACATCGGGGTCGATTCAACGGTAAAGGGTGTCGTGATCAGCGGCACTGATCCTACCAGCGATGCCGGGCAGAAGCTGAAGCGCGGTGACGTGATTATATCGGTCAACGGCAGTGCTGTTGACACGCCAGCCGCGCTGAGCGCCATCGTCGCGCAGTCAATCAAGGATGGCCGGCCTAGCGTGCTGCTTTATGTCCAGCGCCAGCGGTTGCCCGCACAGTTTGTGCCGGTAAAGCTGAAGAAGTAACGGACCGCCAGCGCGAACGTTTGCGCCGCTTCGCCTCACCAGAGGCGGGCGGCGTTTTCGTGTTTAGCCGCGATCCGAAACAGCGCGCGATCAGTGGTCAGGCCAGAGAGAACGCGCCTCCGGGGCGGGCGATCTCCCACCTGTTCGCCGTCGAGCTTGTGGAAAGGCTGTCGTTGTTGTCGACTGGCAAAAAGCAGGGCAAGGATTCGACAGGCTCAGTCCGCACCGGACTGAGTGGCGGACAATTGTTGTCGATGCGACACAAATGGGGATGAACATGGCAGACAGCACCAGCATCTTTATCGGAACGGGCGGCAGCAAGCCGCAAGCGCTGGAACTGAAACGCGCCAATCGCCACGGGCTGATCGCGGGCGCGACCGGCACCGGCAAGACGGTGACGGTGCAGGGCATTATCGAGGGGTTTTCCGCGGTTGGCGTGCCGTGTTTCGTGGCCGACGTGAAGGGCGATCTCGCGGGCCTCGCCATGGCTGGTTCGCCCACGGCCAAGATGCACGATGTGTTCGCCGCGCGCGCCAAGGAGATTGGCTATGACAGCTGGGCCTATGCCGACACCCCGGTGCAGTTCTGGGATTTGTTCGGCGAACAGGGCCACCCCATTCGCACCACGATCAGCGAGATGGGGCCGTTACTGCTCGCGCGGCTGATGGACTTGAACGAGGTGCAGGAAGGCGTGCTGACGATCGCCTTCACCGTCGCCGATAAGGAAGGGCTGTTGCTGCTGGATCTTGACGATCTGCAAGCGATGCTCGCGCACTGCGCCACCCGCGCTGATGAGCTCACCACCACCTATGGCAATATGTCAAAGGCCAGCATCGGCACAATCCAGCGATCGCTGCTGCAACTCCGCGCGCAGGGCGGCGAACATTTCTTTGGTGAACCCGCGCTCGCCATGGCAGATTTCATTGCGTGTGATGACAAGGGCCGGGGCGTCGTTAACGTGCTTGCCGCCGCCAAGCTGATGCAAAGCCCCAAGCTATATTCCACCTTTCTGCTGTGGCTGTTGAGCGAACTGTTTGAGCACCTCCCAGAGATTGGCGACCCCGACAAGCCGGTGCTGTGCTTCTTTTTTGATGAAGCGCATCTGCTGTTCAACGATGCGCCCAAGGCGCTGCTCGAGAAGATCGAACAGGTCGTGCGGCTGATCCGGTCGAAAGGCGTCGGCGTCTATTTCATCACCCAAAACCCGATCGACATTCCCGACACCGTCGCCGGCCAGCTCGGCAACCGAGTGCAACATGCATTGCGCGCCTTCACCCCGCGTGATCAGGCAGCGGTCAAATCGGCTGCGACCACGTTCCGCGCCAATCCCGGCGTCGATGTCGAAACCGTTATCACCGAGCTGAAAGTGGGCGAGGCTTTGGTATCATTGCTTCAGCCAGACGGCGCGCCGTCGCCGGTTGAGCGCACACTGATCAAGCCGCCATCGTCGCGCGTCGGCCCGCTAGACGCCAAGGAACGTGGCGTGATGGTGGCCACTGACGCAATTGGCGAGAAATATGACACGCTGATCGATGCCGAATCGGCAGAGGAATTGCTTTCAACCAAAGCTGCAGAGGCATCCGCCGCCGCTGCCGAGGCCAAAGCCGCAAGCGAAGCCGAGAAAGCCGCGGCGGCGCAAGCCAAGGTCGATGCCCGCACTGCCAAGGATGCAGAACGCGCACGGATCACGGCCGAAAAGGAAGCCGCACGGCAGGAACGTGAGGCGGCAAAGGCAGCCGCCAACAGCCCCTGGGCAAAAATCGCCAGCTCCGCCACGCGCACGGCGACAACCACGATCACCCGGACCGTAGCGAATGAAGTGGCCAAACAGGTGTTCGGCACCGGCAGCAAAAGGGGATCAAGCAGCGGCGGCCTAATCGGCGGCCTTGTGCGCGGCGTGCTGGGCGGGTTGTTCAAAGGGCGGTAAGCAGCGGAACGAAGCCGGGGGCCCGGTCGGCATCCCACTCGGCAATCCCCGCCCCTCCCCGGCGCAGGCCGGGGTCCAGTCCGGATACGGCAATGGCTCTCGCTACGCCACTATGCCAGCACCACCGCGACTGGCCCCGGCCTGCGCCGGGGAAGGGAGTTGGGCAGCATCAGCCGGGCATCAACCTCGTTCAGCATCAACCTCGTTCAGCATCCACCGCGCCACAGCCAGTACAGCCATTGGTGCGCGGTGGATGCGGAAACAAGCTCAGCATGACGGATCAGGTGGTCGTTGGCGCTATGCGCTCGCTTACCGGCAGCGAACCTGTGACCCATTCTGGTCGATCGCCTTGCCAGCCACTGCGCCCAGCGCGCCGCCGAGCAGCGTGCCAACCGCGCGCGAACGCCCACCGTCGATCACATTGCCCAGAACACCGCCGCCAATTGCGCCGATGATCAAGCCGGTCGTGCCATCGTTGCGGCGGCAATAATAGCGCCCGTCATTGCCGCGATAAACGCGGTCATCCTGCGCGAGCACACGCTCCTGATAATTCGGGCCATCGCGATAATAGCGTGCGGCATCATAACCATTTTCGTCGCGGTCCGCGTAACGCGGATCATTGTACCGTGGGTCGTTGTTGCGGGGATCGTTAAAGCTCGACCGGTTGTTGCGTGATGCCTGATAGCGATCAAATTCGGTGCGAAATATCTGCATTTCGTTCTGGAAACGCTGCTGCGCGGCCTGAAAACGCTGGTCCTGCTGGGCGGTCTGCGCGAGCACGGGGGTCGACAACGCCAGGCAGGATGTGGCGATTGCGGCGGCGATACGTGTGAATTTGGTCATGCTACTCTCCTTGATGATCACCCCATAACAACCCAAATCACCTATACGTTGCATGAACGAAATTAATTGGTCGATTCAGGCTCCGTCTGGCGCTCCCCGTAAACGATGCCGCGTTCGTGCCATAGCCGGTGGATGTCGCCCCAGTCCGGCACGCTATCTGTCTCAAAGCCAAAGGTTGACCCTGTCGCGATGCGCGGAAAAGCGCGCATCGCCTTGGCATGGGCACCGGTGATGAGGAAGCGGCGCATGGCCGCGCGATTCGTCCACACCGTCAGTGTATGCTGCACCCCGCCAATCGCCCGTGCCTCTGCGCGCAGATTGCCCGGCGCGGCCTGCGCCTGCATCATCGACCGGATGGCATGCCACCAGAACCACGCCGCATGGAATGCCGTTTTCAGCCGAAGCCCGGTGATCGACACATAGACCGGTGCGGGATCATCATCGCCGGCGCCTGCCGTCACTTCACCGGCGTCGCATCCGGCCCCGTCCAGGTCCAGGCGACGATTTTCCATCCCGCTGCCAGCTTGCGCAGCGCAAAGGTCATCTGTGCCACTTCGCGCATCGGCACGCCCTTTAGGGTGAAGGTGTAGGTTGACGGGGCAATCACATAAGCGCGGTCGCCCGCCACCAGCTCGCGCGTCACCCCGCCGAGCACGACCTTGGGGTTGGTGATGCCCCGTGCCGCCGCGTCCTTGGCATAATCATCAGCCCAGCGCTTCACCACATCATGCCCGCCCCAAAAATATGGCGCAACTTCATCGGTTATATGCGCATCATCCGCATGGGTGGCCGCTGCAGCCGCCATATCGCCCTTGTTAAATGCCTCCAGAAACTGCGTGATCGGTGCCTCAACCGCGGCATCATGGGCAAGCGCCGGTGCGGTGCCCAACGTCATCAGGACCCCAAGCGTGATGAATGACTTCAGCATCATATTCCTCTCCCCCTACCGATCATAGCGCGGCCTTGGTCGATCATATCAGCCCAACCCATGATCGCGAAACAAATCGGCGTGATCACATGTGGCTGAGCAGCGCGCTGATCGGGATGAAGGCAAAGGCAACCGAGCTGTCCGCCACACCATAGGGCAGGAACAGCGTGCCCCCGTGGCGGATCGCGCCGCAACTATAGACGACATTGGGCACATAGCCCTCGCGGTCCTGATCAGCGGCGGCGAGGATAGGTTCGCGCGTGCGGCCAATCACCTTTGACGGATCAGCCTTGTCGAGCAGCACCGCGCCAATGGAGTATTTGCGCATCGCACCCACGCCATGGGTCAGCAGCAGCCACCCCTCGTCCAGCTCAATTGGCGGACCGCAATTGCCGATCTGCACAAGCTCCCACGGGTAGCGCGGTTCCAGCAACCGCTCACCCTCTTCCCAATGCGTCAGCGTGTCCGATCGCAGCAGGAACAGGTTTTCGCCGTCCTGCCGACCAATCATCATATATTGGCCATCAATCTTGCGCGGGAACAGCGCCATGCCCTTGTTTCGCGCCGCGCTGCCGCTCATTGGCACCAGATCAAACGCCCGAAAATCGCGCGTTCGTAACAGCTCTGACTGAATCATGGATCCATTATAGGCGGTGTAAGTACCCAGCCATTCCAGACTACCATCGTCATGGGTGAATTGTACCAGTCGCAGATCCTCCAACCCCTTGGACTGCGCCTGGGTAATCGGGAAAATAACGGTGCCCGAAAGCGTCGAATCGCGGTGGCGATGAACCGTCACCGGCCCCTCCGGCATGGCCAGTTCGTCGCCATCATTGGTGTCGGTGGCAGTCGCGAAAGGAGGTTCCGGGGCAAGCTTCAGCTTGTTCTTGTCAGTAATAATGCCTTCGCGAAAGGCGATTGACGATATGTGCCCCTCGCCCACGGCGCGCATTGACATCAAGATGCGCATCGACCCTGCTGGCATGCCGGTCTGGTCAAAATGCGGGACGGCGCTGGGGTTCATCAGCGCGGCGGCGGCATAGCTATATTCGTGGCAGAAATAGGCACCAATCAGCTGGCGCTTCTCATCGCTGATCTCGCTGCCGTCGAGGCCCAGCCTGTCCTCAATCTCTTCATAACGGGTCATGAACACCCGACGCGTTTGCCAATGGCGCGCCTCAAAATCCTTAAGCACAACCTCCAGCTCGGCTCGGGTTTGTTCGCGGCTCATCGCCAGCACTTCGTGGACAAGGCGTTCGGTGCGGCTGGGCGCACCGCCGCTTGCCTGCCAGGCAAGGTGAAATGGGCGCACCACGACCCGAGAAGGATCTGCATGTAGCCGCAAACGATGGTTAAAAACTTCCAGCACTGGTCGCCTTGCCCCCGAGATCAAGATACCACGGCGACCCGCACCCCGTTGGGCTAGGCGACGGCGTGGGTTGGTCCTGCCACGCTTCCGACCAGTTTAGAAAGCGATGATATGGTGCAGGACGCCAATTGCAGCGCCAAAATCGATTCCGCTCCCTGGTTCCGGTTGATGCCCGTCGGCGTGAGCCCATCGAAGCAGCCACCATCTTGTACAGTTGTCAGCGGCAAATCCATGTCATTCAAACCTAAAAACCATCGATAAGCGCGGTTTGCCTCGTCAAGCCAACGACTATCCTGCGTTGCTTCATAGGCCACGGCACAAGCCTCTACGGTTGCTTGCGCCTCCAGCGGCTGCTGATCGAATGGCAAGGGCGCTGCATAGGCGCGACCAAAGCTTTCAGTGCCCACTGCACGAAACCGGCCCTCAGGCGAGGTCTGCCGTGCCACGATCCAGTCAAGCGCCTTCACGCCCGTTTCGATCAAATCGCTGCGGCCTAGCGCCATTCCGGCGCGCATCATCGCCTCAGGCAATCGGGCATTGTCATAGGCTAGCACGATTTCGAACCATTCCCATTCGGGGCGCCGCGCATCAGCCAGCAGCGCCAGATGATCGGCGCTAAACCGCTGAATGATCGTCTCCGCCAGACCATGGCCTGGATGGCAGGCCAGCATTTCCGCTGCACCCAACATCGCAAATGCCTGCGCGCGCGGACTCCCCAGATCGAGCGCCATGGACGCAGTCATGTCAAACATCTGAACCGCCCAATCACGGTGCTTGCGCGCCACGGCCGTCCGCGCCGTAGTAGCCAGGGCCCACAAGGTGCGGCCATTGGAATCTTCAGACCCGAATTCCTCACACCAGCTACGATCGAAATTCATGAAATTGCGAAACCGTTGCGCCTCCGCGTTCCAGGCATATTGGATAAACGAAGCGTAGATAGTGGTCCATTTATCGCGCGCGACATCATCCAGTCCCGCCATCCGGCCGACCAGCATCAGCGCGCGGGCATTATCGTCAATGCAATATCCATGGCGGCGATCAGGGATCGAAAAAATTGAGTGCTGTAGCATGCCGGTCGAATCGCTCATCCGCTCAACGGCAGCGAAATCAGGCGTGAGCGGAATATGCGCCGCGCTAGGATGTGCGATCCGCAGCGGCTTGGCCGCAACCATTTCCACGATCTCACCCATCGCGGTGTCAGCGAGTTTGGACCAGATCATCGTCCGGCCGCGAGCATAGGCACGTGCAGACAGCCGACTGCGGTTGCCGTCATTGCCCAGCAACGCGATAATCTCACGCGCGAACGCCGCGTCATCCCCAAAATCGACCAGCACGCCGTGGCCGTCAGCCAGTATTTCGGTCGCGTGAACATACGGCGTTGATACCACTGCTTTACCCACGCCGATCGCGTAGGAAAGTGTTCCAGACGTGATCTGGGCCGGATTGATATAGGGGGTGGCGTAAACGTCTGCGGCCTGAAGATAATCAATCAGGTGATCATGTTCGACAAAGGCGTCGACAAATTCGACATGGCCCATCACCCCGCGCGCCGCCGCCTGTGCCTTTAGGCGGTCACGATATGCCTCGCCTTCATGCGCAACAAGGTTGGGATGCGTTGCGCCCAACACGATGTACAGCGCGTCCGGCTGTGCCGCGACGATCGCCGGCATAGCGTCGATCATCGTTTCAATGCCCTTATTGGGGGCAAGCAGGCCAAAGGTGAGCACGGTTTTGCGACCTTCCCACCCGAACCGTGGTTTGAAGCTGTCAGGATCGGCAAAGGGGCGATCAGGCACGCCGTGCGGAATCATGACCACTGCCTTGCCGCCAAAACCGTGCACCCTGTGCAAAATCTCGCGCCCGCGTTCGGCCATCACGATGACTCTTGCGCAGCGGCGCAACAACCCTTCCATCACCCGGCGCTCATCAGGGCTTGGCTTCTCCAGGATCGTGTGGAGCGTGACGATTACGGGCAGCGAAATCCGGTCGAGCAGGGTGAGGATGAACTCGCCAGCCTTGCCGCCGAAAATGCCATATTCATGCTGAAGCCACACTGCCTGAGCGCCGCTCGCTTCGATCGCCCGAGCAGCCGCCAGATAGGCGGATAAGTCCTGTTGGGCGATGCTTGCCGTTACCTCCGGCGGGTAATCATACCGGCCAGGATGATCGTCCATCGCGTAGACATCAACATCGAGCTTGGGAAACTCGGCCTTTAACGCTTCAAATGTATCGGTGGTGTATGTGGCCAAGCCACATTGGCGCGGCAGGAAATTTCCAATCAGCACCAGATGATTGATCGCATGCCCATCGGACCCGGATAGCCGGTTAACAACCTGCACCATTTGCGCGACCTTTCACGAGCCAATGTTGGGCAACAGAGCCGCCCTTCGTTGACCTTAACGGGTGCGCGCGAATTTGGTTGCACTTATGTTGCATTGCAACATTGAGGAGGTTGCGCTGGCGGGCTTATCCGCGCCCACGATAGCCCGGCACATCTTGCGCTGGAATCCAGACGCCTTTGGGAGGCGCGCCGGTTTGCCAGAAGACATCAATCGGAATGCCGCCCCGCGGATACCAATAGCCGCCGATCCGCAACCACGCGGGCTGCATTTCCGCCGTCAATCGCTGGCCAATACCAACCGTGCAATCTTCATGAAATGCTTGATGGTTGCGGAACGCGCCCAGAAAAAGCTTCAGCGACTTGGATTCGACGATCGTTGCCCCGGGCACATAATCGATCACCAGATGCGCAAAATCCGGCTGCGCCGTTACCGGGCACAGCGAGGTAAATTCGGGACAGACGAACCGCACCATATACGGGCTGCCTGGGCGCGGATTGGGGACGTAATCCAGCGTTGCCGCTTCGGGTGAGTCAGGCAGGGCGCTCGCTTGGCCGAGAAATTTGGGTGTCATGCTATGGCGTTTATCGCGGCGCACAGTGAAAGGAAATGATGACCACGCTTATTCCTGTCCTTGGCGACCAATTGTCGATGGCGCTCGCCAGCTTGCGACACGCAGACCCCGCTACCGCAATAATTTTGATGGTCGAAGTGGCTGAAGAGGCCAGCTATGTACCGCACCATAAACGCAAGATCGCTTATATCCTGTCTGCAATGCGGCACCATGCTGCCGCGCTGTCCGCCGCCGGCTGGCAGGTGGACTATGTCGCGCTCGACGATCCTGAGAACAGCGGCAGCTTTTCCGGCGAAGTCGCGCGCGCCGTTGCCCGGCATGCTCCCGACGAAATTGTGGTGACGGCGGCGGGCGAGTGGCGCGTGGCCGCGATGATCGACAGTTGGGAGACGCTGTTCGGCCTGCCGGTTGAGATCTGCGCAGACACGCGGTTCATCGCTTCGCTTGATGAATTCGCGACTTGGGCAGCGGGCCGCAAGCAGTTGCGTATGGAGTTTTTCTACCGCGATATGCGACGCAAAACCGGGCTGTTAATGGATGGGGACAAGCCCGTCGGCGGTGAATGGAATTTCGACAGCGAAAACCGCAAACCCGCCCCGCGCGATCCCGCCATGCCACGCCCGCTGTTATTTCCGCCCGATGCGATCACGCAGGCGGTAATCGCGCTGGTCGCAGCCCGGTTTTCCGATCATCCCGGATCGACCGACGGGTTTGATTTCGCCGTCACCCGCGCCGACGCGCTCGCCCAGCAAGCCCATTTTCTGCACCACGCGCTACCCCGCTTTGGCGACTATCAGGATGCGATGCTGAGCGGAGAGCCGTTTTTGTGGCACTCGCTGCTATCGCCCTATCTCAATAGCGGCCTGCTCGACCCGCTCGATTTAGCACAAGCCGTGGAGGCGCGATTCCGCGACGGCGACGTACCGATCAACGCCGCAGAAGGATTCATCCGCCAGATTATTGGCTGGCGCGAATATGTCCGCAGCATATATTGGCACCAAGGCTCCGGCTACGCCGAACGTAACTTTCTGGATGCCCGCCGCCCGCTTCCCGATTTCTACTGGACCGGCGATACTGACATGCACTGCCTGTCGCAAGCCATCGGCCAGACGCTTGACCTCGCCTATGCGCACCACATTCAGCGCCTGATGATCACTGGCAATTTCGCAATGCTGATCGGTGCAGACCCGGTGGCGGTGCATCAATGGTATCTGGCGGTTTATGCCGATGCGTATGAATGGGTGGAACTGCCCAACACATTGGGGATGAGCCAGTTTGCCGATGGCGGTTTGCTCGCGTCAAAACCCTATGCGGCGTCAGGCGCGTACATTAACCGCATGTCGGATTATTGCGGGCATTGCCGTTTCGACGTGAAGCAGCGCACCGGTCCAGACGCCTGCCCCTTCAATGCGCTCTATTGGGACTTTCTGGCCCGCAACGCCGAAAAACTGGGCAGTAACCAGCGACTTGCGATGCCGTACCGCAACTGGGCGAAAATGACCGAGAAAACGCGCATTGAACTGCGGACATCGGCAGCAAGTTTTCTTGAACGTCTCGACGGCGCGCACGACCAACGCTAGGGAACGCCAACAAAGACTCCAGGAGACGATGATGGACGCGTTGGTAACGACCGAATGGCTAGCGGGCGAATTGCAGGCAAGTGACCTGCGCATCGTCGATGCAACCTATTTTTCGGCTGATCATGGCCGCGATGCCATGGCCGAATATGAAGCAGCGCACATCCCCGGCGCAGTGTTCATGGACCTGGCTGAAATTGCCGATACGGCCAGCCCGCTGCCGTCGATGCTCCCGTCGCCCGAAAAATTCGCCAGCCGCATGCAGTCGCTTGGGCTGGGCGATGGCAGCCGCATCGTGCTGTATGATAATTCTCCCTTCCACACCGCGGCCCGCGCCTGGTGGATGCTGCGCACGTTCGGCGCACATGATGTCGCGATCCTTGATGGCGGTATTGCCAAGTGGCAGGCCGAAGGGCGCGCCACCACCAGCGGCAAGGAAACGCTGCGCCACCGCCACTTTACCGTATGGGCCGATGACAAGGGCATTCGAACGCTGGCGCAGATGAGCGCCAATGTGGAAACGGGTGCCGAGCAGGTGATGGATGCCCGATCTGCTGCACGCTTTACCGGTCAGGAACCTGATCCGCGCCCCGCGACCATGCCCGGCCATATTCCGGGTTCAAAGAACATTCCTTACGGCCTGCTGTTCAACGCCGACGGCACCTGGAAACAAGGCGACGCGCTAAAGGCTGTCTATACCGATGCCGGGATTGATCTGTCGCGCCCGCTGGTCGGCACCTGCGGATCGGGCATCACCGCATCGGTATTGGTGTTCGGTGCACATCTTCTGGGTAATGAAGCTGCGCTGTATGACGGTAGCTGGTCTGAATGGGGTGCTGACCTGTCAACGCCAAAGGCAATGGGCACTGCATGACCAAGACGGGCGGCGACGGGCCTGACCTCGCGCAGCGCGGCAACGCGACGCGCGTCGTCACCGCCGGACGCCGCCCTGAATGGACTGCGGGCATCGTCAGCACGCCGGTGTGGCGCGCATCGACGATCCTGTATGACAGCGTAGCCGATCTGCGCGCTGCAGGCCGGGATACGCATCACCGGCTATTTTATGGCCGCAAGGGCACGCCAACCCAGTGGTCGCTCGCCGATGCGCTGACGCAGCTTGAGCCCGGCGCGGAAGGGACTTTCCTCTATTGTTCGGGCGTGGCCGCAATTGCCGGGGCGCTGCTATCCGTGCTCGCCCCCGGTGACGAACTGCTGATGGTCGACACCGCCTATGATCCCAGCCGCTCAATGGCGACCGGGCTGTTGACACGGATGGGAATACATACGCGTTTTTATGATCCGATGATCGGGGCGGGAATCGCTGAGTTAATCGGAGACAATACGCGCGCGATCCTGATCGAAGCCCCCGGCAGTTTGACATTTGAGGTGCCCGATCTGCCCGCGATCATCGCCGCAGCCAAGGCGCGCGGTGTGGTCACCGTGCTGGACAATACCTGGGCAACACCGCTGTTCCTGCCCGCAATCGCAATGGGCATCGACCTGTCGATACTGGCCTGCACCAAATATATCAGTGGCCATTCGGATGCGATGCTCGGTTCTGTGACCGCCGCGCCGGGGCATTTCGCCGCCTTGCGCGATACCGCATTCGCACTGGGCCATATCGCCAGCCCCGATGATAGCTGGCTGGCGTCGCGCGGGTTGCGAACGCTCGCGCTGCGGCTGGCACACCACCAAAGCGCGGCGCTGAAAATCGCACACTGGTTGAAATTGCAACCAGAAGTGGCGCGGGTATTCCACCCCGCTTTGCCCGATTGCGCCGGCCACGCGCATTTCTTGCGTGATTTCAAGGGATCGTCCGGCCTGTTCTCCTTTGAACTCAAGGGCGGGACCGATCGGGCACGCGCGGCGATGATCGACGGGCTGGAACTGTTCGGCATCGGCTATAGCTGGGGCGGTTTTGAAAGTCTGGCGCTGCCCGTCGACCCCCAGCGGTACCGCACGGCAACGACCCCTGAATTCAACGGGCCGCTGGTGCGGTTGAGCATCGGGCTGGAAGACCCCGCTGATCTGATCGCTGATCTCACCGCCGGGCTATCGCGGTTTCGCGCGGGCTGAGCGAAGTCAAAGCCCCCCGTTTATGGTGGGCGCTGCGATTGCCCTTAGACTTCGCTCAGGGTGAACGGAGGCAACCCCGTTTACCGGCAAACTACCCCAACCCCTCCCCTGAAAGGGAGCGGCTAGAGAAACGACCGCTTACTTCGGGGCTGGCGTCGATGTGGAGGCTGCCTGGCCGTCACCTTCTGGTGCCGCAACAATATCCCGCGTCGTCGAACCCTTGTCGACAACCGTCGTTTCGGGGTCGCCCACATCAGAACGAATACCGGGGCTGGCAACGTCATTACCAGCCTGGCGCAGCACCGAATATTCTGACGCGCTGCGGGCAGCAGGACCGCCGAACAATGCATCGAGCGCCAACGCGCTAGGCCCGGTGTCTTGCGGGCGAGCCGCGCCGGGCTTTGGCGGGGTCAACGAATAATCAGGCGGCACGACCAGCGGTGCCTGGCGCGCCACGGCGAATTCATCGGGCCGGTTGCGGTTTAGCCCGCTGCCACCGCCGCATGCGCTGAGGAAAACGGTGAGGCCCAGGCCCATGACGAGCCCTGTGAATTTACGCATTGCCATTCTCCACTGAAACAGACGCCGCCGGTTTATCGCGCACCAGGATCGCGCGCACCAGCAACACCAATACCCCTATCGTAATCGCCGCATCGGCGAGATTGAAGACCAAAAACGGGCTCCATTCGCCAAAGTGCAAATCCGCAAAATCGACCACATAGCCCAACCGCGCGCGATCAATGATGTTCCCCGCCGCGCCGCCAAGCACCAGACCCAGCGCAAACCGGTCCTGCCGATTGCGTTCGCGCCACATCCACACCAGCACGCCCGCTGCAATCACCCCCGTCAGCGCAACCAGCGCCCAGCGCGCGCCATCGCTGCCAGCGGTCAACAACCCGAGCGATACGCCTTCATTCGCCACAAAACGAATGCGGAAAATCGGCAGCAGCTCAATCATCCGCCCGGCGAGCACATCCAGTCCAAGCACATCGGTGACGATAAACTTTGTCGCTTGATCAGCGAAAAACACAATGGCGGCAACGGCCAGCCCAATAGTCGGTACCTGCTTCACGCCACCACCTCGCTGCACCGATCACATAATGCACCGTCCTCTACCACATCCGGCAGCAGCCGCCAGCAGCGACCACATTTGGCAAGATCGGTCCGCACCACGCCCACGCTATCGCCCTTTGTTACTTTCGCCACGATGAATATCTCAGCCAGTTCTGCCGCCGACAAAGGCAGGGTGGGCACCGTAACCTCAGCCTCCAAGCTGGACCTGACGATTTTCTCGCGGCGCAGCGGCTCAATCGCCTCCGTCACCTGCACCCGCAGCGCGCGCAGATCGGCCCAATTGGTGGCCAGCATCGCATCCCCCGGTTGGGGCGGCAATTCTGGCCATTCGAGCAGATGCACCGAGCTTTCTTCATCGGGAAAGCGCGTTTGCCACACTTCTTCAGCCGTAAACACCAGCACGGGTGCCGCATACCGCACCAGCGCATGGAACAGCATATCCATCACGGTGCGCACCGCGCGGCGCTTTTCAGATGTCGGCGCGTCGCAATAGAGGCAATCCTTGCGGATATCGAAGTAGAATGCCGACAGATCCTCATTCGCGAAATCGCTCAGCAGCCGCACATAGGTGTTGAAATCGAAATCACCGATTGCGGTTTTCAGCTTGGCATCCAGATCCGCCAGCAGGAACAGCACATAGCGTTCCAGCTCGGGCATCTTGCCAACGGGCAGCCGCTCACCCTCCTCAAACCCGTCTAGGGCGCCCAACAGATAGCGGAATGTGTTGCGCAGCTTGCGATACTGGTCGGATACCCCGTTCAGGATTTCCTTGCCGATCCGGTGATCCTCGGTGAAATCAACCGACAGCGCCCATAGCCGCAATATATCCGCGCCGCTTTCCTTCATCAGATCAAGCGGGTTGATGGTGTTGCCCAGCGACTTGGACATTTTCATGCCCTTGGAATCCATCGTGAAACCGTGGGTCAATACCGCCTTGTACGGCGCATGGCCGCGCGTGCCACAGCTTTCCAGCAAGCTCGACTGGAACCAGCCGCGATGCTGGTCTGACCCTTCCAGATACAGGTCCGCGCGCGGGCCGGTATAGCCCTTGGGCCGCAGCAGATCAGGCCAGCGGCCCGATTCGAGCACAAAGGCGTGCGTGCAGCCGCTATCGAACCACACGTCGAGAATATCAGTGACCCGCTCATAATCAGCCACGTCATAATCGGGGCCGAGCAGCGCGGGGGCGGCCTCATCCGTCCAGGCATCAACGCCCGCGCCCGCAATCGCCGCAATGATGCGCGCGTTGACAGCGGGGTCGCACAGATATTGCCCGGTCTTGCGATCAACAAACAGCGTGATCGGCACACCCCAGGCGCGCTGGCGGCTCAGCACCCAATCGGGGCGTCCAGCGACCATCGCGGTGATGCGGTTCTGCCCCTTGGCGGGCAGCCAGCGCGTGTCCTCAATCGCGGTGAGGGCACGGTTGCGCAGGGTGTCGCCTGTGGCAGGTCCCTCGACGCCGCTCGGGACGAACGGGGTTTGTGTGGCATGGTTCTCAAAACCGTTTGTGTCGAGCGAAGTCGAGACACGTGCCGCATCCGCACCGCTCAATGGCTTATCCATCGGCACAAACCATTGCGGCGTGCAGCGGAAAATCACCTTGGCCTTGGACCGCCACGAATGCGGATAGCTGTGTGGAAATGGTCCAGCACCCAAAAGCGCGCCGGCCTCCCGCAACGCCGAGCAAATCGGACCGTCGGGGACGTTCAGCTTGTCGAGACCCTTTGGATTGTAAGGAACCACGGGTCCCTTGCCGCCCAGCCATGGCCAGTCGGAACGATATTTGCCATCGCTCTCGACCGCAAAAACCGGCTCTATTCCGTATTGCTTGCACAACAGGAAATCGTCCTCGCCATGGTCTGGGGCCATATGGACGAGGCCGGTGCCCGCATCGGTGGTGACGAAATCGCCGGGCAGGAATGGGCGGGGCCGCAGGAAGAATTCGGCGAGCGGGGAGTTGGGGTCGATATTCAACCCCGCCCCTTCCCCACTACCCACGTCACCCCGGGCTTGGTGATGAAGGTCGCCGTGTCCCCCGGACACGGCTGAAACCGTCCGGGGGACGGTTTCACCTTCATCACGGGTCCCGCTGCCTTCGTCCGACGCCGCCAAGAAGCGGGACCCCGGCTCAAGGCCGGGGTGACGGAAGAATTTGGCCATTGGGTGAAGTGCGATAGCTCCGGCGAGCTGCGAACCCACACCACGCCATGTTTCCGTCAAAACAACCATTGGCGCAAATGAATACCCCGCACCAATTGCGTTGCGCAGTCGTTGCTCGAAGCCAACGGTAAATTTGCTTACCAAGGCAGCCGCAACGAGCATTCGGTTCGGTAAGGCGGCCTGCCACTTAGCAACGTGAATCATCGCCTCATCCCGGTCTCCCGGTCCGGGGCCGACTGCAAGGCGCGGCTCGACCACCACATACTCAATCTCCGGCCCATAGGCCAAAGCCTGGTTCACCGGGATCGTCCACGGCGTCGTCGTCCAGATCACCGCGTGCGCGCCAACCAGCTCCGGCGCGTTCGGCGCGTCGACAATCTCAAACGCCACGTCGATCTGCGTTGAGACGATATCCTCATACTCAACCTCAGCCTCGGCGAGCGCGGTCTTTTCCACCGGCGACCACATCACCGGCTTGGCCCCGCGATACAATTGGCCGGACTCCGCGAACTTCATCAGTTCGGTGACGATGGTCGCCTCCGCCTGGAAATCCATCGTCAGATAGGGGTGGTCCCAGTCGCCATTAATGCCCAGCCGCTTGAGCTGTTCGCGCTGCGTATCAACCCATTTCTGCGCATAAGCCCGGCATTCCGCCCGAAACTCCGCTGCGGGCACCTCATCCTTGTTGAGCTTCTTGGCGCGATATTGCTCCTCGACCTTCCACTCAATCGGCAGGCCGTGGCAGTCCCAGCCGGGCACATAGGGCGCATCCTTGCCGAGCAAATTCTGCGTGCGGCACACCGTGTCCTTCAGGATATGGTTCAGCGCATGGCCGATATGCATATCGCCATTGGCGTAAGGCGGGCCATCATGCAGGATGAACTTCTCCCGCCCCGCCCGCGCGGCGCGCAGTTTTTCATACAGGCCCATCGCCTGCCAGCGCGCCAAAATCGTCGGCTCCTTCTGCGGAAGGCCGGCTTTCATGGGGAACTCGGTCTTCGGGAGGAAGACGGTGTCCTTATAATCAGGTGCTGTGCTGTCGGTCATAAGGTTGCGGGCAATAGCGTAGCGGTGCGCTTGTTACAAAGCAGAAGATTTGGTTCGCGCGGAGACGCGGAGACGCGGAGGGGTTTCGTCCGGGGATATGTCTCGCGTTAGCGAGACCTTCATCTTGCGCGGCCACGTGGAGCAAGGGTTCGGCTACGCCGAGCAACCTAACCGCAAGCGCACCCCCTCCGCGTCTCCGCGCCTTCGCGCGAACCACCCTTCTTCTTCGCTTGAGCACCGCGCTTAAAATATAATCCGCTTGCCCTGCCTAGCCCCTTCGACTGCCCAGCGGGACGGGGGCTGAGGCCAGACATAAAGCTAATCATTGGATCAAAGGACGGCATGTCGCGCGGCGCATTCACCATTCATCACGAAACGCAGCAATATTTGGCAATTTGACTTTATCGCCATCTGAGCTAACCGCCGCGCGATTTTCCGCGATAGGGGGTTAAGAAAGTGTCGAACTTGATTGCAGCGCTGCATATGGCCACCGCCGCCATTGCCGCACCGTCCGACACGGCCATTGCCAGCGATGTGGCGATCATCACCGCCCAACCTGCTGCTGATCCCGCCGCTGCTGATGAAGGCGACCAAACCTCTGCACCGGCTGCATCGCCCCCGG
>MSXR01000002.1:1275-15395 GCA_002083655.1 Proteobacteria bacterium ST_bin14 | reverse complement strand
AAGAGGCTTGGAATTCGGTCGGCATTGATGCGCCGCCCTAGCGGAGGGGGATAACTACCGAAGAAGTTCGGGGTCCCGCTGCCTTGGGGCTTGATCAGCCTGTCGAATATTCGCACCCGCTTGACAAAAAGCGGGACCCCGGGTCGAGCCCGGGGTGACGGTGGAGGAATCGGTTTATTTGATGTCTGCGAGCGGAAGAAAGCAGCATCCCCGCACAGATGCCAACCCAACCCTAAACCGCGCCAACCCCCGCTCGCGCCAACCCCTTCGCCGCCAGCCAGACCGGGTTGTACAGCGTCGACAAATAGCGAAAGCCGGTGTCGCACAATATCGTCACGACGCGCTTGCCCGGCCCCAGGTCGCGCGCCAGCCGCACCGCGCCGGCCACGTTGATCCCCGATGACAGGCCCAGGCACAGCCCCTCTTCATCCAGCAAGCGGCCCATCCATTCATAGCCTTCCGCATCCGAAACACGGTATTGCGTGTCGATGGGCGCGCCATCCAGATTGGCGGTGATGCGCCCCTGCCCGATCCCTTCGGCAACCGATGATCCCTCAGATTTCAGCTCACCATGCGCGTAATATTCATACAGCGCGGCACCGTGCGGATCGGTGAGCGCAATCGTCACGCGCTCATCCTTGCTTTTCAGCCCCATGCCCACCCCGGCGATGGTGCCGCCAGTGCCCGCTGCACAGGTAAAGCCATCGATCCGGCCATCCATCTGCGCCCAGATTTCTTCTGCCGTGCCGGCAATATGCGCGCGGCGATTGGCGATATTGTCAAACTGGTTGGCCCACACCGCATTGGGGGTTTCCGCCGCAATCCGGCGGGATTGATGGACGAAATGGCATGGGTTTGAATAGGGCGCGGCGGGCACCAGCACCAATTCGGCGCCCAGCGCGCGCAGCGTGGCCATTTTCTCCTGACTTTGCGTGTCGGGCATGACGATGATCGTCTTATACCCCTTGGCATTGGCGACCAGCGCCAGCCCGATGCCAGTATTGCCCGCCGTCCCCTCCACAATCGTGCCGCCGGGCGCAATCGCGCCGCGCGCCTCGGCATCCTCGACAATGTACAGCGCGGCACGATCCTTTACCGACGCACCGGGGTTGGCAAATTCACACTTGGCGAAAATCTCGCCACCGCTGGCCGCACTTGGCCCGGCGAGCCGTACCAGCGGGGTATTGCCAATCAGGGCGAGCGTATTGGGGATCGTTGTCATGGTTCCATCAATGGCGACGCGAACCGCGCGCTGCAACCCACCGAAACTGTCGATTGATCAACAACCACTATCGAATGCTCGCTATCGCGAAGCCACCCCCGCCGCCGCCAGATGCGGCGGCAACCGCCCGCTGATAAACAGGAAGAACATTTTATAATCGCTGATCAGCGACCAGAGCGGATAGGTAAAGGTCGCCGGCCGGTTTTTTTCAACCGCGAAATGCGCAGGCCATGCCATCCCGTACCCCGCCAGCGGCACCAGCGCCCACCACCAACCGCCCAGCATGATCGCCACCGCCGCAAAGCCAAACGTCATCGCCGTGCCGATATAATGCAGCGTCCGCGTTTCGGGCTTGGCGTGTTCGCGCAGATAATGCGGCCAGAATTCGGCATAGGTGGTGATCTTGGTCATGGCCAAAAGCTACTATACCAGCCGTGCTGAGGCAACGGGTAGCCTCGCCACCGCGCTCCGGACTTCGCCGGGGAAGCGCCTTTCCACCAAGCGTAAACTAGCCTATGTTTCATGTATGTTCTCGCCAATTCACGCGCCGACTCATGAGCAGATCGACGAAAAATTGCGCTTTTTTTACCCGCCGGTTGCAACCGATCTACCCCCTGCGGCCCGACTTTCGTGATTGACCATGCCCTGCCACCCCGCCCCCTGCGCTGGCTGTTCCTCGATCTGAACAGCTATTTCGCCAGCGTCGAGCAGCAGTTGAACCCGGCGCTGCGCGGCAAGCCGATTCTGGTCGCGCCAGTCGATAGCGACACCACCGTCGCCATTGCCGCCAGTATTGAAGCCAAGCGGTTCGGCATCAAAACCGGCACGCCGGTGTGGGAGGCGAAACGGCTGTGTCGCGACATCATCGTTACGCCCGCGCGACATGAAAAATATGTCGAGTTTCATGATGCCATCGTCGCCGAGGTGTGGCGGCATATTCCCGTCACCAAGGTCTGCTCGATTGATGAGGTCGCGTGTCGCCTGCTCGACAATGAAAACAGCGTTGCCGCCGTGACCGCGCTGGCGCACCGGATCAAGGCGGGCATTCGCGCCAATGTCGGTGAATGCATGACCAGTTCGATTGGGGTGGCCCCCAACCGGCTGCTCGCCAAGCTAGCGTCTGATATGATGAAGCCCGATGGATTGGTGATTCTTCACGCCGAGACCCTGCCCGATCGGCTATATGATCTGGCGCTGCGCGACATTGCCGGGATTGGCGCGAAGATGGAACGACGGCTGGCGCGGGAGGGGATCAACGACATCCGTCAGCTTTGCGCGCGCCGCCCGCGCGATGCTGGCAATGCCTGGGGCGGTACCAATGGCGATCGGCTATGGTATCTGCTCCACGGCGTCGACTTGCCCGAAAAGCCCAGCCAAAGCCGCACGATCGGGCACAGCCATGTATTGTCACCGGGCAAGCGCGGGCTGGAACCGGTGCGGCTTACCGCGCGGCGACTGGCACTGAAAGCGGCTAGCCGGTTGCGCCGCAAGGGGCATTATTGCCGCCTGCTGGTGCTCCATGGCAAGTTTGAGGACGATAAGAGCAACTGGCGCGCTTCGGTAAAATTACCGGTGACGCAGGACAGTTTCGTGATCCTCGCCGCGCTTGATGCACTGTTCCCGCAACTCGCAGCGGCCGGGCGCGGGCGGGCTGGCGGGTTCCAGTTGCGCCAGGTGGGCGTCACCTTGTGTGAGATTGAACCGGTGGCGGGCGAACAAGAAACGCTGTTCGCGCATCTTGATCCCGATGATCCCCTGGCGCGCGAAACACGCGGGCTGGCGCTCAGCCGGGCGATGGACGCCATCAACGAAAAATTCGGCCGTCATGCCGTATCGGTCGGCCCCATTCACGGCGACCGGATTGATCGCGTGGGCACCAAGATTGCGTTTGGGCGGATCCCCGAACTGCATGAATTTCATGAATAAACCGGTCCACCCAAATGCAGGTGCCGTCACGCGGACGATCGTCGGCGATTGATGACAGAAATATTGCATCATAAAACAATCACATGACGTCATATGTGCACACTTGACGAAACTCGCTGCATGCGCGAAGAATTTAGGCACCATGACAAAAAACACGCTTATCGCCGCCGCGGCGCTGCTGGTTCTGCCGCTCGCTGCCTGTGACCAAAAGGCCGAAAACATATCGGCTCAGGCACCCGATCCACAGGCTGCCGAGCTTGCCAAGGCCCCGCCGGTTGCACTGCCACCGTCCATTAAGGCAACCGTTACCTTGCGCTGCAAGGATAACAGCCTGGTTTACATCGATTTCCTGTCCGGCGACAAAATGGCCAACCTGCGCACCGAAAAAGAAGGCGCGGCTGTGGTGCTGACGGCGCCAGCGGCTGGCGAACCGATGATTGCTGATGGCTATTCGATGACCGGCACGCCAAAATCGGTGACGCTTACCCAGCCGGGCAAGCCAAGCCAGACGTGCAAAGCCTGATCATCCTTGATCGCAGAATGATAAACCGGGCCGGGGTTCGCTGAACCACCGGCCCTTTTCTTATGCCCGTTCTTATCCCTGCTCTCAAGCATCGTGCTTGAAATATGAATCGTCATTGCGAGCGCAGCGAAGCAATCCAGCCTATCCGCGAGCACGCCGCTGGATTGCTTCGCTGCGCTCGCAATGACGGATAATCCTGAATTACGGCACGATGCTCTAATGCCCACGCCGCAGACTCCAGCACCCGCGCACGACAGCTTTAACTTGCACCACCCCGCCAGCTTCGGCACGATAGCGGGACAGTAACGCAGGACATCAGACCCTTGGCGACCATTGCAATCTACAGCTTGAAGGGCGGCGTTGGCAAAACCACGCTGACCGTGAATTTGGCATGGTGTGCAGCAATGCACTCTGCGCGTCGGACGCTGTTGTGGGATCTTGATCCACAGGCCGCGAGCACATTCATGCTCACCGATCGAAAGACCAAGGATCAGGCCCAGTCGGTGTTCACCAAGGATGTCGATCCCGAAAAACTGGTGCGCAAAACCGGCATTGACCGGCTCGATCTGATTGGTGCGGACGCATCGCTGCGTGGCCTCGACGTGCTGTTTCATGAGCTTGACAAGAAAAAGCTGCTGACCAAATTGCTGGCATCGGTGGGCAAAGATTATGACCGGGTGCTGCTCGATTGCCCACCGGGACTGACCGAGACGAGCGATCAAGTGATGCGCGCCGCTGATCTGATTGTGGTGCCCGTCATCCCCTCCCCCCTGTCCGAACGCGCCTTTGCGGCGGTGGCCGAGCAATTGGGGACGCGGGCACAGTTGATGCCGGTGCATTCAATGGTCGACAAGCGCCGCAAACTCCATAGCGAAGCGCTGGCCCGGCACCCCGATTGGCCCGTCATCCCCATGGCAAGCGTGATCGAATCGATGACGGTGCGACGCGCGCCGGTGGGCAGCTTTGCGAGCAAAACCGCCGCTGGCCGGGCTTTTGTCCAGTTATGGCAGGCGATCGAAATGCGGCTGGCGAGTTCGGAAAAATCGCGCTGAGCAACCCGGTGACATGACGATGCTTGATCCAAAGCTCGTGCTGGGTGCCTATGCGGTTGGCGTTTTTCCGATGGCGGATCATCGCACGGCGGACTCGATCTACTGGGTTGAACCAAAACGACGCGCGATCATGCCGCTGGATGGCTTTCACCTGTCGCAATCGCTGAAGAAAACCATTTCGGGCAATCGCTTTCGCGTCACCGCCGATGCGGCCTTCGAACAGGTCATCACGCTGTGTGCGGAATCAGCGGCGGACCGGCCGGACACCTGGATTAATACCGCGATTGAGCGGGTTTTCATCGATCTGCACCGCATGGGGCACGCCCATTCGGTCGAATGCTGGGACGGGGAACGGCTGGTCGGCGGGCTATATGGGCTGGCCCTGGGCCGCGCGTTTTTTGGCGAAAGCATGGTCAGCCGCGCGCGCGATGCATCAAAAGTGGCGCTGGGCTGGCTGGTGGCGCGGCTGCGCGTGGGGGGGTTCACGCTGCTCGATTGCCAGTTTCAAACCGATCATCTCGCCTCGCTGGGCGCGATTGAGATCAGCCGTCGTGATTATCTGGCGGGGCTATCAGTCGCGGTTGATGGGGCTGTTGCCGGCGCGCTGGGCGGCACGGGCGCGGCGCCCGTTTCCGGTGACCCCGCCGGCGATTTCTTCGCGCTCGACCGGCTATTGTCGCCGCCCGCCCCGGCCACCGCTTCACCGCCGCCGGGAAAGCTCATCGCACAGCTTTTGGTCCACACGTCGTAAACCGGATGCTGCACCACGTTCAGCGCCGGGCGTTCCTTGTACAGCCAGCCGGAGAAATAGCGCCGCCAGGCCTTGTCGGGTTGCTGCACATCAACTTGCACAAAGCTGCCAGTAAATTCTTCCTGCTCCCATGGCGCGGTGTGTTCGCAGGCGCGTAGCCGCACAATCACATCGCCCACGCGCACGGCCTGGCCCGGCTTCAGCGTCAGATCGCGCGATACGCCGTTGCGCTTATTCAACAGCCCCAGCACTGCGACGCGCTGCGCCATCGGGGTCGCACCGCGAGTTTGATCAAGATCGGGCGCGACGTTAACGGTGACCACGTCGGACGCAGCCTGCACCTGATCAAGCACCGTCGTTCCGGCTGATTGCACCGATGCATCGTCGTTACTGCCGCCGCCAAAATAGCTGATGCCCGCCCATATCAGCAGGCCAAGCAGAATCGCCCCGCCGCCAGCCAACAGCCAGGGTCTTATTCGCCCGGCGTCCATGCTTCATAATCACCAGTAGCAGCAGCGCGCACGCCGCCTTTTTCAAGTGCCCCCGCCGGGCGATAGGCAAGCGCTGTACCCGTCTGATTGGGCAATGCGGCTTTTTGCCAGCGGCGCGGCGGCGGCAGGGCCTGATCGGGCAGCGCATCAACCTGATGGTGCAGCCAGCCAAACCATTCCGGCGGCACCCGGCTGGCATCATTGGCGCCAGCATAGATAACCCAGCGGCGCGCGATGCCATTCATATCGACGCCGCCTTCATAATAGACATTGCCGAGCGAATCGGCGCCCATGCGCGATTTACCACGCAACGCCCAGTTGGTGCCGATGGTGGCACCATTCCACCATGTGAAGATCGACGCGAGAACACCCATAGCCGCCGCTTAGCCGCTGCTGGCGCGGGCAGCAACAGCGCGGTTCATTGATGCCCGGATTTTATACATGATCACGCAACGCCGCCGGGGTCAGCGTTTCGGACCGCCCGGCCAGCTGACGATATCGTCTTCAGCAATGCCAAGTTCCGCAGAGCGCCCGCCGCGCAGTTCCAGCACCGCGGCCACCGGCTCGCCCGATGGCACCGGGGTTTCGGAAAAAGGCGTGGTGTTTTCGGCGATATGCGCAATTGATCCGTCTGCGCGAATGAAGATGATGTCGAGCGGACTTGGCGTGTTCTTCATCCAAAAACTCGCCTCCCTCGGCGGGCCGCTGGGCGGATAGGGGGCGAACAACATGCCGCCATCAAGCGGAATATCGGTGCGGAACATCAGGCCGCGCTGTTGCTGGCCTTCGGTCTTGGCGGTTTCGACCTCAAACCGGTGGATGCCATTGGCACTTTTTACAGAGACCGCGATCGTCGCCGTCCGCGCCTCGGCAGACGCTGATGCAGCGGCCGTCCCGCCTGAACATGCGGGCAGCCCACCAAGGAGCGCGAGCGCCGCCGCTGCCCCCAAAAACCTTGCCAATACCATCCGCCGTCAGCCTTCCTGGTCGACTACAACCGCCAACGGGCCTTTGCGTCCATTGACGATCCGGGCGAGCAACGGTTGATCCGGCTCCACCTCGTCGATATCGGCGCGGCGCAGCGTTTCCATGTGCACGAATATATCTGCTGAATCGGAATCGCGCACCAGAAATCCATAGCCCTTCAACCGATTAAACCATTTAACGGTCACCGGTTCAAAATCGCCCGCCTGATCGATCAGCGCGGCGGGGTCGACACGCTCATCGGTTGATCGTGTGCGCGGCAATGCTTCTATGGCGTGGGTAAGATCAATGGAGAGGATTTCACTCGCCTGAAAACCGCGATCGCGCCGGACGGCAACACAATCGATCCGCGCACCTTCGGGCAGGCTGCGGCGGCCATGTGCCTGCAACGCAGAAAAATGGACCAGCACATCACCAAAAGCAGGGTCGTCAGCAACGATGAAGCCAAAACCGCGGGTGACATCAAACCATTTCAGCGCACCCGAAACCCGGTGTTCACCAGAATTGCGGTCTGCATCGCCAATAGCCTGTGGTGTTTCGCGAACGAGCATCGTCATCGACGCATCGTCTGTTTCCGGCTGCAAAGGTACCAAGATACAGTCTCCCCCCGTAACAATTGGTAGCACACAAGTTCGCCGGGGAAAATGTCAAGCATTCATGGATTTCACTACAGTTTTGTGACGCTGTTGGTGGCAATATCGGCAGCCAAACCAACCCCCCAAGCCGTCCGTCAAGCCGCCCGTCAGGCTGGTTCGATCAACGCGTCGACATCATCCCCCGGCGCCATTGTCGCTATTCGCCGCGCCAGGCCAAAATCATGCCCCCCCCGGATCATTGCAGCGATGTGTTTTTCACGCGTCGGCCGATCAGCCAATGCCGTGGCATATGGGCCGATCCGGCGCTTGCGCGCAAAAATAAGGGCGGATTCAACCGCGCGATCGGCAATCGCTGCGGCCAGTGCGGCGCTATCTTCCTCGCCAATGCCGGCATGGTGCAGCGCGCCCGCCACGCGCCGCGCGCCAAGGCCCCGGCGCGCCAGGGCCCGTGCGCGCGCCTCCCCAAATGATCGATCATCAATATACCCTGCGGCCACGAAGCGATCGGCGATCAACAGCGTATCCGGCACTGGCCCATCAAAACCCCGCAACCGGATTTTGCCGTTCAAATAGGTTGCCAATTTCACGCGCGTCGTTGCAAATCGTTCGACATAGCGCAGCGCCAATCGTTCCAAACTGGGGCCGTCGAGCGGTGGCAGCGGGCGTTTGGCGGGGCGCATGCCATCATTGTGCCACACTCCCAGCCGATTTTGAACGTTTGCCTGGGGGATAAAGCGGGCTTCACATCAGTGGCTGCGCTTCATGGCGTCATCAAGGGCATCGAATATGGGTATGGAAACGGGGCAGATTGATACGGCGCAGGTTGATGCGGTGCAGGCAGTTGATGCGCCCGCCAGCCTGGTGCCCACCGCGACGCATGATGATCTGCCGCGCCGTTTTGCTGATTTCGACACATTGGGCGAAGCGCTTGATTATGCGGCCGCCGGGCATCGCGGCCTGAATTTCCATGATGCACGCGGCAATCTGGCGCGCGCCTATCCTTTTTCGGAAATGCGCACCGATGCCATTGATTCGGCCCTGCGGCTGATCGCGATGGGGGTAAAGCCGCTCGATCGTATCGCGCTGGTCGCCGAAACCGGTCCTGAATTTGCCGCGCTGTTCTTTGGCGTGGTTTATGCTGGTGCATGGCCAGTGCCGCTGCCGCTGCCAACGTCGTTTGGCGGGCGGGATTCCTATATTGAGCAAATCCGCGTGCAGCTTGCGAGCTGCGATCCGTCGATGCTCATCTATCCCCCCTCGCTGGGCGAAATGGCGGGCGAAGCCGCGCGGCTTGCAGGCGTGGCGGGTGTCGATTGGGATGAACTGGCGATGCGCCCCGCGCTTGCGGCGCCGCTGCCCCAGGCCAAGCCCGACGATATCGGCTATCTGCAATATTCCAGCGGATCGACCCGCTTTCCGCACGGCGTTGCCGTCACCCACCGCGCCTTGCTGAACAATCTGGCCGCGCACAGCCACGGCATGAATTTGGGCGGCAGCGATCGCTGCGTTTCGTGGCTGCCCTGGTATCATGACATGGGCTTGGTCGGCTGCTTCCTGTCACCCGTCGCGAACCAGTTGTCGGTCGATTATCTGAAGACAGAGGATTTCGCGCGGCGTCCACTCGCCTGGCTTGATCTCGTCACCCGCAACCCCGGCACCACCGTCAGCTACTCGCCGACCTTTGGCTATGACATCTGCGCGCGCCGCATGTCGAGCCAGACCAAAGCATCGGGCCGGTTCGATCTGTCGCGCTGGCGCATTGCCGGCAATGGCGCAGACATGATCCGCCCCGATGTGATGCAAAACTTTGTTGATGCGTTCCAGGGTGCGGGCTTCAAGGCATCTGCCTTCCTGCCCAGCTATGGTCTTGCCGAAGCCACCTTGGCCGTATCGATCATGCCGCCGGGCGAGGGCATCCGCGTCGAGCTGGTTGAGGAAACGCAATTGTCGGGCGCTGCTGCAAAGCAGGATCGCCCGCAGCGTTACCGCGCAATCGTCAATTGCGGCAAACCCGTGCGCGACATGGCAATCGAAGTGCGGGAAGAAGATGGCACCCCCCTGCCCGATCGTGCCATCGGCAAGGTATGGTGCAAGGGCCCGTCGATCATGGAAGGCTATTTCCGCGATCCCGAATCAACCACCGCGTGCATGGTGGATGGCTGGCTGGATACTGGCGACATGGGCTATATGTCCGGCGGGTATATCTACATCGTCGGTCGCGCCAAGGACATGATCATCGTCAACGGCAAGAACCATTGGCCGCAGGACATTGAATGGGCGGTTGAGCAACTGCCCGGTTTCAAGGCGGGTGACATTGCCGCATTTGCGATCACCACGCCAGGCGGGGAGGAAACCCCCGCCGTGCTCGTGCAATGCCGCAGCTCTGATGAGAATGAGCGGGTTCGCCTGCGCGAAGAAATTCGGGAAAAGGTCCGCTCAGTCACTGGCATGAATTGCGTGATTGAACTGATCCCGCCACGCACGCTGCCGCGCACCAGCTCTGGCAAGCTTAGCCGGGCAAAGGCGCGTAACCTGTATCTGGCCGGAGAGATCAAGCCCTACGGAATCGCCGCCTGAATCGCGGCTTCACCTGCGGCGCATCTCCTGCGGTGCCCACACGGAATTTCTGTGTCGTTCTATAGCATCGTGCCGTAATTCAGGATCACCCGTCATTGCGAGCGCAGCGAAGCAATCCAGCCTATCCGCGAGCACGCCGCTGGATTGCTTCGCTGCGCTCGCAATGACGATTCATATTTCAAGCACGGTGCTCTAACGATCCGCTAACCAGTGCGGCGTAAAAGGGCGTTGTGTCCAGCGCCACAGCCTCGCAATTCGCTCAACCGAAGATAGACGCCCGTGCCTTGCTCGGGCTGTATGATCCGGCGGATTCAACCGATTGGGGGCCGATCCGTGCGGCGCAGCTAAACGCCGGGCGCCAGCTCGCCTTGTTCATGCTGGCCGCCAATGTGATCGGCGCGGCGATGATGATCATGCTGGTGGCCGATATGGCGCCGGATTGGGCAAAGTTCTTGTGGGGCGCGGCCGTTGCCGCTGTCAGCGCCACCACCGCATTCCGCCGACTGGGTGGCGCCTATCGCGATGCCCCAACCGCGCCGATTGAAGCGGTCCGCGATACGGTGCTGGAGGGGATTGCGCTGGGCGTCGTCTGGTCTGTACCCCCCATCGCGCTGGGCGCGCAAAGCGACATGCCAACCTCACTGGGGCTATGGATTATCCTGTCGGTGCTGATGACGGCATCGTCGGTCGCCATGGCCGCGTTGCCGATGGCGACGATGAGCTTTCTGGGAATCCTCGGCACCTCGGTTGGCGTGATGCTGTTCATCCTGTCGGCGCCGTTGCTCGCGGTCGCCGCCTTGCTGTTCACCTTCCTGCTGATGCTCGGCTGTTTTGGCCGGGCGAAATCGCTGGTCATCATCCGCGGCAATGAAATCGCGCTGTCCGAACGGGATGAAACCGTCAGCCTGTTGCTGAACGACGATGAAGACCAAAGCGCCGACTGGCTGTGGGAGATCGATGCCGCCCGCCGTGTGGTGCGGGCATCGCCGCGCTTTGCCTATGCCGTCGGGCTTGATCCGGTGCGCATCAACAACTTGCCCTTTTTGCAGATTCTCGCAGGGCCCGATTGGGAAACCGGCAATTTCTCCCCCGCGCTGCGCAGCCTGGCCGAAAAGCTGAAAGCCCGCGAGGCTTTTCGCGATGTGCTGTTGCCCGTACAATTTGGTGACGGCGACCGATATTGGGAGATCACCGCAACGCCGCGGTTTGACGAAACCGGCGCCTTCACCGGCTTTCGCGGTGTGGGATCAGACGTGACAGAGGCACGGCTTTCCGCCGAAAAGATCAGCCGTATGGCGCGATATGACACGCTGACCGGGCTGCCCAATCGGCTGCTGATCAACGAAACCCTGGCGCGGGCGATGGCCGATGCCGAACAATGGAACTCGCGCTGCGCGTTTGTGATGATCGATCTCGATCGGTTCAAGGCAATCAACGACACGCTGGGCCATCCGGTGGGAGACCGGGTGTTGATGCATGTTGGTGATCGGCTGCGCAGCCTGATGGCCAATGGCGATGTGGTCGGCCGGCTGGGCGGCGACGAATTCGCGCTCGTCATCCGCGATGCCAGCGACAGCGGCCGGGTCGATCGCATCGCCCGGTCGATCATCGATGCCATCTCGCAACCCTATGAAATCGAACACAACACGCTGTATATCGGTGCCAGCCTGGGCGTCGCCATTGGCCCGCGTGATGGGCGGACGGCCGAAACACTGGTGCGATCAGCTGATCTTGCGCTCTACCGATCAAAAGACGCCGGCGGCGGCACCCATCACGTCTATGAGCCGCAGCTTCATGCCGTGGCAGAGGAGCGGCGCGTGCTCGAAATGGCGCTGCGCAAGGCGCTCGCCAATGGCGAAATGCTGTTAAACTATCAGCCCGTGGTCAACGCGCAGACCGGCACGCTGACCGGATTTGAAGCGCTGCTGCGCTGGCACCACCCCGAACTTGGCGCTATCTCGCCGGTAAAGTTCATCCCGTTGGCAGAAGACACCAGGCTGATCGGCCCGATCGGCGAATGGGTGCTGCGCACTGCCTGCACAGAGGCTGCGCGCTGGGAAAGCCCGGTGCGCGTGGCCGTGAATGTGTCGCCAGAACAGCTCAACAACCCCAGCTTCGTCGCCGTCGTGGCATCGGCGCTCACCAACAGCGGCCTGCCACCCGATCGGCTGGAGCTCGAAGTCACGGAAAGCGTGTTCATGCGCGAAGGCGGTGGCGCGACCAAGGTGCTCGAACGGATCCTTGATCTGGGCGTAAAGCTGTCCCTGGATGATTTCGGCACGGGCTATTCCTCGCTCGGCTATCTCACGCGCACGCGTTTTTCCTCGATCAAGATTGATCGCAGTTTCGTGCAGGGCGCCTCCAAAAAAGTGCCCGAAGCCATCGCGATTATCCGCGCGGTGGTCGCCATGGCGCAGTCGCTGGGCATGGCCACGACGGCAGAAGGTGTTGAGACCGAGGAGGAGCACCGAATGGTGTATGAACTGGGCTGTACCAAGGTGCAGGGCTATTATTTTGGCCGGCCGCTGCCCGTAGAGGAAGCCCGCGCCGTCGCCGCCCGCGCCCGCCCTGATGCGGCAGCGGCTGCGTGAATTCAGCGCGCTGCGCGCCCCAACCGCCAACCCATCTTGCCTCGCCCGCCCCTGCTCGCTAAAGCCCGGTCCAGTACAGGGGTGTAGCTCAGTTGGTTAGAGCGTCGGTCTCCAAAACCGAAGGCCCTCGGTTCGAGTCCGAGCTCCCCTGCCACTTCCCCGAAATCATCCGCCTGACCGTTGGCCTTGCGTTTTCGCAGGTCGCTCGCTAGATGCTGTTTCCATTCCGAACATGGGGATGAGCGCGGCCGGTTCCACCAAGGACCGGGCGGCGGCTCTTTGCCCGGAAGCGGGCATTTGAACAGGTTCAAACGACGTGGCAAAAACGACTCCGATGGAATTCATCCGCCAGGTGCAGACAGAGACCAAGAAGGTCGTCTGGCCCACACGGCGCGAAACGATCATGACCGGGGTGATGGTGATGATCATGACGCTGATGCTCGGCGCTTTCTTCTTTACGATTGATTCGATTTTCGCCGCGATTGTCAAACTGCTCCTGTCGTTGGCAAAATAAGCGTGGAAGCAAGGACGCACGAACGCATGGCACGCTGGTACATTATTCACGCCTATTCGGGTTTCGAGGGCAAGGTTCGCGATTCAATCATGGCGGAGGCGACCCGCATGGGCCTCGACCGGCTGGTCGAAGCTGTCGAAGTGCCAACCGAAACGGTAACGGAGGCGCGCCGGGGCAAGAAAATTCAGGTCGAGCGCAAATTTATGCCCGGCTATGTGCTGGCCAAGCTCGACATGAATGACGACGTGTATCACCTGGTGAAGAACACGCCGAAGGTAACCGGCTTTCTGGGATCAATGGGCAAGCCCCAGCCGATCAGCGAAACCGAAGCCGCCCGCATGCTCTCCACCAAGGAAGAGGCAGCGGCTGCCAATGTGAAGCAGCAGGTAAAGGTCGATTACGAAATCGGCGATGCGGTGAAGGTGCTCGACGGCCCGTTCGCCAGCTTCAACGGCACGGTCGAAGAACTCGATTTCGACAAGTCGAAGGTCAAGGTATCCGTATCGATCTTCGGCCGCGCAACGCCAGTGGAACTCGATTTCGAGCAAGTCGAACGGGTAAAATAACCGCGTCGCGGTTATTTTACATCCGCACAGGATTAGCAAAGCTAATCCTGAGACGGCGGAGACCGGCCGGCGGGTCGCGGCACGCGAACCCGTCCGACGAAGACGCGGGAGCAGCAGGGAAACGATGCCCCGCATCGTTTAGATCATGCCGGGGGCATAATCGACCTGCGGCTTTCCCGCGTCCACCCGCAAACGCGTTTCAGTCTGCATTGCCCCTCCAGTCGATCGCGCGTGGCTAGTGGTCAAAATCTGACGCCTGGTGCCCATGGCGGCAAAGGCAGCTTTCGCCCAGTTTCGGACGTTGACATTGTGCTCCCGCGAAGGCGG
>MSXR01000002.1:0-1234 GCA_002083655.1 Proteobacteria bacterium ST_bin14 | reverse complement strand
TGAAGTGACCGCTTCCCACCCAGTTCCCGTCTTTCACACACCCTGCAAAAGGGAACAAAGCGGCAGGTCTTGACCACTAGGTGAAGCCGCAGCCAGCCAAACCACCCGCAACAAACCCGTCACCCCGTCCCTGAGCCGGAGGCCCCCCCCCCCCCCCCCCCCNNCCCTCACTCTCCGCCGCCCTGCCCCGCCATATCCTTAATCCGCCACCCCCCGAACAGCGGCACGCCGTCATGATGCGGCGTCTTGCTCGGGTCTGCTTTGCTCCACCCTGTCACCTGCGCCAGATCGGGCAGCACCGGGGGCGCTTCATGCGGTGATGGCGCTTCACCCCGCGCGTTCCGCGCCGCTTCGGCCACGTCATATGCCTCACGCTCGCGCTGCAACCGCGCCTGGTACATCGCGCCCAGCCGAAACGAACGGGCCTCGCTCGATTCGCCCCGGCGGCGCTTGATGTGCGGCGGTTCGTCGTGCCAGCGGACTTCCTTCTGGTGGAGCGCCAACAGCAGCAGCGCCTGATCCGCTGTCATCGGCGGGATCGGTGGCGGATCGTTATGGCGCCAGGCGTCATCGGCATGGCTGGCAGGGGCGATGCTTGCCAACAGCGCCATCTCCAGCCGTTCATAGCCCATTTCGAGCGCGAGGCGCATTTCGCGCGCAAAGGCGGGGTTCTTGCGGCGGCGGCGGTAAAAGGCGGCGACCGATGCCCCGGCAGCAGCAGCGGACAGTCGCACATTGGCAGTGGCTGAAAGCGCCGCCAGAAACGCCTGTTCGCATTGCCGCGTCAGCTTGCCGGGCTGCGCGCTGCGCAGTTGCAGCTTGCCGTCGCGTCGCCGCACCACCGCCGCCTCGCCACCGCGTGTGCGATGGCCGCGATCATCGTCCGTGATCGCAGCGCGCGGGGCGACCGGCGCGGCCCGGCCACCCTGCGTCTCAAAATCGGCCTGCGCCAGCGCAAGCGTCGCGTCCCAGACTTGCGCAAAGCCGGGATGAGCGCGTCGGCGGTGCTGGATGGTACCATATTTCACCCCCGTTTCGCGCGCAGCGAGCCGGATATTGCCGGTGCGACGCAGCGCACGCAGGAACGCGGCATTTTCGAGTTGTTGCGCGCGGGTGAGCGGACGAGCCATGGCGCATCACGATCTGACGCTAAAAATCCAACATTGCAAGTGGGTTGGGCAAGTGGGTTGGACAAAGTTTCCACCCAATCCTGCGTCACCCCGGGCTTGACCCG
>MSXR01000015.1:352-217130 GCA_002083655.1 Proteobacteria bacterium ST_bin14 | reverse complement strand
TTCAAGGAGCCATTCCTGCACAATTACATTCACTAGTGGATATGTAAATTGAGACATATGAGCCGGCCATCGGAGCAAGCCCCGCTGGACGTCCATAAAGGAACGGCTTAATTTACCGAGTATCGACGCCTTAAAACCGTCGAACCCGGAGCCGCCGCCCACATGTCCCTTCATCTGTACCAACAATGTCAAAGAGCGCAAAAGACCGACGCTTTCCCGTTCCCCTTTTTATGGGGGGCTGGGCTAGCGCCGAGGATTTGGTGACTGCAGAAGCGGACCGTGTGGTCCATCGCTGCGGTGGAGTGGCTTATATGGGTGGCTCCAACACCCGTCAACGCCTTTTTGCAATTTTCTTACAATGGGGGCTGCAACCCGCAGAAGTCCTAGGGTTTACGGCTCCGTAATCACCTTGCGGCATAGCAAATCGCTATGGAATCACCCTCTCCCACCCTGATTCGCGAGTCGGAATCGCTGGCCGATCAGGTCCGCAGCGCCGTAATCTGGCGGTCGGGCAGCCAAATCTTTGCGCAGATGGTGCAATGGGGCGCCACCTTCATGGTGATTCGCATTCTGGCGCCGGCCGATTACGGGCTGTTCGCCATGACGCAGGTGGTGGTGCTGTTGCTTAACATGCTCAACGGCTATGGTCTGGCGAGCGGCTTGATCCGCCAGCCCGATGTTACTGACCGCCAGATCCGCCAGCTGTTTGGCATGATGTTGCTCGTCAATCTGGGGCTGGCGACGATCCAGCTGATTCTGGCGCCCGTTGCGGCGGCATATTATCGCCAGCCAATCGTCGGCCAGATGCTGCAGGTGCAGGCGCTAATCTATGCGACCACGCCGTTCATGGCGCTCGCCTATGCGCTCTTGTCACGGTCGATGGATTTCAAACGGCAGGCGCGGGTCAACATTTTGTCGTCCATCGCCAGCGCCAGTGCCGCGCTGATCGGGGCAATGGCCGGGTTGGGCGTGTGGACGCTGGTGATCGCGCCACTGGTGATGTTCGCCGTTCGCGCCGTGGGACTGACGGTTGCGGCACGATCGCTGATGTGGCCGATCTTTGATTTTCGGGGCGCAGGTCACCTGGCGCGCTATGGCAGCGTCATGGCAATCGGCCAGTTGCTATGGTTTGTCGAAAGCCAGATGGATGTGTTCATCGCCGGCCGCAGCCTTAACCCGCACATGCTGGGCATCTATACCACCAGTCTGTTCCTGACGCAGATCTTTGTATCAAAGGTGGTGCCGCCGCTGAACGAGGTCGCCTTTTCGGCCTATGCGCGGATGCAGGATGATAGCAGCGCCATCGCCAGTGCATTTGCGCGCAGCGTGCGCGTCATCTTGACGGCAGCTCTGCCCTTTTACGTGGGGCTGGCGGTTACCGCCGAACCGATTGTGGTGACGATGCTGGGCCCGAAATGGGTGGAGGCTATCCCCATTGTCCGCATTCTGGCCTGCGCCATGCCGATGCTGACATTACAGGTTTTGCTCGCGCCGGCCTGCGACGCGACCGGCCATCCCGGCATCAGCGTGCGCAATGGCGCAACTGGTGCCGTGCTGCTCGGCAGCGCCTATCTGATCGGCATTCAATGGGGCGTGATTGGCCTGGCCTGTTCGTGGCTGGCCGCTTATCCCCTGTATCTGGTGATCAGCCTGGGGCGCACGCTGCCGGTGATCGGGGTTTCAGCGCGTGCATTATTTGCATCAATCCTGCCCCCGCTTATTGCAGCCGTGGCGATGGGCGTGAGCGTGATGATGATCGACGCGGCCTTGCCCGTGGTTCCGGCGCCGCTGCGGCTCGCCGTGCTGGTGGTGGTGGGCGGGGGCGTTTATGTGGGCTGGCTCAGCATCTTCTCCCGCGCCGCCATCACCGAGATTATCGCCATCGTGCGGCGCCAGCCCGCGGCCCAGCGCGCACCAAACCCTATGCCCGCCAGTGCCTGATCTCGATCACGCCGTCTGGATATAATCGCGCATCGCGGCGGCATCGGCCTCAATCCGGTCGATTCGGTATTTAACGAGATCACCGATCGAAACGACCCCGATGATCCGCCCGCCTTCCAGCACCGGCAAATGGCGAATCCGCCGCCGAGACATGAGCGATAGCGCGCCAATAACCGAATCAGCCGGGCTCACCGTGATGGCAGGGGCTGTCATCACATCGCCCACCTTCAGCGCGAGTGCATCTGCGCCGTGATTCGCCAGCGCATGAATAACATCGCGTTCGGAAAATATGCCCGCAACGCTGGGGCCGTCCATCACCGGCAGCGCGCCGATTCGCCGCTGCGCCAGCAAGGCTGCTGCCTCCATCACGGTTTGATGTGCGGTAACGGACAAAACATCTCGCCCCTTGCCGCTCAAGATCGCTGCGATTGTCATGCGATTCTCTCCTCAACCCGGCCCCTTGCTCACGACAAAGGACTCGGCGGGGTTGAGGATTCCACTTTTCCACGGCAATTGAAAGCAATGCCTGAAACAACCACCGGACTCGATGACCCCGAATATGCCGCCTTTGCCTGGGCGCGGTACCGCATGATCATGCGCTGGATGACTGGGGCGATGATTATCATCGTCACCGGCGCGATCCTGTTGCTCAACTACGCCTATGGCCCCTTGTCATGGATCACCATCGCTGCGGCGGTCGGCGGCTTTGGCGGCACGATCATGCTGACGGCGGCGCTGATGGGGCTGGTGTTCCTCAGTTCCGGCACGGGGCATGACGAACGCGTCAAGGATATCGGCTGAGGTATTTTCGGTTTGATTCGAGGCAAGTTTCCCCGGCGAAGCAAACCAGCCTTACCAAAACGTAGTTTAGGGCGGTTTGTGATCAGATGGTGCCATCCTTTAGCCCCTCCCCTTCAGGGGAGGGGTTGGGGTGGGGACCATCCCCAAGCACCTCGGTCTCGGTGAGACTGACAGCCCCCACCCCCGTCCCCTCCCCTGAAGGGGAGGGGTGAATTGATGTTCTATCGCTGCCCGATGATTGTGTAATCGAGCATGGCAGTTCCATTGGCCGGCACACTGACCGTCCATAACGCCTTGCCATCGCGCTTGCCGAGCTTGGCCGAAGCGGTGAACCGCCCATCGACCGGCGCGAACTTCGCCTCATAGGCGATCGGCCAGGAATTGGCGTTGGTAACAGTCAACCGGTAGCCGGTGCGCCGCCCCTTGCGAATCACCTCATCGGCATCGGCGCTAACGCTTGGGCTTGTCCCCAGCTTGAACTCGACATCTTCGCCCACCGCCTTGTCGTCGGTCGAGCTTTCGCCGACCAGGATCGGCCGTCCGCCTGTTGCCTCGAACACAGCCGCTTGCCCGGCGGGCAGCGGCAGGCCGAGCCCGGCCTCGCGCCGGTTCTTCGCGCGGATCGTCATGATGGGGTCATCGACCTCGTTCTCATAGACATCGCTTACATAGGCGATCGCGACGGGCACCGATTCGCTCGACAGCAAGCCCACCTGCTTTTGCGCCTTTGACGCCACCGTCACGGGATCGGCAATGCGATAAAGCTTGAAGTCGCCCAGTTCCTCCTGCGCCACCTTGCGAGTGCCCGTCACGATGATGCTGGCTGCATCATCCATTGCCTCTGCCCTCATCATCATTGGCGCAGGCAGCGGTGGCGGTGCTGCCATGGCCATAGGGGGCGAAATCAGGGGCGACCCACCGCCGGTCGGCCAGCATTGCAGGCTGAGCGACCCCGACCCGAAATCACCAAAGCTGGTCGTCGATTCGCGGTTCGGCTTGCCCGCAATCACTTGCGTGCCAGCCTGTGCAAAGCTCGTCACGTCGCTCGATGCCAGCGTTACCCAGGCGAAGATGTCTGCCCGCGCGCCGCCCGGCAGCAGCCGGATGACATAATCGGCCTGCCAATCGAACCCGCCAGCGAGATAGGACAATGTAATCGTCGATGTGCTGGCGGCGGCGCTATCAACCTCAATCGACAGCGTCGGCTTGGCGGCTAGCCCTTGCGGCACGCCGTCATACAGAATCGTCTCGGGCAGGCCGGTGCATTGCAGCGCCTCCACCCCGTCGCCAGTCTGGATCACCGCCGCGCCGTCCACACCCGAGCGAATCGTCGCCTGCTCCTCGCTGACCTTGCCCGTCGCCTTGTTGGTGCGGCGGATCATGACGCGGCGGCCGAGCGCGCGATCATAAAGGCTGCGCGCTGAGAGCAGATCGGCATCGAGGTTCTTCTCGCGCACCCCCTGCGCCAGCCCGCCGATGATCGCACTTTCGGGGAAGATATTGCCCGCCACACCCTCGAACCTGATCGTCGTCCGCCCGGCGGGCAAGGTCAATGTGCGCGTTTCAGTGATCAACGCATAGCCATCGGGATTGCCGCGATCGATCGCCTCGTCCGAATCGCGGTTGGGCGCGCGGTAGACGGTCACGGAGACTTTCTCGGGCCCGGCGGACGTCACGACCTGTTGCGCGGCGGCGGGCAAGCCCCCTAGCGACGCAAACAGGGCAGCGAGGGCCAACAGCCCGCGCATGCCAATCAATACCGCGTGTCGAAGGAAACGGTCAGCACCGTCTCGCCATTGGCGGGCACCGGCACATGCCACACCCGCTCATCAAGCGAGCGCTGCTCGCCCGGCAGGCTCTCCACCGGCACGCGGGTGTCGTGCCAATAGCTGTCGAGCCCGGCTTGCGTCACATCCACCGTCACCGCCTCAGGCCGGGCGTTGCTGACACGGTAGCTCATGGTCGTGCGGTAATAGGTCACGCTGCGCTCAATCTCGATCACACGCGGCGTGCCGCCATCGCGGGTGATGCGGTATTTGCCGCTGCGCTCCCATTCATCGCTCAGGATTTTCTCACGCTTTTCCACGGTCGGCTTGACCTTCACGTCAAATGCTTCCCCCGTCTTCAGCGCCAGCGTTGATCCCATCGGGGTGTGGCCAATCGCGTTTTCGCCGATGAACTGTGGCTGGCCCTTGGCATCGCGAATATACACCCGCACCGTGCCCGCAGGCAGCGCATCGCCCAGCCCGCCCGATGACGACGATGAGAAATTCAGCACCGTCGCCACGCTTTGCGGGTCATCCTGCGATCCCAGCCAGCCATTTGTATATTCATAGGCTTTGCGCGCAGGCACCCCGCCCACGCTCAGGAAACTAACCTGTTTTTGCTGGTTCGCTGCAATCGTGGTGCGCGCCGCCAGCGGATAGAGGTAAAAGTCCCCCAGCCGTGCCCGCGCCGCCGTTTCCGTGCCCGCCCGCGATCCCGGCGCGAACGACGGTCGTCCGCGATTGCCATTGCTGTTGCCCGGCACGCCCGCCACCAGCACGGTTTCGGCATTGGCAAAGCGGGTGGCCCCGCTGTTACGCAACGTTACCCAGCCCTGCACGTCGATGCTCGATTTTGCCTCATCGAACAGGGCGACATAATCGGCATTCCAGCCAAGCCCGCCGGTCAGATAGCTGATCGTCACTGGGCGGGTTCCCGCGGTTTGCGTGTCGAGCGTGACTGAAAGCGTTGGCCGCGCCCGCAAATTGGGGGGCAAGGAACTGAAAACGACGCGCACCGGCAGGCCATCATCGCGCAAAATCTCAATCCGGTTGCCGATTTGCAGGACAACACCGTCGTTCGACGCCAGCACCTTTGCCTGTTCGCGGGTCTCGGCACCCGTGGCCGGGTTCGTGCGCAGCAGCGTGATCGTCTGCCCGACTGCCTTTTCCATCAGCGCCGCCGGGCTCAGCAGATCATAATCATAATTCTGTTCGACAATCGTCGTGCCCGCAGCGCTCAACCGCACCGTTTGCGGGCGGATTTGCGTCGATACGTCGGGAAAATCCTGGCGCGACACCCCAGCGGGCAGGCTCAGCTGGCGGGTATCCTGCACCAGCGCGATGTCGCCATTATAGATGGTGATGGCGACGTCGCCCTGCGCGGAGCGTTCGCCCGCTTCCTGCGCCAATGCCGCGCTGGGCAACACAAGCAGTACGCCCAAGATTCCCATGCGCATGGCCAGCCTCTCCCGATTGCTTTTGGCGATGCTAGAGTCCGTAGTAACCTGGTCAACCGATCAAATGGCGCGCCCAACAAAAAAGCGGCGGGCCGTGGGGCTCGCCGCTTTTTGTCTGTGGCCGATTTTACCCGGTTTATTCGGCAGATGCTGCCTCGCTGGTCGCGGCCTTGCGACGGCGGCGCGGCTTTTCTTCTGCGGGTTCGGCATCGTCGCTGACGATCGCCGACAGGCTCAATGACGGTGGCAGGCGATCGGCATCAATCGCGATATCACGGTCGACGTCACCGCGCGGCGCATCAATGGCGGCAGGCGTACGACGCGGGCGGCCGCGCCGTGGGCGACCCGCACCGTCTTCAACCTGGGCGTCGGGTGCTTCAGGCGGCGGCGCTGTCTGCGCATCCTGATCCGCCTGATAGCGGCGTGCTGGACGATCGGCGCCATCACGGGGCCCAGAATCGCGCGGCCCAGAATCGCGTTGCCCAGAATCGCGGGGTGCCCCATCGCGCTGGCTATTGCCGCGATTGCCATTGGCGTCACGATTGCCAAAATCGCGTGGCTGATCGCGATTTTGGTGCTGGTCGCGGTTCTGGTCCCGGCCATTGGCGCGGTTACCATCCCGGCTGTTCTGATCGCGATTACCGCCGTCGCGGTTTGCGGTGTCGCGATTATTTGATCGGTCGCCCCGATCATTACCCCGGTCGCCGCCCCGATCGGGTTGATAGGGATCCACGCGGTCGTCGGCCATGCCTTCGGTATTGCCGTCGAAATCCTCGTCATCGCCGTCTTCGAACTGGTCGTTCTGGCTGCGGCGGGGCTGGTTTTCTTCAAATCGCGACCGGGTTTCGGCGAGAACGCGGAAATAATGGTCGGCAAATTGCAGATAATATTCGGTGTTGACGCGGTCGCCCTGCATTTGGGCATCGCGCGCCAGCGTTTTGTATTTTTCCAGCAGCTGCGCCGCATTGCCGCGCGCGCGATTATCGATGCGATTGCCGCTTTCGGGCCCGCGCCCGGGATTGCCACCACCTGGCGAGCGCTGCCCACCGCGACCGCGACGGCGGCCGGCTTGACGATTGTTGATCAAGTCCTGTTGTCCTCGTGCCTTAAATTCAAAACTGGCGTCGCTCCGTAGATGCGGATGCATGTCCTTCGTCGCACCTGACCCAACCACCGGGAACAGAAGCGTCTGCCACGGCCACCGGACGACAGCGGCTTCATGACGAAGGAACCGGGCAACTGCCCATTTTCAACCCAAACTGTCGAAAATGCGTGCCCCTGCTCATTTAATAGCCGCGCTCGCCTTATTCTCCAAGCGGAATTATGTGACAATTCGTGTTAATCACACGCAGCAATAATCGCGCGCGGCCGCCCGCCAAGATCGTGGCGCAGCGTGGCCCCCATTGCGGCGTCTCGCAAAAGCGCTGTCACCGCCCCAGCCTGGCTATGGCCGATTTCCAAAATGGCAATGCCGCCCGGCACCAGCAGGCGCGGCAATTGCGGCACGATGATGCGGTAATCGTCCAGCCCGTCCGCGCCAGCAAATAGCGCCTCATGCGGTTCATACCGCGCGACATCTGCCGGCAGTTGCTCAGCCGTGGCGATATAAGGCGGGTTCGCCAGCACCAGATCAAACCGCTGATCGATCCCGGCAGCCCAATCGCCGATCGCAAATGCCGCGCGGTTGCCTATGCCAAGCCGATCCGCATTGGCGCGCGCCATCGTCAGCGCGGTGTCCGATTGGTCCACCCCCAGCCCGGTTGCGCCGGGCCACTCCGCGAGTGCGGCAAGCAACAGGCTGCCCGGCCCGGTGCCCAGATCAAGGATCGTGCCCGGCCCCGTTGCCCCGAAATGCGCCACCGCCGCCTCGATCAACGTTTCGCTATCGGGCCGGGGGATCAGCACGCCGGGGCCAACCGCCAGATCGATCGTCCAAAAAGCGCGGGCGCCGGTGATGTAAGCAATCGGCTCATGCGCCAGGCGACGGGTGAGCAGCGCGGCGAATGCGGGCGGCGCGGGGGCGTCAAGCTGGCCCAGCAACAGGCTTTCGCGGGAAACGCCCATGGCGTGCGCCATCAGCAGTTCAGCATCAAGGCGGGGGCTGGCAGAGACGGCGGCAAGCGCGGTGGCGGCGCTGGCAAGTGCCGATCTTGCTAGCCCATCATCACCCATCCAACGTGGCCAGCCGCTCCGCTTCGTCCTCGGCGATCAGCGCGCCGATCAATTCGTCCATTTCGCCCTGCAAAATCTCTGGCAGGCGGTGCAGCGTCAGGTTGATGCGGTGATCAGTGACGCGCCCTTGCGGGTAGTTATAGGTGCGGATCCGTTCGGACCGGTCGCCTGAACCCACCATTGATTTGCGCGCGCCCGCCCGTTCGGCATGCAGCCGTTCCCGCTCAGCCTCATACAGCCGGGTGCGGAGCACCTTCATCGCCTTGGCCTTGTTCTTGTGCTGAGATTTTTCGTCCTGCTGGATCACCACCAGCCCCGACGGGATATGAACAATGCGGACCGCGCTGTCAGTGGTGTTGACCGATTGGCCGCCGGGGCCAGATGAGCGAAAGATATCGATCCGCAAATCGCGCGCCTCATCAATTTTCACATCGACATCTTCGGCTTCGGGCAGCACCGCCACCGTCGCCGCCGACGTATGGATGCGCCCGCCCGCCTCGGTCGCGGGCACGCGCTGGACGCGGTGGACGCCGCTTTCAAACTTCATCCGCGCAAAAACGCCCTGCCCGTTCACGCTGGCAATCACTTCCTTATACCCGCCGAGTTCCGCCGGGCTGGCGGAGATCAGCTCCACCCGCCAGCCATGATTGTCGGCATAACGCTGGTACATACGAAACAGGTCACCGGCGAACAAAGCGGCCTCATCCCCGCCCGTGCCGGCGCGAATTTCCAGCATGGCCGCACGCTCATCAGCAGCATCGCGGGGCAACAGCGCCAGCGCCAGCGCGCGTTCGGCATCGGGCAGCGTCACCTTGATGACGGCAATTTCCTCGCGCGCCATGTCGCGAATTTCGGCATCGCTGTCCGTCGCATCGACCAGCCCGTTCAGCACACCCAGCTCCGCGCGGAGCCGCCGCACCTCACACGCGGCCTTCACCACGGGCTCCAGCTCGGCATATTCTTTCGAGACGGCAACAAAGCGGTCCGACGGCAAGTCACCCGTCGCCATCAACGCCTGAAGCTCATCACGCCGCGCGCTGATCTGCGCGATCCGTTCGGGGGAAATGGTGGTCATCTTACCGACCGATCCCCACCACAGCCGTCACCCCGGGCTCGACCCGGGGCCCCGCTGCCTTTGTGCGCCATTGGCGGTGCAGCAGAAGCTGGATTCCCGCCTTCGCGGGAATGACAGGGAGTAGGTTTGGTCATGTGCCCCAACCCGAAACCGTCACCCCGGGCTTGACCCGGGGTCCCGCTGCCTTGTCCCGCGCCGAAGAAGCGGGACCCCGGCTCAAGGCCGGGGTGACGATAGGACGGTAACTCGACGATCGCCGTAAGCGCCTGGAGCTCATCCCGGCGCGCGGCGATTTGCGCAATGCGTTCGGCGGAGATGGTGGTCATCGGTCGGGTTTCCAAAGAACCCTGAATTCGCCAGGCTCTGTTTGCGTCCCATCACCGTGCGGGGTAATGTAGTTGGCTCTACAACTGCTTTGGACCGCAAACCAAATGCCCCGGAGCGTTGGCTCTTGCCCATGAAGCCAACGGCAGCCAACGAGAGCTCGATCCCCTTCTCTCGTTACTCGATCGTCGATCGTTACGATGGAGGAGGGGTTTTGTCGCTTTGCCTTATCAAACCGCTTGCGTTCGCTACCAGTAGCGAAAATTTCAGCAGAGTATCCCGCGTCGCGCACATCGCGGGCAATGCGGATAGCCAAGTCGTTAAGTTCGTCAGCTTCCAGAACAATAGCTAGCTGAAGTCCTTCGACCTCTGGCTCATCCACCAGCATCGCCAGCCGTTCAATCCCAGCCGCCCAGCCAACCCCCGCCGTGCTTGGCCCGCCCAGGCTTTCGATCAGCCCGTCATAGCGCCCGCCTGCCAGCACCGTCCCCTGTGCGCCCAGCCGGTCGGTCACAAATTCAAACGCCGTATGCCGGTAATAATCCAGCCCGCGCACCAACCTATCATTGCGCGTCCACGCAACGCCCGCCGCATTCAGCCCACGCGTCACGCTTTCGAAAAACGCGCCCGCCTCAACCGTCAGATAACCGTCGATCCCCGGTGCGCTGTCGGCGATAGGCCGGTCGCGCGGGTCTTTGGAATCGAGGATACGCAGCGGGTTCTTGTCGAGCCGTGCGATGCTATCCTCGCTCAATTCCCCCCGATGCGCCTCAAAATGCGCGACCAAAGCCGCGCGCCACGCATCGCGCGTTTCCCCGTCACCCAGCGTGTTGAGTTGCAGCGTCACCCCGTCTGAAATGCCCAGCTCGCGGATCAGCTGATCGGCCATCACCAGCAATTCGACATCGGCGGCGGGTTCGCTTGCGCCGATGATTTCGGCATCAATCTGGTGAAACTGGCGATAGCGCCCCTTTTGCGGGCGTTCGTAGCGAAACACCGGCCCGTGCGTGACAAGCTTCAGCGGCGCATATTGCTGCCACCCCTCGGTCAGATAGGCGCGCGCGATCCCGGCGGTAAATTCGGGCCGCAGCGTGATCGAATCACCGCCGCGATCCTCAAAAGTGTACATCTCTTTCGACACGACATCGGTCGTCTCGCCCAGCGAGCGGGCGAACACCGCCGTTGATTCGAACACCGGCAGTTCCAGCCGCTGGAAGCAGTAAAGCTTACGCACACGGTCGAACGCTTCCACCACCCGCGCAAAGCGGCGCTGGTCTTCTCCAAATATATCCTGCGTGCCCCGGATGCGGTTGGGCGTTTCTATGCGAGCCATTGGGCGCGTGGTCTAAGCGAGGAAAATCGCGAATGCCAGTCCCCCATGGACGCTTGGGAGCCATATCTGTAACGCTGACCGGCTGGGCCTGCAGATACGTGTAACATTGTTACAATTCACTGGCCATTGTCGTTGTAATCAATCGGCGCGCGGGGAATTGGTCCGGGGATATCGGCGCCGGGGCAACTGGGCTACACGCCGGTAATGGAACACGCCCCCCTGCTAGACCGCATTGGCAGCACCATCGCGCCGCCGCGCTTTTTGCTATTCCTGTTCGCGCTGGCAACCGGAACGGTGGCGCTGGTCCCGCTGATGGGCGTGGCGCAGGGCATTATGGCCGCGTTCGATATCGCCAGTGCCCTGTTTCTGGCCACGATTGCGCCGTTGCTGCGCAGCCCGGCTGCAACAATCCGCCAGCACGCGCAGGGCAATGATGCCAATCGCGGGCTGCTGTTGGCGATCAGCATCGTGGTGACGCTGGTCATCCTTGCATCCGTGACGAGCGAGATGTCCGACATGAAAAGCCGCGTCACCGTTACGCTGGTGGTTGGCACGTTGGTGTTGTGCTGGCTGTTTTCAAACGCCGTCTGGGCGCTGCACTATGCCCATCTTTTCTATGCGGTGTCGGTGGGTGGCGGCGATAGCCAGGGGCTGGTTTTTCCCGGTTGCGACGAACCCAATTACTGGGATTTCGTGTATTTCAGCTTCACGCTGGGGATGACGTTCCAGACGTCCGATGTCGCCATTACCGCCACGGACATGCGCAAGCCCGTTATCGCGCAAAGCCTGGCCGCGTTCATCTTCAACATCGGCGTGCTTGCCTTTTCGATCAACGTGCTGGGCAGTTGACCGCGCCAAGGCTGGACGATTTGTCCCCACGCTGCTTTAACCACGCCAATCTTAGAACCCGTCCTGCCGAAAGCTCCCCAAAAGATGATCCGTATGCTTTCCCTAACCGCGATGCTGCTCGCCTCCACCGCCGCTTATGCCGAAAATTCAAAGCCCCAGCCTGTGCCGCATGTCGACACGATCCCGGCGGCGCAGGACACGCCCTATCCCGGCACGATCACGCTGACCATCGACGCGACCGATACGCGACAAGGGATTTTCCGGGTGAAGGAAAACATCCCCGTCGCGCAGGCCGGGCCAATGGTGTTGCTGTTTCCAAAATGGTTGCCGGGCAATCACTGGGCGTCGGGCCAGATTGAAAAACTTGCCGGGCTGAAGATCACCGCCGGTGGCAAGCCCGTGGCGTGGATGCGCGATCCGGTGGACGTGTTTGCGTTTCACATCGATATACCGGCAGGCGCGGCGGCGATCGATATCGATCTGCAGTTCCTGTCCGCCACCGCCCCGGCGCAGGGCCGCGTGGCCGTGACGCAGAATATGCTGAGCCTGCAGTGGAACTCTATGAGCCTGTATCCGGCCGGCTATTTCACCCGTCAAATCCCGGTGCAGGCAAACGTTACCTACCCAGCGGGTTGGACCGCGGCCTCGGCGCTGACCGCGACGGCCACCCCCACGGCCACCGGCACCACCTATGCCTATGAAAAGACCAATTACGAAGTGCTGGTCGATTCGCCCGTCGTGGCCGGGCGCTATTACAAGGCGTTCGCCCTATCCCCGCGCGTGACGATCGACGCCTTTGCGGACACGCCTGTGCAACTGGTGGCCAAGGACTTCCAGATTGATGCGCATAAAAAGCTGGTCGATCAGGCGGTGAAGCTGTTCGGGGCGCAGCATTATGACAATTACCATTTCCTGTTCACGATATCAGAGGAACTGGGCGGGATTGGGCTGGAACATCACCGTTCGTCGGAAGACGGGGTGAAGCTGGGCTATTTTACCGAATGGGAAACCAGCATGCCATCGCGCAACCTGCTGCCGCATGAATATGTGCATAGCTGGGATGGCAAATTCCGTCGCGGTGCTGATCTGTGGACGCCCGATTTCCGCACGCCGATGCGCGACAGTTTGCTGTGGGTCTATGAAGGCCAGACGCAGTTCTGGGGCTATGTGCTGCAGGCGCGATCGGGCATTGTCAGCAAGGCGGACACGCTGGATGCCTATGCGATGATCATGGCGAACCTGGACACGGCACAGGCGCGGCAATGGCGGCCGCTGGTCGATACCACCAATGATCCCATCATCGCCGCGCGCAAGCCAAAGGCATGGACAAGCTGGCAGCGATCAGAGGATTATTACAACGAAGGCCTGCTGATCTGGATGGAAATCGATTCCATCCTGCGTAAACAGACCAAGGGCAAGAAATCGATGGACGATTTCGCACGCGCCTTTTTCGGCATCAATGACGGTGATTGGGGACAGGTAACCTATACGCTGGATGATGTCGCGGCGACGTTGAACAGCATTGCGCCCTATGACTGGAAAGCATTCCTGACCACGCGGATCACAGAAACCGGCGCGCCTGCGCCAATTTCGGGCTTTGCCGCCAATGGCTATAAACTGATCTATACCGAAATCCCTACCGCGTACTTCAGGGCAAATGAAAAGGGACGCACGAACACCGATCTCAGCTATTCACTGGGGCTGGTGATGGGCAAGGGCGGGGAGATTAGCAGCGTCACCTGGAACAGCCCGGCATTTGCCGCGGGGCTGACGGTGGGGAGCGCGATTACCGCTGTTAACGGCTTTGCCTATACGCCCGAAAAGCTGAAGGAAGCGATTACCGCCGCAAAGGTCAGCACAGCACCCATTGAGCTGCTCGTCAAAAGCGACGAGCGGATTGAACGCTTTACAATCGACTATCACGGCGGACTGCGCTACCCGCGCCTCGAAAAAATCGGCACCGGAGAGGGTGGCCTCGATCGGCTCTTGGCAGCCAAGTAGGAAGATTAGAATTCTATGCGTATCGATATGATCCCAACGGGTGCAGACGTTCCCAACAGCCTGAACGTCATCATCGAAGTGCCGGTGGGCGGCGAGCCGGTAAAATATGAGTTCGACAAGAAATCAGGCGCGCTGTTTGTTGATCGCATCCTGCACACACCAATGCGCTATCCGGCCAATTACGGCTTCATCCCCCACACGCTGTCGCCGGACGGCGATCCGCTCGACGCGCTCGTCGTCGCGCGCTCGCCATTCGTCCCGGGCTGCGTCGTGCGCGTGCGACCCATCGCCGTGCTGTTCCTGGAAGACGAAGCCGGCGGCGACGAAAAGCTGCTCACCGTGCCCGTCGACGCCACCTTCCCTTATTATTCCGATGTCGATGAACATCATGATCTTCCCCAGATTGTAATGCAGCAGATCGAACATTTCTTTACCCATTACAAAGACCTGGAACCCAAAAAATGGGTGCGCATCGGCAAATGGGGCGACGCAGAGGAAGCGCGCCGGATCGTGATCGAAGCGGTAGAGCGGGCCAAGGCAACGCCTGCTGAAGCGTAAAAAGCTGCATGTGGAGCGAGGCTTGGTGCGAGCCTCGTTCTACCCCTTTTTGCGCGGTTTGCGGGCCGGTGCCCGCGCGCCGGCCGCAACCCCCATGCGCGCCCAGTTGCGCATGTCATCGGCATCATCATACACCGCGTCGGGCGCGCGGCGGTAGTTCATCGTACCGGTTCGCCCCTCGCCCATCTGAAAGGTGAATCGCGGGCATCCAGCGGCGTCCCAATCGGCATCGCTGGTGGCATCGGCCTTGAACCAGAGCTGATCATCGTCAACGATCGCAAAGATGACGCCGTCCAGATACAGCGTCGCCCCGCCCATCATCGCGCGCCGGGTGACCGTGCCCATCGGGGCCAGTGCCTCCTCCACCCAGGCAATCAGGCCGGTATCAACGGTCATCAGCTACCCCGCCCCGCCAACCGGATCAGCGCATCCCGCTCCATCCGCCACAAACCGAAATCAGCTTCCAGGGCACCGCCGTGCCGCGCGTAAAATCGCTGTCCGGCGACGTTGTCGACCCGGACGATCCAGTCCATCCACGCACAATCGCGCACCACCGCCTCATCCGCCAGCGCCCGCATCAGCCCTTCGCCAGCGCCACTGCCCCGAGCAGCCTCATCAACATATAAATCCTCCAGGAACAGGATCGGGGTCGCCATCCAGAAATTATATGTCAGGTACCATAAAGCCGTGCCAACGACATTTCCGTCGCGCTCAGCGACATGTGCAAAACCCTTATGGTCAGCCCCAAAAAGCGCCGCATCCAGCGCGATGGGCGTTGCCGTTACCCATTCGGGCCGTTCCCAATGTGCGCCGAAATTGGTGAGCAACCGGTGGATGGCCGGGACGTCGCCGGGTGCAGCGGGGCGAATTGAAACTTCGGCCATTAACCCTGCCCCTCCCTCTGCCCCGCCAGCCGGATCAGCGCATCCCCCGACACGCGGCAGGTGCGCCATTCCTCCATCATCTCCGCCCCCATCGCACGGTAGAAATCGATGGCGGGCGTGTTCCAGGTGAGCACCTGCCATTCAAACCGCGCGCAGCCGCGCTCAACCGCCACCGCTGCCAGCCGCTGGAGCAGCGCCTTGCCCAGTCCGAGCCCACGCGCCTGTGGCACCACGAACAAATCCTCCAGATACAGCCCGCGCCATCCGGTCCAGGTCGAAAAATTATGGAAGAACAGCGCCAGGCCAACGGGCTTGCCATCAATTTCGGCAATCAGCGCCTCGGCCGCCGGGGTGGTGGCAAACATCGCCTCGTACAGCAGCGCTTCGGTTGCAACCACCTTTTCCAGCGCACGCTCATACACCGCCAGTGCGCGCACGAGATGCAGGATTGTCGGCACATCGGCAGGGGTGGCAAAGCGGATCAACGGGGTCATGCGGCGGCCTCTGTTTGCGGGGCGGGGGCTGCCTTGCCGCGAATGGCCAGCACGCAGCCACCGATAATCAGCATCGTCCCGACCAGCGTATAGGCCGACACATGTTCACCGAACACCAGATAGCCAAGGATCGCCGCCCAGACAAAGGCGGTATATTCCACCGGTGCCAGCACCTGCGCCTCTGCCCGGCCATAGGCCCAGGCAAGCGCCATTGCCGATACCGATCCCAGCACGGCAGCGCAGCCAATCGCGGGCAATTGCGCCACCAAAGGCATCCCGGCCAACCACGGCGCGCCGACCAGCAACAAGCCGCTAAGCACGATGCTGGTGAACAGCGCCACTTCCAGCGGATCGGCCAATTGCGCCTGTTGGCGCAACAGGATCAGGCTATACGCATAGAAGATGGACGCAGCGAAAATCGCAGCCGAACCGAGCACATAATCGGTCGATGCCTGTGCCTGCACCTCGCCAGCCGCGATCACCAACACGCCCAGGCTGGCGACAACCGATCCCCATATCGCCGCCCGCCGGATTGATTCACCCAGAAAGGCAGCTGCGAAATACAGCGCGATCAACGGTGCCAGAAACGTCAGCGCTACCCCCTGCGCCATCGGCACCCGCACCAGCCCCCAAAAGAACAGCAGCACCGAAAACCCAGCCGTCGCGCCGCGCATCAGGTGCAACCGCAATGCAGCGGGGCCGGGCAAGGGCCGCCGCCGCGCAATGAACACCACGCCCAGCATCACCGCGCCGACGATAGACCGCCACAACACCGCGCTATACGCGCCGCTTTCAATGCTGAGCCCCTTCATAATCGCGTCCATCAGCGAATAGGTGAAGATGCCGCCCGATGCGACGGCGAAGGCAAGGGCGTTCTTGCTGATCATCGGATCAACTGGATATCCACACCGATATCAAGTGCCGCAAGCCGCCGGTCGCCGGTAAGGGCGCTGGCCTGATGCTCGATTGCCAGCGCCAGGAAAGCCCGGTCCCCCAGCGACGCGCCAACCGAGCTTGTGTGCGGGCGCAATTCGGCGGTCATCGCCGCCTGCTTCAGCCCGAACGGCATAATCGTAATGTCAAACTGCCGCAGCAACTGCGTTGGAATGCTCGCGGAATACCCCTTGTCGATCGCACGCGAAAAACACTCAGAGGCATTCACCGCCGACATCAAACTGCCGCGCATGACCGGAATGACATTTTGTGACCCTTGTTCGTCAAGCAACACCGCCAGCAAGGCCGAAGCATCGAGAACAACGGTCATCCCTCCCCCCAATCGGCGCGTTTTTCCCGCAAGAACTGATCGACGCTGTAATCATTGCCAACCATTGCCCGAAACTGCTTTTGTCCGTCCGCTATCACCTGACGGTGCGTCTTTATGGAAACGCTGCCATCGTCGCCCCGCACAAAGACCAGCGAATCGCCGTCCTTGATGCCCAATTCGCGGCGCAGTTCTGCGGGAATGACGATCTTGCCACCGGTGATGACTTTTGCATTAAAGGTCATATCGCGCGCCTCCATACCCGGCGCATATCACAATACCCACCGTATCACGAGGGTACAAAGCCTGTCTTGCTACCCAAGGGCCATCAATGCGCCAGTTTCAACCCGACGATGCACGCCACCAACCCCAGCAGCAGCAGAATGCGCACCACGCTGATCGTTTCCTCGCCGGTCAGCACACCGACCAGCACGGTACCCACCGCGCCAATCCCGACCCACACGGCATAGGATGTGCCCAGCGGAATCGTCCGTGCCGCGCGTTCGAGCAGGGTAAAGCTAAGATAGGCGCAGATCAGAAAACCGCCGCTCCAGGCCAGATTCTTGAAGCCGTCAGCGTAGCGCAGGCAGGTCGTGAAGCCGACTTCAAACAGCCCCGCGACGATCAGCAGCACCCATGCCAAGCGGCTATTCCGCCGCGACCAGCTTTGCCTCATCCGCTGCGTCGATTTCAGCCGCTTTGGCTTCAACCAGCTTGACGATGTGTTCGATCATGTCTTCGCTTTGCACGGTATGATCGGTCACGCCTGACAGATAGACCATGTGCTTGCCATTGCCGCCGCCGGTCAGCCCGATATCGGTTTCGCGCGCTTCGCCGGGGCCGTTGACCACGCAGCCGAGCACCGAGAGGCTCATCGGCGTGCGGATATGCTGAAGCCGTTCCTCCAGCGCCTGCACCGTGCGGATCACGTCAAAACCCTGCCGCGCGCATGATGGGCAGCTGACGACACGCACGCCGCGGTTGCGGATGCCCAGCGCCTTCAGAATTTCAAAGCCGACGCGCACTTCATCCTCTGGCTCCGCCGACAGCGAGACGCGGATCGTGTCGCCAATGCCGTACCACAGCAAACTGCCCATCCCGATCGCGCTTTTCACGGTGCCGCCCACAAAGCCGCCAGCCTCAGTAATGCCCAGATGCAGCGGGCAATCAACCACTTCGGCCAGCTGCTGATAGGCCGCCACCGCCAGGAAGAAATCAGACGCCTTCACCGCGACCTTGAATTCGTGAAAATCATTGTCCTGCAACAGCTTGATATGGTCCAGCGCGCTTTCAACCAGCGCATCGGGGCAGGGCTCGCCATATTTTTCCAGCAAGTCCTTTTCCAGGCTGCCGCCGTTCACGCCAATCCGGATCGCGCAGCCATTCGCCTTGGCGGCGTTTACGACTTCCTTCACGCGCGCGGCCGAACCGATATTGCCGGGGTTAATCCGCAGGCAGGCAGCGCCCGCATCGGCGGCTTCTAGGGCGCGCTTATAATGGAAATGGATGTCAGCGACGATCGGCACACGGCTGGCGCGCACAATCTGCTTCAGCGCGCCGGTGCTTTCGACATCGGGGCAGGATACGCGGATGATGTCGACGCCCGCCTCTTCGCAACGGCGGATCTGGTCGATCGTTGCCTTGGCGTCTTCGGTTGGCGTGTTCGTCATCGTCTGCACGGTAACGGGCGCATCGCCGCCGACGGGCACGTTGCCAACCATGATCTGGCGGCATTTACGACGGGTAATATCGCGCCAGGGGCGAAGCGACATGACAGGGTTCCTCGGCGGATTGGAGACGTTAGTGCGTCGATATAGCGTTGCCTTCGCCGCGCGTCGATACGATAGCGTCATCCAATAACGATCCGGGCCCGACAAAACGGCACAACCGGCAGGAGAGTCTATTGGGCCGACATTACGGGATGGATTGGCTGCGGATCGGCGCATTTGGCCTGTTGATCTTTTACCATATCGGCCTGGTGTTCGTGCATTGGGGCTATCACGCAAAAACCGCCCATCCGATGGAATGGGTGGCGGTGCCGTTACAGGCGATCAACGCGTGGCGGCTGCCGTTGCTGTTCGTTGTGTCAGGCTATGCCAGCCGCGCGATTTTTGCGGGTGATCGCAGACCAGCCGATTTTGCCTTGGGGCGCACCAAAAGGTTGATCATACCGCTGCTGTTTGGCGTGATTGTGATCGTGCCATCGCAACCCTGGATCGAGTTAAGCACCCAGCACGGCTATACCGCAAGCTTCCTGCATTTCTGGTTCAGTGATTATTTCCGCTTCGAGAAGCTAAGCGGCATCTCGCTACCAAGCTGGCAGCATCTGTGGTTTGTTGGATATCTGTGGTTCTACACCATGGTGCTGGCGGCGGGCATTGCCATCACGCCGAGCGCGGTACGGGCATGGATTGCCGACATGGCAGACCGGGCATTGGCCGGGCCGCTGATCCTGATCATCCCAATGGCACTGCTGATCGCGAACTGGAGCTATGCCTTTCCCGGCAGCCCGGAAACGCACGGCTTTTTTGACGATTGGCAGGTCCACCGTGTCTATTTCCCGATGCTGTTGTTCGGGTTTTTGTTGCGTGGCGGCGATCGGGTATGGCGCGCAATCAGGCGCTGGTGGTGGGTTGGCGGCATCCTGGCGGTGGCAAGCTATGCATTCATCGCTGACGTGGAAATCCGGCATATGGGCAGCCCGGTCCCAACCCGCGCTATCTGGTATTGGTTCGGCGTCGCCCGCGCGGTCCAGTGCTGGGGCGCAATCGTCGCGCTGATCGGCATTGCTGATCGCTGGTTGAACCATGATCACGCCGTGCGCCCGATGCTGAATGAAGCGGTGTTCCCCTTTTACATGATCCACCAGACGATCATCGTCGTCGTCGCAGGCGCATTGCTGGCATTCGGGCTGTCGCCGATCATCGAATTCGGCATCATCCTGGCCGCAACGGTGGCGGGGTGCTGGGCATTTTACCGGATCGGGCGCGAGATTGGCTGGTTGCGCCCGCTGATCGGGTTGCGCGCCCGCAAAGCGGGGCACACCCCTGCCCATTCCCCCCGTTCCGCCTGAAGGACCCGCCCGATCATGCCCGATGCAGAGCGCTGGACGCTGATGATACACGGCGGCGCGGGGATATTGCGCCCCGATACGCTGAGCCCCGAACAATCGGCAGGGGCGCGCGCTGCGCTTGGCCGAGCATTGGATGCCGGTGCTGCAATCCTGCAGGCTGGCGGTGACGCGGTTGATGCCGTCGAAGCTGCCGTCTGCGCGCTGGAGGATGACCCGCATTTCAACGCCGGGCGCGGCGCGGTGCTGGGCTTTGACGGGCAAGTGTCGCTGGACGCGGCGATCATGGACGGGCGCGATCGACGGGCAGGCTCGGTCGCCGGTGTGTCCAGCGTGCGCCATCCCGTCAGCCTGGCGCGTGCGGTGATGACCGACAGCCAGCATGTAATGCTCAGCGGCAAGGGAGCGGAAGATTTTGCCCATGAACAAGGGGTTGAACCCGCCAGTGAGGATTGGCTGATCCTGCCCGAACGCCGCGCGCAACTGGCCGAACTGCGTGCCAAACCGGCCGGCTGGTTTGATGCCGAAATGAAGTACGGCACCGTCGGCGCCGTTGCCTGTGATGCACAGGGCCACCTCGCCGCCGCCACCTCCACCGGCGGCGTCACCGGCAAGCGCTGGGGCCGGGTGGGCGATACGCCGTTAATCGGCGCAGGCACCTATGCCGATGATCGTGCCTGTGCCGTGTCGGCAACAGGGGCTGGCGAATTCTTCATCCGCGCCGCTGCCGGGCATGAAATTGCCGCCCGGATCAGGATGCTGGGCGAGGATGTGGCGACTGCCGCTGCCGCTGTGATCGCCGACGTCAACGCCCTGGGCGGCACCGGCGGGGTGATTGTGGTAACGCCTGCGGGCGAGGCCGTCTGGCGCTTTTCAACCCCGGGCATGTACCGCGCCCGCGCCACGGCGGCCGGCGAGCGGATCGTGGCGATCTTTGGCGACGAGATTTAACTTTCAGCCGTCACATTCGCTGATTAGGGCCAAAGCCATGATCCGAACCATCGTCCTGCTCGCCGCGGCGCTATCGCTGCTCATTCATGGCCCGGCCCAGGCCTATGGCCGTTATGCCCATGGCACGATCGCGCGGATCGCCCTGATCAACGCCAAGCCCGCCACGCGCGCCGCCGTGCAGGCGATGCTGGCGCGCACCGCGATGCTCGATACGCCCACCTGCCCGGCCAAAACCGCCGAGGACGCCAGCGTCTGGCCCGATTGCATCCGCGCAATGGGGGACCGGTTCAGCTATACCGGCCCGTGGCACTATCAAAATGTCGATATCTGCAAACCATTCGATCTGAACAGCGCCTGCGCCAACGGCAATTGCGTTTCGGCGCAGATCGACCGGCAGGTGAAGCTGATTCAGGACCGCACAATCCCGATGCGCGAAAAGATCGCGGCGCTGGTGTTCCTGATCCATTTCGTCGGCGATCTGCACATGCCGCTTCATTCGGGGGACCGCAGTGATCGCGGTGGCAATGATGTGCGCGTGGCGTACGGCCTGTACACATCCGAGCGGCTTAATCTGCACAGCATATGGGACGGGGCGCTTGCCGAACGCGCGCTTACCACGCCGCCATCGCTCGAACGACGCTATAGCGATGCCGATCGCGCAGCCATCGCTGCCGGGACGGTGCAGGACTGGAGCCGCGAAGCCTGGACCGTCAGCCGCGACACCGCCTATGCGCTCGCGCAAGGCGGCGACCCGTGCGGGCCGAAGCCGGCCGGGCGGCTAACGCTGACCAACGAGTCGCTCGCCAAAGCGGTGGAACCCCAGCGCCTGCAAATCGAACGCGCATCGCTGCGGCTGGCGCGGTTGCTGGACGAAGCCTTTGATCCAGCCCGCGCCTTCACACCCAAGCCGCGCAACTAAGCCAGCGCCTATCTCCGCGCACCCCAGCGCCAGTGCCAGCCGCCGTCGGTTTTAGCATGCACCAACACGAGAAAGGGCACCGCCAGCGCGGTGGCTACCGCCACGCTGGCAACGGGATCACGGATCAGCGTGGCCAAGGTGATGACCATGGCCGCAAACCCCAACGTCACTGCCCAGCCCTGCCAGGTGACCGGGGTTGCGCCATAACCAAATAGCTTGGGGGCAAACCAATAGCCTTTGCGCACGGTGAATTCGCGGCGCAGTTGATCAATCACCATCATCATTCTCCATCTTTGGCGGGCGGCCCCGCCGGGGCGTGTCGCTATGGCTAACCTTGATGCCCCGCTTGGCCAGCGCCTCGCGCAGCAGAAATTCGACCTGGCCGTTCACGCTGCGCAAATCGCCCGCCGCGCTCCGCTCAATCGCCGCATACAGCGCGGGATCAAGGCGGAGCGGAAAGGCTTTTTTGGGCAGCGCCATTGCTGTGCTGCCGATCAGTAAAGCGAGCCGGCGTTGACGACGGGCTGGGTCTCCCGCTCGCCGCACAACACGACCATCAGGTTCGATACCATCGCGGCGCGGCGTTCATCATCCAGCTCAACCACATTCTTGGCTGACAGCATGTCCAGCGCCATTTCAACCATGCCCACGGCACCTTCGACCAATGTCTTCCGCGCGGCGACAACGGCTTCGGCCTGTTGGCGGCGCAGCATCGCGCCGGCGATTTCCTGAGCGTAGGCGAGATGCGTGAAGCCGCATTCGTCAACGGTAATGCCAGCCACTGCAAGCCGCTCCATCAGCTCGCTGCGCAGTTCGGCACCGACCTGATCGTGATTGCCGCGCAGGGTAATCTCCTGATGCTCGAAATCATCATAAGGGTAGCGCGACCCGATTGTGCGCACCGCCGCTTCGATCTGGGCGAGCACAAACGCCTTGTAATCATCGACGTCGAACAGCGCCTGCGCGGTATCGGTGACGCGCCATACCACTTGGGCTGCCATCTCAATGGGGTTGCCGCGCAGATCGTTGACCTTGATCTTTTCCGAAATCAGGTTGTTCGCGCGCAACGAAACCTTGTTCTTGAGCATCCACGGCAAGGTCCAGCGCAGGCCGTTCACCCGGTCGCTGCCCTTATAGGCGCCAAACATGGTGATTGCGGCCGCCTGGTTGGGTTGCAGCATGTAAAATCCCGGCGTGACAAAGCCAAAAATAACCGCACCCACCACCACGATGCCCAGCCCGGTCAGCTTGTCAGCCCCCATCAGCCAGATACCGCCCGCGATAACAATCAGCGCCACCAGCAGCACACCCAGCATCGCATACCCGTTTGATGCGCTGGCGGGATAATCCCGGCTGCGCGTCATTGCTTCGGTTGTGCCCATCGACTCGACCATGAAAACCTCCCGTTAATATGATATCATATTTATATCGCTCAACGGCCTTTCGCAAGCGGATTCGTTGCGCATGCGAAAAGGGGCGGCGATGCCGTTGCACCGCCGCCCCTTTTTTCATTCTCGCCGCTTAAGAAGCCGCGTTTTTAGGTTATTTCAGGACGATCGTCACCGCGCGGCGGTTCTGCGCCCAGCTGCCTTCGTCTGAACCCAGCGCAATCGGGCGTTCCTTGCCATAGCTGATCGTGGTGATCCGCGTGGGGGAGATGCCTTTTGAAGCAAGATAGTTCTTGGTGGCGTTGGCGCGGCGATCGCCCAACGCAAGATTATATTCGCGTGTGCCGCGCTCGTCGCAATGCCCCTCAATCGTCACGGGCACATCGGCATAGCGGGCAAGCCAGGCCGACTGGCTGTCCAGCGTCGCGCGCGCTTCTGAATCGATATTATATTCATCCAGCGCAAAACGAATCGTATCGCTGGTGATTGACCGCAGGAAATCGGCTGCCGTGCCGGGAACAATCCCGTCGCCCGTTTCCTGATAGCCGGGTGCCGTCGTCCCAACCGGGCCGGGGGGCAACGCTTCCTTGCGCTTGGTGGTGCAGCCCGCCGTGGTAATCAGCGCGGCTGCGATGATGATCGTCGTCGTCAGTCTGGCCATTTTCGTCCTCCTTCGACTTGGTCGTTCGTTTCCGCTCAAATTCTTTAAGCGCTGCTCATCGTCGTTAATCAATAGTGTGCAGTGATCGTTCCGTGCCTGTCAATTGTTACGGACGTAGCGGCCCCCAACCGGGATCGGAGCCGTAAAGCGGTGTTGCAAGCTTGCGCTCATTCACCCCGGTCAAATCCACAGACCATAAATCAGCGGTACCTTCGCGCCCCTGGCCCGACCGGAAAAACATCAGCACGCGCCCATTGGGTGACCAGCTGGGGGATTCATCCTGCCAATCATCGGTCAGCAATTTTTCGCCCCCACCGCTGGGGCTCATCACCCCCACCCGGAAGTTTCCGGTCACGCGCGTAAACGCGATCAGGTCGCCGCGCGGGCTCCACACCGGGGTGGCATAGCGCCCGCCAGCAAAGCTGATCCGGCGCTGGTCCGATCCGTCGGCATTCATCACATAAATCTGCTGCCCGCCCGAACGATCACTTTCAAACACGATCCGGCTGCCGTCGGGCGAATAGCTGCCGCCGGTGTCGATTCCCGGCGCATTGGTCAGCCGCTGCGGTTGCCCGCCCGATGCCGACACGCGGTACACATCGGTGTTGCCCCCCACCGCCATCGAGAAAAGGATATAGCGGCCATCGGGCGAAAAACGCGGCGCAAAGCTCAAATTGCCCGGCGGCACCACCTGGCGCTGGCGGCCGCTGCCAATATCGTACACATAGATTGCCGGGCGATCCCCGACATAGCTCATATACACAATCGATTGCTGGTTCGGCGCAAACCGGGGCGTGAGCACAATCGACTGGCCGTTGGTCAGGAAACGGTGGTTTGCCCCGTCCTGATCCATGATCGCCAGCCGCTTGATCTTGCGGTTTTTGGGTCCGGTTTCAGAAACATAGACGACCCGGCTGTCGAAATACGGGCCCTCGCCGGTCAACCGGGTATAGACCATATCGGCACATTTATGCGCCGCGCGCCGCCAGTCTGCGGGGGGCACCACAAAGCCCTGCCGCGCCAGTTCGATCCGCGAAAACACATCATACAAATAGCAGCCGACCGTCAGCGTCCCATCATTATTGGCGCGGATGAAACCCTGAACCAGCGCCTGCGCGCCGGTGCCGCCCCAATAGTTAAACTCTGGCGCGGTCACTTCGGGATAGGCCACGGGTCGCAGCGCATTGGCCCCCAGCGGGCTGAACAGACCGGAGTTTTTCAGGTCCGCCGTTACCACTTCGGCCAGTTGGCGGCCAAGCACATCGGTTGATCCAGCCGCGGTCGACGTAACGGCAAAGGCGGGCATCACCGGGATGGCAATCGGCAACGGGGCAGAAATGCCGCCGGTCACCGAAACCTCTAGCGGCGGCGGCCCGGACGGCGTCTGTTCCTGGGTCTGGCCCGCCGGTGGGGATGCCGGCGCGGGCGCGGTTTGCGCCGCCAGCGGCGCTGCGACGCACAGCACCACCAGCCATAAAGATCGGAGCATTGAAACGCGGTACATCATGCCAGAACCATCCTCAGCGCAATTGCCATTTATAGTTGATATTGTTCCAGCCGCCATTCGGCGTTTCGTAATATTCAGGCGGCAGGCGCAGCGGCGAACACCCTTTGAAAGCCGCGACTCCCAAGTCGATAACGCGCCGGGCATAGCGCCCGGCCTCCCCATCTGTCCCACTTTGACGCACCATCGTGGGCGTTGCGGCCAAAGTTCCGTCGGGATTGAGCCGCAAGTTGAGCACGGTGACGATCTCATTGGCGCCCGGCCCGGGATTTACCTGGCGATCAGCGCAGGGTTGAATCTGGCGCGATATCGCATCCTGAATGCTCGCCAGCGCCTTGGCATCAATCACTGCGGCGCGCGGGGTGACCGAGCGGCTGGTGCTTGGCCGGTCACTAAGCCCTTTCAAAAAATCATCACCCAGCCTTGATCCGCGCGGTCGCGGCTTGGTCGACGCAGGATCACTGCCGGTGGAGGCAGTACGGGTTGGCTTGGCCGGGGTGGCAGGCGTGGCCTCTCGCTTGGGCGGTGCCTTGGCGGCTTTCTGGGGCGATTCTGGCGTCGGCTTTTTCAGCTGTGGCTTGGCCTTTTCCGCTGGTTTGGGCGGCGGCACGGGATCAGGCTGCGGCGCAGGCGGAACGGGCGCGGGGGCCGCCGCCTGCGGTTGCGGCGGGGCGGCATCTTCAGGCGGCCCTGCATCGGGCGCACGCGATTCGGCGGGCGGCACGCGGGATTGCGGCGCCGTTGCCACCAGCCCCACCTCGTCGACCAGCGACACCTCTACGGGATCTTCCAGCGACTTCACCGGCTTGGGATTCAACAGAAAACTGGCGGATAGCAGCGCAAAGATCGCGCCGTGCACGACAACAGCAATCGCCAGCCCGGCTGCATCGGAACGGTCCATCGCCAACCGATCACCCCCCAATGCGAGAAGGCGCGCGACACATCACCGCGCGTCCTGGCTAGCAGTGTTGCCGTCCGTGCCGCCCACCGTCACCAGCGCAACCCGGTTCAGCCCGGCCCGGTTCAATTCCCCCATCACCCGCATCACCCGGCCATATTCCAGGCTGCGATCCGCACGCAGGTACACTTCGGGTGGCTTGTCACCGGTGTTCTTGGCGGCAATCTGGCCCAGCACATCGGGCAAAATCGCGTCGCTCACCTCATCATCATTCACAAACAACCGGCCCTGATCGTCAATCGCGATCTCTACGGGCTTTTGGTCCTGATCAAGCGGCTTGGCCCGGCTATCGGGCAGGTTCACCGGCACGCCAGCGGTCAGCAACGGGGCGGTGACCATGAAGATGATCAGCAGCACCAGCATCACATCAACCATCGGCGTGACGTTAATGTCCGCTATCGGCGCGCGGCGGCCGCGGGCGCGGTGCGAAGGCAGGTTGATCGCCATCAGCTTTTGCCGCTCATCGCCGGGCCTTCAAGCTGGCGGCTCAGCGTGGCGTGGAAACCATCGGCGAAGCGGTTCAGCCGCGCCTCGATGCGGTTAATGGCATGGCTGTAGCGGTTATACCCGATCACCGCTGGAATGGCCGCGAACAGGCCGATGGCGGTCGCAAACAATGCCTCCGCAATGCCCGGCGCCACCACCGCCAGCGACGTGCTTTGTGCAGCGGCAATGCCCGTAAAGCTGCGCATGATGCCCCATACGGTGCCGAACAATCCCACAAACGGTGCAACCGATCCAACCGTGGCCAGAATGTTCAGCCGGTCTGACAGTTTTTCAACCTCTGCACCGATGGACGATCCCATTGCCGTGGCCAGCCGCTCGCGCGTGCCTTCCTTGTCGATTGGGGTGCCCGCCGTTGATCGCCGCCATTCGGCAACACCGGCGGCAAACACCCGCGCGACGGGCAGATCGCTCTCGCCCTCGCTGCGGTGAAAGGCGTCAATGTCGCTCGCGTTCCAGAAATCGCGTTCAAACCGCTCGCCGCGCCGCCGCGCACGCCCGACCTTAATCGCCAGCGCAATAATCACCCCCCAGGTCCAGATGCTCGCCAGCAACAGGCCCACCATCACCACCTTCACGACGATATCGGCCTGCAGGAACAGCGCCACAGGCGACAAGGTCGACGGATCGGTATTCAGGACGAAATTCATTGCGTTCTCATTCCCCCATTGCACCAGACTGCGGTTCGGCCAGGTCAACGCCCGGCCACACCAGGCGTTCAAATGCCGCCATCCATGCCGCCGGTTGCCGCCTTGCCCGGCCACCGGGCGATACGAACACCGCCGTCACGTCTGCGTCGGCTAATATCAACCCGTTGTGTATGACTCGTTGATGAATACGGCACGAAGCGGGCCGAATGGTGATTAAACGGCTCGCCACCACCAGCGCATCATCCAGCCGGGCAGGCGCGCGATAGCGAATCGCAAGTTCGCTGACGGCATAGGCCCCCTCGCCGCCTTCATGCGCCGCGCGCTGATCAATCCCGGCCAGGCGTAACATGTCTGATCGGCCCCGCTCCATCCAGCGCAGGTAATTGGCGTGGTAAACGACACCCGACAAATCAGTGTCTTCAAAGTAAACGCGCACCCCCAGCCGGTGCTCGCGCCCGACGAAACGACCCTCAACAGGCATATCTTGCGTATTGACATCCATGCCCCGGCAGTAGCGGAGGCCCAGCGGCAGCGAAACCCCGGCATTGCCCCCAGTTAAGCCCGCACTGGTTCCGCCACCCCGCCCGCTGCACCGCCGTTGATCGCGCTGGACGGGGTTGCGCCACAGGCTAGAGTAGCGGACATGACCACCCCTGCCCTACGCATTCGCGGCCTTGCCAAGGCTTTTGACAAGCCGGTGATTACGGGCCTTGATCTGGATGTGCCTGCGGGCCAGCTCTACGCGCTGCTTGGCCCCAATGGCGCGGGCAAGACAACGACGCTGCGGATGGTGACCGGGCTAGCCAAGCCCGATGCCGGAACGATTGAGATTTACGGCATTGATACCCAGCGCGATGCCAATGCCGCCAAGGCAATCACCGCCTGGCTGCCCGATGAGCCGATGCTGTATGACAAGCTGAGCCCGGCTGAATATCTGGCTTTTGTCGCCGGACTGTGGCGCATCAAGCGCAAGGCCGCCGCCGCTGCCGCCGAAGAACTGCTCCACTGGCTTGATCTGTGGGATGTACGCGACACTCGGTGCGAGGGGTTTTCGCGCGGCATGAAGCAAAAGGTCGCGTTGGCAGGGGCATTGATCCACAAGCCCCGGCTGCTGATTCTGGATGAACCATTGACCGGGCTCGACGCGCAAATGGCGCGCAGCGTGAAGGATGCTTTGCGCGCGCAGGTCGATGGCGGCGCCACGGTGATTGTGACAACGCACATCCTGGAAGTTGCCGAACGGCTTGCCGACCGCATCGGCATCATCGCGCACGGCAAGATGCTGGTCGAAGGCACGATGGCCGAATTGCGCGAAAAAGTGGGATCTGACGATTCGACGCTGGAGGATGCGTTCATCCGGCTCACGTCAGCCCCGGCATGATGGCGCGCGCATGACCTGGCTGATGCGCGGCATGCCCGCTGGATCGCTTGGCTGGCTGGTGCTGCACGAGCTGCGCCTGAACCTGCGCGGGTTGACCCGCAAGTCGCGGACGACATGGATCGGGCTTGTGCTGCTGATCGGCTATATCGCGATTGGCGTATCGATTGCGCTTGGCCTGCGTGATCAGCCCTTGCCGCTATGGCCGGGGCTGTACAACGGTATGCTCGCCGCCGCGCTGGTCGTGTTGTCGTTCATGACCACCCAGGCCGTGCTGGCGAGCCACCGGACATTATATGATTCGGGCGATCTCGACTTGTTGATATCGGCGCCGGTGGGGGATCGCACGGTGCTGCGCGCCAAGATGATGGGCATCGCTGGATCGATCGTGCTCAGCTATGCCCTGCTCAGCCTGCCGCTGGTGGTGCCGGTGGCCGTGCTTGGCCATCCGCATTTGTTTGGCATTGTCGCCCTGTTGGCCGGGCTGGCGCTGATTGCGGCGTGCATTGGCCTTGCCGCCACGCTGACGCTCGCCTGGATGGTCGGCCCGCGCGCCGCGCGCACGGTGGGGCAAATTGCGGCGGCGTTGCTGGGGGGCAGTTTTTTCATCGTCTCGCAGCTCATCTCGCACCGTGGGCCGGGTGAAGCGCGGGGGCGTGGGCAGGCCGAAATGTTTCAGGCGATCCAGAACAGCGGCGTCGGCCAGAACCCGTTCGGATCGCTGCCCGCGCGCGCCGCCTTTGGCGAACCGCTGGCGATTGGAGTCACGCTGGGCGGCGCGATCATCGTGTTTGCGCTCGCCAGTCGGCTGTTCCAGTCGCGCTTTCTCGCCAGCTATCAGGCGGCGGGGATGCGGCTGGCGCGGACCAAGGCATCGCGGCGTGGCATCGCCCGGCATTTCAAATCGGGGCTGTTTGCAACCATCTTTGCCAAGGAATTCCGGCTGCTGGCACGCGATCCGGCGCTGGCCTTTCAAATCGTGCTGCGCCTCATTTATCTCGCGCCCCTGATGTTTCTGGGCTTTGGCGGGCGCGGTGGCGCCGCGATCCCGTTTGCCGCGACAATGGCCTTTGCCAGCGTCATCGTGATCGGCCAATTGGCGGGCAGCTTTGCCTGGCTGACGATTTCGGCAGAGGATACGCCCGATCTGCTCACCGTCGCCCCGGTCGACAAGGCTGAAACGAACCGGGCAAAGCTGGTCGCTGCGCTCGCCATGGCCGCGCCCATCGGGGCCATCCTGCCGATTGCCGTCGCGCTTCAAACGCTGCCCGGCGGCGTGGTGACGGTGGTGATGACGGCGATTGGCGGCGCGCTGGCGGGCATGATTGAGCTGTCGCTGGGCAAGCCGGGGCCGCGCAAATCGTTCAACCGGCGGCAGGGCGGCGGCGTGATCGCCGGCATATTGGGCTTTCTGGCCTCCACGGTCTGTGCCGCGATTGCCGGGGTCGGCGTGTATTTTTTGAGCTAGAGCATCGTGCTTGAAAAACGAATCGTCACCGACGAGTAATCCCGAATTACGGCACGATGCCCTAAATCAGGGGTGGCCGATTTTCTTGGATCGGTTCGGTCACAAACGGCGCTAAACCTGTTCGAACAGTCCATCCTGGCTGCCCGGCGGCGGATTAAGCCCCAGATGTTTCCAGGCACGCGCATTCAGGCACCGCCCCCGCGCGGTGCGCGCCACAAGCCCCAGCTGGATCAGATAGGGCTCGATCACCTCCTCAATCGTGTCGCGCGGTTCGGATAATCCCGCCGCCAGCGTTTCTACGCCCACCGGCCCGCCGCGATAGATATCAGCGATCATCATCAGATACCGCCGGTCCATTGCATCCAGCCCCAGCGCGTCCACCTCTAGCCGGTTAAGCGCGGCGTCCGCAGCGCGGGCATCGACAATCGCGTGCCCCGCTGCATGGGCAAAATCGCGCACCCGGCGCAGCAACCGCCCGGCGATTCGCGGCGTGCCCCGCGCGCGCCGCGCGACTTCGGTCGCGCCGTCAGGGGCGAGCGCCAGCCCGAGCAGCCCCGCCGCGCGTGCCACCACCTTTTCCAGCTCCGCCACCGTATAAAAGTTCAGCCGCACTGGGATGCCAAACCGGTCGCGCAGCGGCGTCGTGAGCAGCCCCTGCCGTGTCGTTGCCCCCACCAAAGTGAATTTCGGCAAATCAATCCGCACGCTGCGCGCCGATGGCCCTTCACCAATCATCAGATCAAGCGCGCGATCCTCCATCGCCGGGTACAGGATTTCCTCCACGGCGGGCGCGAGCCGGTGAATCTCGTCAATGAACAGCACATCGCCGTCTTCCAAATTGGTCAGCAGCGCGGCCAGATCGCCCGATTTGGCAATCACCGGTCCGCTGGTGGCGCGGAATCCCACGCCCAGCTCCCGCGCAATAATCTGCGCCAGCGTCGTCTTGCCCAACCCCGGCGGGCCGAAAAACAACACATGATCCAGCGCATCACCGCGCGCCTTGGCGGCGTTGATAAACACCCGCAAATTCTCGCGCGCCGCCTGCTGCCCGACAAATTCGTCGAGCGATTTCGGGCGCAGCGCGGCATCGACATCTTCGGGCATGCGGGTGGGGGTGAGTAGGGGGTGGTCGGTCATTTCGGCGCGCTTAGCGCAATCCGGTTGCCTTCGCTGTCTTCAATCTCGGCGACAAAGCCAAACGCGCCAACGTCCTTCTTGTCGTACAGGATCTTGGCCCCGCGCGCCTTTGCCCGCGCAATCACCGCATCGACATCGGTCACCCCGAAATAGACGATCGGGCCGGTTTTGCCCGGAACATAGACATCGCCCTTGACCAATGCGCCCGATGCCCCCGCCGCGCCTTCGGCCGCCGGAAACAATGCCATGTCATAGCCATCGATCGTCTGACGTTCGAGCGCGAAGCTGAAAACTGCCGTATAGAACGCCATGGCGCGATCGAGATCGGTCACGGGGATTTCGACATAGGCGATGGGATTGGTTGATTGAATCACACCTTTCTCCTTTGGCACATCCTGCCAACCCGCCGACACAGGCCCCGCCGGCACCATTGCTGCGACCCCAAAAATGACGGCGCACCTGATTGCGACACGGGTTTTCAAGGTCGGCATCACGATTTCATAAAATCCGTAAAGTCGCTCCAATGCTCGACCTTGAATGCACGAACATCGCGCACGCACGTTGGAAACCAGGGCAATGCCTTCAGCGCGTTCATCGCCAGAGTAACATTAACCAGACTGTCGTTTGTCGACACGTAAACACTGCCCTGCACGCGCTGAAATCCGTAGCGATTGAGCACCGCGCCGATTTCGGCATAGGCCTGCGACAAGCCCTTGGGATGGGTCAGCTTGGTCTGATTCCAGAGTAGGTCAAAGCCAATGGCGAACATCAGTCGTCCAATGGATCGCGCATAATATCTTCGACCGGGTAATCGAGATCTTCATCGGACTCGATCATGTGAATCCGCATCTGCTTCTTACCATCGCTTGTCGACGCAACGGTGCCGAGGACCTCATAAGGCGGACCGTTGCGACCGATGCGGCGGACGGTCCCCACCAGAATTTCCATCTTGGTCACGAGCATTCTCCACCGCACGGTCGACCCAATGATTGTCGATACGCCATTCTACTTCGCCGCCTTTCTGAGCGCCAGCCGCACCAGCGCGTCGAGCGTTGCGCCCCCACCCAGCTCCTCCTCTGCCGCTGCCACGGCGCTGGCGGCTTCGGCGGGGCGGAAGCCCAGGTTGAGCAGGGCGGATACGGCGTCTGCGCCGGCGCCACCGGGGGCTGGCATTGGTGATGCGCCGCCAATCGCCACGCCGCCCACCTTATCCTTTAATTCGCGCACGATGCGCTCGGCGAGCTTTGGCCCCACGCCATTGGCGCGCGCGACCATTGCCTTGTCCTGTGCGGCAATCGCGCGGCTCAGGTCGCCCGGCTCCAGTGCCGATAATATCGCCAGCGCCACCCGCGCGCCCACGCCCTGCACGCCCGTCAGCAGGCGGAACCAGTCGCGCTCCGTCGCACTCGCAAAGCCCACCAGCCGGATGAAATCTTCCGCCACCAGCATTTCGGTGTGGAGCATCACGCCCTCCCCCACCGGGCCAATGCTCGCCAGCGTGCGCGCCGATGCGCCGACCAGATAGCCCACGCCGCCAACATCAATCACGGCATAATCGACGCCGGTCGATTCCAGCCGCCCTTTCAAATGCGCGATCACAGGGTTTGTCCGTGTCGGCGCCCAGCCGCTGCCAAAAGTCCCGCACGCCGGCCACAGGCCGACAAGGGTATGGCTGGTCGTGCAGCAACAAAAAATGCTCGGGCTGACTTGCGCATATCAGGTACGTAACAGGAACGCGCCCGGTCAGGAAAGCGAAAGATTGTTTTTCGCCCCCGCCGGGCGCGACAGCGACAATTGGTTAACGACTTGGCCATAGAGATGGTGGGGGAGCAAAGGGAAACATCGTGACAGCAATTGATCGCTGGAAAAATGAACAAACCGAACTGCTTGCAGCAGCGATGGCGCTGCGCGATCTGGTTGACGAACGCACGCCACCTGTGGCGGCCCAACTGGTCGCCGCGCGCTGGCGGATTGCCCGCGCGCTGCTGCGCTATCTGCCATCGACCGATCGGATCATATACGCCCGGCTGCGCCTCCACGCCGATCCGGCGGCGCGCGATGTTGCGGCCCGCTTCGCGGCCGAAGCGCACGTAATCTACGCCGCGTTTGAAAAGCACCTTGATCGCTGGTCGCCGGAAGCGGCGGCAAATGACTGGCCGGGCTTTCGCACGCATATTTACATGCAGGCCAAAATGGTTGCGGACCGGCTTAATCGTGAGAACGCCGATCTGTTGCCCTGGCTGGCCACCGCGCCTGATTTGGCACCCGCGCGTGCGCCGGGGGATCGCAACTGGGCGGGCGACGGCTGGCGGTTTCGCGACATGCTCGGCGTTGATCAAATCGCCGCCGACCGCGCCTAACGCCCCGTCATCACCCGCGCCGACGCCAGATGGTGCGCGTGGCAGATCGCCACGGCCAGCGCATCCGCGGCATCCGCCCCGTCGATCTTTACGCCGGGCAGCAACCGCGCGACCATGGCGTGCACCTGCGCCTTTTCAGCAGCCCCCGTGCCCACCACCGCCTTTTTCACCAGTCGGGCGGCATATTCACCCACATCAATTCCGCCGCGCGCCACGGCACAGATAACAACGCCGCGCGCCTGCCCCAGCTTCAGCGTCGATTGCGGATTGGCGTTGACGAACACCTCCTCCACCGCCGCGCTATCGGGATGGTGGTCGATCACCAGCGCGGAAAGCATGGCGTCCAGATGCGCGAGGCGGCGGGGCAGCGGTGCGGCGCTATCTGTCTTCAACCGGCCATTTGCCAGGTGCGACAGCCGATTGCCCTCAGCCCGGATCAGCCCCCAGCCAGTGGTGCCAAGGCCCGGGTCGAGACCGAGGATGATCACGCAATCATGCCGATCCGATCAGCCGGTCGATCATCGCCTGATCAGCGTCGTAAACCCAGCATTCGCGCAGCCTGCCGTCGGCCACGGTATACACAAGCACCCGATCGACCTCGACGGCCGCCGCGTCGACACCCAATTTTTCGCGCGCGAGGATCACACCGCGTTCCGCCCCGGCAAGCACCGCCGGCGTGCCGATCAGTTGCCTTGCGGTCCGGCGAGAAAATTCCCCGAGCACGCCCAGCGCCGCCGCCTTGCCGACATGCGTTCCCGTCAGCGCATTTGCGCCAAAATAATGCAGGACAAAATCATCATGATAACAGGCCATCAAGGTAGCGAGATCGCCGCCGGTCCATGCCTGTGCATAGCCATTGAGGATGTCTCGAATCTCTGCCTCAGCCACCGCCCGCTCCCCGCCGCAGAAACACCATGCTCGTCAGAGCTTCTCCATCACCGCGTCGGACACTTCGTAATTGCCCCACACGGTCTGCACGTCATCGTCGTCGTCGAGCGTGTCGATGAGCTTGAAGAGCAGCGCGGCGTCTTCCTCGCCCACATCAACCATCGTCTGCGGGCGCCAGGCGAGCTTGGCCCCCTCAGGCTCGCCGAGCACTGGGGTTAGCGCTTTCACCACCTCATGGAGATCGCCCTGCACGGTCCAGATTTCATGGCCGTCCTCGCTGGAGGTCACATCCTCGGCCCCCGCTTCCAGTGCGGCCTCGAAAACCGCTTCGGCATCGCCCGCACTTGCCGGGTAGTTGATCAGCCCCACCCGGTCGAATGCATGGCTGACCGAGCCGCTCGCGCCCAGATTGCCGCCGTTTTTTGATACCGCGACGCGCACATTGGTGGCGGTGCGGTTGCGGTTATCCGTCAGCGCCTCAATGATCAGCGAAACGCCGCCGGGGCCAAAGCCCTCATAGCGGATTTCCTCATAGGTTTCGGCATCGCTGCGCGTCGCCTTGTCGATGGATCGCTGGATATTGTCCTTCGGCAACGACGCCGCCTTGGCCGCATTGACCGCCATGCGCAGCCGCGGGTTCATGTCCGGATCGGGCAGGCCCATCTTGGCCGCAACGGTGATTTCGCGGCTCAGCTTGGAAAACAGCGATGACCGCTTCTTATCCTGCGCACCCTTGCGGTGCATGATGTTCTTGAACTTGGAATGGCCTGCCATAATAACCTCTGCAAGGATGTTGTGGGGCTTTACGCACCGGACAGCCTTTCGATCAAGCCTTGCTCCAATGCCAGCGCCCAGCCACATTGGCCAGATGAGTGATCAAACAAGCGCTCCGGTGCCGACGGACCCTTTTTTGCGGCAGCTGGTCGGGAATGTCATCTTGGCCAGCGAGCGCCTAGCGACAGAAGACGTCCAATCAAACCGGCGAGACCTGATACGGGCGACGTTCGCTGCGATCGAAGGCGCAACCTGGACGATGCGAGAGCATGTCCGCCAAGTGGCCGCGGTTACCGGCGATCTTTCCGCAACCGCGGACTTGGCGTTGCGGGAACTCACTTTTCACGTCGATGAAAAGGGGCGCGTGATCGAACAAGTGCGCTTCCTCACCCTGCCAACAGTAATTCGGCTCACGATCAACCAGGCGCAATTGCTTGATGCCACATATGAACCCGTACTCAACGATGCTGGATGGGAATGCTTGCGCCAAGCAATTGGAATCCGCCACCGCATCACTCATCCAAAGACGGAAGCCGACCTTTTCATCGCCGACGCCGATCTTTCGGCAGTGAACTCCGCGTTGCCGTGGTTATTGGCTTTGGTCCAAGAAACGATGCTACGAACGACCGTGGCGGCGAAACATCTCAACAGCATGATGGCCGGATTGCTACAGGCATTGCGACAGGGCGACCCGACAGCTCTCGCTCTATATCATCGGGAGCTGGGCAGGAGCGATGAAACTCCTTAACAGCGGCACGCCCGACCTGTCACACCATACCAAGCGCCTGAAGATAAGTTTCCAGAATCATTTCTTCTTCCTGGTATTCGTCCTTCTTTTTCCGGCGGATAGCTATGATTTTTCTGATCGCTTTAGTATCATAACCCCGACTTTTCGCTTCTGACATCACATCCTTGATGTCGTCGGCCAATCCCCGCTTTTCCTCTTCGAGGCGCTCTGCGCGCTCGATGAGCAGTCTTAGTTCGTCGGCGGCGATGATGTCGCTCATGGGAAAAGGGCTCCGGTTACGGTCGTGAGAAATGAGGTAAGCGCGGTCGTCTAGGCCAACAATCGCCCACGCTCAACCTTCGCCGCACGCTGATTGCTTCAATTCGCCGGAAACGCCTTGTGCACGCCGCCCTGCTTTACCGTAGCGCCGCCGCGCATGACGAAATCGACGCTCTCCAGCCGCGTAACGTCCGCCAGCGGGTCGCCCGCCACGGCGATGATGTCCGCCGCCTTGCCGGGTTCCAGCGAGCCGATCTGGTCTTTGCGGCCCAGCGCCTCTGCTGCATCGATCGTGGCGGCGCGAATCGCCGCTGCCGGCGTCATCCCTGCGCCCACCATCAGCGCGAATTCGCGGGCATTCTCGCCATGTTTCGACACGCCGGTATCGGTGCCAAACGCGATCTTTACGCCCGCCGCAATGGCGCGTTTGTGGCTGGCGAGCATCGCTGCACCCGCTGCCTCTGCCTTGGGAATCGTGGCCGGGGGCAATTGCCCGGCGCGCGCCTGCGCCAGGGCGGCAACGGGCGCGATCATCGTCGGCACCAGCCACGCATTCTTGGTTTTGAACAGCGCCACGGCCTCGTCATCCAGAAAGCTGCCATGATCGATCGTGTCGACGCCTGCCGCCAGCGCCGCCTTGGTGCCCTCTGCGGCATGGCTGTGCGCCGCCACCTTGCGGCCAAAACTGTGCGCGGTATCGATAATCGCCTTCATCTCCTCAGGCGTCATCTGCCGACCAAGGCCACCCGCCACGTTTGAAAGCACCCCGCCAGTGGCCGCAAATTTGATCACCTGCGCCCCCAGGCCGATTTGCGCGCGTACCGCGCGGCGGCAATCGTCCGGCCCATCGCAGGTGTTGATCTGGTGCGCATGCACCGCATCCGCGAATTCCTCTGCCAGGCCATTGCCGCCATCGCCGTGACCACCCGTGACGGAGACCATCTGCCCGGCATTGATGATGGTCGGCCCTTCGATGTCGCCTGCCGCAATCGCATCACGCAGCGCCCGAATGCCGCGCGGATCACCGCCCAGATCGCGCACTGTGGTAAAGCCCGCCAACAGATCGGCGCGCGCATTTTTCTGCGCCTCAACCATGTCGTCAAACCGGTCGCGGGTCAGCTCGCCCAACCGCGCCTTCAGCGGTTCACCCGCAATCCCCCATAAATGCACATGCATGTCGATCATGCCGGGCAGGACGAACCGGTCCTTCAAATCGATCAGCGTCGCGCCTGCCTCCGGCGCGGCAAAGCCGTCGCGCACCTCCGCCACCTTGCCGTCGCGGATGATGACGGTGGCCTTGTCGCGGGGCGGCTGGCCGGGCCGGTCAAGCAACTTGCCGGCGTGGATATAGGTGGTCACGGGCGAGGCAGCGGGAGCAGGAGCGGGCGCAGTTTGGGCCGATGCACTCGTCACCGCGACGATGCCCGCCGCCACAAACCCAACCATGTTCAACAACATCGCGCGCATTGCATCCCCCTTCAATCCATCAACCCTCACCGGGGTTTGCGCCAGCCTATCGGGGAATCCGCCACCGTCCAATGATTAACCCGCACCCCTCACGCGTTGCGCGCCACACTTTCCTGCATCCGGGCCAATTGCGCCGGGCTTGCCTCTGCCTGATGCTCGGCCTTCCACTGCGCATAGGGCATGCCGTACACCAGCTCGCGCCCCGCCGCCTTGTCGAGCGCACCGTCCGACGCATCTGCCACCCAATCGCCCAGGCAATTGCGGCAAAAGCCCGCCAGTCCCATCAGATCGACATTCTGTGCATCGCTGCGGTGGCGCAAATGCATCACCAACCGGCGAAAAGCGGCGGCGGCGACCGTGTCGTCCAGGTCGTCAATCGTCTGCATCTGAATTCTCCCGTTTGATCCTGCGTTTGATCCCGCGCAGATAGTAGCTAGAGGCTAAGTGCGCAAAGCATCAGGAGCGTTTCAATGAGCAAGGCAACGAGCCCAAGATTACGCAAGGTGCGCGTATTGGCCACGCTGGGCCCGGCAAGCAGCACGCCCGAGATGATCGAAAAGCTGTTCCTGGCCGGTGCCGACGCGTTTCGCATCAATATGAGCCACGGCGATCAGGAATCGAAAATCCCGCTGATTGAGGCGATCAGAAAGCTTGAAAAGCGCACCGGGCGGCCCTCCACGATCCTCGCTGATCTTCAGGGGCCAAAACTGCGTATCGGCAAATTCGCCGACGGTAAGGTGGTGTTGAAAACGGGCGCGACCTTCCGGCTCGACCGTGATCCCACCCCCGGCGATGAAACCCGTGTCGAGCTGCCCCACCGCGAAATCTTTATCGCGATTGAAGAAGGCGCGCGGTTGCTGCTCGATGATGGCAAGCTGGTGTTGCGCGTAACGGATAACGGCGATGACTGGATTGAAACCAAGGTGGTCGTCGGCGGGGCGCTGTCAAACAATAAGGGCCTGAACGTGCCCGATGTCGTGGTGCCGATGGCGGCGCTGACCGACAAGGATCGCCGCGACCTGACCTTTGCGCTTGATCACAATGTTGACTGGATCGCGCTGTCGTTCGTGCAGCGGCCAGAAGATCTGGCCGAAGCCCGGTTGCTGATTCAAGGCCGCGCCGCGCTGCTCGCCAAGATCGAAAAGCCATCGGCGATTGATCGGCTGGAGGAGATTATCGAGCAGTGCGACGGCGTCATGGTCGCGCGCGGTGATCTGGGGGTGGAATTGCCGCCCGAATCGGTGCCGCCGCTGCAAAAGCGCATTGTTGAGGTGTCACGGCGGCTGGGGCGCCCGGTGGTGGTGGCAACCCAGATGCTCGAATCGATGATCACCTCGCCGTCCCCCACCCGCGCCGAAGTGTCCGACGTGGCAACGGCGGTTTATGACGGGGCCGATGCGATCATGCTGTCCGCCGAAAGTGCGGCGGGTGCCTGGCCAATCGAATCGGTGGCGATGATGAATTCGATCGCCGAGGCGGTTGAGCGCGATCCGATGCACGGCGACCGGGTGCATTTCACCATCACCCGTCCCGATCCCACCACGGCAGACGCGCTCGCCGAAGCGGCAAACACGATTGCGCAGACAGCCGGGGCCTGCGCGATCATCTGTTTCACCACATCGGGCTCAACCGCCCGCCGCATCGCCCGGGAACGCCCGGCGGTGCCCATCCTGGTGCTCACCCCCAATCAGGCAACCGCGCGGCGCATGGGGCTGTTATGGGGCACGCATGCCGTGCTGACCCGCGATGTGGTGTCGTTTGAGGAAATGGTCGCCAAGGCAAAACGCATGGCGCTGCGCCACCACATCGCCAAGGCAGGCGACCGCGTGATCGTGATGGCGGGCGTCCCCTTCGGGACGCCGGGGTCAACCAATGTGCTGCACGTGGTGCGGATTATTGGGGATGAGTTGAAGAATTATAAGGGGTAGGTTTGAGGTGGTGGCCGGTGGTTTGGCTTCCACTGAAGTTGCGGACGTTCGACCCTAAGACAGCAAGGCGCTCTAGATTCGGCCATTCAATGCGGCTGCCAAACACTCCAAAAGCTGCCGATCGGACAATCGCATGTCCATGAACGTTCAATGTCAGCTTGGCATGCCTAGCCGGGACGAATTTCGTATCCAGTCAACAATGTCTTCAAGGAAGGTCCAGACATCGCCTCTGCCTGGCTTGACATAGGTTGGCTTGCTCGGATCGGATCCAAGTCGTTCGAGCATTGCAACAGTCCAATCGGTCTTCTTGCCAGGAACGTTAAGGCGAGAAAGCCAGCCCTCCAACTCGCCGCCGCGCACTGGAAATATCCCGTAAGCATTCAAGTCGTCGAAGAACTTGTTAGCTGCAGCTTTCTCGGCAGGATCGAGCAGTTCGGTTCCACCTTGAGTCTTCATGTCCTTTCCGGTCGCTTCGAAGGCGGCTTTGATCGACCCGCGCGTCTGTCCATAACCCATGTGAAGTGCGACTGGTATGTGGGCGGCGTTCATCCAATCCGACCAGGTTTTTCCGCCGTCCTTAACGATGTCGACGTCCGGAATTGCTGCGGCAGGTACGCCGAAGCGTCTGAGCGGGCCGATGATGTCCCGTATTGTCTGTTTGTTCTGCGCGTTGATAAACAAGATTGCAGGGTAATTTGACTTTTTCTCGGCGAGGCGATGATAGACTTCAGAATAGAAGGCGCGATCATTGTCGGACTCGAGGACGATGACGCCGTCGTGAAAAAGTCCGGAAATCACGTTTGCACTTCGCATCAGTGGGCGCGTGAGAAGGCTGCCTAGCTCTGCCGGATCGATCGCACGGGCGCGGGACTTGCCTTTGCTGTATTCCAGGCGAACCACGCGAACCGATTTTGAGGCCTGTACGCACCCCATTAAAAAGTCGGCACTGTGCGTAGAGGCAACCAGCGATCCACCCCCACTTGCGGCGAGGGATGCCAGGTTCTTGCCGAGCTTTCTCGCGAGCGGCGGATGCAGGAACGCCTCGGGCTCATCAATAAGGATCGTGTGATATTCGCCGGATAGGATGGCCGTAATGATACCTGTGAACGCCTGAACGCCGTCGCTCGATTCCTTGATGTGCGTGGAAGCAGTGTAGAATTCTCGAGCCTTCTCGTTGAGTGATTGCTCGTCGCCGGTTGGCTTCTTGTCCGACAATTTGATCCGTAAATTTCCAAGATTGGTTGGATCGACAACGAAATAAAGGTTGAAGGCATCGTAAACAAAATCCCGCACTTTCATTCGTGCTTTGTCGTTTTTGAAAAGATGCATGAGCATATTTTGTGGATCGGCGGTAATATCACCGCCGCCCATATCGTTCGTTAAATCGAATCTGGATCGCCCATCCAGCCTCAGTATGCCATACTTTAAGTATTGAGTTGCAATCCAGTTCTTTTCGGTTTTTTGATCAATTATAGACAGTATTTGCTTCACATCGAGTTGACCCGCTTCGCGGCCTCTTCCCGGATGCACACGGTTTATCATGACATGGCCAACTGGCGTCGTTAGCGGCTGCTGCCTCTTAAGCGCTGCCAGCCGCTTCTCGACCGAGGGGCGATCGGGCCAGTCCACCTCGTAGTCTCGCACTATGTGCAGCCCCGCCGGGAACGGATGTACCTCGAATAACTTCTCGATTTCTCGCAAGACTAGGCTTTTGCCCGAATTATTCGGCCCGACGAAGACCGTGATTCCTTTCATGGAAAGGCTCATCCGGCCTGTTTCAGAGAAATCGAGTTCGACGTTTCGCAGCATGATGCCCCCAGGCCGGTCGGTGCTGCGGGAACCTATCGCAGCGTAGGGGGTATTCAAGCCGAATCGCTAAGATTCAAGCATTATAGCAGCGCCGGCAGTTATAACGTATGCTTTGGCCTTATTTGAAATTCACAGCTGCAAGTCGGCAACCGGCCCAAAATCTGCCAGTGGAGCGACACAAGGCAAGGTCGGCTTTCCCCATCAACGGACATTCATACTTACGGTATTTCTCCCCAGAAACACTTAGTCCGTCAAAACCCCAAACTCGACCAGATCAACGCGGCATGGCACCGCCCCCGTAAACAATCGCGCGTTCATGCCCAGCGCCGCAGCACCCGCCACATTCGCCGGATTATCATCGAAAAACACCGCCTCTCCCGCCCGCAACCCGAACCGCGCCAGCGCCAGTTCGTAAATCGCGCGGTCAGGTTTCATCAGGCCTTCGTCGCCTGACACCACCACATCAAGGAACGGCGCGAAAAATCCGGCATGGGCGGCGCGGAAGGGGCGCCAGAATTCGCCGGAGAAGTTGGTGATCGCAAACAGCTTTACGCCCGCGTCGTGCAATTCGGCGACCAGCGCCGCCATGCCGGGGATCATGCCCCGAATCGTTTCGTTGAAACGCGGGCCGAGCGCGGCGATCAGCTCGGCGTGCTCGGGGTGCTGCGCGATCAGCTCGGCGGAGGTTTCAGCGAACGGCCGCCCCGCATCATGCTGCAGGTGCCACTGCGTCGTCAGCACATCGCGCAAAAACACGTCAAGCGCCCGATCATCGCTGATCAGGCGCTCATACAGGAACCTTAGGTTCCAATCGAACAGGACGTTGCCGACATCAAAAATGACGGCAGAGGGCTTGGTCATTGCGGCGGCTGAGCCCGACACGGGACTAATTTCCGTGTCGTCGACCGGCGCTGGCGCGCCGTCGGCCGGGCTTCGGCCAATCGCGGATTAGCGATGCTAATCCGCTGCCTCAGCCTTGGCGGGCCTTGAACCGGCGGTTCGTCTTGTTGATCACATAGGTGCGACCACGACGACGGATCACGCGGTTATCGCGGTGACGGCCCTTGAGCGACTTCAGGGAATTGCGGATCTTCATGATCGATTCGCTTCTCGTAATTCTGGTGAGCTGGAAAGGGGGTGCGCCTATAGGCCGGTCGCGCTCAAGTCAAGCGATCTGGGTCAAGGCGAGTGGCCCAATTGATCCCGCCTCGTCAGTGCCCCAATTGCACCCCATATCCAAACTGGGGCGTTGATAGTGAGATGAAACGGGGATGTGGAGCCTGATATGCGATTGAATAATGCTGCAACCATCATCGCCGCATCGCTTGCGGCAGTTGTGCTTGCCCCGGTTGCCGCGGCAACCCCCGTCAAGGTAACGCGTTTTCACCTGGGCACGGCGATCATTCCCGCCGAGGTCGCCATCCAGCCCGGCACCGGCAGCGATCCACAAAGCCTGGAGCAGCAGCAATTTGCAGGTATCGTCGCCGCTGAAATGACCCGATTGGGCTTCGCGCCTGTTGCGGCTGATGCGCCCGCGCCGCTGGTCGCCACGGTGCGCTTCACCCGCACGACCCGCGATGAAACCGCTGCGCGCCCACCAGTTTCGATCGGGTTGGTCGGTGGTACAAATGGTACCGGGATCGGCACTGGCCTGAGCCTCGGCTTTGGCGCCGGCAAGCGTGCGACCCGCAGCTTTTATACCACCGAATTATTCGTGCAGTTGCGCCAGCGCAGCGACGGTGCGGCAATTTGGGAAGGGCGTGCCGTGATGGAGGCAAATGCCAGGGCCAAGGACGCCCAGCCGAACGTGATGAGCGAGAAACTGGTGCGCGCCCTTTTCCGGGGCTTTCCCGGAGAATCCGGGCGCACTATCATCGTGCGATGAACATCACCCTCAGCGCCGCCTTTGATGGCGGCAACATCCACGTCCTGCACACCGACGGGGCCAGCGCCGATCTGGAAATCGTGAAGGATCGCGAATCCGATTTTTATCAGTGGTTTTACTTCCGCGTCGCAGGCGCAAAGGGCCGCACGCTGACATTGCGGATCATGAATGCCGCCGGCTCAGCCTATCCGCTCGGCTGGCCAGGCTACCGCGCGCGGGTGAGCAATGATCGCGATAGCTGGCTGCTCGCCGATGCCACTGACTATGCAGACGGGGTGCTGACGATCACGCACCGGGCGGCAGGCGATCTGGTGTGGTTTGCCTATTTCGCACCCTATACGATTGAGCGGCACAATGCGCTGATCGCGCGCTATGCAGGCATGGACGGGGTGGCGCACCGTGAACTTGGCCGATCAATCGATGGCCAGCCAATTGATTGCCTGACGATTGGCAACGGCCCCAAGCCTGTCTGGCTTTATGCCCGCCAACATCCCGGTGAGACGATGGCCGAATATTGGGTGGAAGGCGCGCTGGAGCGGCTGACCGATGCCGCCGATCCGATCACCGCCGCGCTGCTGGCCAAGGCGACGTTCCATATCGTGCCCAACGCCAATCCCGACGGGTCATCGCGCGGGCATTTGCGCACCAATGCGGCAGGCGTAAACCTGAACCGCGAATGGAAAACGCCGTCGCTGGACAAAAGCCCAGAGGTTCTGGCGATCCGAAACGCGATGGACATAACCGGCGTCACCTTTGCCATGGACGTGCACGGGGATGAGGCGATCCCCGCCAATTTCATCGCTGGTTTTGAAGGCATACCGAGCTGGACCGACGCGCAGGGCGACAAATTCTATGCGTTTCGCGACGCCCTCGCCGCGCATACGCCCGATTTTCAAACCAAGCTCGGTTATCACAAATCCGCCCCCGGCAAGGCGAACCTGACCATGTCGACCAACCAGCTTGCCGAGCGTTTCGGCGCGGTCGCGATGACGCTGGAAATGCCGTTCAAGGATCATGATACCAACCCCGATCCCGTCCATGGCTGGTCCCCCGAACGCTGCCGCACATTGGCGCATAGCTGCCTGGAAGTGCTGGCGCAGCAGATCGACGGATATTAACAGGTCGCCCCGTTGGTCCTGAGCTCCCGGGTATCGGCGCCGCCGATCCCGAGGACAGGCTATGTCCAGGGACGTGCCCCAGTCGCCGCGCAGGGTGTCTCGACTTCGCTCGACACGAACGGTAGGGCGCGCAAAACTTGGAGCTGTAATTCATGCCCACCCTCGTCCTGATCCGCCACGGCCAGTCCACCTGGAACCTGGAAAACCGTTTCACCGGCTGGTGGGATGTCGACGTGACCGACAAGGGCATCGAGGAAGCGCGCGCCGCCGGGCGGCTGATGCGGGACAAGGGGCTGGATTTCGACCAGTGCTTCACGTCGCTGCAAACCCGCGCGATCAAGACGCTAAATCTCGCTTTGGAGGAGATGGGGCGGCTGTGGCTGCCGGTGGAAAAAAACTGGCAGCTGAACGAACGCCATTATGGCGGGCTGACCGGGCTCGACAAGGCTGAAACGGCGGCCAAGCACGGCGATGATCAGGTGAAAATCTGGCGGCGCAGTTTCGACATCCCGCCCCCGCCACTGGAACCCGGCAGCGCCTATGATCTGTCGGGGGATCGCCGCTATGCCGGCATCACCGTGCCCGCGACCGAAAGCCTGAAGGACACCATCGCGCGCGTCCTACCCTATTGGGACGCCAGCATCGCGCCTGCGCTGCGGAGCGGCGAGCGCGTGCTGATATCCGCGCACGGCAATTCGCTGCGCGCGCTGGTGAAGCATCTATCGGGCATCCCCGATGATGAGATCACGCATCTGGAAATCCCAACCGGCCAGCCAATCGTCTATCAGCTTGACGACGGGCTGGCCGAAATTGAGCGCTATTACCTCAGCGAGCGATAGGCGCGACACGGCTTGCGCAATCGTTGCGGTCGCGGCACATTTCGGCGCTGAACCTTGGGGGAAGTTACCAAATGCGCTTATTGTCCGCCGTGCTGTTGCCGGCCCTCCTGTTGCCCGTCATCGCAGCGCCTGCCGCCGCGCAAGACAAAGCCCCGGCCAAATCGCATAAGGATGCCATGGTCGCCGAGGTGGAGGCGAATTGGGCCAAGCCCCCCGTCGAGGAAGCCGCTGCCGTGTCGCGCGGCACGGTGACGGTAAAGGGCGAACGCATCGCCTATACCGCGACCGCCGGCACGCTGACCATTAAGGACAATGACGCAAAGCCCACCGCCAGCCTGTTCTATACAGCCTATACCAAGGATGGCGGCGGCAACCGGCCGGTGACCTTTTTTTATAATGGCGGCCCGGGTTCCCCGACGATCTGGCTGCACATGGGCAGTTTTGCGCCCGTGCGCGTCAACACCACCACGCCTGATTATGTCCGCCCCGCCCCCTACAGCTTTGGCCCCAACCCCGAATCGCTGATCGACAAGACCGATATGGTGTTCATCGATGCCATTGGCGCGGGCTGGTCGCGGCCGCTGGGCGACAAGACGGGCAAGGATTTTTGGGGCGTTGATCAGGATGCGGACGCCTTTGCCCGCGCTATCACGCGCTATCTCGACAAGAACAACCGCTGGACGTCGCCCAAATTCCTGTTCGGCGAAAGCTATGGCACGCTGCGCTCGGGCGCTGTCGCGGCACTGCTCGAGGATCGCGGGGTCAGCCTCAGCGGGATCGTGCTGTTTTCCACCATCATGAATTACGGCGTGCGCCAGCCGGGGTATGACCAGAATTACATGGTGCTGTTCCCCGGCTATGCCGCGACCGCCTGGTATCACGAGCGCCTCGCCAATCGCCCCGCCGATCTGGCCAGCTTTCTGGTGGAGGTGCGCGGTTTCGTCAGCGGCGCCTATGCCGCAGCACTTGCCAAGGGCGACACGATAACGCCTGCAGAAGCACAGGCTGTCGCCAAGCAGATGGCGGCCTATACCGGGCTGTCAGAGGCATTCATCCTGCGCGCTAACCTGCGCATTGATCTGGGCCATTTCCAAACCGAACTGCTGCGGGATCGCCGCGTTGCCACCGGGCGGCTTGATTCGCGCTATTTGCAGACCGTGGCGGATGCCAATGCCGACAGCCCGATCGATGACCCGGCCTCCACCGCGATTACCGGCGCCTATATCGCCAACTTCATGGATTATGCCACGCGCACATTGGGGTATAAAACCGACATGCCCTATAAGCTGTCGGCGCGCGAAAGCGGCTTTGAATGGGATTGGCGGCACCGCGCGCCGGGCAGCAACGGCCCGCAACCGGCCCCCAACACCGCTGTCGATCTGGCGCATATGATGCGCACCAACCCTTACGTCAAAGTGCTGTTCATGAACGGCTATTACGACATGGCGACGCCGTTTTACGGGGCAGAATTTGATGCCAATCACATGCGGCTGGACGAAAGCCGCCGCCGCAACATCAGCTTCAAATATTATGAAGCCGGGCACATGATCTACCTCAACCCCCAGGCACTCACGCAGATGCATCAGGATCTGGCCGCATGGTATGATGCCGCGCGTTGAACAGGGCGCACGGGCGGAGATTGCCCCTGCCCCGGCCACCCCGGCCACCTCGCCAGGAGCAATGGCGGGTTGGTGCTGACGCACATTCAGTCATTGGTTTAGGCTAGGTCGGGGGCAAATATTGGGCCGGTTGCGGATGGGCCGGTCGGCTACCCACCCGTTATTTGCCGCCAAACACCATCAGGGGGATCAAACAATGCCATCGCAGACCAAATGGTCCTTCAAAGGGGCAGGACAAAGCCTGCTGACCGTCGCACTCGTCAGCGCGCTGGGACTTGGCTTTGCCACGCTTGCAGGGGCGAACAGCATTAAGATCGGCGGATATTCCGCTGTTTTCGTGTGCGCATTGCTCGCTTTCGCGGTGAACTGGCTCGCTTTCATTCCGTCTGCTGTGGCGCAGAAAGACACCTACTACGACACTGTCGGCGCGCTGACCTATCTGTCGGCGATCGGGGTCGCCGCCGCCAGCGCCTGGCCGCTCGATGCCAGAGCGATGATTGTCGCAGCGATGGTCGGCATCTGGACGATCCGGCTCGGCAGCTTTCTTTTCAGCCGCATTCATGCGTCCGGCGGCGCAGATCAGCGATTTGAAAAGATAAAGGTCAATCCGCCCCGGTTTCTGGTCGCCTGGACGCTGCAGGCCATCTGGGTCATCTTCACGGCATCGGCAGCGCTGGTGATCATCACGTCGCGGCAAACCGCGCCCCTGGATGGCCTGTCAGATGGCCTGTTCTGGGCAGGTGCGGCGATCTGGGTGATCGGCTTTGCTTTTGAAGTGGTTGCCGACAGCCAGAAGCGGCGGTTCAAAAAAGACCCTGCGAATAAGGGCAAATTCATCACCACCGGGCTTTGGGCATGGTCACAGCACCCGAACTATTTTGGCGAGATCATGCTGTGGTTTGGCATTTTGGTCATGGCGATCCCGCTCCTTTCGGGTTGGTCATGGTTGGCGGTGATATCGCCGATATTCGTCTTTCTGCTGTTGACCCGGGTGAGCGGCATCAATCTGCTGGATGGCATCGCGAAAGCACGCTGGGGCGATAACCCCGCCTATCAAGCCTATCGAAAAAACACGCCAGTGCTGTTCCCGCGTCCACCGAAAGGCTGAATGCGGACCGGCAGCAAACCGCCCACTTCCCGGTTTAGCCCCCCGCCCACCGCTGCGCGGCTGCCACCCTTCCGGGCCAAACCGCTGCTTCTTTACGGGGGCCGTTCGTTTTCTGAGATGGTAGCGGCAACAGCTGGCCGGTTGCGGGATGGCAAATCCCAGGCTGTAAGCTCATAAAAAAAAGCCGGCCTGTCGGCTTTCGGCCCATTTGCAGACATTCCGATCTGATCTACTTTTTGCGAATGGCGCGCTCCCGACTCCACCTGGTTTTCATTGCTACTGCCTGCTTGAGTCTGTGGAGCACGGCCCTGGAAGCTCGCCCCACTGCGTCCCAAGGTCGGCAGGCAGCACCTTCACCTCCCGAACCTATTGACGATCCTGTGCCTGGACCTTTTTTGGTAATTGTTGATGGACAAGGCGCTCTCGAAGATGTCGGAGTAGTTGCCAATGCGATAAGATCTTGGGGCGGGCCAAAGCTTTCAGCGTTCTTTTTGTGCTTTCAGCCTGCGTCGAAGCCGATTAACTGGACTGCTGCTCTGGATGCACTGAATAACGCGTCGCGTGAGTTGCAAGCGCGTGGTGCCGCTGTCGTCGTCATCGATGCAATGCGCGTCTGCGTTTCACCTCCTACTCCCTCTATGGCTGGCAAGTCTCACGTGGAGATAAAGGGCGTTATCCGCAGCCGGGACTGATCGGATTCAAGGTCTGCTACCCACCACGTCGGGACGTCCCGGCGGGGCCACGGCGATCATCCTGCCCGAAAGCCGACTGGCGGGTCACGGCGTCAAAAGCTGCCTGACCGTTGCCGCCCCACTTGCGGACTTAAGCGGCAGCAGCCTTTTTCACTGCGAACACAGCGCAAGTCCAGATGAAGCCTGCTAAGGCGAGGCATGGTAACAATGGTATCAGCGCGGCAAAGTGATCGTTTTCTGAGAAGGCCGTGCCGTAAATCCAATAGGCTGCTGGAGCGGTCACCATACCAATCCCGGCCTGCCACCAGCGTCGCACGACTAGACCGGTCATAATGCCAGTGACGACCGTGGCGGGGTTCACCAAGGTGACGAATGCAATTATCAGCCACCAGCCACTGTCGGCCATCCTGACCCTCCGGCCGCGAGCGTACTACCAATTCGAGTTGCAACGCAATGTCCGCTTCCACCCACTTTCAGTCGCCTAACGCTCGCCCCGAAAGCGACCGTTCATGGGCTTACCACCTGGCTGAGAATACGGACAAGTCGACCAACCGCTTTCGGGCGGAGCGCGGCGCAGTCTGACCGCAAAGGGGTGGGGCGCGGACGCAGCCGATCTGGCGGCGGCATCATGGGCGTGAAGACATAGCCGTAATCGAGCGATATGATCGCGGCATGGCCCATCTGCTTTTGTTCAACAAACCCTTCGGGGTCTTGTCGCAATTCACCGACAGCGGATCGCCAACGGTTCGCACGACCTTGTCGGACTTCATTGCGGTGAAGGGCGTCTATCCCGCCGGAAGGCTTGATCGGGACAGTGAGGGCCTGCTGCTGCTCTGCGATGATGGACGGCTGCAGGCGCGCATTGCCGATCCTCGCTACAAACTGCCCAAGACCTACCTTGTGCAGATCGAAGGCGATCCGCAGGAGCAGGCGCTGGAACGCTTGCGGCAGGGCGTCCAGCTCAAGGATGGCATCACCCTGCCAGCCGATGTTGCCCGCATCGACGCGCCGGACCTGTGGCCGCGCGATCCGCCGATACGCCAGCGCAAGTCCATCCCCGATGGCTGGCTGAAAATCACGATCCGCGAAGGGCGCAACCGGCAAGTCCGCCGGATGACGGCAGCGGTGGGGCTCCCCACCTTGCGGTTGGTGCGCTGGGCGATCGGCGAGTGGACTGTCGCGGGCCTCGCGCCGGGCCAGTTTGCGGCGGTCGCTGCGCCCGGTAGCGCTCCTCGAGGCGGATCGTCAGGGTTCTGAAGCGCCATGAATTATCGCCATTCCTTCCATGCCGGCAACAGCGCCGATGTGGTCAAGCACAGCCTGCTGATCGCCCTCATCCAGGCCTTGCAGCTTAAACCCTCCGCGCTGACCCTGATCGACACCCATGCCGGCTGCGGGCTGTACAACCTTGGCAGCGATCAGGCCCAACGCACCGGAGAGGCCATGCAGGGCGTGCTGCGGGCCTTTGCCGATCAGAACCGCTTGCTGAACGATTACCGCGCCGCCGTAGCGGCGGTGAATGCCGGGCCCGCGCCGCTTTTCTACCCCGGTTCGCCGCGCATTCTGGCGCAGCTATTGCGCCCAAACGATGCCCTGATCCTTAACGAAAAACATCCCGAGGACGCCGACACTCTGCGCGGCGCGATGCGCGGCATCCCCGCTGCCGTGCATGAGCGCGACGCCTATGAGCTATGGCTGGCGATGCTGCCGACCCGAACGCCGCGCGGCGTGGTGGTGGTCGATCCGCCATATGAGCAGACGGATGAACGCGCCCGGATCACAGCCACCCTCGCCGCCGCCATGCGCAAATGGGGGCACGGCGTGACGGTGATCTGGTATCCGCTGAAAGACCGGCCTGCGCATCTGCGCTGGAAGCAGCAACTCAGCAGGCTCGGCATAGCCAAATTTCTGACGGTGGAGCATTGGCTGTACGATACCGATCAGCCCGGCATCTATAACGGCGCAGGACTTTTCATCGTCAACCCGCCCTACGCCTTCACGCAAGGACTGCCGCCGCTGCTGGAAGCCCTGCTCGCCGCGCTGGCGCCAACAGGGCATAGGGGCGAGATCACCGCTGATTGGCTGCCGGCCGCGCGCTAACCAACCGGATCTATTGGTAACGCTCTGCCAATATCAGGTGATCGGCACACCAGCGACAATGGCTGATATCAGGGCGTAATCCCGTAAACCATCGCTTTCGGCGCGGGGGCAAGCCGACTGAAACTGGGTGGGAAGCGGTCTGGCAGGTTTTGAAAAGAGAGGAGCAAAAACAGCCGTTCGTTCGCTAAATGTGGCTCTTCAGATGTTGTGAAACCCACCAAGCGACAAAACTAGAATATGACGGCCACATGTTGATGCCCGATCGTGCGTTTCTGGTAGCGTCTTCCGGTCTGTCCCATTCGTCCCGTTCAACTGCGTAGATTTTTCGATTCTTTTTCCAATAAACATACCAAGCCCCCTGAGGGTCTCGATAGTCGGTTTTCTCCTCGCTGCCTGCAATTGCAATGAAATCAGGATGCAATCCAAAGTCGTCGCACAAAAGCTTGGTCCAAGCACCCAACTTCAGTGATGATCCATCCAGCGGGTCGCAAAGGGATATGTGGGTGCGATCATTCAGAATGTAGTTAACGCGGTAAGTCTGCATCAGGTCGAGCGTCGTCGGGTCTCTAGTCCAGCCCAATTCCTCCAGTGCGGAAGCGATTTTGATACGTTCTTTCCTGGGACGGCTAGCGTCGAGCAGGTTGCCTTCCTCATCACGTTGGTTTTGAACATGAGTATCCACAAACCGCCTAGCGGCTTGCTCGTTCTCAATTACACCGGTGTCTGAATTGGGTGACGGTGGCGGCGCGGTGATTATGCCGAGGTAGCGATCTGGTTGTCTGACGGTCTGGGGGGCAGAAGCAACATCGCACGTATTTGGCCAGCTATGCCGATACGTCCCCTCCCAACCTATACGCTTGAGAATTGCCGCGAAGATAAAATCAATGATAAGTTCATTGTCATAGTAGCCGTCAAGCAAGTCCGAATCTGGCTTTCGCTTAGATCTTCCTGTAAACATTTTTTCATGTTCGCTGAGCATTTCTTCGGTTGAACCGTATCCCCCGGTAAGCGTTTTTACGTAAACTGCAAATTCCTCTAGTCGATACTTTGGGAATCGTCTTCTGGCCCACTCGTCAGCGCTATCGTTCCACTCAGCCATGTCGAAATTACGTTCATCAAGGCAATGGTTGAGCAGCACATTCTTAAACCACGGCTCATACCCGACTTCGGGCATCTCCATCCAAGCAGCGTTTCCTATGTCGCCACCAATCAGGCACGCTGCGGATTTGGCGCATTCGATCCCATGGTAAGGCTGCATGGGCAGGCCATGTTCAATACAAGCATCGGAAAGCCGGTTATGACGTTCCAGCGTCTGCCTGAGATAAGCATCGGCGCGAACCAAGTCACCTTGACCCCAATACAGATTGGCAAGTTCGAAACAGTCTTCCACCTGATTGGAGAGGTTCCAAATCGCCAAATCGGCCTTACCCTCATCAAGTTGATCTTCGACCAATTGAAGGAAGTTTTTGCCTCCAAACGCTTCCTTTGACGCTTCAAGTTGGTCATGTTTTACGTGTAAAAGATACTCGATGCGGCTCATGCTTGAGCTTTCGGCCGGCCGTTTGGAAAGCTTATCCTTCCAGCGCCCAAAAAAATCGAAAAGCGACATCATAAAACGGTAACCGGGCCCCTCAATTTCTGCAATCTCGTTCTAACGAGGAGTCCCGGCAGGCCTTTTTGGTTGATTTGGCCGATGTCAGCTTTCGGACGATAAACGGAGTCCCTCAAACGGCCGTAATTGGGGCAAAAGCCGACAGGTCGGCTTTTAAGAGTTTTCAGCCTGGGCCGCATTCCTGCCAGCGCCTGTCCCACCGCCAAATGGCAGCTATTCCCCCACCTCACGCCCCCACCCCCACACTTGTTGCGCCACGGGCCGTCCCCCGCTAACGCGATGCCATGAACCCGCAGGTCGGCATTATCATGGGCAGCACTTCCGATTGGGAGACGATGCGCCACGCCGCCGAGATTCTGGACGCGATGGGCGTGGCGTATGAAGCCAAGGTCGTGTCGGCCCACCGCACCCCGCAGCGGCTGGTCGATTATGCCAGCAGCGCGGCGGATCGCGGGTTGAAGGTGATCATCGCGGGCGCAGGCGGCGCGGCGCATCTGCCCGGCATGGCTGCCGCGATGACGCATCTGCCGGTGCTGGGCGTGCCGGTGCAATCAAAGGCGCTCGACGGGATGGATAGCCTGCTTTCGATCGTGCAGATGCCGGCGGGCATTCCGGTGGGCACGCTGGCGATTGGCAAGGCGGGGGCGAAAAATGCCGGGCTGCTCGCCATCGCGATTCTGGCGCTGGCTGATCCGGTGCTGTCCCAGCAATTACAGGCCTGGCGCGCGGCGCAGACCGACAGCGTCGCCACTGATCCGGCGTGACCGGGGCGGTTACCCCCCTTCCCCCCGGTTCCACTATCGGCATCCTGGGCGGCGGGCAGCTTGGGCGGATGCTGGGCATTGCCGCGGCCCAGCTTGGCTATAACACCCGCGTGCTGGCGCCTGATGAAGAGGCGGTGGCCGCACAAACCGCCTCCAGCTTTACCCGCGCGGATTACCATAGCCGCATCGTGCTCGATGATTTTGCCGCCTCCAGCGATGTCATCACCTATGAATTTGAAAATATCGCGCTGGAGCCGATCCATTATCTCGCCACCAAATTGCCGGTGCATCCCAGCCCCGCCTCGCTCGCCACCGCGCAGGACCGGGCAGTGGAGAAAAGCTATGTCGGCGACCTGGGCGGGCGCACCGCGCCGTGGCGGCTCGTCACCTCCATCGATGAGCTCCGCGCCGCTGCCGCCAGCATTGGTGTCCCTGCGATCCTGAAGACGCTGCGCATGGGGTATGACGGCAAGGGCCAGGTGCGCCTGACAACAAGTGCCGATATCGACGCGGCATGGGAGGCGATTGGCGGGCGGCCCGCGATCCTCGAAGGGTTTGTCGATTTCAGCCATGAATTTTCGATCATCCTGGCGCGCGGGCAGGACGGATCGATGGTCAGCTACCCCCCGCCCTGGAACGAGCATGTCGACGGCATCCTCGCGCGATCATCGCTGCCCGCCCCACCCGAAATTGCCCGGCAATGGGGGGAGGCAGCGGCGCTGACCGGGCGGATCGCCGATCAGCTTGGCCATGTTGGCGTGCTGGCCTGCGAATTCTTCGTCGGGGTGGACGGCCCGGTGTTCAACGAAATGGCCCCCCGCGTCCACAACAGCGGCCACTGGACAATCGAAGGCGCGGTGACCAGCCAGTTCGAAAATCACATCCGCGCGATCTGCGGCTTGCCACTCGGCGATACCGGGTTAACCGCGCGCCGGGTCGAGATGACGAACCTGATTGGGGATGATGCCAATGCCGCGCTGGCAATATTGGCAGAACGTGACTCGCATGTTCACCTTTACGGCAAAACCGTGCGCGAGGGCCGCAAAATGGGGCATGTTACCCGGCTTTTACGGTAAAACCTGACAGAATTGGGTCAAATACTGGCCAAAACCACGCGTTTCATGCGCATTTTTGACGCTTTGAACGCTTGTGCGGCACCCCCGACATGACAACGGCCCACCCTTCCCAATGGGAAAGGCAGGCCGCCACCATCAAGCCATCGGCCAGAAAATCAGCCGCGCGTACCGGTCATCGGGAAGCTGCCAAACGCGCCTGCACCAACCGTACCGGTGATCGTGTCACCGTCGATCGTGGCTTCGCACGTCAGCGTCATCGGCATCGGTACGGTCATCGCCATCGTCCACTTGATGGTGTTGCCGTCAACGGTGCCGTCGGTGATGTCGACTGAACCCATCTGACCCGAGCTGGTGCCCGTCCAGGTGGCGCCATCGCTCTTCACGGTGACGACAGCGGCGTTGTCACCCAGTGGCGACTTTACAACAGTATTCCAGGTGCCATCGATAGCGGCCATGATGTCTTCTCCTGCGTGTTGGGTTGTCATTTCGTGGCCGCAACAGAGGCGGCTGAAATCACCTCAACCGGCAAGCCGAGGCTGTCAAGCTGGGTGCGCACAACCTTTGCATCACCCACCACGACTCAGACGAAATTATCGGGGTTGATCGCCTTGCGTGCCGCAGCGTCAAGCCCGGCCGGCGTCATCGCGCGATATTTTTGGGTGATGGTGGCGTAGTAATCATCCGCGCGCTTGAATTGGTCGTTCTGGAGCATCGCGCCGAGCACGGCACCAGCTGTTTCGAAGTTACCCGCCAGCTCGCGAGTCGCGCCGTTGATTGTGCGCTCAAACTCAACCGACGTTATCCCCTGCGGCCCCAAAAACGCCTTCAGATCGGCCATCAGCGATGCAATCGATTCGCCCGTCTTATCGGCCTGAACCGGGGCGCTGATCCCATAGGTCACGGCATTTTCATTGCGCCGAAACCCGCCACCCGCGCCGTAAGACCAATGTTTTGTTTCGCGCAAATCCATGTTGATGCGCGACAGGAAATCGCCACCAAGCACGTCATTGGCGGTCTCTGCGTCGAGCAGATCGTCGCTGCCCTTTAGCGGCGTCAACTGCCCGGCGACGATAACCGATTGCGGTGAATCGGGTCGATCAATCAGCACGATACGCGGCGTTGCCTGCACCGCAGCAACGCTGAAATCCTTCACGCCCGCGGTGCCCGCCCCGGTCCAATCACCGAAACGCGCGTCGAGCATTGCCTTTATCTGCGCCAGCGGCAAATCGCTGACCACAAACATCTTGGCCTTTTCCGGCCGCAACCAAGCCTGCTGGAACGCGATCAGATCGTCACGGGTCAGCTTGGCAACCGCTGCCGGATCACCCCCGCCTGCGGCCGTCTTCGCATAGGGCGACGCTGCACCATAAACGAGCTTGGGCAGCACCCGCCCGGCAAGGCCCTGCGGGTTGGTCAGCTCTTGCTGGATACCGGCGAGCTGGGTGTTGCGCAGCCGCGCCACCTCTTCGGCTCGGAACGCCGGATTGCGCACCACATCGGCAAAAAGATCAAGCCCTCCGGCCGCATTGGCGCTGGGGAAGGATGCGCTCAGGAATGTGCGATCTGCGCTGGTGCCGTCCCCAAAGCTAACGCCAAGCCGCTCGCGCTCTTCGGCAATCGCAATCGAATCGCGCGACAATGTGCCCTCATCAAGCAACGACAAGGTCAATTGCTGGACACCCAATTTGTCAGCAGGATCAGCGGTGGCACCAGCGTCAAAGCTGATCTGCGCGCGCGTAATTGGCACGGCATCGCGCTGGGCATAGATCAGCTCGATGCCGTTGCGCAGCCGCGTACGTTCCACCTTGGGGAAGACAAGATTGGCCACCGCACCAACGGCCGGCTGTGCGCCGCGCGTTCCCTGTGGAGGCACGGCCGGCGCTGCCGGGGCGGGCTTTGGCGCGACCGCGACGTCACCTGTCGCCTCACGCGGGCCGCTTTCCACCGAAACGGCGTATACCGGGCGCGACAGCCATTTTTGCGCAATCGCCTGCACCCCGGCGGGGGTTTGCGCGGCAAGGTCTGCCAGCTGCTTTTTGAAGAAAACGGGGTCGTTTGAGAATAGCTCACCCGACGCCAACGCAACCGCCTTGCCGCCAAATCCGCCAACCGATTCCAGCCCCGCAATCCGGCGCGTCACGCTGGATGTAACGGTACGTTGCAGTTCATCCGCCGTTGGCCCGGTTTTCAGAAAATCGGCAATCACCTCATCCAGTCGCTTGTTCGCGAGCGCGACATCGACGCCGGGGCGCACGACCATCACAACCTGAAACACGCCCGCCTGCGACTGCGCCCCAAATCCAGCACTGGCCTGAACCGCCAGTTTTTCCTTGCGTACCAGCACATTGGCGAGCCGTGAGCTGGACAAGCCACCCAGTACCGATGCCGCCGCTGTCAACCCGGCAGCATCGGGATCGTTCAGGCCGGGCACTGCCCACAGCCGCGTGACCAGCGTGGCCGCAACCCGGTCCTTGATCACATCGGCCTTGGGGGCGGCGAGCGTGGGGATCGCCACGGCGGGCAGCGCGGTATCGGGGCCGCGCGCGATGCTGCCGAAATATTTGGTGACAAGCGTTTTGGCGGTCTTCACATCAATATCGCCGGCCAGCACCAACACGGCATTGTTCGGCCCATAATGGTTGCGGAACCAGCCCTTCACATCATCAAGGCTGGCCGCATCAAGATCAGCCAGTGACCCGATCACGGTATGGCCATAAGGATGGCCTTCTGGATAAAGCCCGCCGAAAATCTTGTACTGCAACAGGCCGTAAGGCTGGTTATCGCCCTGACGCTTTTCGTTCTGCACGACCCCGCGTTGCTCATCGAGCACAGCCTGCGTTACCGCACCGAGCAGATAGCCCATCCGGTCGCTTTCCAGGAACAGCGTTTTTTCCAGCGCTGGCGTGGGCACGGTCTCAAAATAATTGGTGCGATCAAAATTGGTGGTGCCGTTCAAATCGGTCGCGCCGACCTGTTTTAGCGGTTCAAAGAAATCACCCGGTGCATTTTCTGAACCATTGAACATCAGATGTTCGAACAAATGCGCAAATCCGGTCCGGCCCTTTGGTTCAAATTTCGACCCGATATTGTACCAGACGGATACCGCCACCACTGGCGCCTTGCGATCGGTGTGGACGATGACGCGCAAACCATTGGGCAGGGTGAAGCGCTGGTGGGGGATGTCGACCTTTTTGATCAGCGATGCGACGGGGGCAGGCGCCGCTGTTGCTGCAGGCGCACGCGCGCCGGACGCAACCGGCATCATTAACGCAACAATGGCGACGCTGGAGAGCGCAAAACGCTTCGATTTCATCAGGGGCATCCTTTTGGGCGGGTAGCGACGGAAAGGTTATACCTTTGAATTTACCGGTGACAATCAGGGCCGGTACGCGGCCTCTTGGTGTTTTGCCAAGTCAGCCGGATCAAACCAGACGGGCTTGGTTCGGTGCGTCACGAACAGCGGCATCTGATCCGTATAATGTTTCGATTCAGGCCGTGTGCTAGCCGCGCCGTAGGGCTGGATTGAGGTGGAGTTGACCCTGCCGGCCTTGTCCCACGCGATAAACATCACAAAGCTGTCGCCATGTTTTACTACAAGGCGGCCATCAGGTGCCTCATCCCAGATGGATGTGGCGCGCAAGACATCGGGGCCACCATCCATCGGCAGGTCGACGGTCCCCTGCCGCAACCGCAGCACCGTGCCGAGCGAAGGATCGAGTTTGCCAAAATGCTTCATCAGATATTCGGCCGCGAGTTTCAGCTCGTCACGCGCCACCGGCCACGGCTTGCGGGGATAATGGATGCGATTGCCGCTGCGTAACAGGAGCACCGCCAGCGCATCGGCGCGACCCTTGCCATCATAATTCCAGTCCCACCCTTGCATCAGATCGCGAGCCTGGGTGAGCAGTTTGTCGCCCTTGGGATCAACCGCGGCAATCTCGTTGAACCAGCGCGCCGCCCAGCCGACCCGGCTGATTGCGGTATCATATTTGATCGCTTCAAGGTCGGCTGCGCTGATCGATGGATCAGCCCCCATCAGCTCGATCGACCTTGTCCCGCGATTGGTGGTATCGGTTTCAATGCCCAATAACGGTGAGAAATCCGCCGGGTTCAGCTCAGATCCAATCCCTGCCGCCTGAAAAGGCGTGTTGTTGGCGTTGACCAAAAAGCCCGATGCGGGGTTGATGTTGCGCGGAATATTCGCCCAGGGAACGGTTCCCTGATCAAGAGCCTGCGATGTATCGCCCGGCAGAATATGCGTATAATCAAAGCCGGGTTTGCGCCTGAGAAAGGCGGCGTTGTAGAAATAGGCGATGTTGCCCACCGCGTCGCCATACAGAAAATTGGTCGCCGGGATCGCCTGTTTGGAAAGCGCCGCCTGCCACTCGCCAAAATTGCGCGCCTTGTTCAGCCGGTAATATTCCTCAACCATGCCCAGCTGTTCGGGCGCGGCATAATGGATGGCGAAAGCGCCGTCCTTGTTGATGATCACCGGGCCGTGGACAGAGCGATACGCCGTGCGCGGCACGGGTAGCACGAAGGGGCCCCAAAGCTTTACACGCAGCCATACACGTTGCGATTCCAGCGGCAACCATTTGCCATCGAACCGGTACTGCGTGCCATCCTTGTTCAGCACCAGCTTGTAGATATCGATCATATCAGGGCGGTTGACGGTGTTGGTCCAGCCCAACGTTTTGTTGTGCCCCAACAAGGGGTAAGGCGCGCCGGGAAAGGTTGCCCCGGCAAAATCCCAACCGGCCTTGGAATGCACCACCAGTTCATACCAGGCCACGCCGCCGCGATAGGGCTGATGCGCGTTGGAGACGAGACGGGTAAAGCCGTCCGCTGATCGCTTCGGGGCGACAACGAATGCGTTTGATCCGTTCATATTGCCCTCCCCCGTATCGCGCACGGCATTGCGCATGGCGACCTGCCCCTTGGGCGGCATCGGCGTGATATTTGGCGAATCAGGCGTTGGCCCGGCGGTTTCAACCGGCAATGGCTTTTCGCCCACCAGCGCGCCCAGCACCGCATCAAGCCCGAAGAAAAAGGGTGATCGCAACACGAACCCGGCAGCAATATCCTGCCCATTGACGGGAAACAGGTTGCGCAACCGCACCTCACCCGGATGTTTTTCAGCAAAATGGTTCAGCCCGGCGGCATAGGCATCAAGCAAGGCCCGAACGTCAGCGGGTTGCTTCATGTAATCGCGCGTCACCGTTTCGCGGGCACGCACCAGCCGCAGCGCAAAATCAACCCCGGCACCGGCCTGCCCGTTCAGCGCGCCAAACCGACCGCGTGTCATCGCGATCACGTCCTGCAGCGTCGTGAAATCATCCTCGGCATGGGCATAGGCGATGCCGTAGCTGACGTCAGCGTCACTGGTGCCAAACACATGCGGCACGCCGAAATTGTCACGCACGATCCGGGTATCATAGCGGTGCGGGGGCGGCGGTGGCGCAGCGGTCGCCGTCAACGGCTCCCAAACGGCAAGCCCGATTGCAGCGACGATCAGGAACACCAGCAAGCCCGCGCCCAAGCGCCCCAACAATTTCCGCATCCACCACCCCATTTCTGATTTGGCGCAAGCCTAGCCGCCCGGCCCGCACGACGCGAGCGCGATTTGCAATCAGGCACGCTTGCCAGCCATCCCTTGTGTTGCAGATTGGCAACACTACATCGGGGCTGTAATTCACGGCTAATCCCCTGGGGCAACCAACAGGAACTGCGCATGAACCTCGAAAAATTTACTGATCGCGCCAAGGGCTTCCTCCAATCGGCGCAGACCGTGGCAATCCGCATGAGCCATCAGCGGATCGGGCCGGAGCATTTGTTGAAAGCGCTGTTGGAAGATGAACAGGGCCTCGCCTCTGGCCTGATCAAGGCGGCAGGCGGCAACCCCGCACGCGCGCTGAGCGAAACCGATGCTGCGCTCGCCAAGGTGCCTGCCGTATCTGGTTCGGGCGCGCAGCAAACGCCAGGGATCGACAATGATGCGGTGCGCATCCTTGATCAGGCCGAACAGGTCGCTGCCAAGGCGGGAGACAGCTATGTAACGGTCGAACGGCTGCTTGTGGCGTTAGCGCTGTCGCTCAACACCGTGGCGGGCAAGGCAATCAAGGAAGCGGGCGCGACGCCAGAGGGGCTGAATGCCGCGATTAACGATCTGCGCAAGGGCCGCACGGCAGACACAGCGGGCGCCGAAGACCGTTATGATGCGCTGAAGAAATTCGCACGCGATCTGACGCAAGCGGCGCGCGACGGCAAGCTTGATCCTGTTATTGGCCGCGACGAGGAAATCCGCCGCACGATCCAGATTCTGGCGCGCCGCACCAAGAACAACCCTGTCCTGATCGGCGAGCCCGGCGTCGGCAAAACCGCGATTGCAGAAGGGCTGGCGATCCGCATCACCAATGGCGATGTCCCCGATACGCTGAAGGGGCGACGGCTGATGTCGCTTGATCTGGGCAGTCTGGTCGCCGGTGCCAAATATCGCGGCGAATTTGAAGAACGGCTGAAGGGCGTATTGGATGAAGTGCGCGCCGCCGAGGGCGATATCGTGCTGTTCATTGATGAAATGCACCAGTTGATCGGGGCTGGCAAAAGCGAAGGGGCAATGGACGCCTCCAACCTGCTCAAGCCGGCGCTGGCGCGCGGCGAGCTTCACTGTGTGGGTGCAACTACGCTGGATGAATACCGCAAGCATGTTGAGAAGGACGCCGCACTTCAACGGCGTTTTCAGCCCGTGTTCGTCGGTGAGCCGACCGTGCCCGACACCATCTCCATCCTGCGCGGATTAAAGGAGAAATATGAGCTGCACCACGGCGTGCGCATTACCGATGCGGCCATTGTTGCCGCAGCTACCCTGTCGCACCGTTACATCACGGATCGTTTTTTGCCCGACAAAGCGATCGACCTGATGGATGAGGCCGCCAGCCGCATCCGCATGGAAGTGGAGAGCAAGCCCGAAGAAATTGAGATCCTTGACCGGCGGATCATCCAGCTGAAAATCGAGCGTGAGGCGTTGAAGCGCGAAACCGATGCTGCATCGCGTGATCGCCTGGCAACGCTTGAGGGCGAACTTGCCAATTTGGAACAGCAATCGGCGGGCCTGACGCAGCGTTGGCAGGCCGAAAAGGACAAGATTGCGGCTGAAGCCCGACTGAAGGAACAGCTCGATGCCGCGCGGCTTGAGCTTGAGCAGGCGCAGCGCAGCGGCAATCTGGCGCGGGCCGGCGAGCTTTCCTACGGCACCATCCCGCAACTTCAGCGCCAGTTGGACGAGGCAGCGGGCGCAACCGAAGGGGCGATGCTGCGTGAGGAAGTAACGGCAGAGGATATTGCCGGGGTCGTCGCGCGCTGGACCGGCATTCCGGTCGAACGGATGATGGAGGGCGAGCGCGCCAAATTGCTCCAGATGGAGGAAACGCTCGGCAAGCGCGTGATTGGCCAGGCAGCGGCGGTGCACGCCGTTTCCACCGCGGTGCGCCGCGCGCGCGCGGGGCTGCAGGACCCCAATCGACCGCTGGGCAGCTTCCTGTTTCTCGGCCCAACCGGCGTTGGCAAGACCGAGCTGACCAAGGCACTCGCCGAATTTCTGTTCGATGATCCCACCGCCATGGTGCGAATCGACATGAGCGAATTCATGGAAAAGCACGCCGTCGCCCGGTTGATCGGTGCCCCTCCGGGCTATGTCGGTTATGATGAGGGCGGCGTTTTGACCGAAGCGGTACGCCGTCGCCCCTATCAGGTGGTGCTGTTTGATGAGGTGGAAAAGGCGCACGGCGATGTGTTCAACATTTTGCTCCAGGTATTGGATGACGGACGGCTAACCGATGGGCAGGGTCGCACGGTTGATTTCACCAACACGATCATCGTGCTGACATCAAACCTGGGCAGCCAGTATCTGACAGCGCTTGCTGACGGCGACCCGGTTGCCTCGGTTGAGCCGCAAGTAATGGAGATGGTGCGCGGCCATTTCCGGCCTGAGTTCCTCAACCGGCTTGACGAGATTGTGCTGTTCCACCGGCTCGGCCAAAGCGAAATGGCGCCGATTGTCGACATTCAGGTCGATCGTGTCCGGCGGCTGCTTGCCGAACGCAAGGTAACAATCGAGCTGACGGCGGGGGCACGAAACTGGCTGGGCCGCGTGGGCTATGATCCGGTTTATGGCGCGCGCCCATTGAAGCGCGCCGTGCAGCGTTATCTGCAAGACCCGCTCGCCGACCTGATCCTGTCAGGCGCGATCAAGGATGGGCAGGCCGTTCATGTCACAGACGGCGATGGCGCACTGCAGCTGGCGGTTAGCTGAGCGAATAGAGCGGCGGTGCGTGCCCGCGCTGGATGATGCGCCGGTCACAGCCACGGCCTTGCTGCTGCTCGTCATTCTCACCGCCGGGCTCTTATCGTCGGCGGCGACATGCCCACTTGCTTGCTCGGTTCGAAAAATTGAACTTATGGTTGAATTCAAGCGGAATGGCGGCGATGACAGCACGATGAAAGCGATGTCAGCGCCTGTGGACAACGTCAGCCGACATTGGGCGACCTGATCATGACTATTGACTTGTTGGCGCTCAATCCGGACCTTGATCTGCTGGCCCTGTCACAGCGTTTCGCGCGCGACCGACGTGTGCAGATCCGCGACGTGCTGACCGAAACCTCTGCCCGCGCGCTCCACGATGTCATTGCCAATCAGACCCGTTGGGGCCTGGCCTGGGGTGCCGGCGCTGACGGACCGCACGGACTGAACGCTGCTGAACTGGCAGCGTTAACCGCATCACGCCGTGCTGATGTCGCTGAAAAGATTCACCGCGCCATGCAGGCGCGGGATTATGCATTCAACTATGCCCGCTATCCCATCCTAGACGCTTATCTGGGCGCATGGGCGCCAGGTGGGCCCCACGATGTGTTTCTTGAACATCTGAACGACGAGCCATTTCTGAATCTCGTTCGCTCCGTCACTGGCTTTACCGAATTGTGCAAGGCCGACGCGCAGGCCACGTTATATGCACCGAACCAGTTTCTTGCATGGCATGTTGACGGCCATATCGCCGAAGGGTGGCGCGTTGCTTATGTGTTAAGCCTGTGTCCCCTTGACTGGCGTCCGGATTGGGGTGGCTATCTTCAATTCTTTGATGAGGATGGCGATGTGGTTGCAGGCTATCGCCCACGTTTTAACGCGCTGAGCCTGTTTGCCGTACCCGCGCCGCATGCTGTTAGCTTCGTGCCCCCGTTTGCGCCGATCGGTCGCTTCTCCATTACGGGGTGGCTGCGGGACCGGTGATTGCCGCTGGTGAAAGGTGCTGACACCCTGGCGATCGGGCAGGGCGGCACACAACTTCAGTAGGTCGAACAGGCGCGCTTAGGATAACATCGCAGCGACAGCTGTGCCGAATGCGGGATCAAACGTCTAGACAGCCCATCTGCCAGACGGCATCGTGATCCAATGTCTCAGATCGACGTGAACGCGCTTTTTGGCCGCGCTGAAACTGCCTTTCAAGCCGGGCGCTTTGACGCCGCTCGAAAGGATCTTAGCGTCGTATTGCGGGTGATGGGCGATCATCCACAAGTGCTGCACCTGCTGGCGTTATGCGAAATGAGGCTTGGCCATGCGTCAGCGGCAATGTCCGCCTTTCGCAAGGCGCTGATCGCGGCACCAAATGATCCCCAGATCAGCAGCAATCTTGCTAACCTGCTAGATCAGCAGGGCGATTCTGTCGGCGCATTGCAGTGTCTTGATCGCGTCCTACAGCGGTTCCCGAATGCTGTTGATGCGCGCTTCAATCGCGCACTGCTGCGGCAGCGGGTTGGCGATTTACCCGAGGCGCTGCGTGATCTCGATCAGTTGCTGGTTACCCACCGCGATGATCCCCGGCTGTGGGAAGCGCGTGGTGCGATCAATCGGCAACGCGGCGATTTTCAGGGTGCGGCTGCTGACTATGATCGTGCGCTGGAACTGGACCCTGGGCGAACGATTGCGCTCCACGGCGCAGCGCGCATTGCACTGGAGCGCGGCCAGGCGTCCGCACTGCCCGCCTATCGTCGGGCAATTGCGGTGGCAGGAGATGATCCCACGCTGCTGCTTGGCCTTGTCGAGGCGATGGAATTAGAGGGAGGTGGTGGGATCGAGTTGCTCGCCGCTCGCGTTGCGAGTCAGCCGGACTGGATTGAGGGCCATGCAAACCTGGCGCGAATGCGTGCCGAAGCAGGTAGCGACATCGACTTCACGCAGAGCTTTGTGGAAGCGATTGATCAACTGCCCGCTGACCGCGCACTGAAGATGGCCTATTGGCGCTGCTTGGCGCTTGCTGGACGTTATCAGGACGCGCTTACAGCGCTTGATGGGGCGCATCCCGGGGTGGTCACTGACCCTGAATTGCTATTGATGGAAGCGGTGTTTGCGAGCGAAGCTGGCTTGCTTGACCGTGCCGATTCGGCCTTTGCCAAATTAGGAGCCGAGGCTGATGTCGATCTGGCGCGGGGACGGCATGCTTTGCGAAAAGGCGATCCCGCTCTTGCGGTGGCGTTGCTGGAGCCTCTGGCGCTGGGAAATCCGGGGTTGGTTACAGCATGGGCACATCTGTCGCTTGGGTGGCGTTTAACCGGTGATCCTCGTCATGACTGGTTGTGCGGCCAGCCAGGGCTGTACGGAACGTCGGATGTCGAGTTGGAGGGCCATGAACTCGACGCGTTGGCAGACCAATTGCGCGATCTGCACCTCACCCGAGCCCACCCGATTGGCCAGTCGTTGCGTGGGGGCACCCAAACAAGGGGGCGCCTTCTCGCGCGCGATGAACCGATTATCGGACTGTTGCGGGAACGGTTGGCCAAGGCGGTGGGCCGGCATCTCAGCGCGCTGCCCCCGATTGACTCGGCGCATCCGTTACTCCGGTTTCGCGACCGGAATTTTGCCTTTGCCGGAAGCTGGTCGGTTAGGCTGTGCGACCGCGGATATCATGTTCACCACGTCCATCCCGAAGGTGTGTTGAGTTCTGCCTGCTATATCGCCCTTCCCGATAGTGTCGCGCAAGAGCAACAAGGTTGGCTGGAGATCGGTGCGGCACCCGCCGAGCTGTCGCTGGGGCTGTCACCTATTGCCGTGATTGAGCCGCGTCCGGGTCGACTGGCACTTTTTCCGAGCTATCTGTTTCACGGAACGCGCCCCTTTCCCAGCGGGGAACGGTTGACAGTGGCGTTCGACGTGGTGGTATGAGCCAGTCGATTGCCGCCTGGAGCGACTATTGGTCGGACAGCGCAGGTGCGGGTTGCCTATCGGGCGCCCCGCCAGCCCTGCTCGCGGAACTCGCGTCAACCTGGCGGTCACTCGCGTTAACGCTTGCGCCGGGTTCTTCAGTTCTTGACGTGGCAGCGGGCGACGGTGCGGTGATCCGCGCCATGCGGGCCGTGAGGCCAGATCTCAAGCTAATGGGCATCGATTCGGCTGTTGTTGGCCCGGCTGCCGCGGCTATCGGCGTCAGGGGCGGTGTTCATGCGGATTCTCTACCGTTTGAGAACGGCCGGTTTGACGCGGTTTTAAGCCAGTTCGGGATTGAGTATTGCCCCGCATCAGCGATTGCGGAAGCCGTGCGGGTCGCAGCACCCGGAGCCACGATTCTGCTGATATGTCATCATGCAGACAGTGTTGCCGTGCTGCATAATGCTCGACGAGCAGCGGCGATGGTCGCCATGGTTGAGGCCGGGCTGCTGTCTCTCGCCCGGCGAGTGGCGCTGGGTGGGACCGATGATGCTGCAACGACGGCAAAGATCGACCGAGCGTGTCAGGCGTATCGCGATCAATCCATCGTCGGGGAGCTGCCCCTTGCGCTCGGTCGCGCGCTGGCGGGGCGGCAGGCCGTGGCCATGGTTCAGGCGATTTCGGTCCGCGCGCTCGCGGAGATTGACCGGTTGCAGGCGATGCATGCGGCAGCTTTGAACGAAACGGCGGCAGCGGCGGTTGTTGCAGAGTTTAGGCGATTAGGGGTGCATTGCACCGCGCGCGCCGTCTTGATTGAGCGGGGCAGCCCCATGGCGTGGGAGATAAAGGGCGAGCGCTGCTAAACCATAAAGCAGCGCACCGGCAACATAAGCGGTCAGCTCAGTGCAGGCGGGGCCCGGCACCTGCTCTTTGCACAGAAGACACCCTGCATCGCGGAGGATGATCAGCCACACTTCAATCAGAAAATCGGGGGTTGATCCACAGCCGAATGGCTTTTGATTGACGCACCACCCAGAACCCTTGTTTCGAAGGACGCAGAGCGAACCGATCAACGGTACGTCATCTGGGTCTAAGGCGACATAAAGCCGCGCCGCTGTGCTTACTGCCGAGAGCTTACGGGATCACGGAATGTGCCGGACGGTCGCACCAAATTGGTTGGTTTGTTGGCGGAGGATACGCGATGGGGAAGCGCGCAGCGATGGTCCAGCCCCGGCTTTTTCGTCATAGTGCGTTGATGCTACGTGGAGGAAATGTCTGATTTGCGGGTCAATTGCGGAGCAACTTTGCTTGCACTGGATGGCGTGCACCGGATGACTTCTACTTGAACCGCGATCCGTTTGCGCTCGTGTGAAGCCCGCCGACTGGCTGGCGAGCCCCCCGTTCAGCACCGGTTCCGGCCCGGGGGCCAAGTCGAGGGACCTGAGGCACGCTTGCCGTGTGCTGCACGCTTTGCGACCGCGCTCGGGACGAATGGTTGAAGTGGCGGATCGGGCTGACGCCAGCTAGCTATAATGCAAGTTAGCCTGTTGTCGGGCGCCGGCGCCTGGCAGGTACGCGCTGAGTTGCGGCTTAACCCGGGTTCGGCCGCCTTTAGCAAAAGGTTGATTGCCCCGGCGCTGCGCCGCCCTGGCCTGGGGCTGCCGGCCGACAGTGTTGCTCGCCGGCGGCGTGCCAGCGGAGGGCACTTAATTCGAATGCGGACCGCCAGGCCCACCCGGCAGACAGCATAAGGGGCGACCCGCTTTCACGAGCCGCCCCCTGCTTAACAAACGATAATTACCTAGTGATTAAAAGCGTACTTTGCCCGCGATGAAGAAGTCGCGACCGAGCACGTCAAACACGCCAGGGAAGGTATTAGCCTGTTCCTGGTTGTCGCCAACAATCTGTGGCGTACGGTTGCCGATGTTGTTGACACCAGCCGTGAGGGTCAAGTTCTTGTTGACGTCCAACGACATGGTAAGATCGAAGACATCATAGGCACCAATGCGCTCAACGGTGTAGTCGGTCGTTACGTCATCATCATCCGTCGCCGATAGATGGCGCCAACGCAGGCTCGTCGTCAGCGGGCCATCAAGCCATGACAAACGTGAGTTGAACTTCCACTTGGACTGCGGCGTGCCGCAAATGTTGCCGAAGAAACCTGCACATTCAATCGTGGTGTTCTGACCGATTACCGGGACGAACGTGTTCTTGTCAGTCCATGTGCCCTGGAAGTTAAACGATACCTTTGACGCGGTGGAAAGCAGGCCGAATTCCAGCGGCTGGAGATAGTTCACTTCCCAATCGACGCCGGAGGTTGACAGCGACGACAGGTTGGCTGCGCCGCCGAACACCACCGAAGCTGAGCCGTCAGGGTTGATCTGCCCATCAAGCGCACCGGTGCCTACGTTGCGATTGATCAACTGGCAGAAGCCGTTCGTCGGGTCCTGAAACACATTGTAGCAAAGGTTCAGAATGTTGGCGACGCCACCACCTGCCGTTGCGATCGAGTTCCCGATGCTGATGTTGAAATAATCAACGGTGACTGACAGGCGCGGGATGAACGAGGGACGCAACACAGCACCGAAGGTGTAAGATGTTGAGTTTTCCGCGTTCAAGTTCGGGTTGCCGCCGAACTGTGCCTGAATCTGTGTGTTGGCCTGCAGCGTGGACGGTACACCCTGACCAAGGTTCGCGGCTGGAACACCGGTCGCGAGACAGGTGTTGCGCAACCCACCTGGGGCAATTGCCGCAGCACTGGTGCAAGGATCGGTAACGGTCGGGAAGCCCGACGATATACCACCAAACAATTCACCAACGTTTGGCGCGCGAACGGCGCGTGAATATTGGCCACGGAACTTGATGTCCGCAATCGGTGCATATTCGAGACCGAACGCATAGGTGCCAACGCCACCAATCGAAGCCAGCGAGTAGCTGGAGTAACGACCTGCCACATTGAATTCGAGGCTGTGGATCAGCGGCTGGTTTGCAGCAATTGGTACGCGAAGCTCGCCAAAGCCTTCCTTCACTTCATAGTTGCCCGAGGTTGAACGGCCGGCATTGAAGCCGATAACGTCACCCGAGGAGAGTGCTGTATCCGGAATGAATTCCGAAGCGACCCGGCGATATTCGCCGCCAACCGCGAAGCCGATTGGACCACCGCCCCAACCAAAATCATACAGGTTGCCGCTAATGGTACCCGTGGCGACCTGAAGCGTCGAAATATCGTTGTTCTGCGCGATAATCGAGATCTGCGTGATTGACGCAGGGCTCAACGTGTTGGGACCAAAAATGTCGATCGCTGGAGCCGAACCATCAAGGCCGCGCTGGAATGCGGCGCGTGAGATATTGCCCTGCTGCACATTGGCGTTCCGGGTACGTGCATAGCTGTAATATGCATCATACTTCAGTCCGGTTTCGCCAATGTCGCCCTTCAGGCCCAACAAGGCGCGGAAAGCGTTGCGCTCATCAAGGTTGGCACGCCCGCCGCTCTCATCGGTCCGGCGGTTGATCGCGAGCTGAACTACACCAGCGGCGTTTGCTGGAGCAGCCAGACCGGTGAACAACGGCCCCAGACCGTTCAGCGCACGCGCGGCATTGATCGCGGTTTCATTGGCGTCAAGCTGAGCCAACTGCGCCTGGTCGGCTGCCGTAAGGAACGGTGAGACAGCTGCGAGGTTTACGTTGAACGATCCGGTAACTGGCGTTGCGGCCAATACGTTATCGACGCGATTGTTGACGAACGACACTTCGGCATAGGCCGTTACATACTTGTTAATTTCATAATCAGCATAGGCACCGAGCAGATAGCGCTCTTGTGGGACCTGCAGAAAATTGACCGCAGCATAATTGTAGATGTCAGTGGCGCTGACGTAAGGGCTCAACGATGATGTACCATCGCGCGAGATACCGCCAAAGCCGTTGAAAACTGTACCAGCGCCGCGGTTCAAGGTTACTGCCGGATTGCCGTTGCCCGCCGCAATAGCTGCAGTTGCAGGTGCGGAGAAACGACCAGCCGGAATGGTCGACGAACCACCTGGCGCGAAGCCGCCCGCGCCATCATCTGCCTGCGCGAAGCGCGAGAAATCACGATCACCCTGGAAAATCGATTCACGGCGGAAATATTCGGCATAGGCAGTGATGTGGCCGCGACCTTCGCCAATGTCCGAGCCAAAGGCAACATTGCCTTCAAAGCGCGAACCATCGCCAGCTTCGGTGATGCCATATTGCGTGCCCGCTTCGAACCCGTTCAGGTTGTTGCGAAGGCGGAAGTTCACCACACCGGCAATCGCGTCGGAACCGTAAACAGCCGATGCACCGCCAGTAACAACGTCCACACCTTCAAGCAGGAAGGTTGGGATCGTGTTCAGATCGACGGTCTGCGCGGTATCATAGAACATCCAACGACGACCGTTGACAAGAACGAGGTTGCGCGTCGCACCAAGGCCCCGCAGGTTCAGCGAGGCAATGCCGCCACCTGGATTGTTCGAAAACGACGTCGTACCCGGAATAACCTGCGGCAGGGCGTTGACAACGTTTTCAACGTTTACCGTGCCGGTAAGTTTGATTTCTTCAGCTGAAACCACTGCGAGCGGAGCCGCAGTATCAAGGCTGGGCCGCGCAATGCGCGAGCCGGTGACAACGATTGCGGTTTCTTCAGCTGCTGGCTGGTCCGCTGGCGCGGTCTGCGCCGAGGCGGGCGCGGCAATCACCGCAGCACCGATCAACAGCGTCGATGCCAGCAACTTGTTGCGGAAGGTATACGACATTTGATTCCCCTTATTTCATTGTCCGTGTGATGGCCAAACTCCGTTTCTGGGTTCCCTACGTCCCCAAGAAACCTAAGGCATCCCCGGCTTGTTTCATATTAATGGCATCCCATGATATCGGTCAATGCAGATTCGTTACATTCAGGTTTTTACGCTGTGACGTGGCATAAAGGCAACATTATGGGGTGTATTATTATAGCAATACAGTGAGTTATCTATTCTGTTTCCATCGATTGCCGACCCGATTAGGAATAGGGCTATTGGGAGACGAGATATGCGCCGCTTTGTTCTAGTTCTCGCTGTTGTTGCGCTGGCCGTTCCAGTGATGCCGACGATGGCACAAGACGCCGGGACTGACGACCGGGCCTCACGCGTCGTCAGCGAGCTAACCGGGTGCCGCGCGCTGGCCAATCCGACTGAACGGCTCGCCTGTTTTGATCGGACGGCAGCGGCGCTGGTGGCCGCGCAAGACTCAAAATCTATCGTGGTGGTCGACCGGGCCACGGAGAAGACAAAGCGCCGCGCGCTCTTCGGGTTTCCGGGTCGCAGTGTTGACGTTTTTGATAAGTCGCCAGCGGCAGCGCCGCCCGAAATTCAGGATGTTACGGCAAAGCTGGTGCGCACCGCCCTTGCAGGCCAGGGCCTGTTCACGTTGACGCTTGACGATGGTTCGGTTTGGCGGATGCGCGAATCGCTCGGGCGTTTGCCGCCCGATATTGGCGATGTCGTAAAGGTCGTGCGCGGTGCGCTGGGCAGTTACCGCGCCAGCATTGCCGGCGGGCGCTATGTCGAGGTTCGCCGCGTTCGGTAATCCAGCGGCAGGCGCTGCAATGTCGGCGTATTACGGTTCCGGGGCGTTACGGGGCCACCGGCATTGGCCCGGCAAGCAACAGCGGATCGATGCGGCTGTCACGCCATTTCACGCTCCAGTGGAGGTGCGGGCCCGTGGCTCTGCCCGACATGCCGACAGCGCCAATCGGCTGCCCGCGCTTCACCGTTTCGCCAACGCGCACGTCAATTCGGGACAGATGCAGGAACGCACTGTTCAGGCCCATGCCGTGATCAATCATCAACAGATTGCCTTCCAGCGTGAAGGGATGGTCCGCCGCGAGAATCACGACCCCGTCAGCAGGCGCCATCACCGTTGCGCCCGAGGGCCGAGCGATATCCGTGCCTGAATGATAGCTGCCCGCCTCGCCATTTTTATAAATGCGCTGCGACCCGAACATGCCCGAAAGTCGGCCCACCGCTGGCCATAAGAACGGCTGTTGCCACCCTGCAGACGTGACGCTGATTCGCCGCGCGGCATTGATCTGTTCAAGCTCGGCGGGGCGAAGGCGATTAAACTCTTCGCTTGGCTGGGCAAAGCGCGGCAAGCTATCGAGCCGCTCGATGTTCCAGGCGCGTCGGGCCACCGACAGCGTTTCGGTAAGGACGCGCCCATCCTCCAGCGTTGCGGACAGCGTCGCTGTGGGGCCCGCATCGCGATCAAACGCAAACAGGAACCGGCCATCGGCGGCAAGCGGCAGCGATGCACCGTTAAAGCTTAGGAATGTCGTCCCCGCCGGGGCTGAGCCAATCACCGTGCCGCCCTGAATCATCGGCCCATTCAGCCGAAACCCGGTTTGGGTGAGCAATTTTTTGGCCGGTAGCGTGCTGGCTGATGCCACAGAGGCCCCAGCTGGCGATTGTGCGGCAGGAGATGGGGCGGCAGGTGCGGCGGACTTTGGTGCAACACGGGTGGCCGGCACCGGGCGCTCCGCCGCGGGGGCAAGGCAACTGCCTTGCACGATCATGATGGCAAGCCCGGCCACCCAGCGGCGACCGCGCCTCATCCCTGTTCGCCTGCCCCCCCGGTGCGCCATTAAGCGGGCGACATCGCTGCCATTGCGATCGCTGCACTGGCATAGGGTTGTTGCAGGGCGACGCTCCAATAACGCAGCGAATCGAGCCCGATCCGCTCCCCTGTTACCGCGCAAGCGACATGGTCGCCCGGTGCGAGCACGCGAAAATTATTCGCCATATAATGAAGGCGAGCGGCGCGATCGGTATTTGACATCAACATGCTACTGGTTCCCAGACGCGGCCTGCGCGTTCGTTTTCGCCGATGCTATAACAGGCTCGGCTGATCGACCTTTGGCTTTTCATACGGCTTTGCCGCCGCGCGCTCAACCCGTGCATCGACGCTGCCGTCTCCAAAATGGAGCGTGAGCGCAGCGGCCGACCGCGCCTGCGCCGCACTGGTCACCACACCGCCCCCGCGCGCCTGAACCAGCACATAGCCGCGCTTCAGCAAGCCGCTGGGGTTAACCGCTTCGAGCAGTTGCACCGTCCGCGTCAGCCGGTCGCGCCCGCTGGCCAGTTGGCGGTCAAGCATCGCCGGGCGCAGCACTGCGCCAATGCGGTCAAGCTGCGCCCGCCCGCGCATCACGCGCACCTCCAGCGCGCGATCGAGCCGTGCGCCCAAATCGTCTGCACGTTGGCGCTGCGGCCCCAGCAAAGCCTCACGCCTGGGCATCACCCGCACCAGCGCATCAAGCCGCTCGCGCGCGCGCTCGTGATAGCGCTGCACACATCGTTCGCTGCGCTGGGCATAGCCCGCCACGGTCGCAATCAGATCAAGCCGGACCGGCACGGCGATTTCCGCCGCGGCGGATGGCGTGGGCGCGCGCAGATCGGCGGCAAAATCGGACAGGCTGGTGTCGGTTTCATGCCCCACGGCGGAGATGATCGGGATCGAACAATTGGCAATCGCGCGAACGACAGCCTCTTCATTGAAAGCCCACAGATCCTCAATCGAGCCACCGCCACGCGCGACAATGACCAAATCGGGGCGCGGCACCGGCCCGCCCGGTGCAATCGCGTCAAACCCGCGCACAGCGCGCGCAATTTGCGCCGCTGCCCCATCGCCCTGCACTGCCACCGGCCAGACGAGCACATGACTGGGGAAACGATCCGCCAAACGGTGCAGGATATCGCGGATGACGGCGCCGGTCGGCGATGTCACCACGCCAATCGTGCGCGGCAAAAACGGCAACGGCTTTTTGCGCTGCGGATCAAATAAGCCCTCAGCCGCCAGCTTTGCCTTCAGCTTGTCCAGCAGCGCCATCAGCGCGCCTTCACCCGCCAGCTCCATTCGATCGATCACGATCTGGTATTTGGATCGCCCCGGATAGGTCGTCAGCTTGCCGGTTGCGATCACCTCGATCCCGTCCTGCGGCGTGAACGGCAAGGCGCTGGCCGCCCCCTTCCAGATCACCGCATCAATTACCGCGCTGTCATCCTTCAGCGCCAGATAGACATGGCCTGAAACCGCGCGCTTATACCCCGAAATCTCCCCGCGCAGCCGGACATGGCCAAATTCACCTTCGACAAAGCGCTTGAGCTTCATCGACAGCTCCCCCACGCTAAGGGGGGCCGCATTGTCGCCGGGGATCGTCTCCGCTACCAGCCGCGAACCATGGCTATCTGAGACATCATCGGGGAAACTATCTGACATGAATGTCCTGCTGATCGGATCGGGGGGCCGCGAGCATGCGCTGGCATGGAAGCTGGCGCAGTCACCGGACCTGACAACGCTTTATGCCGCACCCGGCAACCCCGGCATAGCCCAACACGCAACAATCGCGGCGATTGATCCGGGTGATCACCGCGCGATCATCGATTTCTGCCTGCGTCATTCGGTTGAGCTGGTGGTGATTGGGCCGGAAGCGCCGTTGGTCGACGGGCTGGCGGATAATCTGCGCACGATGAAAATCGCGGTGTTCGGCCCCGACGCCAAGGCAGCGCAGCTTGAAGGATCAAAGGGCTTTACCAAGGATTTGTGCAAGCGCGCCCGCATCCCCACGGCGCGTTATGCGCGCGTCACCTCGCATGATGGCGCCATGGCGGCGCTGGGCGATTTCGGGCTGCCCGTCGTGATCAAAGCTGACGGGCTGGCCGCGGGCAAGGGCGTGACGATCGCCAATACCCGCGACGAAGCCGAAGCTGCGCTGGCCGGCATGTTCGGCAAAACCGGCGGCGACGCGGTGATTGAGGAGTTTCTGGAGGGCGAAGAAGCCAGCTTGTTCGTGCTGACCGATGGCACCGCCATCATGCCGTTTGGGTCCGCGCAGGATCACAAGCGCGTCGGCGACGGCGATACCGGCCCCAACACCGGTGGCATGGGCGCGTACAGCCCCGCCCCCGTGCTGACCGCCGCGCTCGAACAGCGCGCGATTGATGAGATTATCGCCCCTACGGTGGCAGCGATGGCGGCGGCAGGAATGCCCTTTTCAGGGGTGCTCTATGCAGGGCTGATGCTGACAGCGAATGGCCCCAAGCTGATCGAATATAATGCGCGCTTTGGCGATCCCGAATGTCAGGTGCTGATGATGCGGCTGGACAGCGACCTGCTGCCGATCATGCTGGCGACGGCGCGTGGCACACTGGCCGATTGCCCAGCGCCCGTATTTTCAGACGATGTCGCCTTGACGGTGGTGATGGCCGCGCGCGGCTATCCCGGCACGCCCGCCAGCGGCGGGACGATTGGCGGGATCGACGCCGCCGAGGCAATAGGCGCACTCGTTTTCCAAGCCGGAACCAAAGCCTTGGGTGATACGCTGGTGGCAAGCGGCGGGCGCGTGCTCGCGGTGACGGCGCGGGGTGAGAGCGTGCAGGCGGCGCAATCGCTGGCCTATCGGGCGATTAATTCGATCGATTTTCCCGATGGCTTTTACCGGCGAGATATCGGCTGGCGCGAGATAGCGCGCGAGCCCGGCTGAAGGATGGAGTGACCTCATGACGACCCTGTTAAGCGCGGCCGCATCGGCAAATTCGGTCGCGATGACCACCTTCACGATGATCCTGATTGGCATCGGCGCGGTCTGCGCGCTTGCCGTAATCTGGTGGGGCACCATGCGGCGGCGCGTTAAGGCAAGCGAAGTTGCGGATTCTGAAAAACATGCCGCGCTTGCGGGGCACGGGCCGGAGGCTGCACCTGTTGCTGCGGTTTTGGCCGATGCGGGGGCAGTGCCTGCACCGATGGTGGAGGCTTTGGCTGACGCACCTGTTGCCGCCGCAGCGCCCATGCCTGCCGATACCGGCAGCAGCCAACCGCTGACCCTTCTCAAGGGCCTTGGCCCCAAGGCAGCGGCGCGGCTTGGCGAACTCGGCATTGCCAGCGTCGGTCAGCTCGCGGCACTATCACCCGGTCAAATCGCCGACATCGACGCGCAGATGGGCAATTTCGCAGGCCGGATCTTGCGCGACCGCTGGATCGAACAGGCGCGGTTGCTGGCGGCGGGCGATATCGCCGGGTTCGAAGCGGCGTTCGGCAAGCTGGGGGGATAATCCGGAATCGGCTCGCCTGGCCTCAACATTGTTGCGTTTGTAAGCGTGCTGCCCCCCATTTGCCCTGACCGCCATCTTGGGCGCTGCTCTTCCCCTAAGGCTGAAAGCGGCTAGGGCACAGCAGGCCAAAATGCGCGCACAGGGCTGCAACATCGTGGTGATCGACAGCCCGTGGTTCAAAGCCATTTCGGAAGGCCAGCACAAACGGCGCGGCAATGCAGCGAACCTGTAAGGTGTGCAATATGCCAACGCCATTGAGCGCACCCGCAGGATAAGATGAATTCTCGCTTGGGGCACCAAGGACGCCTTCCCCAAACTCATTCAGAACAAAGCCATGGAGATCGACCGACCCGTCGGTTGGATGAAGAAACACAGGATTCCAATCCCGTCCGTCCGGCTGAATGATCAGCTGATACCCCAGCGCCGTAAGCGTTTGCTGAAAACACTTCAGATCGGCGAATTGAACGGCGAGGTCCAAATCAGAATGTGGACGCGTTTGTCGACCGAGCAGCGCATCGACGCCCCAGCCACCGTCGATCCAGTAATCGAGGCCGGCCGCTTCAAAAGCGCGACATAAGGCTGTGACCGTTGCAAGCTGCATCGTCGGCAATTTAACAACCCGTTCGCTAAAAGGCCAACCGTCAGATCACCGTTATACTGACCTTCGCCCTTATCGCTTCAAACCCTAATCGCCGCGCACCACCGCGCTGACCAGCAATTTGTCGATCCGGCGACCGTCAAGGTCGACCACTTCGAACTTCCAGCCCTGTTCGACAAAGCTTTCCCCTTCGCCGGGCAAATGGCGGAACACCGCCAGCGCCAGCCCCGCGACGGTTGCGAAATCGCGATCCTCTGGCAGATCGATGCCCAAACGCTCGGCCAGGGCATCTGCGGCCATCTGGCCTGCGACGAGCAGCGAACCGTCATCACGCACAACCACATTGGGCTCGTCATCAGGATCGCTATCGGAGGCGAATTCGCCGGCGATTGCCGACAACAGATCGGCAGGCGTGACGATGCCTTCGAAATGGCCATATTCGTCATGCAACAGCGCCATCGGCACCTCAGCTTTGCGCAGCGCATTCAGCACATCCATCGCATCGAGCTGATCAAGCACGACGGGAGCCTTGCGCATCAACGTGCGCAGGTTGAGCGGCTCGCCAGCAAACACCGCTGCAACGATATCGCGCGCCTGGACTACGCCGATCACAGCATCCACTGATCCTTCCACCACCGGCAGCCGGGTGTGCGTCGCCGTCATCAACGCCGCGCGAATCCCGGCCTCGTCAAGATCAACATCAAGCCATTCAATATCGGTACGCGGCGTCATCACTTCACGCGCCGGGCGATCCGCCAGCCGAACCACGCCGGAAATGATCGAGCGTTCATGCTCCTCAATCACGCCCGATTTCGATGCCTCGGCGACGATCATGTGAAGCTCCTCAGCCGTCACATGATCCTGCGATTCGCGTTGCAGGCGCATGAGCCAGAACAGCCCCGCACTCGTCGAATCGAGCACCCACACGACCGGAGCGGTCGCCACCGCCAGCCACTGCATCGGCAGTGCCATCACCACGGCAATTGCTTCCGGCGCGCGCAAGGCGATCTGTTTGGGGACCAGTTCGCCGACGACCAAGGACGCATAGGTCGTCACGCCAATAACAATCGCGAACCCCATGGATAGCGCGAGCGGCTGGGGCATGCCCATTGCTGCCAGCCTGGCCCCCACCGGTGCGCCCAGGCTTGCACCCGAATAGGCGCCAGCCAAAATCCCGATCAGCGTGATGCCGATCTGCACCGTCGACAGGAATTTCCCAGGATCTGCCGCCAGCGCGAGCGCTGCTTGCGCCCCACGCACCTGCGCACGCGCCATCGCCTCCAGCCGCGCCCGGCGCGACGAGACAATCGCCAGCTCAGACATCGCAAAGATGCCGTTGAGCAAGACAAGAGCCGCGATGATCGCGACATCGATCCAGGGAAAGGGGGAAAGCGGTGCCATGGCGCTGTATCGTCCTTTGCCGCGAATCGCACCAGTTCACAACACGCATCAACGAATTAGATCGGGCGAGCAGAGTTAGCCTTAGCGACGCGCCGCAAAAAAAGCCTTGAGCAGCGCGGCAGCATCGCCTTCACCAATGCCTGCATAAACGTCCGGGCGGTGGTGGCAGGTGGGTTGGGTGAAGAAACGCGGGCCATGCGCCACCGCGCCGCCCTTGGCATCGTCTGCACCGTAATATAGCCGGTCAAGCCGCGCATGGCTGATCGCGCCTGCACACATTGCACAAGGTTCCAGCGTCACCCACAGGTCGCAGCCATCAAGCCGGTCGCGACCCAGAAGCTTTGCTGCAGCGCGAATCGCCAGAATTTCCGCATGGGCTGTGGGATCATGCAGCGCGCGGGGCGCATTGGCGGCAGTGGCGATAATCTGCCCAGCCTGCACAATCACCGCCCCGACCGGCACTTCGCCAGCCGCGGCGGCTTCACGCGCAGCCGCCAGCGCCGCGCGCATCGGATCGGGCAAGGGAAACATCCCCGCTTATGCCCCGATCGCGCGGCGATTGGCTAGCCACAGGTGTCGTTACTCTGTCGCCGGGGCTTCCTGCGCATTGCCTGGCTTTTCGACTGTCATCGTTGGCACCGTGATCGTGCGCGTGGTGGTGCCGACGGTGGGCACCTCAATCGTCTTGTTCTCCGTCCCGATTTCGATCCTGGCCATGTTGACGGTAAATTCGGGGGCCTGCCCGCCTTCCATCTTCAATTCCGGCGCCAGCGCAACCTTGCTCTGGTCGATGTTGATGAGGCCCAGCGACCAGGCGCCAAGCACGGCGAGGGCAGCAAGCCCGACGAGAATAAGCAAAGCGCGCATATAATAAACCCCTTCAAGTGATCGGTTCGTTTGCGTAATAACGCCGCACGTCGCCGGTTGGTTGCACGCCAACACGTGAATCGGTTGACTGATGCGATCTAACTGGCTATCCGCGCCCTCTTTCCGGGTAACCAGAATTCAGGAATTCAAGCAATGTCGCGTATCTGCGAACTGACCGGCAAGGGCCGGCAGGTGGGTAACAACGTATCCCACGCCAACAATAAGACCAAGCGGACGTTTCTGCCTAACCTGCAGAACGTGACCTTGCTGTCAGACGCGCTGGGCACCAGCGTGAAGCTGCGCGTTTCAACCAACGGCTTGCGGTCGGTTGAGCATGTCGGCGGGCTGGACAACTGGCTGGTGAAGACCGCCGATGATCAGCTCTCGCTCAAGGCGCGTCGCCTGAAGCGTGACATCCGCAAGAAGCTGACACCGGCAGCAACCGCCGCCTGATCCGATTTATTGGCGATGCGTGCCCCCGATTTTTCGGGCAGCAGCATCGTCGATTCGGAATTTGAGCAACAGGCTCTGCTGCAGGCTCGACTGGTTATCGTCTGAAACGATCCACAGGCCTGTACTGTTATTTGATTCGCGCGTGATCGCGATCCCTTCAAAGTTATCGGCCAGCACAGGCGGCGCGAATCGCGCCAGCTCGCGGCCCACCACCCGCTTGCCCGGCGCGATCTGGCGCTGATCAACGATGGTCAGCACTGCCCGAAACCCAGCCGGCACCGTGAATCGGCGGTTCAACACCAGCAAGCGACCGTCCGGCATTTCAGCGATATCGGTTGGCTTATAGCCGTCAGGCGGGCGGTAGATGAACCGAAAGCCACGCCGCCCGGGCAAGGTTGGGTCACCATCAAAGCGAATCCCCACGAAATCCTGCCCCTTGGTGCCGCGCCAGAAGCCGGTCTCTGACAGAACAACGAAACCGCCGTTGCGCAGCCGCACCATCGCTTCTGCTCCGCCATTTTCCGGCCAGTTCTGCATCGCACGCGGGGCTGCATGGCGCACCGGCTTTGCCAGCCCCGGCGAATAGGCCCAAATCGCATTGGCGCGCTCAAAAGTGACCCAGATCGTGCCCGATGCGGGATTACGCGTCATCGATTCGCTGTCCCGGTCGCTTTTTTCCCAGCCCGTCCCCGGTCCAGCCGAAAGCGCATCGAAATGCGGGGTGGTGATTCTGCCCCGCGAATCGAGGCGAAAACGCACAATGTTCCCGCCATCGTTCAACAGGGTGAAGTGATCACCATCGACGATCAGCGATGAAAAGCCGCCAAAGGCCGGATCAGCGCTGGTCAGCCGATAACCCCGTTCAAAAATCAACGCCCCCACCCGTCGCCGCGCAGGCGATTCGGGATACAGCGCCACCGGCATTGCCACCAATGCCGCGCGCTCATCCAGCAAGGGCAGGCGCGGGACCGTCGACCAGCTGGGCACAAACAGCAGGAGCAGCAGTATCGATCGGATAACGGGTGATTGGAACAGCGACATTACCCATCCTTAGCCCAGCCAGCCGCCCCTGACAGGCCCGTCGCCCAGCGGTTTTTGTGATGAACGTGCGATAACAGACGCATTCAGACTTCGCTCAACTGGCTGGTAGCATAAAGGCATTGTCGAACAACGGCAGCTTGCCCCGACCGTATTGGAACGGGGCGCTGATGAGGAGAATGACCATGTTGAAGAAATTGTCACTTGCAAGCGTCGCTCTCGCCATCAGCGCAAGCGCCCTTGTTCCTGTCGCATCAGCGTCAGCGCAAGATTATCGCGGCGGCTATCGCGGTGATGTTTATCAAGAGCAGTATCGCGGCGACCCCTATGGCAATCAATACGGCAACCAATATGGTGGCCAGTACAATAACGGTCGCTACAATCAGGCGTATAACCAATCCTATAATGATCGGTACGATGATCGCGTCAACGATCGCCGTTATCGCCGCGATTTCCGTAACGACCGCCGTTGCAACGATGGCACGGGCGGTGCGCTGCTTGGCGCAATCGCTGGTGGATTACTCGGCAACTCCATTGCGGGTCGTGGCGACCGGACGGCCGGCGCACTCATCGGTGGCATCGGCGGCGCGCTCGCGGGCCGGGCCATTGAGCGTGATGGCCGCAACGGGTGCCGCAACTATCGCTAAGTCTTCCCTCGCGTAGCGTATCGAGGGCGGGGCCCGGTCTCACCAGAGACCGGGCCCTAACGATCTGGGCCCTAACGATTTGGCCCCAATTTACCGCGGGCGCCCGCGCCCGTTAGTACATGTGTTGGCCGCCATTGATGCTCAGCGTCGATCCGGTGACAAACCCGCCATCCTCCGAACACAAAAATACCACTGCCCGCGCGATTTCCATTGCCTGGCCTAATCGCCCGACAGGGATTTTCGCGACAATTTTTTCCAGGACATCGGCAGGCACAGCAGCGACCATATCGGTATCAATATAGCCCGGTGCGATGGCGTTGACAGTAACGCCTGCCTTAGCACCCTCTTGCGCCAATGCCTTGGTAAAGCCGTGAATACCCGATTTGGCAGCGGCGTAATTGACCTGGCCATATTGCCCGGCCTGCCCGTTGATCGATCCGATATTGACGATCCGGCCCCATTTGCGATCTCGCATCCCCGGAAACACACCCTTTGCCATGTTGAAGCAGCCACCCAAATTGGTGTCGATCACTTCTTTCCATGCTTGATAGGTTAGCTTCATGATCGTGCCGTCACGGGTGATGCCGGCATTGTTGACCAGCACATCAACCGGACCAAGCGCGTCAACGACGGCGGCGCAACCGGCCTGGCAGGCATCATAATCCGCCACATCCCATTTGAAGGCCGCAATTCCGGTGCGTTCGGTAAATTCCTTGGCGCGCGCTTCGTTGCCGGCATAATTTGCTGCAACGGTCAGCCCGTTATCGCGCAACGCGATGCTGATCGCCTCCCCAATGCCACGCGTTCCCCCGGTTACAATTGCGACGCGTGCCATATTCTCTCTCTCCTAGCCTTTTCTTATCCCGCGACTTTAGGACGAGATTTGCCACCCTTCAAGTTCGCGGCTGATCAATGCCCGCAACATTACGATACCGGTGTCGCTGTCATTCAGGCAGGGGATATAGCCAAAATGCGTTCCGCCATGTTCTTCAAAACTTTCCCGCCCGCGAATCGCCAGTTCTTCGAGTGTTTCAAGGCAATCGGCGGAAAAGCCCGGGGCGATAATCGCGATTTTTTTGATGCCTTTGCCGGGCAATGCCTCAAGCGTGTCGTCGGTGGCGGGTTCCAGCCATTTGGCCCGGCCAAAGCGTGACTGAAAAGTAATCACCACTGGCCGCCCGAGCGCTTCGCCCAGCAGCCGAGCGGTTTTTTGGCAGTGGCAGTGATATGGATCGCCCAGTTCCAGGGTGCGCACCGGCATGCCATGAAAACTCACCACCAGCGCATCGGGGACAAAATCAAGCTTTTCCAGCCCGACCACAATCGATTGGCGAAGCGCATCGATGTAAAGTGGATCATCGAAATAGGGCGGCAGGGTGCGCATTGCGGGCTGCCAGCGCATCGCTGACAGCGCCTCAAACGCTTTATCATTGGCCGTCGCGGTCGTTGCCCCACAATATTGCGGATAAAGCGGCGCGAGCAGAATCCGGTCGCACCCAGCATCCTTCATCGCCTGCAATCGTTCCGGGATGGACGGCTTGCCATACCGCATCGCCCAATCGACCGTCACATTCGCGCCGAATGCACCCTGCAAAGCCGCTGATTGCGCCTTGGTGATGCTTGCCAGCGGCGATCCGTCCGGCCCCCATACCTGCGCATAGGCCTCTGCCGATTTCTGCGGCCGCGTGTTCAGGATAATCCCGCGCAAAATGGGCTGCCATAGGATTTGCGGAATCTCGACAACCCGGCGGTCCGACAGGAATTCAGCGAGATAACGCCGAACCGACTTGGTATCCGGCCCATCAGGCGTACCCAGATTCGTCAATAACACCCCCAGCTTGCGAGGCGGGACGGGGGGATGATCGGCAGGCAGGTGATTGGCGGGAAGAATCATGCTGCGGATGCGGTAAACGGCAACCGCCGCAAACGAAACCCCGCACTTGCCTGAAGTGCATTGGCAATCGCTGGCGCGACCGGCGGCACCGCCAGTTCAGCCACGCCACCCGGTTCGGCTTCGCTGCGAATCATTTCGATCGTGATGTCAGGAATATCGGCAAGCCGAGGCAGGCGCAGATCGGCAAAGCTGCGCGCGTCAGCGACATTTTCGGTAAACCCGGTCGATCCGCCCAACGCCCCTGCCATCCCGAAAATCAAACCGCCTTCAATCTGTTGACGAACGATATCGGGATTGATTTGCCGACCGCAATCCACCGCCGCGACCAGCCGGTCGACCACCGGACGCTGGCCATCTTCAAAATGCGCCTCTGCCAGCACCGCGATGTGGCTACCGCGAAAACTGTGGCAGGCGATGCCCTGTGCGCTGCCCGGCACGCCGCCTTCCCAGCCGCCGAGCGCCGCTACAGTCGACAGGCAGCGAACAAGCCGCGGTTCAGCGGTGATTGATACCCGGAACGACAGCGGTTCGGTGCCCGCGACATGGGCGAGTTCATCAAGAAAACATTCGTTGAAAAACGCGGTGTAGCTATGCGCGCCTGACCGCCAATGGCCGGTCGGCACGCCAATTTCCGCCGGATGGTGGTCCACCGCATAGGCCGGGAAGCGATAAAAGGGCAGCGCACCCGCCACGGCATAGGGATCGCCCCGCCCCTCAAGCGCCAGCGCCGCGTGCACGGCGGCGTCATTCACTGTCAGCCGATTGGCGATTTCGCGTCCGGTGTTTGGCGCGGCAATCTTGGCGAGCCAGCCCATAATCGTCCCGTTCGGTCCCAGTCGCGCGGTCATCCGCGCCGCCGCAGGTGGGCGGTACCGGTCGTGGAGCAGATCTTCATAGCGCGACCAGACAAGCTGCACCGGTCGCTTCATCCGCTGCGCAATCACGGCTGCCTGTTCGGCGACCTGATGTTCCAGATTGGCGCCGAATGATCCGCCGATCAGCATGGGATGGACGATGACCGAATCGGGCGAAATGCCAATCGCTGCCGCCGCCGCCGCCCGCGCCAGGCCGGGGGCAAGGGTTGGCAGCCAAAGTTCAAGCCGCCCCTTGTCGAACCGCGCGGTCGCGGTCATCGTTTCCAGCGCTGCATGCGCGGCTAGCCCGACCTGATAATCGGCGGTTACCACCTGCGCGCCCTTGAACACCGCCGCCAGATCACCCTGCGCGGCCATACGCTGGCCTGGCCCCGCCAACGCAGCGGACAGCGCCGCATTAATGCTGTCCGTGTTGATAATGGCGCCACTGGTTTCGAATGTGGGCAGCAGGGCATCCAGCGCGCGGTTGGCCGCCCACCAGTTATTGGCAACCACCGCAACCCAGCGCGGTTGCTCAATCACCTCCAACACGCCCCTGATCTTGCTTGCGGCCGGACGGTTGATTTTGGTGAGGCGCGTATCACCCACCGGCCCCTGCCGGATCGCGGCGAACACCATATCGGGCAAGCGGACATCGCCGGCAAACCCGGCCGATCCATCCACCTTTGACGGCACATCGATGCGCGGCAGCGACTGACCTGATAGGCGCCCGGCATCTCCCTGACGCAGGGGCAGCGGATCGGGGATGCTTTCACTGGCGGCATCAGCCGCGAGGATTCCAAATCCCAGCTTTTTCTTGCCGTGAATCACAAAACCGGCCTGGGTGGTGCACTCCGGCCAGTCCACACCCCAGCGCCCTGCCGCCACCTTGCTCAACAACACCCGAGCCGCAGCACCCGCTTGGCGGAGGTCCCCCTCAAAATTACGGATCGAGCTTGATCCCGCGGTCAAGACCAGCGCGGTGCGCGTCGCGTGGGTGCGCTTCAGTGCTTCGGGAATCCCGGCAAACACGCCCTCGAACAGCTCGCCCGCGCCCAGATCATTGGCGTAAAGCGGGTTCAGCGGGGCAGGTTCCACACCCACACGCCGCCAATCTGCACCCAGCTCATCCGCCACGATCTGCGGCATGGTGGTGTAAACGCCCTGGCCATGTTCGGCTTGCGGCACCACCACCGTCACATGCCCGTCTTCACCAATTTTCAGCCAGGCACCGAAAATCGTCTCGCCTGCCACAGCGGTAAGATTTGGCAGGTATTTGCGCGGCCAGATCGCCCAGGCAATCAGCAGCCCGGTCCCCGCGCCGCCGCCAATCAGCAGGCCGCGCCGGGTTACACCGTGCTTGATCTTGTCGCTTATCCCACCCTTGGCCATCGCCCCGCTCTATCGTGACGGGGCGGTGCGCGCCAGATCATGCAGCGGCTGTTTCTTTGGCATGGATCGCGCGGTACGCAGCGCGAAGTGAAACCTTGTCGATCTTTTCGGTGCCGAGGCGGGGGAGCGGACCATCCATGATCCAAATCCGCTGCGGCACTTTGAACGCGGCGATGCGCGCGGCCAGAAACTCGCACAGGGTTTGCGGATCGACGATTTCGCCCTCGCGGATATGAACCACCGCCCCCGGCACCTCGCCAAGCCGCTCATCGGGCAGGCCAAACACGGCGGCTTCAGCGACATGGGGGTGCTCATACAGCGCGGCTTCGACTTCCTGGCACGAGATGTTTTCGCCGCCGCGAATGATGATGTCCTTCTTGCGGTCCACGATGAACAGATAGCCATCTTCGTCCAGGTACCCGATGTCGCCCGTCAGGAAATAGCGATCCTGCGTAAAGGCATCGCGCGTGGCATCGGGCCGGTTCCAATATTCCTTGAAGTTGCAGATCGATCGGATGCCGACCTCGCCGCGCTGCCCCTGCGCGACCGGCTTGCCTGCCCCGTCCAGAATCGCCAGATCAACCAATGGGACAGAGGCGCGACCGGTAGAGTTGGGCTTAGCGAGATAATTGGACCGGAAGTTGCCGCAGCCAATGCCGTTCGTCTCGGTCAGCCCATAGCCTAACAGAGGGGCACCCCCGCCCATTTCTTCATTCAACCGGCGGACATGTTCGACCGGGCGGGGCGCACCGCCAGCGGCAAAATCGGTTACGGTCGACAGGTCATAGTCGGGGCGCTTTGGGTGCGTCAGTATCTCAAAGCTCATCAGCGGCACGCCGACGAAATAGGTTACTTTCTCACGCGCGATCAGCCGCATTGCCTCTTCAGCGTCCCATTTGGGCATCAGCACCAGCTTACGCCCCATGGCAAAGCTTTGCAGGAACACAGGCACTTCGGCCGTGACATGGAACAACGGCACGTTGAGCAGCGTGGCGTGCTGCGTGGTCACCGGATTGCCGTCTTCACTGGAAATACCAAGCATCATCAACGCGCTGACCAGATAGTTGAAAACCGCCTGCGTCACGGCGCGGTGATCGGATAGCGCTCCCTTGGACTGGCCGGTTGATCCGCTGGTGAACAAAATCGTCGCATCATCATCGCCGCGCAGCATGGGCAGCACGGTCGCCTCACTGCCGCCGCGCGCGAACAAGGGGGCAAGCGCGGTGGCAAGCGGGAGCCGGTCGTCGATCGCCATCACCTGTGCGCCAAGCCCGGTTGCCTCCTCCAGCCGTTGGGCGCGGGGCGCATCAGCAAACACCAGCGCGCAATCGACATCGGCGATTGCACTGGCCAGCTCAGCAGTTTGCCACCAGCCATTCAGCAGGGTCGCGATGCCGCCTGCCATCAGGATTCCCATGTACAGCGCAATCCATGACGGCGAGTTGCGCATGGCGATGCCCACCCGGTCACCGGGTTTCACGCCGCAGCCATCAACCAGTGCGCGGGCGGTTTGCTGGGCAAGGGCATAAACCTCGGCAAAGGTCAGCCGCTCGTCGCCCGATACAAGAAACGTCTTGTCGCCATGCAATGTCGAGAAATGCGCGAAATAATAGCTGAGCGCCGGCGGAGCGACCGCGATTGTAGGATAGCTAAGCCCCTTCAACTCAACGGGAACAACGGGCATCTGGCCGTTTAACGCGGTGAGTGCGGCAATGCCGTTGTCAATTCGGCGGTCCAGCTCACTCGGCATTCGTCTCTCCCCTATTGGTCTTGTCGCTAGACCCCCTTATGGAAGCTTCGCAGCCTGGGGAAAAGCCTTGATCCTGTCTACCATCGCCACAACCGCCGCCGACCATATCCGGTTTACCGATTTGGGGCTGAACGACACGATTTTCCGGATCGGCTGGTTCAGCCTGAAATGGTATTCGATCGCCTATATCGCGGGGATCGTCATTGGCTGGTGGTATCTGCTGAAACTGGTCGCCCAGCCCGGATCGCCAATGGCGCGGCGCCATGCCGATGATCTGATTTTCTACGCCACACTGGGGATCATCCTGGGCGGGAGAATAGGCTATGTGGTGTTCTATCAACCCGCCATGTTGCTGAACCCCTTGCAGATTTTGCGATTGTGGGACGGTGGCATGTCTTTCCACGGTGGCGTGATTGGCACATCGGTTGGCCTGATCCTGTTTGCCCGCGCCCAAGGTCTGCAATGGCTGCGCGTGCATGATTATGTCGCCTGCGCGACGCCTTTCGGCCTGTTTTTCGGGCGGCTGGCGAATTTTGTGAACGGTGAGCTGTACGGCAAGCCGAGCAACGCGCCCTGGGCAATCATTTTCCCGCGCACCGGCGATGATGTCGCGCGCCACCCGAGCCAGTTGTATGAGGCTGGGCTGGAGGGCCTGGTGCTGTTCGCGGTCCTGTGGTTCTGTTTCTGGCGCACCAAGATGCGCTATGATCCTGGTAAACTCGTCGGGATTTTTGTCGCTGGCTACGGGATTGCGCGTTTCACGGTTGAATTTTTCCGGGAGCCCGATGAGCAATTGCGCGAATTCGCGGCGGTGACTGGCCTGCACATGGGCCAATGGTTGTGCGTGCCGATGATATTGGGCGGTGCCTATCTGATCGCGACCGCCAAAGCTCGCCGCCAGCGTATCGAGCCGGTTGCCGGAGCCGAAAGCGTCGCCTGAGATGAGCGAAGTTGTCGAAGCCGCGCTGCCCGACCGGCTGGCCCGCGCGATTACACTCGCCGGGCCGATCTCCCTTGCGCAATATATGGCCGCAGCGAATGCGCATTATTACGGCACGCGCGATCCGCTCGGCAGCGATTTCACGACCGCACCCGAGATTAGCCAGATGTTCGGCGAGCTGATCGGCGCCTGGTTGGCTGATCTGTGGGACCGGGCCGGGCAGCCCCCGGTCGCTTATGTCGAGCTGGGGCCGGGGCGCGGTACGCTGGCCGCCGATGCGCTGCGGGTGATGGCCAAGGCCGGGCTGACGCCGCCGGTGCACTTCGTTGAAACCAGCCCCATGCTGCGCGCGGCGCAGGCAACGCGCGTTCCAAATGCGATCTGGCATCATGATACCACCACCTTGCCTGATCACGACGCGCTGCTGATCATCGCCAACGAGTTTTTTGATGCGCTGCCGATCCGCCAGATGGTCCGCGGCGCTGGCGACTGGCACGAACGGTTGGTCGCCTGTCAGGACACGCTGTTCCTGCCAATTGCAGGCGGCCAGGTGCCTGATGCGATCCTGCCGCCAAATTTGCGCGATGCCGCGCCCGGATCAGTCATCGAAACATCGCCCGCCAGTGTGTCAATCATGCGCGACTTATCTGCGCGGGTCGTGCGGCAGGGCGGGGCGATGTTGACGATCGACTATGGGTATGAAGGCCCGGCGATCGGCGACACGTTGCAGGCCATGCGGTCGGGCCGGTTCGCCAACCCGTTCGAACAACCCGGCGAACATGACCTGACGGCGCATGTCGATTTCGCGACGCTTGCTGCTGCGGCACAATCTGCGGGTGCGCGCGCTTTCGGGCCAGTCGAACAAGGCGCGCTGCTCGTCGCGCTGGGAATTGATGCGCGCGCGGCCGCTTTGGGGGGCAGGGTAAGCGCTGATCGTGACAGGCTGATATCGCCTGATCAGATGGGACGACTGTTCAAGGCGCTCGCCACCACTGCCCCGCAATGGCCACAGCCCGCAGGATTTGCATGACCGACGCACCAGTCACCTATCGCGACGCATCGCCGGCAGACGGCCCCGCGCTTGACGCCATGGCCCGACAGATTTGGGTGGCAACCTTTGCCCATTCAGCGCCCGCCAGCGATATCGCGCTCTATCTCGACAAAGCCTATGGGCCCGAAGGTGCGCTGATCCGCAGCCTGGCCGATCCCGCCCATCATTTCAGACTGGCGTGCGCGCAAGACGCCATCATCGGCTATGTCAAACTGTCGCCAGTGTGGTTGGAAGATCCTTCGGTACTGCCGGGCGCGTTGCAACTCAGCCAGCTCTATATCGCCGCGGATTGGCACGGGCGGGGCATAGCACAGGCACTGATGGATTGGACGATCGACGAGGCACGCCGCCGTTCGGCCGCCGCCTTGGTGCTGACCGTGTGGGAAGAAAATCTGCGCGCCAAGCGATTCTACGAACGCTATGGATTTGCCCATATCGGCGACTATGCCTTCCCCACCGGCACACAAATTGACCGAGACCTGATCATGCAGCTGGTGTTGTGACTCCCGTCGACGTCATTCTGTCGGAGGCGCTTGACGGGGTAGCGCATGGCTTTCTGGGGCGGCGCGGCGGCGTTTCCACCGGCGCGATGGCATCACTCGACATGGGGCGGCGTGATCAGCCGCCAACGCCCGAGCTAATCGAGAATCAGCGCCGGGCAATTGCCGCCGTCGCCCCGGGCAGCACACTGGTAACGCTGTATCAGATTCACTCAGCCGAAGCGGTTATCGTCACCGCGCCGTTTGACGACGCGGCACGCCCGCGCGCAGACGCGCTCGTGACGGATCGGCCCGGGCTGTTGCTTGGCATCCTGACCGCCGATTGCGTACCGGTGCTGTTTGCAGACAAGGCCGCCGGTGTGATTGGCGCAGCCCATGCGGGTTGGAAAGGCGCGCTTGGCGGGGTCACCGACGCCACGGTTGACGCGATGATCTCACTGGGTGCGCAGCGCGAGCGGATCGTCGCCGCCATCGGGCCGTGCATCGCGCGCGCCAGTTATGAAGTGGATGATCATTTCGCCGCGCGCTTCGCCGTCGATGATCCGGCGACCGAGCGATTCTTTTCGCCGGGAAGGCCGGGCCATCAGCAATTCGACCTCGAAGCCTATGTCGCGCACCGAATCGCGCATGCGGGCGTTGGTGCCGTCGAAATGCTGGGGCTGGACACCTATGCCGATCCGGCACGATTCTTCAGCTATCGCCGCGCCACGCATTTGGGCGAACCCGATTATGGGCGGCAAATCTCGCTGATCGGGTTGGTCGATTAGCGCAGGAAATGGCGTAAAGCGCGCTATCGCTCCGGCGATAGTAACTGTAGAGACTAAACAACCGCCCATCCGCTGCACAGGAGCCATTGCGCATGACCGACGAAACCGAAGTCGCGTTCACGGGCGCCGCCCCGCGCCGCCACCCCAAGCCCCAGGTCGACAAGCTCGGCGGGCGAAAGTTGAAACCGTCGACGTTGATGATGGGGCACGGCTATGATCCCATGCTTTCAGAAGGTTCGCTGAAGCCGCCAATTTTCCTCACCTCCACCTTTGTTTTTCCCAATGCCGCAGCAGGCAAGCGCCATTTTGAGGGGGTTACCGGAAAGCGACCCGGCGGCGCGGACGGGCTTGTCTATTCGCGCTTCAACGGCCCCAATCAGGAAATCCTCGAAGACCGGCTGGGCGTGTGGGAAGATGCAGAGGACGCGCTGACCTTTTCCAGCGGCATGTCCGCCATCGCGACATTGTTCCTGTCGATGGTGCGCGCTGGCGACACGATTATCCATTCGGGGCCGCTTTATGCCGCCACAGAAACGCTGATCGCGCGCATTTTGGGCCGGTTTGGCGTTCATTTCGTCGATTTTCCAGCCGGCGCGACGCGTGCAGAAATCGATGCCGTGATGGCCAAGGCCAACGCCATGGGGCGTGTTGCGCTGATCTATCTGGAAAGCCCTGCCAACCCGACCAACGCGCTGGTCGATGTACAGGCCGTTGCCGCTGCCCGTGACGCGGTGTTTGGCGATTCGCCAGACAAACCGCCGATCGCGATCGACAACACATTTCTGGGGCCGCTCTGGTTCCAGCCATTGCAGCACGGGGCAGATATTGTCGTCTATTCGCTGACAAAATATGTCGGCGGCCATTCCGATCTGGTGGCAGGCGCGCTGCTTGGCTCGAAAAAGCACATCGATATGATCCGGCTGATGCGCAACACGATCGGCACAATCACCGATCCCAACACCGCGTGGATGCTGCTGCGCAGCCTGGAGACGCTGGAATTACGAATGACGCGCGCGGGCGAAAATGCCGCCAAGGTGTGCGGGTTCTTGCGCGACCATCCAAAGGTAGATCGGGTCGGTTATCTCGGTTTCCTTGCGTCCACGCCTGGCGACGAGCGCCAGGCCGATATTTATCAGCGTCACGATATGGGCGCAGGCAGTACCTTTTCGTTGTTCCTGAAGGGCGGCGAGCGGGAGAGTTTCGCCTTTCTTGATGCGCTGCGGATCGCCAAGCTGGCCGTGTCGCTGGGCGGCACAGAGACGCTGGCGAGCCATCCTGCGGGCATGACGCATTTGTCGGTCCCCGAAGCCCGCAAGGCGGCGCTGGGCATTACCGACAATCTGGTGCGCATATCGATTGGCGTGGAGGACGCGGACGATCTGATCGCCGATTTCGATCAGGCGCTGGCGGCAATTTGACCAAGGCTGTTGAGCGCGTCAGCCGTCGCTGACGCGCTCGATATCGGCACCCACAGCCGAGAGTTTTTCCTCCAACCGTTCATAGCCGCGATCGAGGTGATAGACGCGCTGGACCTGCGTCTCACCCTCTGCGGCCAGGCCCGCCAGGATCAGGCTCATCGACGCGCGCAGATCGGTCGCCATCACCGGCGCGCCAATCAGCTTGTCGACGCCGCGCACTACCGCTGTACGGCCGCGCACCTGAATATCCGCGCCCATCCGGGCGAGTTCGGGAACGTGCATATAGCGGTTTTCAAAAATCGTCTCGGTCAGCACGCTCGCCCCGTTGGCCATGCACAGCATTGCCATAAACTGCGCCTGCATGTCCGTTGCAAAGCCGGGGAACGGCGCGGTCGACAGCGTCAACGGGCCCAGCCCATTGCTGGCCGTGATCCGCATGAAATCGCCATGTTCCTCCACCGATACGCCCGCCTCAACCAAGGCGGCTGTCGTCGCGCGCATATCAGCAGCGGACACACCCAGAAGATCAAGCGAACCGCCGGTAATCGCCGCCGCACAGGCATAGCTGCCCGCCTCAATCCGGTCAGGCATCACACGGTAGGTTGCGCCGTGAAGCCGGTCGCGCCCTTCAATCTCGATCGTTTCTGTGCCGATGCCGGAAATCGAAGCACCCATTGCCACCAGGCAGTTACACAGATCGACGATCTCGGGCTCGCGCGCGGCGTTGTCGATCACCGATGACCCCTTGGCGAGCACGGCGGCCATCAACGCATTTTCAGTCGCACCAACCGAAACGATCGGAAAACTTACGCGTCCGCCGGGCAAGCGGCCACCCGGTGCGGTTGCCTTTACATAGCCGGCTGCGAGTTCGATTTCGGCACCGAGCGATTCAAGCGCTTTCAGATGGAGGTCAATCGGACGATTCCCGATCGCACAGCCGCCGGGCAGCGACACCGTTGCCTCACCCGCCCGGCCGACCAGCGGCCCGAGCACCAGGATAGAAGCGCGCATCTTCCGCACAATATCATAGGGCGCGATTGTTGATGTCAGCCGCCCGCCCTTCAGCGTCATTACGCGCCCGAACTCGTCCGGGCGCGACCCCTCGATCATGGTCGACACGCCCAGCTGGTTGAGCAAATGGCCGAACCCGTCGACATCGGCGAGGCGCGGCAAGTTGCGCAGCGTCAGCGGCTCTTCCGTCAGCAGCGCGCAGGGCATCAGCGTTAACGCTGCGTTCTTGGCCCCTGAAATGGGAAGACGGCCCGACAGGCGATTGCCGCCGCGAATGATAATTCTGTCCATTGGAAATCTTCTACTGGGTCAGCGATGCCGCGCAAGGGGATGGCGCAAGCGGCGGTCGATGAATTGGCAACCGCGCCGCGGTTACGCCTTTTCCATCGTGCATTGCAGCGGATGCTGGTGCTGGCGGGCGAAATCCATGACCTGGCTCACCTTGGTCTCCGCCACTTCATAGCTGAACACCCCGCACACACCGACGCCCTTTTGGTGGACGTGCAGCATCACTCGAGTCGCATCCTCAATGCTCATCCGGAAAAAGCGTTGCAGGCACAGCACCACAAATTCCATCGGCGTATAATCATCATTCAGCATCAGCACCCGGTACGGCGTTGGCTGTTTGGTGCGGGTGCGCGTGCGGGTTGCGATACCAAGGCCCGTACCCTCGTCATCGTCACCGGGTGGGCGCTGCGCCATGGCGCGCGGAGGGATGGACTGGCTCATCATGTGAAGTGAAAATATGGCACCTGCCCGCCCAAGGGCAAGGGGCAAGCGTGGCAGAACGACCGCGATAACCACAAATTTGCACGAAAACTGATATGAAAAGGGCGGCTGCATCGCTGCAACCGCCCTTTCATTGGCTTTCCTGGCCCGACATTGCGCCGGGAAGGGACGATTATGCGCTGATCTTGATCTTCTCAGCGGCAATCGCAACGCGGTTTGAGATTGGCTGTGCGATCTCACCAGCGAGCTTCAGCATCGTTTCGGTGGTCTTCGACGATTCTGCAACCATCGAGTCGAACGACGTGCGCATGTAATCGCTCTGGAGCTTCATGAACTCGGTTGGCGACTTCACCGTCGACAGCGTCTTGACGATTGCGGTCATGTTTTCGAACGACTTGCGGGTATATTCAGCAGCGTCCTGGCCCATCGTTTCGATGCCCTTGGCAGCGATCTTCGACGATTCGACGAGTGCTTCGACGTTGCCCTTGTTGAACTCGGTCACGTCAGCGAGCATGCCCTGGGTCTTTTCGAGAGCTGCCTTGGCGCGGTCGTTCATGTCAACAAACATGGCCTGAGCCTTGTCGGTGGTGTTCTTGATGGTGTTTTCCATGGTGGTTACTTCCTTTTTGGTGTGGGGTGCTGCAGGTGCAGCGACTGGCTTGGCTTGGGTCTTTACGCTAACAATCTTCTTCACAGGCTGTGCTGCGGGCTTCGTCACGGGCGCTGCGACCGGCGTTACCGCCTTGGCTGCGAGCACCTTTGGCTCAGGGGCCTTTGGCGCGGCGGCCTTTGGCGTCACCGGCTTGGCCACAACTTTTGCAGCGGCCGTTTCAGCAAGCACGGGAGGCTTGGGTGCGGCTTTCACCTCAACCGGCGCGGAAACCGCTGCGGGGATTGGGGCAACCGCTGCTGCGGTAGGAACAACAACCGGCGTTGCTGCTGCCTTTACACCAGGAGCCGCTTGGTTTGTCGTGATCGTCTTGTCAGCCATAATGGCCTCCCTGCTCTCGTTTGCTGCACTGCAATATATAGCAGGCAGCGCGCGATGCAAGAACTTTTTGTGCAGCGCAACAAAACGTAATTCTGTGCAGTTAACTAGCTGATATTTAAAATTTATCGTGCCGCGACATAATCTCCCGGAGCATCACCCAGGGATTTTAAGCGCCCCTTGCCGGGCCTGCGCGCGCCTTTCACGGGCACCGTTGATCCATCCTGCGCGCGAATCCACGCGATCCAGTCTGGCCACCAGCTTCCCTTGGTTTCAGTCGCCCCTGCGATGAAAGCATCAAGCGTTTCAGGCAGGGTTGGATTTGTCCAATACTGATATTTGCCAGCGGCCGGCGGATTGACCACGCCCGCAATATGACCCGACCCTGCAAGCACAAACCGAATCGGCCCGGTGAAGTGATGCGTAATCTGCCAAACGCTGTCCGCAGGGGCGATATGATCATCACGGCCGGCCTGGATATAGCTCGGCGTTGCCACCGCACCCAGATCAATCGGTGTGCCCGAAATCGCCATCGCGCCCGGCTTGACGAGCAAATTGTCGCGGTAAAGGTCTCGCAAATAGCTCAAATGCCATTTGGTCGGCAAATTGGTGGTGTCGCCATTCCAATGCAACAGATCGAACGGGGCGTAATCCTGACCGAGCAGGTAATTGTTGGTGACGTAATTCCAGATCAGATCGCGGCCGCGCAGCAGGTTGAACGTCGCCGCCATATAGCGCCCATCCAGAAACCCCTCCGGCGATAGCTGTTCAATCCGCTGCATCTGTTCATCGTCGACAAAATTGAGCAATTCGCCCGCGCGCGCGAAATCGACCTGGGCGGTAAAGAAGGTCGCGCTTTTCACCTTGGCGGCCTGCCCGCGCGCGGCAAGCACCGCCAATGTTGCCGCCAGCGTGGTTCCCGCAACGCAATAGCCAATTGCGTGAACGCTCTCGACGTTGAGCAGATCAAGGACCGTGTCGATCGCATCAATCTGCCCGGCCTCGACATAATCGTCCCAGACGATGTCCTTCATTGTGGCATCTGCGGATTTCCAGGACACGACGAATACCGTCAGCCCCTGGTCGACCGCCCATTTGATGAAACTTTTTTCCGGGTTGAGGTCGAGGATGTAATATCGATTGATCCACGGCGGAAAGATCACCAGCGGCACCGCCAGAACATCGGGCGTCGTCGGCGTATACTGGATAAGTTCGTATAGCGGCGTGCGCTTGACGACCTTGCCCGGCGTCATCGCCAGATTGCGGCCCACCGCAAATGCATCGGGATCGGTATGCGTCAGCTGACCCTTTGCCAGATCTGTCATCATATTCTGCAGCCCGTGGAGCAGATTTTCGCCGCCGGTTTCCAGCGTTTTTTCAAGTACCAACGGGTTGGTCGCGGGAAAATTGCTGGGGCTCATCGCATCGACAAAGCCGCGTGTGGCAAAGCGCAGTTGCTCGCGGTGCCGGTCATCAATTCCGTCAACCTCATCAACACCGCGCAGAAGGTGATCGGACACCAGAAAATAGCTTTGCCTGATCCAGTCAAACACAGGATTTTCGCGCCATTGCGGCGCCTTAAACCTCTTGTCCTGCACGTGTTCTGGCGATTGCGTGATTGGTTCGGCCAAGTCGGGCGCCAGAAAATGCTGCCACAGCTTCATGCTGTCGATCCAGAAATCATGCGCACGCGCCATGGTCGCGCGGTCAGTAAAGCCGGGGATGATGGGCAGTGCGGGCGTTTCCTGCATGGTTTGCAACCCTGCCTCCAGCATCATTTGCTGCGCGCGACCCATCACCCAGGTCCAGTGCTGCATGTCCTCAAGGCTGGGAATGGAAAAGCCAGGATTAGAGAGGTCGGGTGCCCCCCGATCCTGCCCCCGATCCCGTGCGGCCCTGGAATCCTGCGGCGGCGTGGTGCTGTGCTCAGGCGCGCTCATCACATCCTCGATTCTTGTTATTTCCCCCCGCTTACCGCAAGCTTTGCCCGCCGTCATTCGCTCCGCGCTGCAAATCGCGTATAACGAGGCGAACCGACACCCGTTGCCGATGGAAAGAACGCATGTCCGACGAATTTTACCGCATCAAACGCCTGCCGCCCTACGTCATCGCCGAAGTGAATGCGATGCGGGCGGCTGCGCGCGCTGGCGGAGAGGACATTATCGATCTGGGCATGGGCAATCCTGATCTGCCGCCGCCCGATCATGTGATCGAAAAACTGTGCGAGGTGGCCGCAAAGCCCGATGCCCATGGCTATTCGGCATCACGCGGGATTCCGGGCCTGCGCAAGGCTCAGGCAAATTATTATGCGCGGCGCTTTGGTGTCGAGCTTGATGCCGATAGCGAAGTCGTGGTGACAATGGGGTCCAAGGAAGGCCTTGCCAGCCTTGCCACGGCGATTACCGCGCCGGGTGATGTCGTGCTGGCCCCCAACCCCAGCTACCCCATCCACACCTTTGGCTTCATCATCGCCGGTGCCACAATCCGCGCGGTGCCGACCACGCCCGATGAGCGTTATTGGGAAGCGCTGGAACGCGCGATGAATTTCACGGTGCCCCGCCCATCCATTCTGGTCGTCAATTACCCGTCAAACCCCACGGCCGAGACGGTTGATCTGGCTTTCTACGAACGACTGGTGGCCTGGGCGCGCGAGAACAAGGTGTGGGTGATATCTGACCTCGCTTATTCCGAGCTTTATTTTGACGGCAAGCCGACCACATCGATCCTGCAGGTAAAGGGCGCAAAGGACGTTGCGGTTGAATTCACCAGCCTAAGCAAAACCTATTCGATGGCTGGGTGGCGGATCGGCTTTGCGGTGGGCAACAAGAAACTGATTGCGGCGATGACTCGGGTGAAATCCTATCTCGATTATGGCGCATTTACGCCGATCCAGGCGGCTGCCTGTGCGGCGCTAAACGGCCCGCAGGATATCGTTGAGCGCAACCGCGAGCTTTATCATCGGCGCCGCGATGTGATGGTCGAAAGCTTTGGCCGCGCAGGCTGGGACATCCCACCGCCGCGCGCATCAATGTTTGCCTGGGCGCCGCTGCCGCCTGCACTTGCGCACCTGGGTAGCCTGGAGTTTTCCAAGCAGTTGCTCAGCCATGCGAAGGTCGCGGTCGCGCCGGGGGTGGGCTATGGCGAAAATGGCGAGGGCTATGTGCGCATCGCGATGGTCGAGAATGAGCAGCGGCTGCGCCAGGCGGCACGAAACGTGAAGAAATATCTGGCGAGCATGGGGGTGAATACGCCAGCGCAAACCGGGTGACGGCCGCGCGACCATCAGCGCCGCCAGCTTGACGGCGCGGGTGCCGCCCGCCAACAGGTCGCGCATGACACGCCCTGGCTTTTCTTTTTCTACCCGATTCAAGGTCCGCTACGCAGAGGTCGACGCGCAGCGTGTCGTCTATAATTCGCGCTATCTGGAATATGTCGATGTGGCGATTTCAGAGTTTTGGCCATGGACCGGCATGGAGGATCTGGGCCCTGAATGGACCGAGGCTGAGTTCCACGTCCGCCATACCGAAATCGACTATTTCAAACCGTTTGTGATGAATGATGAGATCGAGGCGTTTGTGCGCATCGAGCGCCTGGGCGGCACCAGCATGACGCAGCGGTTTGAGCTGTGCCACGCCGTGACGGGCGACCTGCACTGCATGATTTTGATGACGATCGTGCATGTCGATCTGGAGACCGGGCGATCCAAGCCTATCGATGGCCCTGTGCGCCGGGCGCTGGAAAAACTCGTCGCGGCCTAATAGGGAAATTTGGATCGGCAAGTTCCGGTAGAGCTGAGTCTACATGCAATGAAACGAGCTTTTAGATATAATTTAAGTTTCAAAGATGTTATTGTATATCGCCTAAATCATAATCTTCAATTGTCCGTTTCTGAATACCAGAATGAGTATGAATCAATTAAAGAATGCGCTTCACTTTTAGCGTTTGGCCTTGCTGGCGATTGGATTAAATAAATAACGAACTATCAATCCTATTTCAGGCCACCATGCCGTATAACACTAAACACAAATTGAAAGAACACGAATAAAGTGGCAAAATAAACCTGCTGATTAGATATGGGAATATGAAAAACCAATACCTGACCAAGCAGTAGTGCTACCGTAGTAAATGTGCCAACAAAGGCTGGGGTGATATGTTTTATATTTCGAGTCATTAATTATAACCTCAAAATAGCGGCAAATACATCACCCCGAGGCAAAATACACTCTAGAATCTCGATGGCCTGAATCTACTCGGCAGCCTTTGCGTCAATCTCGTCGTTCATGACGTGTTCGGGCAGCGACCAGAGCAGATCAGCCTTGGTGAGTACCCGGCCGTCCCACGCCCTGACGTCAACCTGCGCTATCGGTCGACGGTCACGCTCGTCGACCAGCACCGGCGATGCCGGAAAACCGGTTTCCCAGCGTTCACCCCATTGGCGCAGCGCGATCATTGTGGGCAATAACGCATAGCCCTTTTCGGTCAGCCGATACTCAATTTTGCGGCGATCCTCAGGCATTGGTTCGCGTTGCAAGATGCCGTGCTCGACAAGACGGGCCAAGCGATTCGCCAAGATGTTGCGGGCAATGCCCAGTTCCGACTGGAATTCCTCGAAATGATAAAGCCCGTTAAATGCCGCGCGCAAAATCAGAAAAGACCAGCGCTCCCCCATCGCCTCCAATGCCGCCGGCAGGCTGCATTCGGCCAGTTCGCGTAAGGGTTCTCGCAGCTTTGCTTCCATAGACCGTCAATCCTAGCGAAATTTATCTGTCATGCGAATGAAATATCAGTTTTGAGTTGCAACTGGAAACCTAATCGACTAAGTATCGATTCGCAACCTAATTCGGTTGGCTTTTTGATCCCTCCCCGAACCGACCCCTAACCGATCATGGAGTTCATCATGACACGCATCCTTACGACCGCCGCCGCCCTTGCAAGCTCGATCCTGCTCAGCTCCGTCTTGTTTGCGACCGCGGCGATTGCCCAGACCGGTGGCTATTACACCGCAACGCCAGCAACCGCGCCGACCAAGGCAACCGTGATCACCGCCGGTACGCTGTGGAAGTGCACCGACGGCGTGTGCAGCGCCAAGCAATCGACCCAGCGTGACGTGATCATGTGCCAGATGGTCGTCCAGCGCGTTGGCAAACTGAACACGTTCACCGTGGCCGGTACGCCAATCGATGCTGCAATGCTCGAAAAGTGCAACGCGCGCGCAAACTAATCTCAACTATATGTTGCAAAGCAGCAGCACGCGGGGCCATCCTACCCGCGTGCTGCGGCAATATGAACTTGTCGATCGGGTATTAAGCTACGATCCCCAGGCCAATGAGGCGCTGCTGAACCGCGCCTATGTCTTTTCGCTCCAGGCGCATGGCAGCCAGAAGCGGGCATCGGGCGACCCCTATTTCAGCCATCCGATCGAGGTGGCGGGCATCTTGACCGACCTGCATCTCGATGACGAAACAATCGCTACCGCGATCCTGCACGACACCATCGAAGACACCGTCGCGACGCCTGAGGAAATTCTGCGGCTGTTTGGCCCAAATGTCGCGCGGATGGTGGACGGCGTTACCAAGCTGAGCAAAATCGAAGCGCAGACAGAGAATGAGCGCGCGGCTGAAAATCTGCGCAAATTCCTGCTCGCAATGTCAGACGATATCCGTGTGCTGTTGGTGAAGCTGGCCGACCGGCTGCACAATATGCGCACGCTGCATTACATCGCCAATCCCGACAAACGCCGCCGCATCGCGCGCGAGACGATGGATATCTATGCGCCGCTCGCCGAGCGGATCGGCATGTATGAATTCATGAAGGAAATGCAGACGCTCGCCTTTCGCGAGCTGGAGCCTGAGGCATATAGCTCGATCAGCAAGCGGCTGGTGCAGCTGCAAGAGGGCGACGGCGATCGGATCGACAAGATTGCCGGCAGTTTCAAGCAACTGATGTCGCGCGGCGGTGTGGAGGCTGATGTCTCGGGGCGTGAAAAACACCCTTATTCCATCTGGAAAAAAATGGCCGAACGGCACATTAGTTTTGAGCAACTGTCGGACATTATGGCGTTCCGGCTGATCGTGCCGACAGTGGAGGAATGTTACAGCGCGCTTGGCCTGATCCATCGGCGCTGGCCGATGGTTCCGGGGCGCTTCAAGGACTATATCTCCACCCCCAAGCGCAACGGGTACAGATCGCTCCATTCATCGGTCATGCATGCCGAGAATACGCGCGTTGAAATTCAGATCCGCACGCAGGAAATGCATGCCGAGGCCGAGCACGGCCTGGCCGCGCACTGGGCCTATAAACAAGCCAAAGTGCGCCCCGATAACCAGGTCCGCTGGATCGCCGACCTGATCGAAATTCTGGATACGGCCGAAAGCCCTGAGGAGCTGCTCGAACATACCCGGATGGCAATGTACCAGGATCGGATTTTCGGCTTTACTCCGCGCGGGGAACTGATCCAGTTGCCCAAGGGTGCGACGCCGATTGATTTCGCCTATGCGCTTCACACCGATCTGGGGGATCAGGCGGTGGGGGCCAAGATCAACGGGCGCGTCGTGCCGCTGCGCACGCGGATTGAAAATGGTGATCAGGTGCAAATCCTGAAATCAAAGGCGCAGGTGCCGCAGCCTGGCTGGCTGAATTTTGCGATTACCGGCAAGGCTCGCGCGGCCATCCGCCGGCATTTGCGCCAAACCGAACGCACCGAAGGCCAGGCGCTGGGCCGCAAGATTTATGATGAGATCGTCCAGCGTCTGCCGGCAACGCCAGCGGCCGACGCCATTATCGCCGCTGTAAGGCGGCTGAAGCTTCCCGATGAAGCCGCGCTGATGGAGGCAATTGCCAAGCGTCGGATCACCGATGCGCAGGTGATGGAGGCACTGATGCCCGGTTCTGCGGGCACGGATGCTTTACGCGATTTACCGCCGCAATCAGCCGCCATTTCGATTCGCGGGCTGAAGCATGGCATCGCCTTCACCCTTGCTGAGTGCTGTCATCCGGTGCCGGGCGACCGGATCGTCGGCTTGCGGCACCCGGACCGGCTTATCGAGGTGCACTCGATTGACTGCAAAAAGCTGATCGATGGCGATGATGCCGATTGGGTTGATCTGGCCTGGGGCGACAAGAGCGAGGGGGCAACCGCGCAGATCGCCGTCCAGCTGAAGAACGAACCCGGCGCGTTGGGCGTGGTCGCGACAATCATCGGCGCGCACAAGGCGAATATTCTGGGGTTGCGGCTGGATAACCGCGATACCGGCTATCACACCAACACGATTGATGTGGAGGTGCATGATCTGCACCATCTGATGCGTGTTATCGCTGCGCTGCGCGCGGCCGATGCCGTCAGCGCCGTCGAGCGCGCCTAGCCATCATCCCTTGGCCATAATCCCCTGGCCATAATCCCTTGCCAGCGCGCGCCGTGTGGCTAGGTTAAACCGGTTCAAAACCCACACGCGCTAAGGATATTGCCATGGATCGCCGCCAGTTTCTTTCATCGACTGGTGCTGTGACGGCGCTGGCGCTGGCGCCCGGTGCGCTGAAGGCGGCAGGCCAGCCGGGTGCGGGCGATGCAGCGCTGAACGCGCTGCTGGAGGCGATCTTCCAGGAAAATCTGGACGATTCGCCCGAAAGCGTGACTCAGCTTGGCCTCGACAATGGCAAAAGGGCTGCTGCAAAATCACAGCTTGGGGATCGATCCCTCGCATCGCGCGCGACTGATCTTGCCCGCGCCAAAAAAGCCATTGCCCGTGTGGAAGCGGTCGACGCCTCCACGCTCTCCGAAACGAGCAAGCTGGACCGCGAGGTTGTGCTTTATTCGCTGCGCAGCGGCATCGTCGGCCCCGACAAATTCGGCATTGGCAGCACGATCCGCCCCTACCGGATCTTTCAGCAGGGCGGGGCTTATTTTTCCATCCCCGATTTCCTGAATTCGGCGCACACCATCCAGACGACCGCCGATGCCGAGGCCTATTGCTCCAGGCTTTCCGCCTTTGCCACGGCGCTTGATCAGGACAGCGCGGTACAGCGGGATGAGGCGGCACGCGGCTTTGTCGCACCCGATTTCTGCCTGGATCTGACGATTGGTCAGCTAAAGGCGCTGCGTGGCAAGCCGGCGGCGGCAAGCTCGATGGTCAATTCACTCGTCACGCGCGCAAAGGCGGCCGGGTTGGCGGGGGATTGGGGCACAAAAGCCGCCACAATCATTGAGGCGCAGGTTTACCCCGCGCTTGACCGGCAGATTGCGCTGGTCGAATCGCTGCCCCGCCGCAAGGAAGCAGGGCTATGGGCGCTGCCGAATGGCGAAGCGATCTATGCCGATGCGCTGAAAGCGGCGACCACCACCAACTTCACACCCGATGAAGTGCACAAGATCGGCCAGGAACAGGTGGCAGCGTTAACCGCTGAACTTGATGCGATCCTAAAGGCGCAGGGGCTGACCAAGGGAAGCGTTGGTGCCCGGCTGACCGCCCTCAATGAAATGCCGGCACAGCTTTATGCCGACACCGCCGAAGGCCGCGCTGAGTTGCTTGCCGGGCTGAACGTTGGCGTGGCGGCAATGCAGGCCCGGCTGGGCAAGGCTTTCCTGAACCCGCCCGCCGAACCGCTCGATATTCGCGCCGTGCCCGTGGAAATCCAGGACGGCGCGTCGAACGGCTATTATCGCCGCGCCTCGCTCGACGGGAAACGCCCGGCAATCTATTTTATCAACCTGAAAAGTGTGGGCGACTGGCCGAAATACACCCTGCCCTCCCTCAGCTATCACGAAGGTGTACCGGGGCATCACCTTCAGCTCAGCATCGTGCAAAAGCTCAATTCGCCGCTGCTCCGCCGGTTGTCGGGCTTCAGCGCCTATTCAGAAGGCTGGGCGCTGTATGCAGAGCAGGTCGCCGATGAACTGGGCGGCTATGCCAGTGCGATTGAGCGGGCAGGCTATCTGCAAAGCTTCCTGTTCCGCGCCGCGCGATTGGTTGCCGATACCGGCCTTCACGCCAAGCGCTGGACGCGCGAACAGGCGACCGATTATTTCGTGGAGACGGTTGGCTTTGCACGGCCCAGATCGCAGCGCGAAATTGAGCGCTATTGCACGCAAGCGGGCCAAGCATGCAGCTATAAGCTGGGCCATATCAGTTGGCTGCGGGCGCGGGACAATGCGAAGCGCATCCTGGGCGACAAGTTCGATCTGCGCGCGTTTCATGAGGTGCTGCGCGACGGCGCAGTGCCACTGACGATCCTGGAACGGCTGGTGGAGGCCCGCGCAAAGGCCGCCAAGGGCTGATCGCGCGCGCCGGGCGCAATCAGGGGATTTTACCACGGGCGGACATGGACTAGGGGCATTGAGATGCATCGCCCCGCCCTTTCCATCGTTGTACCCTGTTACAACGAAGCCGCCTGTCTTGATATTCTCCACACCCGCGTATCGGGCGCAGCCCGGGCGGCGGTTGGCGACGACTATGAGATTGTGTTCGTCAATGATGGGTCGCGCGATGATAGCTGGCCCGTCATGCAGCGGCTGGCCGCAAGCGATCCCCATCTGGTCGCCATCAACCTGTCGCGCAATCACGGTCACCAACTGGCGCTGACGGCGGGGCTTGATCTGTGCTGCGGCGCGCAGATCATGATTATCGATGCTGATCTGCAGGATCCGCCGGAACTGCTCGCCGATATGCGCGCGACGATGGCCGCCGAGCAAGCCGATGTCGTCTATGCCGTGCGTCGCAAGCGTGAGGGTGAAACGCTGTTCAAAAAGCTGACCGCCGCCCTGTTTTACCGCGTGCTCGACCGCGTCACCGATACGCCCATTCCGCTTGATACCGGCGATTTCCGGCTGATGAGCAGGCGCGCGCTGGATGCATTTCTGTCGCTGCCTGAACAGGCACGCTTCATTCGCGGGATGGTGGCATGGATCGGGTTTCGTCAGGTGCCGTTTTTGTACGACCGCGCAGAACGGCATGCGGGTGAAACCAAATATCCGCTGGCCAAGATGATTCGGTTTGCGCTGGATGCCATGACCGGCTTTTCCACCGCCCCCTTGCGCTTTGCCAGCCATTTTGGCTTGGCGCTGACCGGCGCGTCGCTGCTGCTATTTGTGTATATCGCCATCGGGTTTTTCACCGGCAGCGCCGTACAGGGCTGGACATCGACGATGCTGGTGGTCGTCCTGCTGGGCGCGGTGCAGATGTTCGTGCTGGGAATGATTGGCGAATATCTCGGGCGGCTATATGTCGAATCGAAGCGCCGACCGCTATATTTGGTGGCTGACGTCGCCGGGCCAATTGGGGGCAAGGCGACTTTGGGCTATCAGGCCGAAGCGCCTGCGGTGGTGCCTGCATTGCCTGCCGCCAAGCCCGCACCCCGCGCGCGCAAACCACGCGCCAAGCCGGAATGACATTAGTTTAACGCATGCAAATCCGTTCGTTTCCAGCGAAGTCGAGAAACATGCCTCTCACGATTCGTCTGCGGCACGCCCCTCAACTGCGCTCGGGACGAACGGGGTGAAGTCATGTGATCCCGCGCTACGTTCCCGACCCTGCCAGCGTGACAATCGACACGCCGGGCGGGAGCGGCATGCGGCCCACCAGATGCCGTTCCCAGCCGAAAATTGTCTCGAACAGCGTATTCAGTGCTTTGGGCGGCGGCGAATCATCGCTGTCGTCGCGCCCCGTCATCCGCCCCGCCACCCGTGCAGCGGCGGCCAGCGGGAACAGCAGCGAATTGAAATAGCGCAGGCCATTATGCCCCAGCCCCGCCGCTGAAATTGCGCGGCCCAAGCTAGCCTTTGAATAACGGCGGTGGTGGTGGTTCACCACATCATGGGCGCTCCACATCCACTGGTGCGCAGGCACGGTGATGAGAATTTTGCCGCCGGGTTTCAGGCAATCGCGCATCGCCTTCAACGCTGCGACATCGTCCTCAATATGCTCCACCACATCAAGAACGGCGATCAGATCATAAGCGCCGCGTTCAATGCCCGGCAGTTCAGGCAAGGGGGCAGCGCTCACCGGCTTGCCGAGCCGCTCACTGGCGATGCCGCGCGCAACCGGATCAATTTCAATGGCCTCAACACTGCCAAATCGCGCCAGCATCGGCAAATTGTGCCCGGTGCCGCAGCCAATCTCCAGGATGCGCGCATCCCGGGGCAAAGCAGCCTCTCGCGTCAGATAATCGAACAGAATCTCTCGCCGCGCGCGGTACCACCAATGGGTGGAATCATGCGCCGCCATCCGGTCGTAAACGATTCTATCCATGCGTCGGATCCTGCTTGGGGGAGCCGCCGAAAACCCATTGCCGGTTAAGCGCGAACGTGGCGATTGGCGTAATCGTCACCACCGGAATCAACGCCACCCATGCGGGCAGCCCGGCCAACGCGGTGACACCCCAGGTGAAGCCGGCATTCAGCGCCAGCCCAATAGCCTGCACGATCACGAATTTCAGCTGCTGTCGGCCGCCGGTTTCCCGCGTGCCATGCCCCTTGAAACTCCAGCGACTGTGCAGAAAAAACCCGATCGTCACCGCCACGGCAAACGCAAACGGCACGGCATACACCGCCTGTGCGGCGCGAAACACATACGCCGTCAACGGCAGATACACCGCCGAATATACCACGGTCGAAAGCCCGCCTGCAATCGCGAAGCGGACCAGCTGATCCACCACATCGCGCCCGCCAACCAGCACACCCAGCCGATCGCCAAACTGATTGCCAAGATGATGGAGAGTTTTCACGTGCCGCTTGCCCTTTGTGGAGGCCGCACTAGAGCGCAGAGGCTGGCGAGGGAAGCTTCTTTGAACGATACCAACAACCGTCAGATGCCATTTGCGCACGAGCTGCAGAAAAACTGGCTTAGCCTGACGCTGGTGGCGTGGGCGTTGATCGCGATGTGCATCATCTGGCAGCGCTGGCCCAGCATCTGGTGGCTATCGCTGAGCGACACAGACGACAATATGCGCCTGATGCAGGTACGTGCGCTGCTCGGCGGGCAGGGTTGGTATGATTTGCGGCAATACCGGCTCAATCCGCCTGCCGGTTTCGACATCCACTGGAGCCGGATTGTCGATTTGCCGATTGCGGCGCTGATTTTGGCCTTCAAGCCGTTTGTCGGCACCGTGATGGCCGAAAAGCTGGCCTGCGGCATCGCGCCGCTATTGCCGCTTTCGGTGACGATGGCTGGTCTTGCCTTCACCGTGCGGCGGCTGGTGAGCCCCGTTGCCTGGCCGCTGGCGCTGATTTTCCTGCTGTTGTGCACCGCGACGATGCTGATGTTCATGCCGGAACGGATCGATCATCACGGGTGGCAGCTTGCCTGTCTGAGCATCACGGTGGCCGGGCTGGCCGACCAACACCAACGGCGCGGTGGCATCGTGGTGGGGCTGGTGAGCGCCGTGTCGCTTAGCATCGGGCTGGAAATGCTGCCTTATGCGGCAGGTGCAGGCGCGATCACGGCACTTCGCTGGGTGTGGGACCGGGGGGAGAGTGACCGGCTGTCAGTATATGGCCTGGCGCTCGCGGGGGGCAGCGCGATTGGCTATGTGCTGTTCGCATCAAGTGCCAATGCGGTGCTGCGCTGTGACGCGCTAACCCCGGTATGGCTGAGCGTGATGATCGAGGCGGGGACGCTGTTGTTCGTGCTGGCGCGGATCAATCCTGATGGACGTCCCATCCGACTGGCGCTGGCAGCGGCAGCAGGTATCGCGATCATCACCGCCTTTGCGTTGGTATTTCCGCAATGCGTGGGGCGACCGGAACAGGTTTCGCCCGAACTGGCGCGCAATTGGCTGAACAATGTCCGCGAAGCCAAGCCGATCTATGACCATCCCTGGCGCAACGCGCTGCCCGTGGCGGCATTGCCAATCATCGGGGTGATCGGCGCGATGATCGCCACGTGGCGCGCGCGGCGGAGCGACCGCTTCGTGCCATGGTCCGCCGTGTTGTTGTTCGCGCTGCTGGCAGGGGGCCTGATGCTGTGGCAAGTGCGCGCGGGCGCGGCGGCGCAATTGCTGGCCGTGCCGGGTGCGGTGGCGCTGGGCTGGATCGTGTTCCCGTGGTGCCTGGGACATCGTTCCATGCTGGTGCGCGTATTTGGCACCGTTGCGTCTTTCATCATCATTTCTGGCGTATTTGTTGGTTTTGCGGTGAAATATATCGCGCCCGACAAGCCAAGCCTGCGCACAAAGGCCGTGAACCGGGCAGGGGCCAGTTGCCCGACGATTCCGGTGCTGGGCGTGCTCAACCGGCTTCCCGCGCAGACGATTTTCACCTTTGTCGATCTGGGGCCAAGGCTGATTACCCTCACCCATCATTCCGCTTTGGCCGGGCCGTATCACCGTAATGGCGATGCGATTCTGGATGTGCAGCATGCGTTTACCGGTTCAGCCGATCAATTCCGCGCAATTGCCCGGCGGCACGGGGCAACGCTGCTCCTCACGTGCCCCAACATGGCTGAATCGACCGTTTATACCGTGCGGGCGAAACAAGGCTTTTATGCAAAGCTGGCCAAAGGCGAAGCGCCCGACTGGCTGGAGCCAGTGGCATTGCCCGCCAAGTCTCCGCTTCGGCTGTGGCGGATACGATAGCGCCGGTTTCGGCGGGCGTAGGGCAAATGGCGACGATAGATGGATGGCCGTCTAGGGAAAACTGGCGCGGATCCCGTCAATCACGAATTGCGCGGCGAGCGCTGCCAACAACACGCCGAGCAGACGCGTTACCACCGCCTCGATCCGCGCGCCCAAAATGCGCATCAGCGGCCCGGCCAGGATCAACGCGAGCAGCGTCAGCGCCAATATCGTCCCCAGCGCGCCAAGGATGACCAGCGTACGCTCTATCCCGGTGCCCTTTGACATCAGCAGCATGATGCTGGCGATGGAGCCTGGCCCGGCAATCATCGGCATCGCCATCGGAAAGACGGAAACGTCCTCAATCTCTGGCGTGTCGAGCAGTTTTTGCGCACGATCTTCGCGGCGCTGCGTGCGCTTTTCGAACACCATGTCCAGCGCGATCATAAACAACATGATGCCGCCTGCGATCCGGAAACTATCCAGGCTGATCCCCAGTGCGCGCAGAATATCTTGCCCGAACAGCGCAAACACCACCAGGATCGCGCCGGCGATCAACACCGCGCGGATCGCCATGGCGCGCGCGTGCACCGCGGGCACGCCCGCTGTCAGTCCAGCATAGATTGGCGCGCAGCCCGGGGGATCGATCACCACGAAAAAGGTGATCAGTGACGAGATGAACAGCTCCATCATAGCAACGTCTCGTCAAGTGCCACCCCAGCGCGGCGGCATGCCGACACCAATGTGTTGCGCAACAAGCAAGCAATCGTCATCGGTCCCACGCCGCCGGGTACTGGCGTAATGGCGCTGGCCACGCTGGCCGCACCGCCAAAATCAACGTCCCCAACCAGCCCTGCTTCGGTGCGGTTGATGCCAACATCGATCACGACCGCACCGGGTTTGATCCACTCACCCTTGATCATCTCAGGCCGCCCCACCGCTGCCACGACAATGTCGGCGCGGCGGATCACCCCAGCCAGATCGCGCGTTTTCGAATGCGCCACGGTGACGGTGCAGCTTTCGGCGATCAGCAATTGCGCCAACGGCTTGCCGACAATGTTTGATCGGCCAACCACCACCGCTTCCAGCCCGGCCAGATCGCCGAGCTGATCCTTGAGCAGCATCACGCAACCAAGCGGCGTACAGGGCACGAATCCCGGCAAACCCGTTGCGAGCCGACCCGCATTGACGGGGTGAAAACCGTCCACATCCTTGTCAGGATCGATCGCCAGCAGCACCGCATCGGCATCAATTTGCGGCGGCAGCGGCAACTGAACCAAGATGCCGTCAACCGCAGGATCGGCGTTCAGGCTGGCGACCAGCGCCATTACTTCATCCTGCGCGGTATCGGCGGGCAGGCGGTATTCAAAGCTCGCCATGCCGGCCGCAATCGTCGCCTTGTGCTTGTTGCGGACATAGACGGCGGAGGCGGGATCATCCCCCACCAGCACCACCGCCAGCCCAGGCGCGCGCGCGCCTGCTTCACGCAAGGTCGCCACCTGTGCGGCGATCCGGCCCCGCAGCCCGGCTGCAAAAGCTTTGCCATCGATGATCTGTGCACTCATGGGGCCGGGCCATAAAGCGCGAGGGCGATCTGCGCCACCCTTTGCAGACGCGCAGGTTCGATTCAGGAAAAGGAAGCTAGGCGTGCTCCGATCAGAGCGGCGCACCCGTCTGGATCGAATTGGCCACGTTGCCCAGCACCATCTGCACAATCTGCAGCCCGATCAGCACCACGGCAGGAGAAAAATCGATCTGGCCGAAATCAGGCAGCACACGGCGAATGGGCCGGTAGATCGGTTCGGTCAGTTTTTCGAGGCCCTGGTGCAGCGAGCGGACAAAATCATTATAGGTGTTGATCACGTTGAAAGCGATCAGCAGCGACAGGATGATCTGGACGACGATGATCCACCAGACCAGGTTGAGCAGGACGGTCGCAATCTGGATAAGCGTGATCAATCGGGGCACTCCATTGGCCTATACAGGCGTTATACTATACTAAAACACGTGAGCAAGGGGTTAGCGGTGAACCAATGTCCCTGCCCCTGCCTGGGTGAAGATTTCAAGCAGCATCGCATGCGGCACGCGCCCGTCAAGGATAACGGCAGCATCCACCCCCCCCTCAACCGCGGTGATGCACGTCTCCAGCTTGGGAATCATCCCGCCGCTAATCGTGCCGTCAGCGCGCAGGCCCGCAATCGCGGTCGGATCAAGATCAGTCAGCAACTGCCCGCCCTTGTCGAGCACGCCCGCCACATCGGTGAGCAGGAACAAGCGTGACGCCCCGAGTGCCGCCGCAATCGCGCCCGCCATCGTATCGGCGTTGATATTATAAGTGATCCCGGCCGCCCCGATGCCGATCGGCGCGACCACCGGAATCATGCCTGCGCCCGAAATCGTGTCGATCACGCTGCGATCAATCGCTTCCGGCTCACCAACAAAGCCCAGATCGACCACGCGTTCGATGTTGCTGTCCGGGTCACGCGTGGTGCGTTCGACCTTTACTGCCCGCACAAAACCGCCATCCTTGCCCGAAATGCCGATGGCTCGCCCCCCCGCCTGGCCAATCCAGGCGACGATCTCCTTATTGATCGCGCCTGACAGCACCATTTCCGCCACCTGCGCGGTCTGTGCATCGGTGACGCGAAGCCCATCGATAAAGCTCGATTCGACGCCAAGTTTTTTCAGCATCGCGCCAATTTGCGGCCCGCCGCCGTGCACAACGACAGGGTTGATGCCCACCGCCTTCAGCAACACGACATCCTCGGCAAAATCGCGCTGAAGCTCCGGATCGCCCATCGCATGCCCACCATATTTCACGACAAAGGTCTTGCCGGCATAACGCTGAAGATAGGGCAAAGCCTCGGTCAGCGTTTCCGCCTTGGCGAGCATCGCCGGGTCTGGCGCATGATTGGCGGTGGAAGCGGGGTTGGTCATGGCACGTCCTCTAGCCAAAACGTCACCCCAGCGAAAGCTGGGCGCGTGCGATCGGCATGCGATGTGGCTCGCACCAGAAGGCCCCGACCAAAGGGTAGGGCAAGCGGCAGGAATCCCTCTCCCGTCGGGAGAGGGCTGCGCAGACTTGGCAGCTTGCTGCCTAGTCGAAGCTGGGTGAGGGGATCACCCCCCTCGAGAGCGCGGAACCCCTCATCCAACCTTCGCTAGACAGCAAGCTGTCAAGCTGCGGTATCCTTCTCCCGATGGGAGAAGGGAAGATTGGCAGCGATCGACCAGAAGACCGGCTAGTCTGCAATCGCCCAGTTGTTGACATTGCTCAAATGTGGCATTTTTCATTCTATGATGCGGAAAAAGTTGAGATCAACCGGGGTCGGGATTGCGCTGCTCGCCGCATTTCCTTTTGTGGCGCCTGTCGCTCTCACAACTCCTGATCGCGCCACCCAGACACTTCTTGCGCAAGGCTACACCGAGGTTCGGACCACGGGTTATGCCTATTTTGATTGTGGGAAGGGTGATCTTTTCGCAACCGCTTTCGAAGCCACCAGCCCCTCCGGCCAGCGCGTCGAAGGGGCCGTTTGCTCGGGACTGTTGAAAGGCAATACCGTTCGTCTCGACTGAGCGCCAAAACGGCAGCTCCCCACCCAATCTCAGCCCTCATTCCCCGCCCGATCCAGCCACCGCCCGATACCCACCACCAGATAAATCAGCGGCGGCACCAGCAGCGCGGACAGCCCCACCTTCACCACCATCTGCCCGATCAGCAGCTCGCGGATCGGGAAGACGCCCAGAAACGCGATGCTGACGAACAGCAATGTGTCGACGATCTGCGATAAGATGCTGGCGATCCCGGCGCGTAGCCACAGCAGCCCGCCGCCCTCTCCCTCTTTCATCGCCGAAAACACATAGACGTTCAGCGTCTGCGAAATGCCGTAGGAGATGATGCCGCCCACCCAGATGCGCGGGGTTGCGCCCATCATCAGCTCAAACGCTTGCGCACGCGCCGGGTCCATGTCGGGGGCGGCGGGAATAACCAGGACGATCAGCGACAACAGGATCGAGGCGATCAGCGGCACGAAGCCGAAGCGGACCAGCCGGTTGGCGATCACCGCGCCGTGCAGCTCGGCAATCGCGCTCGACACCACCACCAGCATCAAAAAGGCGAAGATCCCCGCCTCAATCGCCAGCGGCCCCAGCCCCAGCATCGGCCCGATCGCGGAAAGCGGCCCGAGCGTCACCTGCTTATTGCCCAGCACGCCTGCAATGCAGACCATGCCGCCATAGAAAATCGACAGCGCGAAGAGCGAGCGCGGGATGCGGAGATCATTTTGGTTCATACGCCGATTGCTAGCGAGATTTCCGCGCCCGTCAAACGGCACCAGCAGCCGGGTGCTACAACCCCCATTCGTCGTTGCGAGCGCAGCGAAGCAATCCAGTGAAGCGCGTGTCGCCCTAGATTGGTTGACCTGCGGTCGCCTGCGGCTCGCTGTGCTCGCAAGGACGGTAAATCTGGTTGCAAAACCACCCCTAGCCCAATTGACCAACCGCTGTATGCTAGCCCGCTTGCGCAGCCGGGGGGGCGCGTGAGTTTTGTGCGCAAAGGGTATCAATGAACCAGACGCTTATCGGCCTTTCCGGGATCGCCGTCATCCTGCTGGCCGCGTTTCTGCTGTCAAACAATAAACGGCTGATCCGCCCGCGCGTTGTGATCGCCGCCTTTGGCCTGCAGGTCGCGATGGCGGTGCTGGTGCTGTACGTGCCCGCTGGCAAACGCGTCATTGAAACGATGGCGCTGGGGGTTTCGGCGCTGCTTGGCTATGCGGCCGCAGGCACACAGTTAATCTTTGGCAAGCTGGCGACTGATCCGACCTTTGGCTCCGCCTTTGCGTTTTCCGCGCTGCCGGTGATCATCTTTTTCGCGGCCCTTGTCGCGGTCCTGTATCACCTGGGCATCATGCAGCTGGTGATCAAATATGTCGGCGGCGCGATTGAACTGATCATCGGCGTGTCAAAGGTTGAGGCGCTGTGTGCCGCTGCCAACATCTTTGTGGGGCAAAGTGAAGCCCCGCTGGTGATCGCCCCCTATCTGCCTGCGCTGAAGCCACCCCAGTTATTTGCGGTGATGTCTGTCGGGATGGCCGGCGTGGCGGGGACGATCCTGGCCGCCTATGCAGCGCTGCTGGGGCCGCAGGCGCTGCCTTATCTGCTCGCAGCATCATTCATGTCGGCGCCCGGCGGGCTGTTGATGGCCAAGATCATCATGCCCGATGTACCGCCCATGCCCGCCGCCGATCAGGACATTCAGATTGCCGATCCGGTTGATCCTGTGGTCGAGGTTGAGCGCGCCGAAAATGTGATCATGGCGGCCGCCAATGGCGCGCAAACCGGCGTGCGGATTGCCGTGGCCGTTGCCGCGATGGTGCTGGCGTTCGTGTCGCTCGTGGCGCTTGCCAATGGCCTGCTCGGTGCGGTGGGCGGGCTGTTCGGGCACCCGGAATTGACCTTTCAATGGATATTGGGCGTCGTCCTGTCGCCCTTCATGCTGCTGCTCAACATACCGGCAAGCGAGGCGGCGGCGGCGGGCAGTCTGGTTGGCACCAAGGTGGTGCTGAACGAATTTGTCGCGTTCATCGATCTGGGGCAGATGAAGAACCTGTCGGCGCGCACGACCGCCGTGGTCACCTTTGCTCTGTGCGGCTTTGCCAATTTCCTGTCGATTGCGATCCAGATCGCCGCGACGGGCAGCCTGGCACCCAATCAGCGCCCGATGATCGCCAAGCTGGGCATTCGCGCGCTGGCGGCAGGCACGCTCGCCAATCTGATGAGCGCGGCACTGGCGGGGATGTTGATCAGCTAGCTTTCGGGCTGGCGCTAGCGTTGGGGGACGCACATGGACGATGCAACGAACCGTGATGACGGGCCAGTCGCGACGCGGCATGGGCCAGACCATCTGCTGGAACGGCTGATTTTCTTTTCTGACGCGGTGTTTGCCATCGCGATCACGCTGCTCGTTATCGAAATTCATGTGCCGCACCTGCCGCGCGGCGCGACCAACGCGCAATTTGGCTATGCGCTTTTGGCGCTGACGCCCAATTTCATCGGATTCATCGTCAGTTTCTTTGTGATCGGCGCGTTCTGGAGCGGGCATCACCGCGCCTTTGGCTGCGCCGCGCATTACAGCGAGAAGCTGGTGCCGGCGAATATCCAGCTGTTGCTGACGATTGCGGCGATGCCGTTTTTCACTGCCTTCCTCAGCACCTATAGTAACCAGCGCGTGCCTGTGGTGCTCTATTGCTGCTGGCTGTTGCTTACCGCGCTGCTGAACCTGCGACTGGGCCGACTGGCGACATCGCCCCCGGTGGTCGACCCCAGTGTGCCCGCTGAAACCATTGCTGGCATCCGGCGGCGCGGGCTGGCGACGGTGTACGGCGCAACCACCGCCATTTTGGTCGGCGCCTTTTCCCAATCGCCGATTATCGCCCAGATATCGCTGATTTCGATCCCGCTATGGCGCGTGGTGCTGGGTTGGGGCGCAAAGCGGCCCGCTGCAGCGTAGCGGCTGGGTCAATGGAGGCTGGGGCAAGGGAGGCGGCAATGGAGGCTGGGCTCAAACTGCGCTTTACCAAGGGGTCGGGAAAGGTCGACCGGCTAGAGCTGATCCAGGCTGATGGCACCACACACCATGTCGACTGCCCCAAACAGCGGATCATCCCGCACGACATGGTTCATTTTGCGGTGGAGGAGGTGATCGCCGCCCAGGGTTTCCTCTCGCGCGTCCGCGATGGCGAAGCGGCTGATGTCCGCATGGCGGGCAACGCCATCAGCGACGGGGTTGAGCGGCTGGTAGAAGTGATGCAGGCCGATGGCTGGTCGCCGGGGGGCGGTGCCGCAGATGTGATCGCGCTGTACCACGTTACCTGTGATGCCCGCTCCTGCCCGCCGCTGCCAATCACCGAAGAACTGGTAACCCGGCTGCGCGAGCGGATTGCTGCGCTGACCATGGCGTGGGATGCCGTGGCGGTGGGCGAAGCAATGGAGCTGCGGCTGGGCTGAGCATGAGAGCTGTTTGCGATCAAACGAACTCACCCCTCCCCTTTAGGGGAGGGGCCGGGAGTGGGGGCTATCAGTCTCACCGAGACCAACGCGCATTGGGAGAGCCCCCACCCCAACCCCTCCCCTAAAGGGGAGGGGCTTGAGAGTGCTGCCATTTGATTACAAACAGCTCTAGCCGCCGACGGGCAGAGATGCGCGTTTCGCGGAGACTATAAGCCGTCGAAAATAGCGCTTGAAGTTGACCCTGCGTCAACCACTACACCGCCCCCATGACGCTGATTCTCGACATTACCGATGTCGCCCGCCGCACCGGGCTAACCTCGCGCGCCTTGCGATTCTATGAGGCGCGCGGGCTGGTAAAACCGCTGCGTACCGCGTCCGGGCGGCGGTGTTACGGATCGGGTGAGTTGGAACGGCTGTACCAGCTTGTTGCGCTGAAGCGGGCCGGGCTCAGCCTTGCCGACATCAAGGGGTTGTTTGACCGCAAGCCGATTGATCTGCGCGAATTGCTGGCGATCAAGCTTGACCAGTTTGACGCGCAGGCCCGGATGCTTGGCGAAATACGCGACGTCCTCGCGACGACATTGTCCCGAATCGATCGCGGCGAGCCGATCGATGCCGCGACCTTCTGCTCGCTGATCAGGACAGGAGACATGATGATGACGGATGAAGCAAAACAATGGGAAGCCGTGACTGATCGCTATATGAGCGACGCGGCAAGGGCCGATTTCGAGGCAAAACGGGGCGACATGGCAACCGCCTATGCCGATTTTGATCAGGCCGCCTATTCAGCCAAATGGAAAGAGCTGGGCACCCGCATCAAGGCGGCACTGCCGCTTGATCCGGCCAGCGACGCAGCGCAGGCCTTTGTCACTGAATGGAACACGCTGCTCGAACCCTTTACCCGCATCGCGACGCCCGCAATGATGGACGGTGCGCGGCAGATATATGCCAAAATGGACGAGTGGGAAGGACAGGCCGATCCCGGCTTTGACCACCAGGTTTTCCAGTTCATCCAGGCAGCCAGCGCGGCCAAGCGCGGTTGACGGGCAGCCGGTGCCGACGCCAGAACGCGGCGGCACCGGTCACCCCATATCGGCCATCGCTGCCGTGGCGATCTCGTCATCCTCGGCTGAACTGGCGCCCGATACCCCGATTGCGCCGATAATCTTGCCGCCAACCACGATCGGCCGGCCGCCGGCAATGGGCAGCGCACCGGGCAGGGCCAGCGTCGTCACCCGCCCGTCGAGCACTGCCTTGGCCATCACTGCCGTCGGCGTGCGGAACCGCGCTGCGCTGCCCGCCTTTTCCTGCGCTACGACGATGGAGCCATATTGGGTATCATCCATCCGCGCAAAGGCGACCAGGCTCGCGCTGGGTTCAACCACGGCAATCGCCATCCGAAAGCCCCGCGCCCGCGCCGCAGCGAGGGCACGATCAATCAACCGCTGTGCCTGGGCCAGCGTTATCGGCGTGCCATAGGGCGGCGCAGGGACAGGTGCTGGCGTGGCAACCACCGCCACAGGGGCGGGCGCGGCTTGCTGCGCGGTGGCGGGCGCGCCGATAGCAGCCAAAGCCATAGCCGCGAACATCATCTTGATCATCATGTTAGCCCTCAGCGTGTGGGTTGGGGTTCGGCACCCGAATAATCATAAAATCCGCGCTTTACCTTGCGGCCATACCAGCCGGCTTCGACATATTTCACCAGCAGCGGCGCGGGGCGGAATTTCGGATCGCCCGTGCCATCATACAGCACCCGGATGATTTCCAGACAGGTGTCGAGCCCGATAAAGTCGGCCAGCGTCAGCGGCCCCATCGGGTGGTTCAGCCCCAGCATGCAGGCGGTGTCGATATCGCGCATCGTCGCCACGCCCTCCCCCAGCGCAAAAATCGCTTCGTTGATCATCGGCATCAACACGCGGTTGACGATGAAGCCCGGCGCATCATTGGCATGCACGATCTGTTTGCCGAGCGACTGGCCGAACGCCTCGACCGCCGTCACCGTAGCGTCGCTGGTGGCCAGGCCCCGGATCAGCTCGATCAGCCCCATCACCGGCACCGGATTGAAAAAATGCACGCCCATGAACCGCGCCGGATCAGGCGAGGCCTGCGCAAGGCGGGTGATCGGGATGGACGAGGTATTGCTGGCCAGGATCGCATCCGCCGCGAGCACCTTGCCCACATTGGCGAAAATCGCGCGCTTGATCTCCTCACGCTCGGTCGCCGCTTCGATGACAAGGCCGCACGGTGCGAACGCCTCCACCCCTGCCACCGGCTCGATCAACGCCAGCGCCGCATCCCGCGCCGCGGCGGTAATTTTTTCCTTGGTGACGAGCCGGTCGAGCCCCTTGGCGATCCCCGCCTTACCCCCTTCCGCCCGCGCCAGATCAACGTCGGACAGCAGCACGCGGTACCCGGCCTGTGCGGAGACCTGCGCAATCCCTGCGCCCATTTGGCCCGCGCCGATGACGCCGATTATTTTCATTGGATATGGCCTTTGCACCTGTTGGTTGGACAAGCCTATCGCCGCTTTTGGCGGGGGGGATCAAGGGGGGGATCAAGCGGGAGGGCGTATTGCCCGTGCCTTCAAGCTATCCTGATAACTTATGGGGCGCAGCCGCTTGCCGCGCCGCGCCATCCGACGGGATCGCCGCGCGTACCGTCGACACCGCAAGCACCACCAGCGAAGCCGCATAGGGCAGCGCCACGATCGCGATCAGCGCACGCGACCAGCGGCGTCGCGCCCAATGCGCCAGCTGCCAGGCCATCGCCAGCCCCAGCACGGCCTCGCCAATCATCACCGGCACGCCAAAATGACGGCGGTCATAATAGGAAACGGGCGATGCGAATTTCCAATCTGACAGTGGCCAGAATTGCATATGCGCGTCTTCCCGGTGGCACAGGAAATCGACCACCCCGTGCGCAAGCCCTGCGGCCGCAACAGTAACCCCAATCGCCGCCCAGCGCGCACCTGGCCGCGCCCGTTGCATGAACAACATGGTCACCAGCGCCAGCCCCCACAGCGGGAAACTATGGCTCAGCCCGTTAATGTGCTGCCACCAGGGTTGAAAATAATCATACCCGAAAATCTGTTGCCCACTATGCCCCTGTGCGGCGAGCACCGCCACGATTACGAACATCGGTATATCAGGGGCAGCACCCGCAATTGCCCCGGCCATCATCAAGGTCGAATCGCGCCGACCAAATAGCCACGCGCCAAGCAAAGCATGCGTTTGAGTCTGCATGTCAGGGGCGTGGCGGACGGATCATCACATTTGGTTTATCCGCGCGGCAGGTGATGTCAAAATAATCTGCGCAACCGCGCTGCAGAGAGGCCGGAAAGCAGGCCAGCTTTTGGGGAAATCAGGGGCGATCATCAGCACCAATCGACAGGCGCAGCAGCGTCAAACCAGCGCAGCCAGTCCGGGCGTCGAAACGTCAAGGGGTTCTACAACACCCGTCGCCGCCATTTCTATCTGGGCGGCATCAGCCCGCTCGCGTTCGAAGCCGAGATGGCATCGTGAGATAGCTGACCGGTATGAAACCGGTACAAGTCCAGTGCTGGGCGGCTACCCCAGCGCTTGTGTTCCGCCAGGGGTACCAATGTGGACCAAAGGAGACTGACAGGATTACGAGAACCTAATGGTTCCCGCGCCTTAACCAAGCCCTGGCGGAGACGGAGGGATTCGAACCCTCGGTACCAGTAAACCCGGTACGGCGGTTTAGCAAACCGCTGGTTTCAGCCACTCACCCACGTCTCCAGCTGGCGGCAAGCGGCGGCTATAGAACGGAGTTGGCCAGGGTTCAACCGTCGACGCGCCACCAATTTTCATGCGGTCGGGCGTAAAACGGACTCGTGTCACCGCCTGTTCATTGCGCGGGCTGCACCATCACCGATATCATCACCGATGGCGTCGGTTGACGGTATTGAGGAAAAGGGCAGCTGAGATGCGCAATTTGACGGGCCTGATGGGCATGGTGCTCGCGCTGGGGTTGATGGGTGTCGCGCCGTCATCCGCACAGGTCCGCACGGTCGATCCCAACCGGGCGATGAACAGCGATCAATCGGCCCGGCCGCGCGGGGTGCCGGCTCAACAGCAAATGCCGCAGGATTCGGCGCGGCGCGATGCGCGCGGCGATCAACTGCCCGCAGAGCCCGATCCCGCGCGCCAATCGACCGCCGCAGATCAGGGCCAGACCGCCGCCGAGACGACAACGGTGACCGCCAACACCTATCGCCGCAACGATCTGTTCAGCGCGGGCGAGCGGGTGTTCGGCAAAGGGGCCGAGGGAATGGCCGGCATCCTGGAGAAAATTCTGAAGGAACAGGGCGAACCCAATGCCTATATCGCCGGGCGCGAGGCATCGGGTGCTGTCGTTGTCGGCCTGCGCTATGGATCGGGCATCCTGTCCCACCGGATAGAGGGCGACCAACCCATTTACTGGACCGGCCCGTCGGTGGGTTTCGATCTGGGTGGTAACGCGTCAAAGGTGTTTGTGCTGGTGTATAACCTCTACGATACCGAAGATATGTATCGTCGCTTCCCCGAAGGCGAAGGCCATTTATATTTTGTCGGGGGTTTTTCGGCGACCTATCTGCGGCGCGGGAACATCGTGCTGATCCCCATTCGACTTGGGGTGGGCGCGCGTGCCGGGTTGAATATCGGCTATATGAAGTTTCGCAAGAAGCAGCGCTGGCTGCCGTTCTGATGCGGGTCGGCCCCGCCCTGCCGCCAGCGTCCGCCCCAGCACCGGACGCGTCCCTGATGGGGTGGGCGAAGTGGTAGTCTGGGCCTCCTTGTTTTTTGCGATGATAGCCCCACGTCAGCCTGATGACTGAAGCTGTAACGGGCACCATGCTCGCCGATCGAGCCCTGCTCCGCGTTGCGGGAGAGGGTGTTACTGATTTTCTGCAGGGGCTGGTGACACAAGATGTTGCGCGGCTGGTCGATGGGCCCTTGTTCAGCGCGCTGCTGACCCCGCAGGGCAAGGCGCTGTTCGATTTTCTGCTGTGGCAGGACGGCGATGCCGTACTGATCGATGCGGAAGCGAACCAGCGTGAGGCGCTTGCGCGGCGGCTGTCGCTATACCGGCTGCGGCGCGCCATCACGATTGAGCCGGTGGACGGCGCGGTGCATTGGTCGCCCTTGCCGGGGCAGGGCGTGCCTGATCCGCGGCTGGCGGCGCTTGGCTATCGCTGGCTGGGCACCACAGGCGACGCAACGACGCAGTGGCACGCCCACCGCCTCGCCCTGGGGGTCACCGAAGGGGTGGCTGAACTGGGCAATGGGGAAACGCTGTGGCTTGAATGCAACGCGCGCGAACTGGGCGGGGTGAGCTTTACCAAGGGCTGCTATATCGGACAGGAAAACACCGCGCGGATGCACCATCGTTCAAAGGTGAACCGGCGGCTGGTGGTGGCGCCATTTGGCCAGGTCGGGGCGCGGACGCGGGCGCAATATGCCGATCTTGGTCTGATGGTGGAGCTGCGCCGCGTGGAGGCGCTGGGCGATGCGATCATACCCAACTGGCTTACCGAGGCCATTGAAAGCGATCGAGACGCTGAAGCCTGAACGCCGGGGGGCCGGGGGCTGTAGAGCATCGTGCCGTAATTCAGGATTACCCGTCACGCACGAGCGCAGCGAAGCAATCCCGCCTATCCGCACGCACGCCGCTGGATTGCTTCCCCCGGCTCAGGGCCGGGGTCGCAATGACGATTCATATTTCAAGCGCGATGATCTAACCGCGCGACGATCCCGTATGGCTGCACGCCAATGCCCACCCGCCAGCAATCACATGCCGCCACAACACCAAAAATGGGCGCCCAAAAAAATGGGCAACAAAAAAGGGAGGCCGGCGGATGCCGACCTCCCTGATTTTGTCCAAACGAACCTGGCTTAGTTGCCCGAGCCGGGACCGTAGGTAACTTCCACGCGACGGTTCTGCAGTTCGCGAACACCATCGGCGGTTTCGACGAGCGGACGGCCTTCGCCGAACGCCTGGGTCGTGATGACGCCTTCTGGGATCGAATGCGACGACATGTAACCCTTCACCGCGTCAGCACGACGCTGCGAGAGGCCCACATTGTACGCAGGCGTACCCGAACGGTCAGCGTGACCGGCAAGCATTACCTGCGCATTGCCGCAATTCCGATAGGCCGTGATGGCGTTATCAAGAATGCCAGCTGCTTCCGGCGTGATGTTCGACTTATCCCATTCAAAGAACACGATGAACGGACCAGGCGAGCAAACCACTTCAACCGGCGGCGGTGGCGGCGGCGGAGGAGGTGGCGGTGGCGGAGGAGGCGGTGGTGGCGGTGGCGGCGGAGCAGCCGGTTCACCGAAGTTGTACGTCAGACCAGCAAGGATGCTGTGCGAACGATAGGTGGCTTCGTAATTGCTGCCACGCACGTCGACGAACTTGGCGTTCGGCGCGGTGAAGAAGCGATACTTGAGCGACGCATCGACGTGGTTGGTGATTGGCGTGCGAACACCGGCGATGGCCTGATAGGCGAACACCGTGTCGGAATCATCCAAAAAGCTGCCAAATGGGCTGAGCGAAACATTCTCAGCCTTGACACGGGCGATACCAACGCCGCCGCCGACAAAGCCCTCAAGCCCGTCATCATCACCAAAGTCGAGCAAGCCATTCAGCATGAAGCTGAGAGCTGAGGTCGACCCACCAACGCCGCCACGAACGCCTGCTGGTTGATTGCTGAGTGCGCCGGTTGACGTGAACAACGGTGTAGCAACTATCGACGAGTAGGTGTCAACGTTCGCACGACGATAGCCAACTTCTGCTTCAACGCGGAACGCGCCAAAATCATAGCCGATGTTACCGTCGAAATCATAGCCATAGTGGCTATCGATCGTTGAAGCATTCGGTACGGTACCAATGTCGAAACGAATATCTTCGACCAGCACACCACCAGCATCCACACCAACGTACCACGTGTTATCGCGGGCCATGGCAGGTGTGGCGAGTGCGGTGGAGGCAAGTGCCAGTGAAACGGCGAGCTTCCGCATCATAAATCCCCTTATCTTGAGTGTCACTACGGACAGCACCAACTCCCTAATCAAAGGTTGGTTTCCACGCAAGCGCGCAAATACCGCGCACTGTGACGAAAAGGCCACAAACGCGGGACGATCGCGCTAGCTGGCGATCAATCCATGGCCTGCCAATGCTGATAAAATCGCGCTCACTGCTGCCCGCGCCTCGCTATCAACGGTGGTTCCGCCAAGCGGGGGCGCAATTGCGGCGCGTTGCGGCCCAACAACTGGCGTGCCGGCAATCAACAGCCGTGCCGACCTGGTCTGGCCAACCACCCATGATCCGGCGATAAATTGCGCTTCCAGGGCGTCAGCGACGCTCCACACCGTCATCCCGTCAACCGGCGCGACGAAACGCCAACCGCCGCCAGTCCACCCGGCGAGTCGGTGCGCTTCCCCCGCCCAGCCCCCCGTAGGGGCAGCCCCCACGACCCAGCATGCCCCCAGTGCCGGGCTGGGTGGTGGGCTATTTTGACCCACGGCGACCACGCTGGCCTGCACGGCGATATCCAGCAGCACCAATGCTTCATTATGATACAATTCCTTTTGCGCCTGGCCCGGTTGCAGCATGGGCAGCGCGAATCTGGCGGTCTGATCGTCAGTCATCGGGGTCTCCAGATCGTTATGGCAGGGTCAGTATGGTGCGGGGTGATTCGCCGTTGGATCCACGCTGGCAGACGGCAATGGTCGTGCCGCTGACGTGCAGGTCATCAGCAATGACAATGCCCGGCGCGGTCGTATCGATTCGTCGTTCGGGATAGCCCGGCGAAGCAATCGTGATTGCATAGGCTTCGGCTTCCTCGGCCAGCCGCGCATCGGCACCGTCAATCCACCGCCAGCCCGCGCGGCTGCGCCGAACCCAGCTGATCGCCAGATCGCCCCCGGCAATCCGCGCCTGCACATGCACCGGTGACGGCGGGCGCACGGAAACGCCGCTGGGCATGATTGCCGCCGCAACCGGGCCGGCACCGTCGCCGATGCCTGATGCCAGCATCTGCACGGTCGATCCGGTGGCGGTTAGCGGCAAATCAATCGCCGCCAGATCATCGGGGTCGATCAAGACGAATCGATCACCCACGGCGTGGCCAGCGATTGCCGCCTCGGTCCCGCGCCGCCCGCGCAGCAAGCGGCGTAATCGCCAGCGCGTGGCACCCATTTGTGTCGCCAGCCCGAACTGGATCAACTCATTCCCCAGCAGCGCCAAATTGGCCCCCGAATCGAGTGCTGCATCATCTGCCGATGCCAAGGCCATGCCGCCATGCACCAAATCGATGTCGATCACGGTTGAAAGATCGCGCAGCGTGGCCGGGGCGGCCGGGGCGGCGGATGCCAGCACGCCCAAGGTTGCGGGGGCTGCCGTGCTGCCCGCCGAAGTCCAGCGCATGCCGCCGTCGGTGCTCAACAACAGCGCCGCGCGCCGCCAGCCCGGTTCGGTTCCCGCAGCGGCAACCAACAGGCGCGGCGCCTCGAAAATCCGGTCGTCCAGCGCCGGCAGTTCGAACAGGTGCATGATCGTCGGGCCGTGCACCGAATCAGTATCGGCCAGGACGCGACCGGAGCTGGCCGACAGCGGCGACGGGGAAGCGGCATCCCCATCATCCAACCGGATCAGCTCCAGCATCACCACCATCGCCTCCAGCGACCAGCGCGTCACCCGCCAGCGCCCCGCGCTGCCCGCACCGCCATCGCCTGCTAACGACACGACATCGCCCGGCACGATCCGCAGCGCGCGCCAATCAAGCGCCACCCCGCGCCGCTCCCGGCCCGCCTCGGCGCGGGCCAAGGCGCGTCCGGCAATCGCCTTGGCCATCCCCGCCTCAATCGCGGCGGGCAGCTCGATCCGGTCACTGCGCCTGCCCGCACCCGGCCGCCGCGCCCGCTGCAGCCCGGTTTGGTAATCGCGTGCCGGATCATAATGCGCGATGGTGATGGTTTGCGGCACAGTGCCGATGGCCGCAATCGAGCGCTGGCCCCGCTGGCCCCGCCCCCGCCCAGCCGATGCACCGCTATCGCTGATCGCGATCGCGCCTTCACCTGCATCCCGCATCGCCAGGCGGTTGCCTTGCGGCGAGAACCAGGCACCGCCGGCGCTGGCAAGCATTTCCGCAACGCCGCGAATACTATCCCCATAGGCCGAAAAGCCGGTGACGGGCATCGTCACCGCGCCGCCATCAATTTTGCCATCGCTGATCGACCCGGCAATCGCACCCAGCGCCACCGGGCCAGGATCAGCGATCACCTCAAAGGTGAGCGAGGGGATACGATTGCCGTAATCAGCCAGCTGCAGCATTTCGAAGACGACATAGGCATAGCCGCGGTGCGCCGGTGCCAATCCGGCCCCTTCCGCTGCTGCAATCAACGGATCGGGGGACTGGTCCTCGCCGCCGCGGTGGACGCGAAAGCCGGTGCTGGCCTTCCAATCGCCGCCCGCCCCGCGCAACAGCTTGCCGTCCGCCCAGATCCGGCCAACATCGGTTATCGCGCGTGCCGACAATAGGACCGCGAATGACGCGGCATAGCTGAAACTGGTGGTGCCCGGCTGACCCTTGCCACCGCTGGCTTTTTTCTTGGATTCGGTCAGGTCGGTCGACCAGATCACCGTGCCCGCCACCCGCATCGCGCCAAAGAGTTGCGGAACAGGCGTGCCATAGGATGATGTCTGCACGGCCAGCTCGGTCAGGCGCGGCCCCTGCCGACCACTCGGCTTGAACACTATATTCTGGTCGATCACCTGGCCGGCAATCGCACCAATCGCCGCGCCAATCGGTCCACCCAGCACGGTGCCAACCGCGGTCAGGATCAATGTTGCCATGGATTATTCCTCTATCTGCGCCCGCCGCCACCGGCCGATGACGGGCCAGGGTGGCGGGCCGGGTCGTTCCACCACCCGGCGAAGCTGCGCATCGGCATGGATAAAGCCGCCGCCCGGCGCGCCGCTGTCGATCACCAGATGCAATTGGCCCGGCCCGGCCCGGCACAACAGCAGATCGCCGGCCTGAGTGCTGGGCTGGCCATGGTCTGCGCGGATCAACCCGGCCGCTTCGATCATCGCAGCGGCGGCATCGCTGTCACCGCTGCGCAAGGCATAGCCGGTGGGGATGAGTGTTTGCCCGCCGCCTGCCCTGATCGCCCCGGCCCTGATCGCCAGCGCGGCCAGCCCCACGCAATCAAGCCCGTAAGCCGGGTCGCGACCATGAAGGCGGAACCGCACGCCGATCGCCCGGCGCGCTGCCGCCACCACCGCGCTGCTCATGCCCCGGGATAGCGGGTCAGCAGGTCGATGCCCGGCAAATAGGGTTCCCCCCGAAAATTGGCTGCGTTGGCAAAGCGCGCGGCGCAGGTCGCCAGGCTTTTGTCGCACCCCTCGGTCAGCTCAACCATCACACCCGGCTCGACCGGCAGCACCGGCGCCGACCGCAACGTGACGACATCACCGTCCGACGCCGCAACCGCGCTGCTCAGCCCGCTATTATGGCCGGTAATCCAGCGCAGCAGCCCCAGCGCATTGGCCCCCGCCGCCCGCTCTGGCACGTCCAGCGTCACCCGCTGGCCATAAATCGCGACGACACGGGCCAACTGGCGGCGTCCCGCCATCGACACCCGGCACCTTTTGTCGCCCAGATCGGCGCGGCATTCGGGGGATGTTTCCTCCACCACCGGGCCATCAAGCGCCGCGCCCGCCCCGCGCAGTTCAGCGGTAAAGCCGCCATCGCGTAATTCCACCGCGCCAATCTGGCCCTCACCCAGATCCACCCGGCCTTCGCCACCGGTCCAGTCGACCGCAAAAATCGTTACCCGCGCGCCATCCCACCGCCCGGCGAGCAGGTCAGCCTCGGTAATCGCCGTGCTTGATAGCGCCCCGGCCACGTCCATCGTATCGGGTTCCAGCGTGTCGGTGCGCGTAATGGCAGACGGCGTCATGCCCGGCGCGGCGCGGTGGATGATGCCATCGATCACCAGATCGCGGTCGTGATCGGTCAGCCCGATGGCAATGCCGTCGCGCCGCTCAATCCGCCAGCACAGCGCGATTGTGGTCAGGGCGCCCGACAGAAAATCGGTCATTCAACCCTCCCGAATTTCGATCAGCGCCACGCTGGGGGCAGCACCAGCCAGAAAAGTGGCGCGGTTGACGCTCAGACTATCGTCCGCAAACCGCACCGCGACATCGAACACATAGCCCGCCGTTACTGCCAGCCCGGCGGCAGGGGCGGTATCAAGCACCACCCATCCGCCATCTTCCAGCGTGAACGCCGCCGTCTCCACGCCGCCCACCGCGACCCGCACGCTGCCCGCAACAGGCCGGGTAATCCGGCGCGCGCTCGCCTCATAATGCTTGATCAGCGCAAAGCGGCTGTTGGTGCCATCGCCCGTGCCGATCCGCTGGTCGCCCGGCGCAATACTGGCCGGTGCCGATTGATGGTCGAACGGATCGCGCAGGCGAAAGCCCCGCGCGGGCCCCATCCGCGCCCGAAAAAACGCCAGCAAGGCGGCAATATCGCTTTCCGAACGGATGCCGGGGCCAACATCATACCGGGTCCGCGCGCTGCTCCAACTGGCATTACGCACTTCGGCGCCGCCTGCGCTCGTCACAATCGCGGTAGAAAATTCGGGCGTCACCTCTGCCTCGCGGCCCAGCGCAAGCGGAAACAGCACATCATCGAACGGCGCCATATCCGCCTCTCCCTCATCGAAATGGACAAAGCCGTCGCGAAGCACCTGGGGCAGCGCCCAGATAAAGGTCTGCGCGGTGCCGCGTGCGCGCGCTGCCGCTGCGGCTGCATCAATCGCGCGCCAGGCAGCGGCTTGTTCGGGGCGAAGCACAAACCCCGCCAGATAATGCTGCTCCCCCGGCGGATAGCCAAGCCGCGCGCCCGCCAGCGCCAGGGCGCGATTGGTCGCAGCGCTGTTGCCGGTGGCCGCCCAATCATAATCCTCCAGCTGCAACACATCGAATGCCGGGCGCGCCCAACCGATCGGCAAGTTCATGCGCTGCACATCGGGGGCAGCGGCATCCAGGATACTGGGCAGATAGGCGAGCAACAGGCTCTCACATGCCGGTGCCACTGCCCGCACCGCCCCAATTAACGCTGCGGTTGATGCCGCAAGGATTTGCCCCGCTTGATCCATCAACGCGATTTCGGCGGCAGACTTTGCCCCCCGCACATCGGCGATTACGGGCGGTGATCCCCCAAAGGCAGCGCGCGCTGCATCATCATAAAGGCAGGGGCGGCCATCGGGCATCACCCACCACCACGGCTCACCGACTTGAAATTGGGGCGCCAGCCCCGCTGCCACCCCAATCGCGATAAAGGCCTGCGCCACCTGATGCAGATACCCCATCGCGCCTGCATGCGCTGGCGATAACAAGGTGGATGGCGGCACCCAGCCGGTCAGCGCCGGGCTGCCACCTGAGGTGCGCTGTTTCCAGTCGCCCCAGCAATGCGCGTCAAATAATTCATAGCTGAGCGACCAGATGACACCAAAGCCCAGCGCCTTTGCCCGCGCGGCAAAATCGCGGTGCCACGCCGCCGCCGCAACGTTGATCGCGCCGCCCGCCAGGCTGGCATAAAGCCCGCCCGCATTGGCTTCGAGCCGCAGGTAATGGCTCATCCCGACATAATGGACGATATCGCCGCGATAGCCGAGCATCAGCGCGGCCCGCAGCAGCCGGGCGGGCGTGACATTGTAACTATCGTCATAGCCGCTGGCGATGCCCAGGCCGTGTTCGGGCACGATCACATCACCAATTGCCAGCACCGCACCGGGGCCATCACACACGATGTCGCTCACGATTACCGATGCCTCAGCCGGTGCCGCCAACATCGCCGCCGCACCGCTGTAAGAAGGCGGCACAATCGACACGAACATCCGGTCGACATCGCCTGCCCAGACCGGATCGGCCTCTTCCGGCAACAAAAACCCACCGTCCAATGCGGCAAAATCAATCGCGATCACCGCATCATCGGGGGTGCCGCTGGCATAGTTCCACAATCGCACAAACCAGGCGCGCTGGTTGCCCGCTGCATCGCGCCCCTCAATCGTCAGCGTGGGGCCGTTCACCGCATCCAGCGGCATCACACCCGCCGATTGCCAGCGAAACCGCACGCTGCACCCGCGATAATCGCGCGCGGTTTCATACCGAAGCAAGGGATGATCAATCTCATCCACGCTTGCCCAGATCAGCCCGGCCAGATCATCGGCGCGGTAAAACACCGCATCGACACGCAGCGCATCTGGCGCCGTCGTCACCACACTGGCCATCATCGGGCGCGGGAAATTGACCGTCCAGAAACGCGGATCAAAGCGCGAGATAACGCCTTCTTCCTGCACAGTCCGCTCGGTCGCCAGCCAATAGCCCATCAGCTTTCTGCCCCCAAAATCGCAGCGCGTACCGCGCGCGCGACCTGCCGGCTTGAGCGGGCAAGCGCTTGCGGTGCATCGCTGCCGCCCGGCTGGCCGGCATTGCCCGTATTGATGGTGATCGCGATCCGCACATCGCGCGCGCCGCCGCCGCCCATCCCGCTATCCACCCGCCCGCTGCTGGTGGGCACGAACAGTTCAGGCCCGCGCTCCCCCACCATATAGGCCCGCCCGGGAGACACTGGCCCGCCCGTCGCGCGACCAGGTGCGCCGATCAGCCCGCTGATCACCCCGCCCAACCCCCCGCGCCCGCCACCAAATAGCGAATCCAGCCCGCCACGAATGGCGCTCGTCGCGATCTCGCCAAGGACGGACAAAGCGAGCCGCTTCAAATCCTCAAAACCCACTTTGCCCGTCCGCACCGCCCGCAGCAGCGCATTTTCAATCCCGCGCCCGGCCGCATCCGCCCCGCGTTCGAGTGGCCCGGTTAACGTGCCGCGAATCTCCTCGATATCGCGGGTAAAGCCGCTGGTGTCGGCACGGATCCGCACGACCAGCCGGTCAATTTCTTCATCCATCGGGAAAAGCCTCCATCATCTGCGCGATGTGTTCGCGGCTTGGCGGTGGCAGGGGCAGAGGCGCATCGCCCGCCAGCGCGGTCAGCACCGCGCCAAGCTCTGCCGGGGTCGCGCGCCAAAACTGGTCAGGCGACCAACCAAGCAAGGCACCGGCCAGGCCCGCCAGCCGGGCGGCAGCATCGGCAAAACTCATCGACCCGACAATATCTGCCCCAGCAGGACGCGCAGCACGGGTGTCGCCTGCGCCAGCCCCGCCGCCGCCACGCCCTCACCAAATTGCGCGCGGGTCATCCCCTCAGGCGGCGCGGCCAGGCAGTGCCAGAATAGCGCCACCATTTCGCCCAGCCCCAGCCGACCCTCCGCCGCGCGTTCAACCACCGCGAACAGCGGCCCCAGTTCCTGCTCAGCGGCAACCAGCGCCTGAAAACTGGGGCGCAGCACGGTGCAAACGCCCGCCACCCGCAACATCGCCTCGCCCCGAGCCGGATTTGCTGCGGGGTTTGCGGCGGGGGTCGCCATCGCCGGCTCGCTGCCGCTCATGCGCTCACCACCGCGCCAGAGCTTTCCAGATTGAGCGTGTAGCTGCGCTCGCCATTGTAATCCCCGGCATAATCAAGCCGCGTCACCAGGAACCGCCCGGTCAGCGTTTCGCCGCTTTCAAAGCTCAGCCGGTAATCGTCGATCACCCCGGCCAGCGCATTGGCCTTGATCCGCAATTCGGCGGCAGAGCCCGTGAACACGCCAGCGGCCGACACGCTGACCGATCGCACCCCCGCGCCCGATAGCAATTCACGCCACGCGCCCGAATCCTTCGACGTGATCGCCACGGCTTCGCCGTTGATCGATAGCTGGGTGGTCCGCAGCCCGGCCATTGTCGCATAGGTAATCGGCGATCCGCCATTGCCGACCTTTAGCAAAAAGGCGCTGCCTTTTTCCGCTGCCATGTTCATTCTCCTCAATTTGCCTGAAATATGCGCACCCGGTGTTCGACGATCGCCACCCACGCCCCCGGCCCGTCGCGGATGATGCGCGATCGCAGCAGCGCCAGGCTGGCGATCTGCCATGCCCCGCCTTCGGGAGTGCCAAGCGCGGCGGGGATCGCCGCCATCGCCGTATCAGCCGCTGCTGCCAGCGCGTGCAGCCGGCCAGGCCCTTCGGCACGGTCACGGATGATGATGGCGGGGCGCAGCTCCATTCCCGCCAGCGCCTTGGCGCCCCAATCGGTGGCCAGCAGCTCGCCCAGTTCGGCATAGGGTGCGGTTGCCTGCACCGCCGGGCCTTCGAACACGCCGTTCAGCATGCCCCCAAACGCCGCATCCGCCCGCAGCGCGGCCAGCATTGCTGCGTGGAACAATCCCGCCGCGCTGCCCCCAGCGCTTGGAGGCCCGCTCATCGCAACAACCGCCCGATCCAGCGTAGCCGCGAATCGCGCGCCAACCGCCGCAGCAGACCACGACCGCGCAGCTCAATCCCGTCCTCAACCGCCGTCACCACCATGTCGGGCAAATCTTTGCCGATGACGGCATCGATTTCTTCAACGCCGCGCGCAATCGCTGCGTCCTTTGCGGCCTTGGCGATCGCCTTTGCGCGATCCTCTATCCGGCTCATGCGTGCACCGCTGCGGCCAGTGCCAGCCCGCGAAAGGGTCGCCACAGCGCGGTGATCGCCGCCGGAGGTGGCCGGCTCGTATCCCGCTCGCTGAACAGATAGGCCGCCAGCAACACAGCACCTTGGCGCAGGGGCGAGGGAATGCCCGCCCAGCCATCGGCCTGCCCGGCGGTGCTCGTCACCCGCAATTGCGCGGCCCCGCCAGCATCGATGATCCGCACCCAGCCATCCCCGCGCGGATCGATATCAATCGCATAGCTGGTCACCGGCAACACATTTACCGGGCCATTCTGCGTCACCGCTTCCACCAGGGTGATCGCCCGAACCGGCGATGCGGGCAGCCGCTGCCAGCCGGGCAAGGCGGGCAGCACCGACTGCACCGTCCGCGCGATCAGCACCCGGCTCAAAAACTGCTCGGCCAGCCCCAGCGCGGTTTCGGCAAGCGCCACGATCAGCGTATCATCGTCGCTGCTCGATATCCGCAGCATCGCCTTTACAGCGGCCAGCGCGCTCGCACGGTCTTCTGTCCCAAGCAGCACGCTGCCGGGTTCCCCATTGCTCATCATGATGTTCCTTTTTTTCTGCAGCGCCGTGCTGCGTCACACCCGCGCGACGGATCTGATCCAGGGCCGATTCAGCGTTGTCGGCACCGTTGCCGTGCCGCCTGTGACCGTCGTGGCCACGTCTTGTGACGATCCGTCATCAAAGTCGTACCGCATCATATGGCTGCCATCGGGCACGCCCTTGCTTGCCCAGTTGAGCACCAGCACATCGGCGGCACGCGTTGCAGCCGCGTTGGCCGTGGGCACATAGCTTGAGGGCGCAGGCCCCGCCTCAACCTGCATGCCCCACACATGCACGCTGATCGGCGCGCCCGCTGTGCAAATCAGGTTGATGCCCAGCGCACCCGCCGCCGATGACACAAACGGGTTGATCACCGTCACCGCCGCGTGGCCCGCAAAAACGCGCGTCCACACCCCTGCGGCCAGCAGCGCCAGATTGACCGAAAACGCGCCGCCAAGCGTGCCGTTGGCGGCGTTCTGCACCAGCAGCGTGCCCGCCGTCGACACCCGCCTGATCCAAAAGGACGGGACGCAGCCGGTGGCATTGGGATAGCGCGACGAGACACCTAGCGCGGTTTCAAAAATATCCCCCGCAGGCCCGCCCAATAGCCCCGCCCACAGCGCGCCCGTGGTGGTGCCATCCGGCGCGGCGATGGCATTTTCGGTGGTGGTAAAGCTGCCCCGGCGGGTCCAGTCTGCACCCGCAAAGCCCTGTGACGAGCGGATGCCATTGGTTCGCGCCGGCTCAATCAGCAACCCGCGCAACCCCAATGTTGCCGGATCATAATCAAACCGCGCACCGTTAGCGGCGATGCTTTCCAGCACCCCACTGGCATTATAGCGTGTCGCCGGGGTGGCGCGGGATAAGCTCGCCTCAGCGGGCAGCGCGCCGCCCGCAAAGGAAAATCCCGCATTCGCTCGCGGCCACCGCGCCGCCAGCCCCACCAGGCTGACGTCTGATCCGATAAACATCAGTATAGCGCCAGAATATCGGCGGCGGTCGTGCCCGTCGCGCGGATAAACTGCGCGCGAAACGGCAGAATCGCCCCGGCGGGCACATTGCGCCACAGCTGGTCGACGGTGCCGTCCACGCCCCGCATCATCACATTTCCCGCCGTGCCGATGAACAGCGCTTTGGGAATATCGACCAGCGGATTGCTGTCGTGCGGGCTTACGGCAACGGTGCGCCGGGCGGGGGCGGACACATGGTCCGCCGTGGTTGAAAAGGCATCGGGCATGAAAATCTCGCTCTGCTGTAGTTGGGAAAACAACCGGCAACAATCGGGCGTGCAGCCCGATCATTGCCGGGATGGGCGCGCCGGTTAGGAGGTGGCGAACCGCATCAGCTTGATCGCTTCGGAATTGCAGACACAGCCGCCGATCCGCTTGGTCGCGTAAAAATTGACAAACGGCTTGTTTGAATAGGGATCGCGCAGGATCGCCGTTTCGGTGCGTTCGGCAATGATATAGCCCGCCCGGAAATCACCGAACGCAATCGACAGGCTGTTCGCCGCGATATCGGGCATGTCATCGGCCTCAATCACCGGATAGCCCAGCAGGGTGGCGGGCTGGCCAGCGGCCAGGCTGGGCGCCCATAGGAACGCGCCGTCGCTGGTTTTGAACTTGCGGATGCGCGCGAGTGTGCTGGAATTCATCACAAAGCTTGCCCCCTGCCGATAGGGACCGCGCAGGGTTTGCACCAGATCGATCAGCCGGTCCTGCGGGTTGGCGGCAAAATCGCCCGCCGCCCCGCTGGGCACATGCTGCAACGTGCCGAATGCGCGGGTGCCATCCGGCGTCGCTGCCGTCGTGGTTTGCAGGAAACCCCGGGGCCGATTGGTGCCACTGCCGTTCACAAACGCTGCCCCTTCCGCCTTGGCAAATTCCATCGCGATTTCACCCGCCAGCCACGCTTCGACATCGAACTGCGCATCATCGAGCATCGCCTGGCTCGCGCTTGGATTGGCGAACAGCTCGCCCATGGGCGGGGCGATCTCGACAAAGGTCGACGTGGCGGTTTCGGCACGCGCGCCGGTTTCAGACGCCCAGCCAGACGGGGTACCGCCCGTGGTGATCAGCTTGCGATACCCGGCAGAGCCCACTTTCACGACATTGGCGATGCTGCGGATGGGCGAAATGCTCTTCAACGTGGCGTCGATCACCGCGTCAATCTCACGCGGCACCGCAAATCCACCCGCGTCGCCGGTCGCCCCGGTAAACGCCTTCATCTCCATCGTCGCGCCGGACCGAAGAAACGTGTCAAACGCCGCCCCGCCGGGCTCGCGCGCCCCGCTCAACACCGGCCGCACCACCGCGCCGGGCATGTCGACATGCTCAAAACTCGCCTCGAGCGCATCACGAATTACGTCAGTCATGTCATTCTCCCAACACAAAAAACCTCCCCGAGATCATCTCGAGAAGGGGAATCATTCAACGATGCTGGACCGGCGGCAGCCATCGCCGCGCCGACCGGCGTTAGCGCTTCTGACGCGCCTCTCGTTCCGGCACGGCCAGCGCATGTACCCGTGCCAGCGGCTGCATCGGCTGCGCGACCAGACTTACCTCGATCAGGTCGACGGCGGTCAGTTCGCGGACGGGACCACGCCGCGCCGCCTTCACGCGGTAGCCGAACGACAGGCCCTTCACCCCGCCACCGCGCACCAGCCCCGCCAGCCGCGCATCATCAATCCGGCCAATCACCCGCAAACCGCGCGCGTCTTCGGCCAGTTGTTCGATCACCCCCACCGGCGCGCCCCGGTGTTGCCACAGCAGCGGCACCGCCTGCGCCAGCCGCCCAAACGCGCCTGCACGCACCACATCGCCGCCCCGGTCGACCGCGTCGAACACGGCGGCATAGCCGGCAAAGCGCAGGCTCATTTGCCCCAGCCCGCCAGCCCTTGCTGCACCGCGATTGCGCCGATGCCGACCGCACCCAGCAAGCGCACGACCCAGGCCAGCCCGGCTTTCCACAACGACGCCTTGGCATCGCGCCACGCCGCCAGCAGTTCGCGCAGCTCGCCCAGGTCACGTCCCGCGCCTGCATCATCCAGCCCCATCCGCACCAACGCGCGGGTGGCACCCAGCTCACCCGATTCCTCAATAATCGCGCGCAACGTGGCCAGATCCGCGCCCTGTTGCTGCCCTTGCGCAATCAGCTGTGCCAGCACGGCCCCATCGCTCATCGCAGCGCTCATCCCTGCGGGCTCCGGCCCGCTCATGTCAGCCCCACCATTGCTCGTTTCTCCTCCAGCGTTAGAAATTCGGCGGCGGACACTTGCCGCCACAGCCGCTCCCGGTCCTCCGCCAGCGCGGTCACCCGGTCGATATCGATGCTGATCGCCGCAGCCGGGAACCAACCCTGCAGCCCCTGCGCAATCCCGGCAAAAATCATGTCCGCCAGCGGCAGGATCGCCAGCCGCCACAGCGCGCGGTTTGCCTCGACATAATTGGCATAGGTCGCGTCGCCCGGCAGGCCGAGCAGCATGGGCGGCACGCCAAACGCCGCCGCAATCTCGCGCGCGGCCGCTGCCTTGGTCGCTGCAAAATCCATATCGGCAGGCGACAGGCTGAGCGCCTGCCACCGCAATCCACCCTCCAGCAGCATCGGTCGCCCGGCATTGCCGCTGCCGGAAAAGCTGGCGTCCATTTCTGCGCGCAGCCGATCAAATTGCTCGCGCGACAGCGATGATCCGTCGCCGGGTTCATACACCAGCGCGCCCGATGGCCGGGCGGCATTATCCAGCAGCGCCTTGTTCCAGGTCGTCGCTGCATTGTGGATCGCAATTGCCCCTGATGCGGCACCCAGGCAGCCCAGCCCGTAATGATCATCCGCTGGATTAAACGCCTTCAGATGCACAATCTGCGGACGGCCCCCCGCATCTTCGGCCAACAGCCGCGTCACCCGCTCGCCCACCCGGTAGCGATACCCCACCGGCCAGCCGCGCGCATCGGGCTCCACGCTCACCCGTTCAGGCCGCAACGCGAACAGCTCAACCAGTTGCCCGTCGCCGTCCGTCAGCAACTGGACATAGGCATTGCCGTGGAGCAGCAACTGCGCCGCCAGCGTCTCTGCCAGCACCTGCCCGCCAGACCGCGCCGTGATCAGCGCGAGCAGCGCCGGATCGGACGCGACCAACGGCGCCCCGCCCAACCCCTGCGCCACCAACCGCACCGCGCGTTGGGCAATGGCATTGCGCGCATAGCCCTCGCGCAACTGGCCCTCATAAGACGCAGGCCAATCGCCAAACAGCGCGCCCGCGTTGAACGCATGAAGCGACAAAGCCGGACGCGGTTCCCCACGCCCGGCTGATTTCCAGCCGAAGATTTTCATGTTGCTGTCCTTAAAAAGGCGACTTGGACGGTGTCGTCTTCATCGCCCATGTCGCTGAGCCTGTGTCGCTGAACCAGCGGGACCCCGGATCAGGTCGGTAGTTATTCCCTTCCGCCAGGGCGGCGTATCAATTCCGACCGAATTCCAAGCCTCTTGTTCCCCCGCGAAGGCGGGGGCCCAGACTGGGCTCCCGCCTTCGCGGGAGCACAACAAAGCTGTCCTTGGTTGAAGGGGATAAATCCCGATCAGGTTCGGGGTGACGAGGGGACAAAGGGCAATGACCGCCCCAAAGCTCCACCCAGTAATCGCACGTCACCCCGGGCTTGACCCGGGGTCCCGCTTCTTCGCCCCCCCGTGAGGGAAACAGCCGAATTAACGCACCCCCACCCAAATCACGTGCCGCGCGCCCTTGCCGCTGGCGCGCGCGCGCACCACCACTTCGTCCACCGCAAACCCTGCATCGCGCATCCGCCGTGCAAACACATCATCGCTCGCTGCCGACCACACCGCCAGCACCCCGCCGGGGGACAGCGCGTCCCTGGCCGCGGTCAGCCCGGTCATCGTGTACAGCCCGTTATTGCCCTTGCGAGTCAGTCCGTCGGGGCCGTTATCCACGTCGAGCAAGATCGCGTCGAACGTGCCCCTTCCGCCGCGCATCACCGCGCCAACATCGTCCTCCACCACCGCCACACGCCGGTCATCCAGGCACCCGGCGGCAAAATCCGCCATTGGCCCGCGGGCCCAGGCGATAACGGCCGGCACCAGTTCAGCCACCGTCACCTGCGCCTTTGGCCCTAACCGCGCCAGCAAGGTGCGCAGGGTAAAGCCCATGCCGTATCCGCCCACCAGCACCCGCGCATCCGCCCCCACCCGGTCGCACGCCAGCGTGGCGAGGGCTTCTTCGGATCCGCTCATCCGGCTCGACATTAATTCCTCACGCCCCAGCATGATGAACCAGTCCTGCCCGCGCCGCACCAGCCGCATCTCGCCGCCGCCGGGCACCTGAGTGGTATCGATCAGTTCACGTGGGATCATTGCCTAGCATAGGCACGCTCGCCGCCATTGTCGCGGTCCGTTGAACCCCGCGGGCAACATTCTATACTCACGCCATGCCAATGACGCTTGCTTCCTCACCCATCGTCACTGCAGGGCTCGTTGTGCTCTTCGGGGTGCCCATCATCCTGTTCCTCTGGTGGGCGGCCGATGAGGATAGCGCGCGGCGCAGCCTCGGCTGGCTCAGTCCCTATATGCTGGTCATCATCCCAATTTATTCGGCACTCATCGCCGGGGTCGGCTGGATTTTCCGCGATCCGCACATGCTGATGCTGGGCGGGGTCGTGGCCGTGTTTACGCTGAAACCTGTTTGTGATGCCTGGCGGCGCAAGCGACGGGGGTGAGCGCAATTATTGCGAGACCATCTGAACCACACCCTGAACCACGCCCTGAACTACCCATCGTCACCCAGGACTTGATCAGTCGTTATTCCGTGCAACCACTGACAGCTTTGTTGTGCTCCCGCGAAGGCGGGAGCCCAGTCTGGACCCCCGCCTTCGCGGGGGAACAAACAACCCGGCATTCTGTTGGCACTGGCGCGCTTCCTTGGCTGACGGGGACAAATCCCGACTTGATCCGGGGTCCCGCTGCCTTGCACCGCCGGAGATAAGCGGGACCCCGGGTCAAGCCCGGGGTGACGGGAAGGGGCAATCGCCATGCCCCCTCTCACAACGCCCGCACCGCCCCCACCCGTTTTGGCCTGATCAGCAACTCGCTCAACCCCCAAACCAGCGCGTCGGCACGGTCGGGCGATCGGCCCGGCCCTTCATAGCCGCCACCGGTAATCAGCCCGCATAGCTCATCCTCCAGCGCCGGAAACGCGCCGAGATGCCGCACCCGCCCGCCTTCATACAGCGCGGCCACGGGTTCTGCCCGCGCCACCTTGCCGTGTGATGCGCGCACCAGCCGCACCGGCAGCGCGGCATCAGCGGCGATCAGCACCGATTTCACCATGTCGCCGCCGTTATTTGCCTCTGCCACTACCCGGTCTGCCCCGTGCCGCGCCGCGCACGCCACCACCGCACGCGCCCATCCCTCTGGCGTGGCACCGCTGATCGTCGCATCCTCCAGTACATAGCCCAGCCCATCGGCCCCCAGCGCCAGCGCGATGATGCCGCACGCATCACCGCCGATGCTCGCCGATGGGTCAACCGCCACCACCACGCGCACCAGCGCGGGCAATGTCGCCACCCGGCACCGCTCAATCACCCCGCGGCTCCACAAAGCGCCCGCCAGATCGTCGATCAGCTCGCCGTCCAGTTCCTGCCGGCCCAGCCGGGTGCCGCCATAATCGGCGGTCATCGCCGCAACAAAGCTGGTCGGCAGATGGGGATTATCCCGCGTTCGCCCGCATGTTTCAACCAGACCGGGCAGCGCCATGATGCGGCGCATCAGCGCATTGGGGCGCGGCGTTGTCGTCAACAGTGCGCGCGGCCTATCGCCAATCCGCAGCCCCATCATCAAATTGTCCCAACTCTCATCGCCCGGCCGGCCGCGCCATTTGGCGATTTCGTCGCACCAGGCCAGGTCATGTTCGGGGCCGCGCAACCGCTCGGGCATTGCTGCTGAATAGACAAAGGCGTGTGCGCCCGATGCAAACACCACTTCGCCGTGGCTTGCCCGCCAATCAATCCCTTCGTCGCTGCGTGCCACGGCGATCAGCCCGCTGGGGCCCTCAATCATCACCTGGCGCACGTCATCAAAGCTTGCCCCCACCAGCGCAATCCGTGCCGATGGCGTCGCGCGGGCATGGGCGCTTACCCATTCCGCCCCGGCGCGCGTCTTGCCAAAGCCGCGCCCCGCCCGGATCAGCCACACCCGCCAGTCCCCCGGTGGCGCGCGCTGGCCATCATGCGCCCATTGCCACCAGCGTTCGTTAAACTCGCGCTGCTGCGGCTTGGTAAGCGCACCGATAACGGCTGCCTGTTCGTCAGGCGCCAGCGCCAACAGCCGGTCCAGCAAGGCAAGGCCACCGCCGGCCGCCGGTTCACCTGTCCCCACCGTCACGCGTCAACCTGTCGTTTTTCCATGGCGCGCAGCTTTTTCAGGATCGCAGCATCGGTTTCATCGGGGCGCGCGCGCAGCAGCGGCGGGCCGCCGCGCCGGGGCCGATCGGCGGCGCGGGCCTTATGGGTTGCCAGCAACCGCAGCGCGAGATCGACATCGATTGGCCCGGTAAGATCGGTCGCACCATTGGTGATCATGCGCCCACCGCCCGCCAGGGCATGGCCGATCAGCTGGGTTTCAAGCATCGCATAACCGGCCTCCAGCGCATCATGCCAGGCCGCAAGGAACGCCGGATCATGCCGCCGCAGCGCATATACGCTCGCCGGATCGACCCCGATGGCCGCCGCCGACTCCTTCACATTGCAGGTTGCGGCGAGGTGATCGAGAAATGCCGCCTTCTTCTTTGCCGTCCAGCGCACCCATTTGCGCCCGGTAAAGGCCGTGGGGCGGGTAACCGTCGGGGTTGCCGTTCGCTTGTGCGTTTCGCTCGCCACATCACCCTCCCAAAGCGCGATGGTAGAAATGTCCAAAGCAAAAGGGGCAGCCCGGCTTGCGCCCGACCGCCCCAATTGGGTTCGTGAACCTCGGCAGACTGAAAAAATGATGGCCAACGCGGTACAGCAGTCATGGGCCAGCTTTTTGCCTAAGGCATCGAAAAAGCGTTTGCCTTACTGGTGCCGCCTTGAGCCACATCGCAATACACGCTTATCGAGCGTGTTTATTGCCAGCCTTTTATCGCTGCTGCTGGGGCACCGAAGAAGACTGCTGAATCGGAAAATTGTGAGTTGGCACAGCACTTGTGCTGGTCACACGGAAATTGTCCGCCGTGCCAGCATTCGAGTTGACACGTGGCGCATGTGCGGAGGGTACGTAAACTCCGCTGGCGTCGGATGTAGGCATCATGGCAACTTTCTCCACCCCTCGAACGACTTTTGATCCGTTATGTTCCCCGCGGGTGCTGGCGCTGCGGCCAGCTGCCCCTCGGTTACAAAGCCGTAGCTTGCGTCTGTACTCTCAATAAGTCCGCGCACAAGCACGTACTGCGCATGAGGCTGCCCGCCCAGCAGGACGAACGGCGAATATGGCTCAAGCGTTTTCAGCTCCAAATTATAAGATTTCGTTACCGCCGACAATAGCTTATACAGATCAGCGCTTGGCTTCTCGACAGTAAGGCCGATCGCCTCGGCCTTCCTTCGGTTGATGGTATAATCGTGACTCCCAGAATCTGAGCACAGGAGTTGAATGATCTCGTTCCTTATCGTTTCGTCCGGCACCTGCCGCTTAATCAACTCACTCGCGAGGTCGCGGATTTGAGCACCAGCTCGAAAAACCTCACCGAGCACAAGGGGATGAATTTGCGTTGCCAGGTGGGTCCAAACACTCGCAATAGCAGCCGGATCGGTAACGTCCTTCTTGACCTCATCGATGTATCCACGCACCGCTTCTGCACTCACTGGAACCCGGACTACTTGACCGGTAGCGGTGTGAGTGATCGGCGCTAAGGGATGATTGTCTAGGCTTGGATCAATCGGCCCTAAGGCGGCCTGCTTGGTCATTACAATCTTGTCGGCACCAAGGGACATAAGGGTGCCGGCGCTCATGGCTTTGGTCGGTACGATCACCTCCAACTCGTCGCAAAACGAGTGGATCATGTTAATCAATCGCCAAGCTGCAGAAGTCTGCCCACCATTGGTATCCAAGATTAGGGAAATCTTCGGGACCGGACCCATATCGTCAAGCAGTGATACGAACGGGGCCACGGCGTCGCTTGCAATCTGCGTCTGCAAACCAAGGCGCTCGCTGTTCACGAGTGCTAAAACTCTACTGCCGCGATCTTGCTCGATCTGCTGATAAAGCGGTAGCCTGACCGCGTGTGTCATTATTCAATCGCCCCCGTCACTACGGGGTCTTATAGAGTCAACCGCTTATCGGGCAAGCCTTGGCTGGATCATTTTGTGTTATCCCCGCGTCGCCGCCTCACTAGCTTTCCTGGCCGGTCCTTGAAGCGTGCGGGATCTTCGTCGGCTTCGAGGTCCCGAGCGGTTTCTTTAAATTTGTTGAGTTGACTCAAATGCTCATCTTGTGGTGCGCTGGTCACTATGGCCTCAGAACAACTAGAATACGGGTATATAGCATATATTGATGAGGCAGGCGAAACCGGTCTCGCGAAGGTTCGACCTATTGATGAAAACGGTTCATCTGAATGGTTCGTGCTGAGCGCAGTCGTAATGCGCGCAAAATGGGAGCCTGATGTTGTCGGCTGGGTCCGCGATATCCGCGACGGCATAGGCGTCCGTCAACGTCCCGATCTGCATTATCGAACCTTATCACCTACTAGGAAGGTTGCTGCAGCAACCAAGGTGGCTGAGCTTCCTCTTCGCGGTTTCGTCATCGCTTCAAACAAAAAGAATATGAGGCGACACCGGAACGATAACGCAGCAAAAATTCCGTCTCAGCAATGGTTTTATAATTGGTGCATACGACTTCTACTCGAACGGGTAACAGCTTTCTGTGCCGAACGATCAGTAAAAGATCACGGGGAACAAAAGCGGATAAAACTCGAATTCGCGCGATGCGGGGGCCATCGATATAGCCAAACAAAGGCATACCATAGCTACCTCAGCTTTCAGCAGGAAGGCGATAAAGTATATTTGCAAAAGCGACAGCCCATTCGCGGCATGCTTCATAATGATTTAATGTTCGACTTCCCTGCCGAGCAGCGGGCAGGGCTTCAGTTAGCCGATATTGTCGCTAGCGCGTTTTACCAAGCCGCCGACGCCCATGGCCCAGGGGTTTGGTCTATCGCCGGGGCGGAGGCGCTTCAGCCCGTCATGGCACGCGAGAACGGCTTACAACGCGATTTTGGGGTGGCGTTATTCCCGACGACGCATTGGAAGGCCGATTTGTCCGACGAGCAGAAGCAAATCTTCCGTGCATACGGATACGAATTCGTAAGTTGGTAGGCCCCGGACCCTTTTTCCCATTTCGCTGTTAGGACGCCATCCAAAGGGCGACCGTCGATTTGGTAGCAGCCCGTTCTTTGCTCGGGTTGCAGGGCTTGTTCCGGCGTAGCCTACCGCTGACGGTATGACATAAAGACATCTTTATGTCAAGATTCATCAAGTGAATCCATGAACTTAAGCCTAAGTTGCTGATATCGATTCAAAATATCTTCTTTTTCGGGTACGGATTGTGATTCCGTCAGTCCCCGCTCATTGCGGTGCGATTGCTAGCGCCAGCGCTCAATCTGGCGATCACGGTCATGGCGTGTCCTAGGCGACGAATTCGCAGTGAGTCCGCCGATAGGTCAGACGCTTGCCGACGATACCCTTAAGCCCCTCAACGGCGCGCTGGCGGTCATCGATACCGAACGCCGCTTCGCCCGACCACTCCATGTAACCAGCTCGACTCGCAATTCTTCAGCGTTCCTGTTATGTACCGAAATAGCGTGACGATGTCAAGTTAAAATAACCCTTTTGGTTATTTGTCAGCCGTCGCTGATCCCGGCCAGCACCGCATCCCAGGCCGCAACCTCGTCATCATAGCGCTCAATCACCGTCAGCGCGCCGTGCTGCCCGGATGCCAGATCGATGCTGATCAATCCCCGCCATTCAAAGCTGGCATTGCCCGATAAAGTGACCATCAATTCAGGGGAGACCGACGCCCGCACCATGCCGCCACGATTAAACACCGTCAGCGGCGCATCATAGCCAATCCGCCCGGTCAAACAGCCCGCAACGGTCGCCGCCGCCATGGCGCTGCCGCAACTATCCGTCAGGCCAACGCCGCGTTCAAACGTGCGCACGAACAGGTCATGGCCGCGCAGTTCGACAAACGACACATTGGCGCGGTTGGGAAGCCAGTCGGGTGCCGCCTCGCACACCGCGCCAATCGCGCTCAGCTCGGCATCGTCGATGCGGTCAACAAAGCTGATCAGGTGCGGGTTCGGCATGGCGACAGCGGTGAACAGCCGCGGGCTCGGCAAGCCCGGGACGAGGGCTTCCACCAGCCGCATCGCCCCCATCAACGGCCAGCGCGAGACGTCCAGATCGGCCGGGCCCGCGGTCTCACGCACGGTGTACACACCCGGGGCCAGATCAGCGTCGCGCGCAACCTCTGCCGTGCTTGTCTTCAACTGCACCGTCGCTTGGGTCACCCCGAACGCCGCAAACCCCGCCCGCGCCACGCAGCGCAAACCGTTCAGGCACGTCTCTGCTTCGGAACCGTCGGCGTTAAACATCCGCATGCCAAAAGCCTGCGCGGGGCCCCCGTTTGTCAGCAACAGCAAGCCATCGCTGCCCACCGGCCCTGCGCGATCGGAAAGCAGGCGCGCGACCACGCCCCATTGCGCATCGCTCAACGCCACCGCGCGGGCATCGATCAGCGGAAAGTCATTGCCCGATCCGTGGCATTTGATGAAATCAATCTGCATGGCGGCAATATAGGGCGTTGTTGGTCAAATGTCCGCAACGCCCATCTCGGGCCTCATTTCGGGGCGGGCGGCAAAAAGTGATAAGCGCACAGTTTGTTGCCATCCATATCGCGGAAATAGGCGAAATAGGCAGGCGATGCGTCGCCACCGCGCGGGCCGGGATCGCCCTCGTTCGCCGCCCCCAGTTCCAGCGCCTTGGCATGGAATGCGGCCACCGCCTCGCGGCTTTCCAGCCCGAATCCGGCCAACGTGCCATTGCCGATAGTCGCGTCATTCCCGTCATAAGGCCCCAGCACCCCAAACAGGCTTTTGCCCGGCCGCCCGTACAGCCGCCCGCCGCTGGGGTGGTTGAAGAAAATCTTCATCCCGATGGAGTCAAGCAACGGATCGTAAAAGGCCTTGGCGGCTTCCAGATTGTTCGATCCGACCGTGGCATAGTTCAACATGGCAATTTCCTTATTGGGCGGGGCAAAATATCAAGCCAGCGACGCGGCGAGTGCCTTTTCAGCCGCCACGATCGGCGTGAAGCTTGGCCGCGCCAAAATCGCCGCGACATAGGCGGCCGTGCGGGGCCAGCGCGCCGGATCGATCACCAGATTGGCGTGATCCAGGTTCACAAACGGGCTGCATATAGAAATATCCGCCAGCGTAATCCGGTCCTCGACCAGAAAGCCGCTCGCCGGGATAACCCCTTCCAGATAATCGAGCAGCGGCGGCAATTCGACATCGGCGGCGTTGGCCGCAATTGATTCGTCAAACGGGCGCTTCAGCAGCTTGGGCAGCAGAAAACGGTGCGAGAATATCTTGGCGGCAACCGCAAAGAAGATCGAATCGGCAAATTCTTCAAACCAGATCGTGCGGGCATGGGCGATTGGCGCGGTGGGAATCATGTTCGCGTCGGGAAATTTGGCTTCCAGATAGGCGCAGATCGCGGTTGAATCGGAAATGCAGAAATCCTGGCCATTATCCGCACCCGGATCGCGAAAGCCGGGGATTTTGCCAAACGGGCTCGCCTCGGCAAAATGGGGGCCGCCCTGACCAAGCCCTGCACGCTCCAACGTCAGCGTCAGGCCTTTTTCTGCGCCAAATGCCATCACCTTGCGGACAAAGGGGGAAATGGTTGAACCGTACACGATCATGGCAGCTCTCCTGAGATTGAGTATCGTTTTGATTATTGTTTCGGCACCCGCAATACCGGCTTCAGTTGCAGATCGCTACTGTTTTTGCCCAGTCACACCAAAAGCCTCACCAACAGCCTCACCAGCGGTTAGGCTTCAGCTGAGCTGATAATGGGCCGCAACCCGGTCAAGCGCCATGCACAGCACCAGCTTGCCCGCGCGCGCTGGCCAGCCAAGCGCTTTTTCCGCCATCGGCAACCCCTCGCCGGCGCACACCACGCGCCACAGCACGTCGCTTAACCCCGGCCCGGCCGCCGCAATCGCGGCATCGAACCGCCGCTTGGCGGAAATTTGCGCCACCGTTGCATCATCGGGGGTAGGCGCGCCGCGCTTGCCCTTGGCCACGGGGGATGGCGCCCACCGCATCGTCACGCTGGGGCCAAGCGATGCCATCTCGTAATCGGCACGCAACCGCTCTCCCGCCTCCACCTGCCGCGCATCCACCAGCCCGCGCGCGGCCAGCCAGGCCAGCGGCGATTCGGCAAGGTTCACCGTCACACTGCGGCCCCGCCGCGCGCGCCCAGCTGGCGCCGCCCCCACCACGCCGAACGCGTCGATTTGCTGTTCCACCAATTGCCGCATCACCCATCTCCCATTGTTGCCGAGTCGCCAGGGGCTTGCCACAGTGGACGGTTTGTAGGAAAGTGAATAACCAATCTGGTTAGCACTTCACCCAACCACAAAGCGAGACCCGCCATGATTACCGCCATCCGCGACGTTCGCCGTGCCAAACGCATGACGCTGGAAGATGTGGCGCGGGCCTGTGTGCCGCCCACCACGGCGCAAACCATCGGTCGGCTGGAAACCGGCACGCGCACCGTGTCCGTCGGCTGGCTTAACCGCATCGCCCATGCGCTGGGGGTGACGGCGGCCGATCTGGTCGCGCTGCCCGACCGGCCCGAAATCGCCGTTGCCGCCATTCTTGACGCCAGCGGCGCGCACGCCCCCAGGCATCATGCCGTCCTCGCGCCGTTATCGGTTGCCCCCGGCATGATCGGCATCACTGTTAGCGCCAGCCTGGGCGATTATCGGGCGGGGGATAATATCTGGTGCGAGACGATTAATCCCGCGCAATTCGGCCAGGCGCTGAACCGAGACGTGCTGGTGCCGCGCGCGGCGGGACGGTTTTTGTTCGGGCGGCTGATCGGGCGGGAGGTGCCAGGCGCCGATGGCACCGCTGGCAAGCTTCAATTGCTGCCGCTGGGCGCTGGCAATCGGCAGCAAGTGGTTACCGACCCCGCCTGGATCGCCCAGGCCATACGGCTCATCCGGTCGCTGTAGCAGCGGCGGGTACGGGGGAATGGTGGGCGATGACGGGCTCGAACCGCCGACATTCTCGGTGTAAACGAGACGCTCTACCAACTGAGCTAATCGCCCGCCCGGATCATGGGCAGAACTCCCCGTGCCAAACCGCAGCGGTTTCTGCAACCCCCGCGCGTCCACCCGGCACCTGATCGGTGCGCTTAGGCGATCATCGTGCCCGCGCGTTTTGCCGCGCGCCAATATTCATGCATGCCGTCGCGCGCCTTGGCTGACAGGCGCATAAAGGCCCGGCGGCGATCAAAGGGATCGGGTTCGCGTTCAAACAGCCCCGCCTCGGTCATCCGGCTGATCCAGCGTAGCGCGGTGGTGGGCGCCACCGCCGCTGCAATACACAGGCTGGAAACCGAAACCCGCGCGCGTTCCAGATCGGCGGCGGACAGATCAAGCAGCATATCCCAGGCCGGATCCTCAAACAGCCCATGCCCGAAAAACTGGTCGCGCAGCCGCCGTCCCCGGATCGCTTGGCGAATCTCGGTTGCGGTCACCGGCGTGCTGCCAGCGCCCGGCGCGCCGCTATCGGGGCCGCGATACGCCATTGCCCGATCCCCCAGCATCGCCGGACGCGCACTGGCCGGATCGGTCTTTGCCAGCCGTGCCAGCGTCTCGGCAATCCGCGAGACTTCGGCGTTCAGCTGGTTCAGGCGCTCGGTATCGCGGTCATGGTCGCCATTGCCCTGGCGCACCCGGCTGCCTGAAGCACCGGCGTGGGGAAACGTCAGCGCGATCACCAGCGCACTCACCCGTTCGGCCAGTGTCGGCGCGCATAGCAACTGCACCCGGCCGCCCAGAAACCGTGCGGTCACATCGTCGATCTGGCTGTCGTCCAGGGTGATCACGATCGGTGCGTCATGGCGCGTCAGCCACGCCGCTGCCGCGTCAAGCGCATCATCCAGCGGGGCGATCGCCTCGCCCAGCGCGGTCCCGGTGCCCGCCTCCATCAACACCCCGTCGATCAGCGGTGCATCCGCCAGTGCCGCCGCCGCCTGGGCAAAGCCGACCGGCCCAATCATTCGTGCGCCCGCCATTGCCAGCGCGTCCCGCCCGGCAAGCGCATGGCTGCCCGGCTCTGCGATCAGCAACACGGTGGGTTGCGCCCCATAAGCGGTGGCTGCGTCTGTACTGGTCATGCCCGTCCTCCAGCGGTGGTCCGGGCAATCATACGCACATGCGATCACGAGTTACGTATTGATCGCGCCAAAACGGCGCGACCTGCCCCTATATCCAGCAAAGCCGCACCGAAACGGAGGTAATTCGCCGCCGATCAACCGGATCCCTGGCAAGATCAGTCGCCGGATCAATCGAGGGCTTTGACGATATCCTCAACCATCTTCTTGGCATCGGCGAGCAGCATCATCGTATTGTCCATATAGAACACGTCATTGTCGACCCCGGCATAGCCGACCCCGCCCATTGAGCGTTTGATGAACAACACGGTCTTTGCCTTTTCGACATCAAGCACGGGCATGCCATAAATCGGCGATGTCTTGTCGGTTTTCGCCGCCGGGTTGGTCACGTCGTTTGCGCCGATCACAAAGGCAACGTCGGTTTGCGCGAATTCGCTGTTGATGTCTTCCAGCTCGAACACATCATCATAGGGCACATTTGCCTCTGCCAGCAGCACGTTCATATGCCCCGGCATGCGGCCTGCGACGGGGTGGATGGCAAACTTCACCTTCACACCGTGTTCGCGCAACTTATCCGTCATTTCACGCAGCACGTGCTGCGCCTGTGCCACTGCCATGCCGTAACCGGGCACGATGATGACCTGTTCGGCCTGGCCCATCAGGAAGGCGGCGTCTTCTGCCGAACCGCGCTTCCATGGCCGCTGTTCCTTGGCTTCGCCGTCGCCAGCGCCGCTGGTATCGGCACCAAAGCCGCCCGCAATCACGCTGATGAAGCTGCGGTTCATCGCCTTGCACATGATGTAGCTCAGGATTGCGCCCGACGATCCAACCAAGGCACCGGTGATGATCATCGCGCTATTGTGCAGCGTGAAACCCATCGCCGCGGCGGCCCAGCCCGAATAGCTGTTGAGCATCGACACCACCACCGGCATGTCCGCGCCACCGATGGGAATGATCAGCAGGAAGCCAATGACAAAGGCGAGCGCGGTAACGGTCCAGAAAATCCAGGGGCTTTGATCGACGGTAAAATAGCCGATCAGGCCCAATATGCCCGCCAGCACCGCCAGATTAATGGCATGGCGGCCCGGCAGCATGATCGGCTTGCCGCCCATATTGCCGTTCAGTTTCAAAAACGCGATGACGGAGCCGGAAAAGGTGATCGCGCCAATGGCAACGCCCAGCCCCATTTCGATGCGGCTTGGCACCAGAATTAGCCCATCATCGCCCAAAATGCCGAATGCCGCCGGGTTCAGGAACGCGGCAACGCCCACCAGCACGGCGGCCATGCCGACCAGCGAGTGAAAGGCGGCAACCAATTGTGGCATGTCCGTCATGGCAATGCGCCGCGCCGTCACCAGGCCGATGGCCGCACCAATGCCGATCGCGATGGCGATTTCGGGCAAGCTGGCAATGGAATGGACGAGCAACGTCGTCACCACCGCCAGCGTCATGCCGATCATGCCGTACCGATTGCCCTCGCGGCTGCTCGCCGGGGACGAAAGTCCGCGCAGGGCCAGGATGAAGCACACCCCGGCGACCAGATAGGCCAGGGCAACCCAGGGATTAACAGGCGCTGCGTGTTCCATCGTTCAATTAACCCCCAAAACTCGTTCCAGCGCGTGCCGGATTATGCCCTCAACAAACCACCTTGCGCGCGACGTGCCAGCCATTGCCGACACGCTGCGTCAGTGCTTGGCCGCTGGCCGTTCTTTCTTCTTGTACATCGCCAGCATCCGCGCGGTGACGGCAAAGCCACCAAAGATATTGACGCTGGCCAGCACCACCGCGAGCAGGCCCAGATATTTCGATGCCGCAGAGCCCTGCGCCGCGCTGGCGACCAGCGCCCCGACGATGATGACCGACGAGATTGCGTTCGTCACCGCCATCAATGGCGTGTGGAGCGCAGGCGTAACCGACCAGACGACATAATAGCCCACAAAACAGGCCATCACGAAGATCGAGAGTGTTGAAACGAAATCCATGATAGTCCCCTTGATTCAGCCGAGCAGCCGGGCGTTGACGACCTTGCCGCCCTGGGTCAGCCGGATAGCATCACCGATTTCCTCGTCGAGCACGGGCTTGCCGCTTTCCTTGTTCCAGAACGCGCTCAGGAAGTTGAACAGGTTTCGGGCGAACAATGCGGACGCATCCGCCGCCAGCCGCCCGGCAACGTTGCGGTGGCCAACGATTTTCACGCCGTGTATTGTCACCACGTCGCCAGCAACGGCACCTTCCACATTGCCGCCCGCTTCCACCGCGAGATCGACGATCACGCTGCCCGGTCGCATCGTTGCGATCTGCGCGTCCGAAATCAGCCGGGGCGCAGGACGCCCGGGGATCAGCGCGGTGGTGATGACGATATCCTGCTTGGCGATATGGCTCGACACCAGCTCGGCCTGAGCCGCCTGATATTCCGGGCTCATCTCGCCAGCATAGCCGCCCGATCCTTCGCCCTCGATGCCCTTGACGTTTTCGACAAAGATCGGCTTGGCACCCAGCGACTGGATCTGTTCCTTGGTGGCGCTGCGCACGTCGGTGGCAGAAACCTGTGCGCCCAGCCGCCGAGCCGTGGCGATTGCCTGAAGGCCAGCAACGCCGACACCCATCACAAAAACGCGCGCGGCAGAAATCGTGCCCGCCGCCGTCATCATCATCGGAAACGCCCGGCCATATTCAGCCGCGCCGTCCAGCACCGCCTTATACCCGGCCAGGTTGGACTGGGACGACAGGATATCCATCGATTGTGCGCGGGTGATTCGCGGCATGAATTCCATCGCCAGCGCTTCAAAACCGCCCGCGGCATAGGCATCAACGCGCGCCCGCTCCCCAAACGGATTCAGGCTGGCGACAATCCAGGCGCCGGGGGCGGCACCGGCCAGGCTCGCCGGATCAGGGCCCTGCACACCCAGCAGAATGTTGGCACCCGCCAGCGTGGCAGCGCGGTCGCCCAGCGTCGCGCCTGCATCGGCATATTGCGCATCGGCAATCGACGCGGCTTCCCCGGCCCCTGACTCAACCGACACGGTTGCGCCCAAGGCGATGAACTTCTTGACCGTTTCAGGGGTTCCGGCGACGCGGCTTTCGCCGGCGGCCTGCTCTTTCAGCAGCGCGATCTTCACCGCCCGATCAGCCCGCGATCAGCCAAACGACAAATCCCGTGAGCCCGAAGGACACGAGGGCACCCCATTTCATCACGCCCATCACCTTGCCATAGGTTTGCTGCTGCGCCTTGATGTCGCCGTTGCCGGTCATTCGCCATTACCCCCCAAAGCAAATAATATTAGCTATAGCCCTTAACCGGGCCGGGTCTGCACCTCAAGCCCTGCCAGCAACGCTGTTTGGCCCACCCAATTCGGCCATTTGCGGCTTTAAGTCCCCCTTTACCCCCTGTCGTTAAGGTTACCGGCTGAAACAGGGTAGATTGGGGATGGCTTTATGACGCGCAATGGCCAGCGCCTGCTAATGCTGATCGATGACGAACCGGCCCAGCGCCGCCTGGTGGCGGCACTTGCCGCACGCGGCGGGTGGCGGTCGGTTTTCGCCTGCGACGGCGAAATGGCGATCGCAACGCTCGGCACCCAGGACGGGATGCAGCTTGATGCCATCCTGATCGATCATTGGGCGACAGAGGCTGATGCATCCGCCCTGATCACCGAACTGCGCTTGCGCCGCCCGTCGCTGCCAATCCTGATGCTTACCGCCAATGGCTCGGTGGCACAGGCGGTTGGGGCGATGCGCGCGGGGGCGACCGATTTTCTGGTAAAGCCGCTCGCGCCCGAACGGCTGCTGTGCGCGCTGGAAGCGGCCGTGGCGAGCACCACGGCGGGTGAGCTTCGCCCCTTAACCGAAAAAATTCCGGCGCTGCTGGCATTCGATGAGATTGTGGGCTCAGAACCGATGTTTCGTGCCGCGCTCGCCATCGCTGCCAAGGCGGCGCGCGCGCGGGTCGCAGTGCTGCTGGAAGGCGAAAGCGGCGTTGGCAAGGAAGTGGTGGCCGAAGCCATCCATGCCGCGTCCCCGCGCGCCAAAAAGCCGATGATTACGGTCAATTGCGGTGCAATTCCCGCCAATCTTGTCGAATCTGAGCTGTTTGGGCACGAAAAGGGGGCATTTACCGGCGCTTTTGAACGCAAATTGGGCCGTTTCATGGAAGCCGATGCCGGCACCATCTTCCTCGACGAAGTGGGGGAGATGCCGCTCGATGCCCAGGTTAAGCTGCTCCGCGTGCTGCAATCGGGCGAAATTCAGCCAATTGGCGCGCGCCATACCCGTGAAGTCGATGTCCGCGTGATTGCTGCCACCAACAAGCGGCTTCTTGATGAAGTAGAGGCCGGGCGATTCCGTGAAGATTTATATTATCGGTTGAACGTTGTTCAGGTAACAATTCCGCCTTTGCGCGAACGTACCGGGGATATTCCGGCACTGGCACGGCATTTACTGGCACGTATCGCCCAGCAACCGGGCCTGCGCCCCATCGGTATTACCGATGATGCGTTGCAACTGCTGGTGAATTATGATTGGCCGGGCAATGTTCGCCAACTCCAGAATGCGCTGTTCCGCGCCGCCGTGCTGTGCGAGGCTAACGCCCTGACTCGCGGCGATTTTCCCCAGATCGCGGCCCTTGGCGCCAAGCGGCTGGCGGGATCAACCACCACCTCGGCCACACCGGCCAGCGGCGGGGTTACGCTGTTCCGCCCCGATGGCAATATGCGCGCGCTGGAAGAAATCGAGGCAGACGTCATCCGCCTTGCAATCGGCCATTACCGCGGCCGCATGACAGAAGTCGCGCGCCGCCTGGGGATTGGTCGCTCCACCTTGTACCGCAAGCTGGGCGAGTTGGGGATTGATAACGCCGCTGCCTGATCCGGGCAGGCAAGCCTTGCCGTTTGATGATAGTCTGCTAGGGGTCATGGCCAGAAATGTCGCCCGTCTTTGGGCGTCGCTCAAATATTTTCCGGCGCTTTGGTGATTCCCGATCTGCGCACGAAGTGCAAATTTCCGGCAATGCGCCGCGCAGATCAACGACAACGCCGTGACCAGGGTAACAATATCTGGCCCTGCGGCAAGTAAAATTGGTACAAAGATGAGCGTGCGGCTATCAGCTCTTAATGATGTTTTCGGAAACATCATGGTATTTTATAATGAAAATTTCTGATCTTCGCGTGGCATTATTGAGCGGTAATTATAATTACACGCTTGATGGTGCCAATGTAACGCTCAACAGGCTGGTGGGCTTTCTGTTGTCGCAGGGCGCGGCTGTCCGCATTTATTCTCCCGTTGTTGAAACGCCCGCATTCGCGGCGACTGGCGACCTGATTGGCGTGCCAGCTTTACCCATTCCGGGACGGTCCGATTACCGACTGGCTTACGGCATGGGCCGCAACCTGAAGCGCGATATAGCCGAATTTGCCCCCAATATCATGCATATCTCAGCACCAGAAGGCTTGGGGCATTGGGGGCTACATTATGCCCGGCGGCACGATATTCCCGTTATTGCATCCGTACATACGCGTTTTGATACCTATTTACGCTATTACAAACTCGGGTTCATGGAACCGGTGCTGACAGGCATTTTGCGCCGATTCTACCGGCGTTGCGACGCCATTGTCGCGCCGTCGCAGTCGATGAAGGACGTGCTGGTCAGCCAGCACATGAACGACGACACCGGAATCTGGTCGAGCGGCGTTGACCATGATGTGTTCACCCCGGCCGCACGGTGCCTTGAATGGCGCAGGTCGCTGGGAATCGCCGATGACGATGTTGTGGTGGGATTTCTGGGTCGGCTGGTGCTTGAAAAAGGGATCGCCGTTTTCTGCGACACGATTGTCGAACTCACCCGGCGCAACGCCAAGGTGCGCGTGTTGGTGGTGGGCGAAGGGCCGGCCGATAAATGGTTTGCCGATCGCGTGCCAGAAGCGGTTTTTGTCGGTTTTCTGCGCGGCGCAGATCTGTCCCGCGCGTTGGCGTCGATGGATATCTTCCTCAACCCCAGCGTCACTGAAACATTTGGCATGGTGACGCTTGAGGCCATGTCTTGCGGCGTCACGGTGGTGGGTGCGGACGCATCCGGCACTTCCAGCCTGATTACCGACGGCGTCGACGGCAGGCTGATCGCGGCGGGTGATGTCAATGCGTTTGCCGATGCCATCCAGGATTATGCCGCCAGCCCGGAAAAGCGCGCTGCTACTGGCGCCGCGGGCCGGCTTTCGGCGGCTAAATATGGCTGGGACGCCGTCAATGGCGCGCTTGCCGCCAATTATATCCGCATTATCGAGCGCCATCATGCCATCGGGCCGATGCCGACCAAGGCGGTTAAACGGCGCGGGGCGCACCCAGATCATAGGCCTGTAAATCGCGATCAATAATCCCCAGTTCGGCCCAGGTTGCGCGCCACCGGGCAAGGTGGGGCATCGCAAAATGCGCATCCAGCGCCGCCTGATCGCGCCACATTTCGCGTACATGAATCAAACCAGCGTCAAGCACATCTTCGGCATAGCCGTAATCGATGCATCCCGCTTCGGCGCGACTGGCGCGCACCATCTGGGCCATTACCGGTCGTGCTTGCGTGATTGTTCCAGGCGGCAGCCGGAATGTGCCAATCACCAACAGCATCACCGCCTCCGTTATCGCCCAACCAGCGCCTGATCCTTGCACCCGCGCCACACGCGCACTCCCTGCACCGTTTCCGCCACATCATGCACGCGCAAAAACTGCACCCCGGCATCCGCACCCTTCATCGCCAGCGCCATGCTGCCGCCCAGCCGTTCACCGACCGGCGCCTCATTGGAAAGCGCGCCAATCAATCGCTTGCGGCTTGCCCCCAGCATGATCGGGCAACCAAGCCCATGGAAAATCGCCAGCCCGTTCAGCAGCGCCAGATTATCGGCGAGCGATTTGCCAAAGCCGATGCCGGGATCGACGATGATCCGTGCCCGGTCGATGCCGGCCGCGACCACCGCGGCAATCCGCGCATCCAGCCAATCATAAACCTCGATCAGCACGTCGCCATATCCGGCGCCGCCATGCGGCCCCTTGGCCGGATCGGGGGAATGCATCAGGATGATCGGGCAAGTCGCTTTCGCTACAACCTCCAGCGCGCGATCATCCCACAGCAAAGCTGATACGTCGTTGATGATGTGGGCGCCCGCCGCCAGTGCCGCGTCCATCACAGTGGCTTTGCGGGTATCGACCGACACGATTGTGCCGCTTTTGACGAGCCGTTCAACCACGGGCAGCACGCGGGCCACTTCGTCGCCTTCCCAAACCGGCTTCGCGCCGGGCCGGGTCGATTCGCCACCAAGGTCGATCAGGCTTGCGCCCTTTGCCGCCATGTCAAAGCCTGCATCGGCGGCAGCGCCCGGATCATTTTCCAGCGTGCCGCCATCAGAAAAACTGTCAGGCGTCACGTTCAATATCCCCGCGACATGCGGCTGATCCAGCCGCAACACGCGCTCCCCCAGCAACAGCGGTGCGCGCGGCGTGGTGATGGCGCGGTGGATGCGCATCGCCGCTTCATCCTGCCCAAGCACCTGGTTTACATCAGCAATGGCCACGGTTCGGCGCTGCTTGCCGGCAATTACCTCATAAGCGGCAAACCACAGCATCGCGCCCGCCAGCCGCGCCACATCGCCGTCGCGCCCAATTGGCGTGTCGACGAACTGGACCGGCCGTAAGTGCATGCGCGTTACGGCTGGGTCGCGAGCAGATAGGTTTTGCGCAATGCATCGATCGGCATCAGCCCATCGGGCGTGTCATAATGCCAAAAGGTCCAGCCATTGCACGCCGGTGCGCCCTGCAGGATCGCGCCCAGCTTGTGGATGGAGCCAACCGCGCCGCACACGCTTTCCAGACTGCCATCGGCGCGCACTAGCGCGCGGTGGCGTCGCTTGGCGTCGCTCAGCACCCGGCCAGGCGTCAGATAGTTGTTTTCCACCAGCACGCCAAACGCCACCTTTGGCGCGCTGCGCGGTGACTGCATCGTCACCAGCGCGGATTCATCCAGCGGCAGTGCCGCCGCGATCCGTTCCAGCGCGGCGTCACAATAGCCCAGGTCACGCTCGATTCCGATCCAGCGCCGCCCCAGTCGCTTCGCCACCGCTCCCGTCGTGCCGGTGCCGAAAAACGGATCGAGCACGACGTCGCCGGGCTTGGTGCACGCCAGCAGGATGCGATAAATCAGCGCTTCGGGCTTTTGCGTCGGGTGCACCTTTGTGCCGCCTTTTTTCAGCCGTTCCTGCCCGCCACACACCGGAAATTCCCAGTCGCTGCGCATTTGCAGCTCGTCATTCAGCGTTTTCATGCTGCGATAATTAAACGTGTAACGCGCCTTTTCGCCCATTGACGCCCAGATCAATGTTTCATGGGCATTGGTGAAGCGGGTGCCCTTGAAATTGGGCATCGGATTTGATTTGCGCCAGATGATGTCATTCAGAATCCAGAAGTTCAAATCCTGGATGGCAGAGCCCACCTTGAAGATATTGTGATAGCTGCCGATCACCCAGATCGTGCCATTGTCCTTCAAAATACGGCGTGCTTCGGCCAACCAATTGCGGGTGAATTTTTCATAGGCGCTCAGGCTGTCGAACTTGTCCCAGTCATCTGTCACGGCATCGACATGGCTGCCATCGGGGCGGCTCAAGTCACCGCCGAGTTGCAGATTATAGGGCGGATCGGCAAAGATCATGTCGACCGATTTGGCGGGAAGGGACCGCATCGCGGCGATGCAATCACCCATGATGATCGAATCCAGCGGCAGATCGGCATCGGCCACCACCACTGGCGCACGTCGCGCCCTGACCTTTTCCAAAACGCCCATCATCGCCATCCCCGCATTGCTTGACGCCTATCGGCACGCAAGATGGCCTGCCCGTCAAGAAAACAATGGTTAACGATTCCAGTTAGTAAATGGTTAACGCGGCGGAACATTTTAGGATCGCAACGATATATTGAGTCGATCCACTGGTGGAATCGCAAGTAATGGTGGTGTTGCGCAAAAGACTCACCCCACCGACGACTGCAGTAAAAAAGCGCGGGCCACTGGCGCGAATGATCGCCGGTGCATTGGCGTCGGCCCCAAACGCTCGAGCGCAGCCATATGCACCGCCGCGCCATACCCTTTGTTCGATGCCCAGCCATAGCCAGGATGCACTCGATCCGCTTCGATCATCATTCGGTCGCGCGTCACTTTTGCGATGATCGACGCGGCCGAAATGCACGGCTCAATCGCATCGCCGCCAATGATCGCACGCGATGGCCAGCGCCATTTGGGGCAGCGATTGCCGTCGACCAGCACCTCGCTCACCGCAACGCCCAGCGCCGCAACCGCGCGCTCCATTGCCAGCATCGTTGCCCATAAAATATTGAGCCGGTCGATCTCCTCCACGCTGGCCATGCCGACACCAACGGTGCAGCGCGCGTTGATCTGCGCGAACAACAGCTCGCGGCGCGGTGCGCTCAGCTTTTTGCTATCGTTCAGCCCCGCAATACCCTCAGCGCATAAGATAACCGCCGCCGCCACGACAGGCCCTGCCAGCGGCCCACGTCCGGCCTCATCAACGCCGGCGATCATTCTTCTTCTCCGTCTCCGCCCTCAAGCTCATCGAACGGTATGACGCCGAGATGATGGCCCATCGGGCCATGCCCCTGGCCCAGCCCGGGTGCGGACAGAAGTGCGATCCTGACAAAGCGGACGGCGCGGGTGAAGGCGGCGACAATCGGCATTCCCTGACCCAATCCACATACGAGCGCGCTGGCAAAGGTGCAGCCGGTGCCATGGGTATCGGTGGTGTCGATCCGCTTGCCGCGCAATTCGGCAAGCGGACCAGAAGGCGAAAGCAGCCGGTCCACGATCAGGTTACCATGGGCATGCCCGCCCTTGGCGACGAGATGGCAGCCATGGGCAAGCACCGCCGCTTCGCCACCAAGCGCCTCCAGCTCGGGAATGTTCGGGGTGACGACCGACGCAAGCGACATCAGCCGGCCAAAGGCGGCAATCGTATCGGCATCTGCCAGCGCCGAACCACTGGTCGCGATCATCACAGGGTCGAATACGATCGGTACATCAAGCGCAGTGAGCCAGTCCGCCACCGCATGGGCCGTCTCCGCCGATCCGATCATCCCGATCTTCACCGCATCGACTCCGATATCCTCAGCCACCGATTGGATCTGCGCGATCACCATCTCGGTCGGCACCGGCATCACCGCCTGCACCCCCAAGGTGTTTTGGGCGGTAATCGCCGTGACCGCAGTCATCGCATGCCCGCCAAGCATCGTCACCGTCTTGATATCGGCCTGAATGCCCGCCCCGCCGCCCGAATCAGACCCGGCGATGATCAAAATGCGCGGCGTCACGATGCGAATTTGCGCGCGCTGCTTGCCGGGAACTTCTTCAACGACGCGCCGGTGCGGGTGGGGCGGTCCATCAGCTCGCCACCGCAATTGGGGCAGCGCTCATCCAGCGCATCGGCGCAGTCCGCGCAGAAAGTGCATTCGAACGAACAGATGAACGCGCCGGGTGCGTCGGCAGGCAGATCAGCACCGCATTTCTCGCAATCAGGGCGCATGTCGAGCATCACGCCGCCGCCTTCTGCACGGCGTCGCAAATCCGGTCGACCAGCCGGGTTACCTGATCCCCGTCATCGCCCTCCGCCATCACCCGGATGACGGGTTCAGTGCCCGACGGGCGGATCACCAGCCTGCCGCTGCCGTTCAGCTCGGCCTCCGCCTCCGCAATCACCGCCCTCACACTCTCGGCCTCCAGCGGTTTGCCGCCAGCAAAGCGCACGTTCTTCAGCAACTGCGGCAGGGGTTCAAACCGGTGCAGGAATTCGCTCGCGGGTGCACCCGCCGTCACCAATTCGCCCAGCACCTGAAGGGCCGCGACCAGCCCGTCGCCGGTGGTTGCATAGTCAGACAGGATGATATGGCCTGATTGCTCGCCACCCACGTTGATGCCCTTTTCCCGCATCGCCTCCAGCACATAGCGATCGCCCACCTTGGTACGCAGCATGCCGATGCCCTGCCCGGCCAGATGGCGTTCCAGCCCCAGATTGGACATGACCGTCGTCACCAGTGCCCCGCCGACCAGCTTGCCCTGGCGCGCCCAGCCGCTGGCGATCACCGCCATCAACTGATCGCCGTCAACCACCCGGCCCAGTTCATCGACCACGATCAGCCGATCAGCATCACCGTCGAGCGCAATGCCCAGTGCCGCGCCGCTGGCAACCACGGTTTCACGCAACAGATCAGGCGCGGTGGAACCAACGCCGGAATTAATGTTCTTGCCATTGGGTTCTACCCCGATTGCGACAACATCGGCCCCCAATTCCCACAAAGCCGATGGGGCGACCTGATACGCCGCCCCATTGGCGCAATCGATCACGATCCGCATGCCATCAAGCCGCAACTCGCTGGGGAAGGTAGATTTGGCGAAATGGATGTAGCGCCCACGCGCATCCTCCACGCGGCGCGCCCGGCCGATTTCCGTCGACGGGCTCAGCGCGATATCGCCGTCAATCAGCGCCTCAATCGCCATTTCATCAGTGTCGGACAGCTTATAGCCATCCGGCCCGAACAGCTTGATGCCATTATCAAAAAACGGATTGTGGCTGGCGGAAATCATCACGCCCATATCGGCGCGCATCGAATGCGTCAGCATCGCCACCGCCGGTGTTGGCATGGGGCCAACCAGCACCACGTCCATCCCCACGCTGGTAAAGCCCGCCACCATCGCCGATTCGATCATATAGCCCGACAGGCGGGTATCCTTGCCAATCACCACGCGGTGGCGGTGATCCCCCCGGCGGAAATGCGCGCCCGCGGCCATGCCAACCTTCATCGCCATCGCCGCTGTCATCGGCATTTGATTGGTTTTGCCGCGAATGCCATCAGTGCCGAAATATTTTCTTGCCATGCAGGTCCGCCCAATTCGTTATGGCAGCAGGTGTAGCGCCGCCAGGAGAGATAATCGAGCATGTCGCAAGCAACCCGAATTTTACTCGCGCTGGTGGTCGGGCTGGCCCTGGGCATCGTGGCGGCGAGCCAGGGCTTTGCGGCCACCGGCATCGTCATCGCACAACCGATTGGCACCGCCTGGCTGAACGGATTGCAGATGACGATCGTGCCGTTGGTCGTCTCGCTGCTGGTGATCGGCATTGCCGCCACGGCGGATGCGGCGCGCGCGGGCCAACTCACCACGCGGGCGATGATCTTGTTCATGGTGCTGCTGTGGACCGGCGCCATCCTGTCTGCCGTGCTCACGCCGTTCCTGCTGTCGGTATGGCCGATTGATCCCGGCGCGGGCGCTGCGCTGAAGGCATCGCTGCCCGATGTACAGGCGGTGGGCGACGTGCCGCCCTTTGGCGATTTTCTGGCGGCAATCGTGCCCAGCAACCCGGTAACGGCGGCGGCGAATAATGCTTTCCTGCCGCTGATCGTCTTCACTTTGGCCTTTGCCTTTGCCATCACCCGGCTCGCCAAGCCGCAGCGCGACCTGCTCGTCAGTTTTTTCCGCGCGGTGGCCGATGCGATGATCGTGGTGATTGGCTGGGTGCTGTGGCTGGGGCCGATCGGCGTGTTCGCGCTGGCGTTTCTGGTCGGCGCAAAGGCCGGCGGTGAGGCATTTGGCGCGTTGCTTCATTATGTGCTGATCGTGACCAGCGTTGGCACGGTGTTGTGGATCGCATCCTTCTTCATTGGCGCGATTGGCGGGCGGATATCGATCATCACATTCGCCCGCGCCACCGCGTCGGCCCAGGCTGTGGCGATCAGCACACAATCATCGCTCGCATCACTGCCCGCCATGCTGCGCGGCGCGGAACAGATTGGCGTCCACACCCAGCATTCGGGCGTCATCCTGCCGCTCGCGGTCGCGGTGTTCCGGGCGACGGGCCCGGCGATGAACCTGGCCGTCGCCATTTATGTGGCGATATTGTTTGGCGTGCCGCTGACGTGGCAGAATCTGGCAGCGGGCGTGGCCGTGGCGTCCATCACCACGCTGGGTGCGGTAAGCCTGCCGGGGTCGATCAGCTTTATCAGCTCAATCGCCCCCATTGCAGCGGCAATGGGCGTGCCCATCGCCCCGCTCGGCCTGCTCGTCGCGATAGAGACGTTTCCCGATATCATGCGGACATTGGGCAATGTGACGATGGACCTGGCCGTCACCGCCACCCTATCCGCCCGCGCCGCGCCCGCACCCATCACCCCCGAAGACCTGTTGTTCGAGGCACAGACCGGATGATGGGCGGTGCGTTTTGAATGGCGGACTGACCGGGCGAACATGCGGGATAGCGGCGCTGGCGGATCGGCGATTGCCGGGTGTGGCGCGAGTGGAGGGGGAGCGGGAGGTTTATCGGTGAGCATTGGTGTATTTAAAGCACTGTCACCGTAACCCTGGCCCTTAGATTGACATTGTACAGAACTTTGTCCATATTAATCCGATGCAAGCCGTATCCTATTCCGAAGCGCGAGAGAATCTGAAAGCGATGATCGACAAGGTCGTTGCCGACCGCGCGCCCTTGGCCATTACGCGCCAGCGCGGCGAGGGCGCGGTGCTGGTGTCTGCAAGCGAATGGGCGTCGATCGAGGAGACGCTGTACCTGCTGCGCTCGCCGAAAAATGCCGATCGCTTGCTGGAGGCTGTGCGCGGCTTCGAAGCGGGCGAGGCAGAGGCCGTGCCTTTTCCGTGAACGTCGCGTTCTGGCCGACGGCATGGGAAGATTACCGCCACTGGCAGGAGCATGAAGCCAAGACGCTCGACAAGCTCCACACCCTGATCGAGGAATGCCGCCGCCATCCGTTCAAGGGGACGGGCAAGCCGGAACCGCTCGGCGGAAATCTGTCAGGCTGGTGGTCGCGACGGATCAGCCATGAGCATCGGCTGGTGTACCGGGTGGCGGGCAGCGGGGATGCGCAAACGCTGCAGATAGCGCAGTGCCGGTATCATTATTAAATTCAGTATAATGTGCCGGAAGTGGTCGAGAAAGCTAAGACTCGCTCAAACCATATTTCTTCAAAAGCCCCTCTGAGGAAAAGAGTCTAACTTCTATTTTTGGGAATTCACCCTGAAACTCCCTTAGACGGCGCCGCCAATTATCGGAAGCCCCTTCCATATTTTCTACAACTATGGCGAGCAACGGCCTCAAGTTGCTAAATCTTTGCCCTCCAACAGAAGAAATACTCGCTAATTGAGCAGTAGACACTATTAGTCTATTTCTAAAAGATCGACCTGTCGAAACTATCTTTACCTCAACAGCAACCGGGCCGCTTGGGCCAAAAACAATTCCGTCAATAGCAAATTGTCCGATCTTGACTTGTCTTTGAATAGTTCCGCCTAACTCGCGTTGCAATTCTTGAAAAACCAGACCTTCGATCATATAGGCACGTGCAATTTGCGCATTTCGATCTTGGAAACGTGTATCTTTAACATGGGATGCGGGAGAAGGCTCTTCAGACGGAGGCGGGTCAGATTTGCCCTCAGGCGGCAACTCATCCGTCTCTGGTTCGGCGGCAGAAGTTGGTCCCGGCTCGACCAAGGGTGCATCAGCCTCCTCTCTGAGCTCCTCCGCAAGACGTTCACCGGTCTCCATCGGAGCGCTAGGGTAGCCTAGTTCGATCTCCCAGCCTGCCAACGTGCCCTTCTTCACTCGAATGACTCTCATGAGCCAAGGAGAAGCCGCCAAGCCAAGCAGGATCAGTCCGACTGTGGAAATCGGCTTCCAACAATAGTCTAAAACAAACCCACCAAATCCCAATACGGCGATAACTGCCACGGGATAACGATGGCTTTTGTGGAATTTGGATATCCCTGCAAGCCCGCGTTTGAACATGTCGCCTCCCGGTCACGCCTATAAAATTACGCTAGCACTGCGAAACAACTGAACGCCAACGCGTCGATCCAAGAGGATCAAATGTTCAATACGCCGAGCTTGGTGGCAATTAACATCCGGACGCCCTTCACCTGTAGTGAAAAACGAAGAATATCAAATAGGCCGACGTTCTTGATCGCCTTGATCCCACCGGTGGCGGTCGGCCAAGACTGAAGTGATGTATTGGGGCCGCGCGTAATGATTGAGTCGCTCAATCGTGCTCCCGTCCACCAGCGCCGATGTAAAGCTGACGACCAGTGGAGTTGTACAACGCGCTCATCTCCTCCATCCCCTTGATCGCCGCCGCCTTGCTCGCGGCTGCCGTCTCCGCGCCCGTTGGCCCGGTGGCGATGAAGCCTTCGACGCCCTGGTTCTGCTTGCCCGCAAAGTCGCGGACTTCCTGCGTGATCTTCATGCTACAAAACTTCGGCCCGCACATCGAGCAGAAATGCGCGGTCTTGGCGCCTTCCGCCGGGAGAGTCTGGTCGTGATATTGCTCCGCCGTGTCGGGGTCGAGCGACAGGTTGAACTGGTCGCGCCAGCGGAACTCAAACCTTGCGCGGCTCAGCGCGTCGTCGCGCATTTTGGCGGCCGGGTGGCCCTTCGCCAGATCCGCCGCGTGCGCCGCCAGCTTGTAGGTCACCACGCCGACCTTCACGTCATCCCGGTCGGGCAGGCCCAGATGCTCCTTGGGCGTGACATAACAAAGCATCGCCGTGCCGTACCAACCGATCATCGCCGCGCCGATGCCGCTGGTGATATGATCATATCCCGGCGCGATGTCGGTCGTCAGCGGCCCGAGCGTGTAGAAGGGAGCCTCGCCGCAGACCTCCAATTGCTTGTCCATATTCTCCTTGATCTTGTGCATCGGCACATGGCCGGGGCCTTCAATCATCACCTGGACGTCGCTTTTCCACGCGCGGTGGGTGAGCTCGCCCAGCGTATAGAGCTCGCTGAACTGCGCCTCGTCATTGGCGTCGGCAATGCTGCCGGGGCGCAGGCCATCGCCGAGCGAATAGGCGATGTCATACGCCTTCATGATCTCGGTAATCTCGTCGAAGCGTTCGTAGAGGAACGATTCCTTGTGATGCGCGAGGCACCATTTCGCCATGATGCTGCCGCCGCGGCTGACGATGCCCGTCACGCGCTTGGCGGTCATCGGGATGTACGCCAGGCGCACGCCGGCATGGATGGTGAAATAATCCACGCCCTGTTCGGCCTGTTCGATCAGGGTATCGCGGAAGATTTCCCAGGTCAGATCCTCAGCCACGCCGCCGACCTTTTCCAGCGCCTGATAAATGGGGACGGTGCCGATCGGGACGGGGCTGTTGCGCATGATCCATTCGCGCGTGTCGTGAATGTTGCGCCCGGTGGACAGGTCCATCACCGTGTCCGCACCCCAGCGAATTGACCAGACGAGCTTGTCGACTTCGCTCGCTACGTCCGATGCGACGGCGGAGTTGCCGATATTGGCGTTGATCTTGACCAGGAAATTGCGGCCAATCGCCATCGGTTCGGATTCGGGGTGGTTGATGTTGTTGGGGATTATCGCGCGGCCGCGCGCCACTTCGTCGCGCACAAATTCGGGCGTGACATAATCGGGGATGCTGGCACCAAAGCTTTGCCCGTCGCGGATCAGCGCTTCCTTGGCTTGCGCCCGGCCCAGATTTTCGCGGATTGCGACATATTCCATTTCCGGCGTGATGATGCCGCGCCGGGCATAATGCATCTGGCTGACGTTCATGCCAGCTTTCGCGCGCAGCGGGCGCTTCACGACATGCGGAAATTGCGGCACGCCCGCCGAGCGATCAGGCCCCGACAGGCCGTTATCCTCTGGACGAAGTTCACGCGCGTCATAGCTTTCCACATCGCCGCGCGCGACAATCCAGTCGCGGCGCAGCGCGGGCAGGCCCGCTGCAATATCGATCATCGCATCAGGATCGGTATAGGGGCCGCTGGTGTCATACACGCGCAGCGGCGGCTCGCCACAGCTTGGCTCCAGCATGATTTCGCGCATGGCAACGCCCGCACCGGGGATGCTGGGCGAGGTCACGTGAATCTTGCGGCTGCCGCGAATGGGCCCAGTGGTAACGCCAATTTCAGTGCGGGCTGGAATATCGGCCATTGATCATCGCTCCAATAAAATCGGAGCGGGGGCACGGTTTTCGGGTGAAAGCCGCTCCCTCCCTCCGCCGGTGCTAACCGGATCAGGTTCAAACGGGTCGCAGGCTCGTGCCTGCCTCTCAGCCGCCGTACAGGGAACCCATCAAACGACCAATTTGATGGAACCCTTCAGCGGCCCCCCGGGGATATGCCTTGGTACAATCAGGCGATCAGAATGTATAGCCGATGCCAACCGCGCCATAGAATTGATCGGCGCTGCCGGCGATGCTGGTGATTGGCGAGCGCGCAAAATCGCCCTGCAACCGGGCATAGGACAGCACCGTGAACAGCTGCAGCCCTTGTTTCAGATCGCCCGACAGCGCGTAATTGCCCAAAAATGTGCCGCTATAGTTTTTCAGGCCGCCCCTTGGCCGGGCAAAGACGGGCAGGCCGCTGGCAATTGACCCGGCGGCATCCACGGCAAAATAGTTTTGCGCATATCCATCCCCCGCAATTGCCGCCGATGCCGCAAAGCCGACATAGGTCCGCCGGTTCAGCGGGGTGCCATATTCGATCATCGGGGTAAGGACGTAACTGTCATGCACCCCCGTGATATCGCGAACATAGCTGACGCGCACCGACAGCGAATCATATGCGCTGGTAATCACCCCGGTTTTGCTGATGCCGGCATAGCCGCCAACCTCAATCGCTGTCCTGCGCTCACCCAGCGCACGTACCTGCGGGTCAACGATACGGTTGGTGCGATTAAAATTGATGCTAACCACCGGGCCAAACAAGATGTTGATGCCCGACGGGTTGTGATCACGCACGGCATCCACCGACAATTGCAATCCGCGGGTTTCAAAGTAGAAGCCCTTCACCTTGCCGCGAACCGCCCCCACGGGGATGACGACATAGTCATTGGACCCTTCGTAACTGGGAACAAACCCAACGCCCCCGCCGATGGTAATTGTGTCGCGATCCAGGGCCGCCGCATCCACTTCTATCCGGGGCGCGCGACGCGGGTCCGCTTCCTGGGCAAGGGCAGGCCCAGCGATGCCAAGCGACAGGGTGGCCAACAAGGAAAGGCGCAAAATCTGCGTCATGGTGCACTCCGGGAAGATGGTTAATGCCTATCCACGAATAAACGCAGCGCAAGACGGTTATATCCCGGTTTGGACGAAACTGCCCCGTTTAGAGAAGGTAACGCATCCGAATCTCCTGCAGGTGCGGCGTCTCCCCGATTTCAAAGCGGGCAGCGGCAAACCGCGGGGCACCAAAACCGATCACGGGGTTGCGCGAAAAGCCAAATCCCTCTCTCGGAATGCCAAGCAACGTATCCAGCTTGTTATTCGAATTGGCATCATGAATCACCGCCACGGCATAGCGGCCATAGGGAAGCCCGTCGAAATGAATGGCACGGACAGACGCCGGCACCGTCCGCGTCACCGCATTGGCATCATCAATGCAACCGGGGAAATTGGTTGGGTCGGCGGTCAGGCAAATGCGGAGCAGACCACGGTCAGAGCGTAATTTGTCGATCGCAACGTCAAGGGTCGATGTCGGTGCCGCGCCCGGCAAGAACGCGACCAGAATCAGCGCTGCGGCCAGCCGCTGGCCGAGCCAACGATGTTGGTTAGTCGCTGCCCGCCCGCCCGGCAAAACCGCCAATGCCCCGGTCGGTGCCGCAAACATGGTCCCAAAACCGGAAGTAAAGCCCATAGTTCCACCTGTATTCAGAGTGATGCCGCTGATGATGACTCGCTGTGATCAGCCAAGTCCCCAATACCCCCCCCCAGATGAACCGCGGGAAAACCTCCCAGCCCATATGATTGGTTACCCCCATAACCGTCATCACCGTCAGAACCAACCCAAGCGCGCCCAAATGGATCGGAATCGCGAGGACAAGAAGCGGGATCACGACAGCACCGGTAATCGCCTCAATCGGATGGAACGCCATTGCCGCCCAGGCCGTGGGCGGGCGACTGGCGTGGTGGACGGCATGCGCCAGTTTGAACGGCTTTGGCCGGTGCATCCAGCGATGCGTCCAATAAAACCAAGTATCGTGGGCAAACAGATAGATAAACACCGATAACGGCCAATACCACAGCGGATAGGCGCTGATATCGTTATACACCTGCGTCCAGCCGCGATTTTCCCAGCCCCAGGCCAAGATCCCGGCCGGAACGCCGTAAATTGCAGCGCTCGCCAGGCTCCAGCCAATTTCGCGGCGGATTTGCCGATCAAGCCCCTTGTAGAGCCCCGGATACAGCAACCGCGTTGCCCAGGCAAAGGCGCCGCTGACGATCAGATAGCGGATGCCGACGATCAGCGTCATCGCAAAGGCGGAATAAACAAGCGCGAGACCGGCAGAAACGGCAATATCCATGCGGGTCGCTTAGCCGATTCGTGCGGATCGCGAAACTGGACTTTGGTCCCGTCTTTGCGGGCGCGGTAGCAAAAATCACGCACGGGGTTTCGCGCAGGCGCAAAAATCGGTTAGGCGATCCTATGGCTACGACGATCACGTGCGATCTCGCTGTCGTCGGTGGGGGGCTTGCCGGCGGACTGATCACGCTCGCACTCCGCAAAAAGCGCCCCGATCTTGATATCCGGTTGATCGAAGGATCGCAGTCGATTGGTGGGAATCACCTCTGGTCGTTCTTTGCCAGTGACATTGCCGACGCTGATCGCTGGATCGTGGCACCGCTGGTTTGCTATGGCTGGACGTCATACGATATCCGCTTTCCCGCGCATGGCCGCGCCATCAAGGCGAGCTATTACTCGATCGAATCCGAACGGCTTGACGCATTGGTGCGCGCCGCCCTGCCCGAAGGCGCGTTGATGCTGGGGCGCAAGGTGCTGGGCGCCAGCGCCAAGGCGGTGGTATTTGCAGATGGCGACCGGGTGGAGGCGGGCGGCGTCATCGATGCACGCGGCGCCGGTGATCTATCAAAGCTCGATCTGGGCTGGCAGAAATTTGTCGGTCGCGAATATGCGCTAACCGAACCGCACGACCTGCAACGTCCCATCGTGATGGACGCCACGGTCGAACAGATTGACGGCTATCGGTTTGTCTATTCGCTGCCCTTTTCCGCCACGCGGCTGTTTGTTGAGGATACCTATTACAGCGACACGCCCGATCTGTATCGACCTCAGCCGGGCGGCAGCAATGCCGACCCCATTGGCGACCGCGTCGATGCCTATGCGCTGGCCAAAGGGTGGCACATCGGTGAAGTACTGCGCGAGGAAAGCGGCGCGCTGCCCGTCGCGCTCGGCGGAGATTTTGAAGAATATTGGCGATCGGGCGGCAATAATGTCGCCAAGGCGGGCATGCGCGCCGGGCTGTTCCACCCCACGACTGGCTATTCGCTGCCCGATGCGGTGCGCACTGCCGCGTTGATCGCGCGGGCGCACGATCTGTCAGGCCAGGGCCTGCACGAATTGATGCACGGCTTTGCAGCGACAACGTGGCGCAAGCGGGTGTTTTACCGTATGCTGGACAAAATGCTCTATCGCGCGGGGCCACCCGATGAACGATATCGCATCCTTGAACGATTCTACCGGCTCAATCCCGGGCTGATCGGGCGGTTTTATGCCGGGCAGACCACGTTGGTTGATCAGGCGCGGATCCTTACCGGCAAACCACCGGTGACGATTGCGAATGCCATCAAGGCGCTCAGGAGCAAACCTGCATGAAATTAGCCCGCGCATGAAATCGGCCATCGTCATTGGTGCAGGGTTTGGCGGTTTGGCGCTGGCCATCCGCCTGCAATCGGCCGGCATCCAGACAACGATCGTCGAAGCACGCGACAAGCCGGGCGGCCGTGCCTATTTCTGGGAAAAAGACGGGTTTGTTTTTGATGCAGGCCCCACCGTCATCACCGATCCTGATTGCCTGCGCGAACTGTGGGCCCTGTCAGGCCATGACATGGCAAAGGATGTCACGCTGGTGCCGGTGATGCCATTTTACCGGCTAAACTGGCCCGACGGCACCAATTTTGATTATTCGAATGATGATGTGCAACTGGCAGCCGAGATTGCCAAGCTCGATCCCGAAGATGTCGACGGCTATGGCCGGTTCCTCGAATATTCCGCCGGGGTGTACAAGGAAGGCTATCTAAAGCTTGGCCATGTCGCGTTCCTCGATTTTGCATCGATGATTAAGGCCGCGCCCAGCCTAATGAAATTTCAGGCCTGGCGCAGCGTGTATTCGGTCGTTTCCAGCTTTGTCAAAAACCCCAAATTGCGCGAGGCGCTGTCGTTTCACACGCTGCTGGTGGGCGGCAATCCGATGACGACCAGCGCGATTTACACGCTGATCCACAAGCTGGAAAAGGATGGCGGGGTGTGGTTCGCGATGGGCGGCACCAACAAGCTGATTGAGGGGCTCGTCACCCAATTTGAACGGATTGGCGGCGTGCTGCGGCTGAATGATCCCGTTGCCAGCATCGATACGCTGGGCGACCGCGCCACCGGGGTAACAACGCAGAGCGGTTGGCACGGTGATGCCGATGCCGTCGCCAGCAATGCCGATGTGATGCACAGCTACCGCGACCTGCTGAAAACGTCGCGCAGTGCCCAGCGCACCAAAAAGCGGCTGGAGCGAAAGCGGTATTCGCCGTCGCTATTCGTCGTGCATTTCGGGCTGAAGGGGCATTTTCCCCATATCCCGCATCACATGATTCTGTTCGGCCCGCGGTATAAGGGTCTGTTATCCGATATTTATGATCACGGCGTGCTGCCGGAGGATTTCTCGCTCTATCTGCACCACCCCAGCATCACCGATCCGTCAATGGCGCCAGAGGGGCATTCGACCTTTTACGCGCTGGCGCCCGTGCCGCACCGGGGGAAATTTCCGGTCAACTGGGATGAAGTGGGCCCGATCCTAGAAAAGCGCATGCTGGATGAAATTGGCAAGCGGCTGAACATTCCTGATATTCACGACCGCGTGGTCACCAAATTCCATTACGCGCCCAGCGATTTTTCCGCAGATCTCAACGCCCATCTGGGAAGCGCCTTCAGCTTGGAACCGATCCTGTTGCAAAGCGCTTTCTTTCGTGTGCACAATCGCGATGACAATATTCCGAATCTTTACTTTGTTGGTGCAGGTACACATCCCGGTGCGGGAATTCCTGGCGTTGTTGGCAGCGCAAGGGCGACCGCAAGTCTGATGTTGGAGGAGGCGCTATAATGAGTATCGTTTCTGCCGCCGGCTTGATGCAGCTAGGCATGGCTTTCATGATGATGAGCACGGGCAATAACTGGGCCTTTGTATCGGAAGGAAAGCAAGGCGCGGTTTGGTATGTGGATACTGAAAGCCTGCGCGATGAACGCGATGATGATGGCCAAACGGTGCGACGTGCAGTGATTAAAACCCAATATGCTGCGGTCAGCGCAGGCCCGGCAAAGGATATCAAGCGCTTGATATTGTTCAAATGCCAGGATGAAATTTCCAAGACACTATCTTATACCGAATATGATGCCGTGGGTGTGGAAACGCGTTCCTATGCATACCCCACCCCTGCTTATGATGCCGTTGTTCCCGGCACGGTATTGGCCAGCGCGATGGCGAAAGCCTGCTCGACTCCGCAGCAATGAAGCGACTCGCCGTTTATTGCGGTTCGGCAACACCCAGTGACCCCATTTATATCGAATCAGCGCGCGCGGTTGGCAGCGGGCTGGCGCAGCGCGGAATCGGCGTTGTCTATGGCGGAGGCAGGCTGGGCCTGATGGGCGCGATTGCCGATTCGGCGCTGGCAGCGGGCGGCGAGGTAATCGGCATTATCCCACAGGCCCTGGTCGACGCTGAAGTTGCGCATCTGGGGCTGACCGAACTTCATGTGTGCCGCACGATGCATGAACGCAAACAGGCGTTTACCGATTTGTCCGACGGCTTTGTCACCCTGCCCGGCGGCACTGGCACCATGGACGAATTATGGGAAGCGCTCAGCTGGGCCCAGCTTGGCTATCACGCAAAACCGGTTGGTGTGCTGAACGTTGCCGGTTTTTATGACGGGCTGGTCGCGTTTGCCGCCAAGATGGGAGAGGTCGGCTTTATCCGGCCCCAGCATCAAGGGCTGATGATCGTTGATCCAACGCTGGACGGGCTGCTGGCGCAAATGGCCGCGCATGTGCCCGCAACGACAATCGCACAGATCGGCAGCAAGGATCTGTGACCTGCCCACAATCCACCGTTCGTCCCGAGCGAAGTCGAGGGACATGCCCCAAGCGCTGCGCAGGGTGTCTCGACTTCGCTCGACACGAACGGGTATTTTGGGGCTAAAACCTTGTCCGCCACCCTCGCCCGCCCCTCGCGCGCGGCCATCGTCGCGACGGCGCAGGAATCAATCGCGCGCGGATCAAAAAGCTTTGCCGCCGCCAGTCGATTATTTGCGCCTGCGATGCGTGAACGGGCCTGGCTGCTCTATGCGTGGTGCCGGGCGTGCGACGATCTGGCGGACGGGCAGGATCATGGTCACGGCATGACGGTGATCGACGATGCGCAAAGCCGTCTGGCACTGCTCACCGCGCAGACGGACATGGCGCTTGCCGGGCAATGGGTGGGCGATCCGGCGTTTGACGCCTTGCGCATCGTTGCCGCCGAAACCGGGCTGCCGCACCGTTTCACCCGCGATCATATCGCCGGGTTCGCGCTTGACGCGGCTGACTGGCGACCGCAGACCGAGGACGATCTGATGCGATATTGCTATCATGTCGCAGGCGTTGTCGGCTGTATGATGGCGGTGGTGATGGGCGTGTCGCCCGATGATGACGCGACGCTGGACCGCGCCTGCGATTTGGGGCTGGCATTTCAGCTCGCCAATATCGCACGCGACGTGGGGGAGGATGCCAGTGTTGGGCGCTGCTATCTGCCAACCGCATGGCTCGACGAAATGGGCATTCCGGTCGCCGCGCTGATGGCACCAGCGCACCGGCCAGCGCTGGCAAAGCTGGGCCAGCGGCTGGGTGATCTGGCCGCGGCGTATGAGCAAAGCGCCCGATACGGCACCCCCGCGCTCCCCTTCCGCTCAGCCTGGGCGGTGCTGGCCGCAGCCGGTATCTATGGCGGCATTGGCCGGGAAGTGGCGCGGCGCGGCGAAAGCGCCTGGGATGGGCGCGTCACAACATCGGGACTGGAAAAGATCGGCTGGATCATCCGCGCCCGGAGCGAGGCGGCCCGGCGATGTCAGCTTTATCCCGCCACCGCGCGCGATCCATCGCTGTGGATCAGGCCCCGCAGCGCCTGATTGATCAGCTTGCGGAAGAGGGTATCCGCGCGGCGGCACGCGAAATCGCCTTAGCGCCGTTCTGGCGGCAGGCTGCGGCAATGACGGGAAAAGCCAGGCCAGTGTTTCGCTGAAGTGCTGCAGGCAGTGCTGCCTGACAAGCCTGGATGCTGGCATAACGCGGCTGCCCAACGCGCGCTTCGGCGCACTGATCGCTTCCATCGGCGCAACCCATGATCGCAAGCACGTAGAAAATCGGGTCCAACATCGTCTCCCTTCGGGATCATCAACAGGCCAGCCCGCCCCCTGGTTCCTCAACAGGCGCTTTCGCTCTGCGATCACTGTCCCTACATGGGGGCCAATGCCGCCCGATCTGTCCTCCGCGTCTGACCGTCCTGAACCTCCGCTGTGGCCAATGCTGCGGCGGTTTTTGCCGTATTTATGGCCAAAGGATCAGCCCGCGTTGCGCTTTCGCATCGTGATCGCGCTGGCGCTGGTCGTCGCGTCAAAGCTGGTTCAGGTTTATGGTGCCCCCTTCGCGCTGCAGGGCATCGTCAATGATATGGCGAAGGGAGATCGCGGTGCGACGACGCTGATCTTGGCGCTGGTGGTGGGCTATGCCGGCGCGCGTTTTGGTTCGGTGTTGTTCGACAATCTGCGCAACGCGGTGTTTGAACGGGTGGGGCAGGATGCCACGCGACGCCTGGCCGCAACGGTATTTCGCCACTTGCACCAATTGTCACTGCGCTTTCACCTCGAACGGCGCACCGGTGCGGTTACCAAGGTAGTGGAGCGCGGCACCAAGAGCATCGATACGATGCTGTATTTCCTGCTGTTCAACATCGCGCCGACATTGCTTGAACTCGCGCTGGTTTTGCAGATTTTCTACACGAATTTTGGGCTGTGGCTGGTGATGGGCACGCTGGCGATGGTGGCGGCGTATATTGTCTTCACCCGGATCGTCACCGATTGGCGCAATGCCCTGCGCGCCCAGATGAACGACCTTGATACAGGGGCTGTCGCGCATGCGGTCGATTCGCTGCTGAATTTCGAAACCGTCAAATATTTCGGCGCTGAAGAGCGTGAGGCGACGCGGTATGACGGCGCAATGGCCGCCTATGCCACTGCCGCGGTGAAGAACCAGAATTCGCTGGCGTGGCTCAATATCGGCCAATCGCTGATCACCAATGTGATGATGGCCGGCGGGATGGGCCTGGTCGTTTGGGGATGGAGCAAGGGCGAGTTCAACGCGGGCAATGTCGTGCTGGTATCAACGCTGCTCGCCCAATTGTTCCGCCCGCTCGATCTGCTCGGCATGGTTTATCGCACGATCCGGCAAGGCGTGATCGACATGGCAGCGATGTTTGACCTGATCGATGCGCCCGCCGAAGTGAAGGACGTGCCCGCCGCACCTGATCTGGTGGTGGGTGCCGGCCATGTCCGCTTTGAAAATGTCGTGTTTGATTATGATCCGGCACGCCGCATTCTGAAGGGCATCGATCTCGATATTCCGGCGGGCAACACGCTGGCGATTGTGGGGCCATCGGGCGCAGGCAAATCAACGCTCGCCCGGCTGATGTACCGTTTTTATGATCTGACCAGCGGGCGCATCACCATCGACGGGCAGGATATCGCCCAGGTGACACAGGCCAGCCTGCGCGCCGCAATTGGCATTGTGCCGCAGGATACCGTGCTGTTCAACGACACCATCGGTTATAATATCGGCTATGGTCGCGCCGGCGCAACGCAAGCCGAGATTGAAGAAGCGGCGCGCGGCGCGCAGATCGCCGATTTCATCGCGCGCCAGCCCGGCCATTATCTCGCGCGCGTCGGCGAACGCGGGCTGAAATTGTCCGGCGGCGAAAAGCAGCGCGTGGCGATTGCACGCACCTTGCTCAAAAACCCGCCGATTCTGATCCTGGATGAAGCGACGAGCGCGCTCGACAGCCGCACCGAAAGCGACATTCAGGATACGCTGGAGGCGATCTCAAAACGCCGCACCACCATCGTCATCGCGCACCGGCTGTCGACCGTCGTCAATGCCGACGAGATCGTCGTGCTGGATGCAGGCGAAGTGGTGGAACGCGGCAGCCACGCCGCGCTGCTGCGGCAAAACGGGCTCTATGCCGAAATGTGGAACCGCCAGGCCCAGGAACGCGCCGAAGAACAGGGTGTTCTGGCCGCAGAATAGCGCGCCGCGCGACGATCAGGCGCAGGTCAGCCGGATCGTCTTGGCCTTTTTATCGAACACGATCGACGAACAGCTTCCCAGTTGATCGCGCCCGATGATGATGACGTCGCGCCGGTCCTTCTTTGATTTGGCGGTCACCACGATTTCGTCCGGGTCGGCATCGGCATCAGCAATCCCGGCCACTGATCCATTATCGCCGATGCGGACCTGCATCGATTCCAGCGTCAACGGGCCGACCACCAGCGGGCGGCTCAACCGGATTGTGCGTACCGGGCGGGTGATGCCAAAGGCGATTTCGGCCTTGTCGCCCGTACCACTTAATTGCCCGCCCAGCCCCTCGGCAAGCGCGGCGCCCGCACCGGCGGTTGCCAGCGTGCGGGGGTGTTGCGGATCGAAATAAATCGTAATCGCCCGCCCGGCGATCGTCACGCGCGTGGTGGTTGGGCGAAACATCTGCTGGACCATCGGCAAGGTTGCGGTGCGTTCATTGCCGGTATCCGGCTTTAGCTGGAACCGGATCACGTCAACCGGCAGCCCGCCCGGCCCCACCGCGCCGTCCGCCCCCGCATCATAACGCCGTTCGAACCACACGACGCGCCGCTTGAAAGAGGCATTGCCGAATTGCAGCCGGGTAACACCGCTCTCGCCGCGCACTTTTACCGGGCCAACCTTCACCGAGAAGCCGAAAAAACCTCCCTTAAGCCCGATCCGCTGTGCATAATCGGGGTTTAGCGTGGGTGCCGCTGGCGCCCAGGGGGTGATCCGCATCCGCCCGCCCACATTGCCAACCGTCACCGGCACCACCCCGTCGCCGCGGACAAGATATTCGCCCTGGGCTGGTTTGGCCCCGCCAGCCACGCCGGGGGCGGCGGCGGCAAGGACAATCATCAGGCTTCCCAGGCAACGGGCGGCTACGGGCATATGATCTCCTGTCGGGGAAAGTGGAATCGGCGAGTGATAGGCGAATTCCACCCGACAAGCGCGGCAAAATCAAGGCGCTGGCTTAACCCGGCGACGCTGCCGATCCCGCCAGCAGCCCGCCATCGATGTCGAACTCACTGCCGGTGATGTACGTCGCTTCATCCGACGCCAGAAAAACGCACATCGCCGCCACTTCTTCGGGCAGCCCGAATCGCTTCAATGGGGTATCTTTCGTCAGCGCCGCCATCCGCTCGGCACGGTCTGGGCCATCGCCCAGCATGGGTTCCCAAATACCCGTCAGGATCGCGGCGGGGTGGACTGAATTGCACCGCACTTTCAGCCCTTGCTGCGCGCACCATAAAGCCACCGACTTGGTGTGGTTGCGAATCGCTGCCTTGGACGAGGCATAGGCCGCCGCCCCTGGAATCCCCACCAGCCCTGAGCGCGACGACATGTTGATGATCGATCCGTCACCCGTCCCCCGCATCGCGCGGATGGCATATCGGCAGCCCAGAAATGTCCCGTCGAGATTAACGCGGTGCACGCGGTGCCATTCGGCAAGCGATGCATGTTCGGGATCGTGCGGCCCCGTGCCCTCCTCAAATCCTGTGATCCCGGCATTGTTCACCAGCACATCAAGGCGGCCATCGCGCGCAATCAGCGCCGCGATCACCGCCTCCCAGCCCGCCTCGTCGCCCACATCAAGCGGCAGAAACCGCGTGTTGCCGCCAATCTCATTGGCCAGCGCCGCCCCTGTCGCACCGTCGATATCGGTGATCCACACCGTCGCGCCCTCCGCCACAAAGGCGCGGACAATCGCCGCGCCAATGCCGCGAGCAGCCCCTGTGACGAGGGCGACCTTGTTCGCCAGTCGTTCAGTCATGCTTGTGCTCCTTCATATTGGCCAGCGCTGCGATCTGTGCGGCCACCAGCGTCGTGGCGAGGATTTTCATCACCCAGAAACCAAGCGAGACGGCGGGCACCTTCGTTCGCAATGCACGGTCGATGGCGGTCATCGTGATTGTACCCCTTGCGGCCCGCCGCGTTTCACCGGTAGCGCAGCCCTTATGCCCACAACGCTCGACACGCTACAAAGGACCTTTGGGTTTCCGGCTTTTCGCGGGGTGCAGGGCGATGTTGTCGCGCGGGTGATGGCGGGGCGCAATACGCTGGCGGTGATGCCGACCGGCGCCGGCAAATCGCTATGCTATCAATTGCCGTCGGTGGTGCTGCAGGGGACATGCGTTGTCGTATCGCCACTGATCGCGCTGATGCATGATCAGCTGCGCGCAGCCGACGCCATTGGCATTCGCGCCGCGACCTTAACCTCTGTCGATACCAATCAGGCTGAAACGGTCGCGCGGTTCCGGCAGGGCGCGCTTGATTTGCTATATGTCGCGCCCGAACGCGCCTCAAACGACAGTTTCCGCAACCTGCTCCGCCAATCGCCGCTCGCGCTGTTCGCGATTGATGAGGCGCATTGTGTGTCTGAATGGGGGCATGATTTTCGCCCCGATTACCGGTTACTGCGCCCCTTGCTTGATGAATTTGGCGATGTCCCCCGGCTCGCGCTGACCGCGACGGCGGACGCGCATACCCGCGCTGATATTCTGGAACAGCTCGGCATTCCCACAGACGGGCTGATCATCGCCGGATTTGATCGGCCCAATATCCGCTATTCGATATCCGCGCGGGACAATACCGCCCGCCAGATCATTGAGGTGATCCGCGACACCCCCGGCCCCGGCATCGTCTATGCACATACCCGCGCCGCCACGGAGCGGCTGGCAGAACAACTCGCCAGCACCGGGCGGCCCACCCGCGCCTATCATGCCGGGCTGGATCCGGCGGTGCGCGCGCGCAATCAGGCAGCGTTTGTGGGCAGCGAGGATATGGTGATCTGCGCGACGATTGCGTTCGGGATGGGGATCGACAAGCCCGATGTCCGCTTTGTCGCGCATGCCGGGCTGCCCAAATCGATTGAGGCCTATTATCAGGAAACCGGCCGCGCCGGGCGCGACGGCGACCCTAGTGTCGCCCATATGTTCTGGGGTGCAGAGGATTTCGCTCGCGCGCAGCAGCGCATTGCAGAGGTGGAACCCGAGCGTCAGGCGACGGCGCGCGCGCAGTTGCAGGCATTGTCGGCGCTGGTGGAAACCGGCGGGTGTCGCCGCGCCATGCTGCTGCGCCATTTCGGCGAGAACCCGCCGCTCGAATGCGGCAATTGCGACAATTGCCTCGACAAGCCGACATTGATCGACGCGACCGAGCTGGCGCGCAAATTCCTGTCGGCGGTGTACCGTACCGGGCAAAATTTTGGCGTGGGGCATCTGGAAAAGGTGCTGACCGGGGTGGCCGATGAGCGCGTTGAAAAGCTGGGGCATGAGCGGCTGAGCGTGTTCGGCATCGTTTCGCGCGCGGAAGCGGCGCTGATCCGCCCGCTGTCGCGCGCGCTGCAGGCACGCGGGATGCTGACCACCACTGAACATGGCGGGCTGAGCCTGGGCGGCGATGCACGCGCGGTGCTGAAGGGGGAGGCGGCGGTGCAAATCGTCGCCCCGCCGGTAAAGCGCGCGGCGGGCGGGCGGCGGCGCGTGGCAGCGGCAGACATGCCGCATGATCCGCTGTTTGAGGCGCTGCGCACCAAACGCCGCGATCTCGCTGCCGAGGCAAAGGTGCCGCCCTATGTGATCTTCCACGATTCGGTGCTGCGGGAGATGGCGGCGTTGAAGCCCACCAGCCGCGTCGCCCTGGGACAGATCACGGGGATTGGCGCGCGCAAGATGGAAGCTTACGGTGATGCCTTTCTCGCTGTGATCAGGGAGTCCATATGATCCGCCCCATCGACCCGTCCTTTGCCGTCGCCCCGCAGATTGAGAGCGACGATGTCGCCGAGATTGCCGGTGCCGGCTATGCGATGATCATCAACAACCGCCCTGAGGATGAGGAACACAACCAGCCCGCCGGTGCCGCGATTGAGGCGGCGGCCGCCGCCATTGGCGTCAGCTATGTCGCGATCCCCATTACCCATGCCGGTTTCTCGCACCCGCAGCTTGACGCAATGGCAGCGGCGCTGGCCGAGGCGTCCGGGCCGGTACTTGCCTATTGCCGGTCGGGCACGCGCAGTTGCAATCTGTGGGCGCTTGCCATGGCCAAGGGCGGAGCTGATCCTGACATGCTGAAGGAAAAGGCCGGGCAGGCAGGCTATGACTTGTCCGGCATCCGTCCGACGCTCGACGCGCTGTCGCGTGGCGCGGCGGGTGGCGCAAAGTCAGGCGCGGCATGATCCGCCGATGAGCATCACCCAACTCATCATCTCGCTGGTCGGCGTGCTCGGGCTGGCGCTGGTTGCGCGGCTGTTGCGGCTGGGGGAAGGCAAGATCGCCAGCGAGGATGATGCCTGCCGGATCGCGGAGGAGATGCTCGCCGGGTTTGATGCGCGCCGGGCCATCGTCAGCAAGGATGGCAATGCCGCCCTGGTTGCGGGCAATGGCACCGTCGCGGTGCTGAAACGCCACGGCGCAAAGGTGGCGGCGCGGCGGCTCGTGCCCCCGCTGATGATTCGCGATGAGCCCGAAGGCGTGACGATTGATACCGGCGAGAGGCTGTTCGGCGCGGTGACGCTGATCAATGTTTTTCCCGATGATGCGCGCGCACTGGCCGCGCCACTGACACTGGTGTAAGCAAGCGACATGACGCTGCCCGATCCCGTTCAATATGCCGTGCCGGGCTTCATCATTCTGGTGCTTGCCGAAATGCTGGTGGCATGGGCGCGCGACAAGCAGCGCTATGAACCAAAGGACACGCTGACCTCGCTATCGCTTGGCCTGGGCAGCACGGTTGCCGGCGCGCTGGTGGGCGGCATGGCCTATGCGATTGCGGTGTGGGTGGCGCAGTTCGCCGTCTTCCAAATCGGTTATGCCTGGTATTGGTTCGTGATCTGTTTTGTGATCGACGATCTGGCCTATTACGCCTTTCATCGCTCTGCGCACCGCGTGCGCTGGTTCTGGGCGAGCCATGTCATCCACCATTCAAGCCAGCATTATAATTTGTCGACCGCACTGCGGCAGACCTGGACGGGCTTTTTCTCGCTGGGCTTTCTGTTCCGACTGCCGCTGTTCCTGATCGGCTTTCCGCCGGAGATGGTGTTCTTCGTCGCGGGCATCAACCTGATCTATCAGTTCTGGATTCACACCGAAATCGTCGACCGGATGCCGCGCTGGTTTGAGGCGATCATGAACACGCCGTCGCACCACCGCGTCCACCACGCCACCAACCCGCGCTATCTCGACAGCAATTATGCGGGCGTTTTCATCATCTGGGACAAGATGTTCGGCAGCTATGTGGCCGAGCGTGATGATGATCGCCCGCGCTATGGCATCGTCAAGCAGCTTGGCAGCTTCAACCTGTTATGGGCGGCGTTCCACGAATGGATTGGCATCGCCAAAGACGTCTGGGCAGCACCGGGCCTGCGTGCCAAGATCGGGTACATCGCCATGCCGCCCGGCTGGAGCCATGATGGTAGCCGGGAAACGTCGGAATCGATCAAGCAGCACTGGCAGGATCGCCAGGCACACCGGGGGGAAGAGACTTGGAAGAAGCCGATATCGTCGTCGTCGGGGGTGGATCAGGCGGGAGCGCCGTCGCCAGCCGCTTAAGCGAAAACGGCAAGTACAAGGTCGTGCTGCTCGAAGCGGGCGGCAAGAACACGGGCTATCGCACCCGCATTCCCGGCTTTGTCGCTTTTCAGACGCCCAAGACCAACTGGGGCTTTGAAACCGTGCCCCAGCCCGGCTTGAACGGGCGGCGCGGCTACCAGCCGCGCGGCAAGGGACTCGGCGGTTCGTCGGCGGTCAACGGCATGGTCTATATCCGCGGCAATCGCTGGGATTACGACAATTGGGCCGCCAGCGGCTGCCCCGGCTGGTCGTATGATGAGGTGTTGCCTTATTTCAAACGATCGGAGGCAAACGTTCACGGTGCCAACGAATTCCGTGGCGGGGATGGCCCGCTCTGCGTCAGCGATCAGGTTTCGCCGAACCCCGGATCGCTCGATTTCGTCGAGGCCGGGGCCAGCCTGCAGATTCCACGAAACGATGATTTCAACGGCGCCCGACAAGAAGGGATCGGTCTTTTCCAGGTCACCCAGAAGAACGGCGAACGCTGGAGCGCGTCGCGTGCGTACATCGAACCACACAAAGACCGACCCAATTTGCAGGTGATGACCAACGTCGTCGCCGAACGCGTATTATTCGATGAAGGGCGCGCCTGGGGCGTTGCCTATACCCAAGATGGCGAGGCGCGTGAAATCAGGGCGCACCGCGCCGTTGTGCTGGCAGGCGGCGCATTCGGCACTCCGCAATTGCTCATGCTGTCTGGCATCGGGGCTGCCGCTCACCTGCGCACGATGGGGATTGCGGTGCGGGTGGATCGACCTGAAGTCGGCGGCAACTTGCAGGATCACCTCGATTATTCAGCCGCTTTTGAGTGCGACGATACGCGTTTCATCGGCCAATCACTGACGGGGCTGGTTAATTCGGCGATCGGCGTCATCGATTGGTTCCGCAAACGCAGTGGCGCGATGACAACCAATTATGCCGAAGCCGGCGGCTTCTTAAAGATCGACCCCCAAGCGCCTGCCCCCGATGTGCAACTCCATTTCTTCCCGGTCGCACTGGAAGATCATGGCCGCACGGTGGTGAAGGCGCATGGCTATTCGGGCCATGTCTGCGTGCTGCGTCCCGAGAGCAAGGGAACGGTCCGCCTCGCCTCTATCGATCCGCGCGCGGCACCGCTGATCGACCCGCAATTCCTGAGCGATCCGCGCGACATGGCACTGCTGAAAAAAGGCGTGAAGGCGATGTACCGGATTATGGAAACCCCGCCGATGACCAACTATAAGGGCCGCGACCGGAACCCGATTGACTTGAACGATGACGACGCACTCGACCGGCTGATCCGCGCGCGCGCCGACACCATTTATCACCCGGTCGGCACGGCCCGGATGGGATCGGATGACGGCGCCGTGTGTGATCCGCAACTGCGCGTGCGCGGGGTGACGGGGCTGTACATCGCCGATGCCTCGATCATGCCCAAGCTCGTATCGGGCAACACCAACGCCCCGTCGATCATGATCGGCGAACGCTGCGCCGATTTCATACTGGCGGACCTTGGCTAAGCCCCTAAGGGGCTGACATGGATAGGAAAGACTGGACTCGAATCGGCCTGATTGCGGCGGTGTTTCTCGTGCCCGGCGGGTTCGTGCTGGGCGGCGCATTGGCGGCACGACGCGCGGGCAAGGCGATCAGCGATGCGTCGGCTAGCGCTACCGGCGTAACGGATGAAGCGGCCGCCGACATCCCGGCCGCTGGCGCGGACGTAGATGGGGCCGCTCCGACCGCCACGCCCCCCGCCACCACCAAATAAAAAAGGGCCGGTGCGTTGCCGCACCGGCCTTAGGATGTTCGCAGGAGGAACCTCTTGGGGGGCGCACCTCTTTCGGGCGCGCCCCGATCTTGTCAGTAGTTGTAGGCGCGCTCGCCATGTTCGTTGATATCGAGCCCTTCAGCTTCGACTTCAGCGGATGGACGCAGGCCAATCGTGTATTTGAGCAGCAGGAACAGGATCAGCGAAACGCCGCCTGACCATGCCAGCGTGATGCTCACCGCCTGCAGCTGAACCATCAGCTGGGCCATGATGTCATATTTCTCAGGATAGAAGCCGGCGGGCGTCACGGTGTAATCGAAATACCCCTGCCCACCCAGCGACGGTGCCGCGCAGATGGCAGTGCCAAGCGCGCCGACGATACCGCCAACGCAGTGGACGCCGAACACATCCAGCGTATCGTCATATTTCAGCGCCTTCTTCACGGTCGTCACGAAGAAGAAGCAGACGATGGAGGCGACAAAGCCGAGCACAATCGACGTCATCGGCGCTGCATAGCCACTGGCAGGTGTAATCGCGACGAGACCCGCCACGGCACCCGTTGCAGCACCCAGCAGCGACGGCTTTTTGTGAATAATCTGTTCGATCACTGCCCAGGCAACTGCCGCTGCCGCTGTCGCGACATAGGTGTTGATAAAGGCAACCGTGGTTACGCCATTGGCTTCAAGATTTGAGCCTGCGTTGAAGCCGAACCAGCCCACCCACAGCAGCGACGCACCGATCATCGTCATCGTCAGCGAATGCGGTGGCATCGGATCCTTGTTATACCCGGTGCGCTTGCCGATGACGAGGCAGCCGACCAGACCGGCAATGCCCGCATTGATGTGCACCACGGTGCCACCAGCGAAATCGAGCGCGCCCTTGCCCCACAGATAACCGGTATCCGTCGGGTTGGCGGGGAGGAAATCAGGGCCCGCCCAATACCACACCATGTGGGCGATCGGGAAATACACCAGGGTCAGCCAGGCGACGACAAAGATCATCAACGGCGTGAACTTTACGCGCTCGGCAAACGCCCCAACGATCAGGGCGGGCGTGATGCATGCAAAGGTCATCTGGAAGATCACAAACGCATATTCGGGCAGGTAAACGCCGTTGGAGAAGGTCGCCGCGAGCGTGGTCGCGTCGACGCCCATCAGCATCGCCTTGGAAAAGCCACCAACGAACGGCGCGGTAGCACCGCTGCCCGCGGTAAACGCCATCGAATAGCCCCAGCACACCCAGACAAGGCTGGCGATCGACACGATCATCAACACCTGCATCAGCACGCTGAGCATATTCTTGGTCCGCACCAGGCCGCCATAAAACAGCGCCAGCCCCGGCACCGACATCATCAGCACCAGCACCGACGATATCAGCATCCAGGTCGTGTCGCCCTTGTTCACCATGGCGGCGGTTGGCACGAACGGCCCGGCAGGGGCCGCAGCGGCGGCCACATCCTGCGCCCAGGCGGGCAGTGCAGCCAGCAACGCCGCGCCAGCGCCCAAAGCACCGGCCAGTTTCATCGATCGCGTCATTTTTGCCCCTCTCACAGCGCGGTCATGTCGGTTTCGCCGGTGCGAATGCGCACCGCCTGGCCAACGTCGAGTACGAAAATCTTGCCATCGCCGATCGCGCCCGTATTCGCGGCGGCCTGCACCGTTTCAATGACACGCGGCATCAGATCGTCCCCACAAACGATCTCGATCTTGATCTTTGGCACCATGTTGGTGGTGTATTCGGCCCCCCGGTAAATCTCGGTCTGGCCTTTCTGCCGACCAAAACCCTTTACCTCGGACACGGTCATCCCCGCCACGCCGATATCGGTCAGCGCTTCGCGGACCTCATCGAGTTTGAACGGTTTGATAATGGCAATAACAAGTTTCAAGCGCGTATCCCCCCAAAGCGAAAGCGTGCCTTATCCCCCAGCAAAGGTCGTGCCAGACGCAAGTTTATCGCTGTTTTGTGGGATTCAGCGCAATAATCTGGCGATCAACGCGCGCAAAAACCGCGCGGACAGAGTCAAATTTTTGTGCAGTTGCGAAGGCGTGCCCGAAAATTGGGCACTCGTCCTATCGCCAGCTTAACGTGCCACGGATGCGACAATCGCCCGCGCCGCCGCCAGATCATCCTCGTGCACCATCACCCGCACCGGGATGAAGAACGAACTGCCATCGGCAATGCTGGCATTCCCATCAAATGCCACGGCCGGAATGTCTTCTGATTCCAGCCGCCCGATCAGGATATGGGCTTCGTTGCGATCAAACCGGCCAAGCTCGACAAGCGACACCGGCTCAAGCTTCAATAACAGGCATCACGGTTTGCACGCGCACCGGCAGGCCATCGATGCTCTTGTTGCGCTTGGCGATGGTGGCGAGCCGCTCGACCGGGTCTTGCTGCGCGTGGAAACGCACCAGCGTGTCGCGTTCCTTTTCCAGCGTCATGCGCGGCACCGCCCAGCCACAGCTCGTTTGCAAACTGTCTACCGCAATGTCGAAAATCTGGCGCGTGCCGGGCAGCAGCGGGAAATGCGCCGCCAGCTCATCAAAACCCGGATCGCCGATCACGGTAAAGCTGCCCCGGCCATAAAGCCGCATGATCAGCGCGGGATTATCGAACGCGCAAAACATGATGGTAATGCGCCCGTCGACCGACAGATGCGCCTGCGTCTCATTCCCCGATCCGCCCAGATCAAGATAGGCAACCCGGTTGGGCCCCAGCACGCGAAACACATCCATCCCCTTGGGGCTCACGTTAACGCGACACCCTTCGGCGGCGGTGGCCACGAAAAACACGGGCTGTTTCGCGATGAAGGCGCGGTGCTTGTCATCGATCTGGCTGAAAAACTCCATCGCTCGCTCCTCGTCTTAACGACCGCGTCGCCGCTACACCGCCGTCCCGCCCACCGTCAGCCCGTCCACCAGCAATGTCGGCTGGCCAACGCCTGCGGGCACGCTCTGCCCGCCCTTGCCGCACATGCCGACGCCTTCGTCCAGCGCCATATCATCGCCGATGCCGATCACCCGGGTAAGCACGCTTGGCCCGTCGCCGATCAGCGTTGCGCCCTTGATGGGCGCGCCGAGCTTGCCGTTTTCCACCAGATAGGCCTCGGTGCAGCTGAACACGAACTTGCCCGACACGATATCGACCTGTCCGCCGCCGAACGACTTGGCAAAAATGCCCTTCTTCACGCGGCTCAGCAGCTCCGCCGGGTTATCCCGCCCGCCGCGCATGAAGGTGTTGGTCATCCGCGGCATCGGCGCGTGCTGGAAACTTTCGCGACGGCCATTGCCAGTGGGGGCAACCCCCATCAGCCGCGCATTCAGCCGATCCTGGATATAGCCCTTCAATATGCCGTCTTCGATCAGGATATTTTCCTGCGTCGGCGTGCCTTCATCATCAATCGACAGCGAACCGCGCCGGTCGGCAATTGATCCGTCATCGACCACGGTGACGCCGGGCGCGGCGACTCGCTCGCCAACCCGGCCCGAAAAGGCGCTGGTGCCCTTGCGGTTGAAATCACCCTCCAGCCCATGCCCAATCGCCTCGTGCAGCAGGATGCCGGGCCAGCCGGGGCCGAGCAGCACGGTCATCTCCCCCGCCGGGGCATCAACCGAATCAAGATTAACCAGCGCCTGCGCCAGCGCTTCATCAATGGCGCGGTTCCAGATTTCCGGGCCCATCAGCCGATCGTACAGATAGCGCCCGCCGAGCCCGAAACTGCCGGTTTCGCGGCGGCCATTTTGTTCGACGACGATCGACACGTTCAGGCGCACGAGCGGACGAATATCGGTGGCGACAAAACCATCGGCGCGAACGATTTCAATCACGTTCCATTGGCCCGACAGCGACACTGATACCTGTGCCACGCGCGGATCGCGCGCGCGCGCCGCTGCATCAATCGTCTGGCACAGATTGACCTTGTCAGCGAAGGGCACCAGATCGAGCGGATCGGAATCAGTATATAAATGCCGGTTGGTGGCGCTCGGTGGCGGAGCCTTGGCGCTGTCTGACGGGTCGATCAGCGCCATTGTTTCGGCAGCGCGACCAATTGCGGCCCCGCTGAGTTCATTGGCATGGGCAAAGGCGGTGGTTTCGCCAGAGACGGCGCGCAGGCCAAAGCCGCTCTGCGTATCATAGCTCGCGGTTTTCAGCCGGCCATCGTCAAAACCAAATGCTTCCGACTTGCGATATTGCAGGTACAGCTCGCCATCATCAGCACGGGAAAGCGCGCTGGCGGTCAGCCGCTGTGCCTCTGCCGGGTCAAGCTGACCGGTGGGGTAAAGATAGCGGCGGGGATCGGGCGTGGTTGTCATACCCGGCACTATAGGGACCATGCGCGCAACGTCGAGGGGGGTGTTAGCTGCTCGCGCCCGCCGGATGATCTGGCTGGCCGACTTGATTAGCGCCATCGGCCGCGCCGCCGATCAACACGAACCGCCGGTCGCAATAACCGCAATCGACATAGCCTTGATCATCGATCTGCAACCACACGCGCGGATGGCCAAGCGCGGCGGGAATGCCATCATGCGCGCCATCGCAAGCGACTCGGGGCGTGTTGACGCGGGTAATTTCGGGTGGCGGAACCATGAGCAGCGCGATAGCAATCGTGCGTGACCACTACAAGCGATGGTCTTCGCGACAAAAGGGGACGGGAACCGATGATGTTCAAGCCAGTGCTTGCCGTGACGGCAATGATCGGCGCAATCGCCCCCGCCCCTGCGCAATCGCCGCCGCAAGCCATAACCCCCACCAGCATTCGCGCCGCCACGGCGGGCAGCTGGACCGGCAAGCTGGAATATCGCGATTATCAGACGGATCGCTGGTTCGGCCTGCCCGTGCAGCTATCGATTGAGATCATGCGTGATGGCCTGACGATCATCCGCCACGCCGATTTTGATGATGGCCCCAAAACTGGCATCGTCACGATCACCAGCATCGCGCTGCTGGACCCCGCGACCAACCGCGAGACAAGCGCCAGTTTCCGCAAGGGTCGCGGTACCGAACTGGATACCGCAACGCTGCGGCTCACCCGCGCCGAGGCGCTTGACCGCTGGACGCTGGAGGAAACCCGCGACGGCAAGGATGATGACCGCCCGGCCCGCATTCGCGAGACCACGCAGCGCGACGGCGCAACGATGGTGACGTTGAAGGAAGTGGATTTCCTGGATGATACCGGGGAAGCGTGGGTGGCCCGCAATCGCACCACGCTGACGCGCCAGTAAAACACGCATTGTCAGCGACAGAGGAACCCGCGATGTCTGCCACGGAAACGGTTGGCGCTTTCGCCATTGTGCCCAGCAACGATTTGCCCAATGCCGTGCCATTCTGGGAGCGGCTTGGCTTCACGCGTGCCGGCGGATCGAACGACTATATCATCATGACCGGCTGGGGATGCGAAGTGCATCTCATCCAGGCAGGCCCTGGCCCGTGGCGCGTGCCGGCCGACCATAATCCGTTTGGCGTCTTCATCCGGACACCCGATGTCGACGCCATTGCGGCGCGAGTCGACGATCTCATCATCCGCCCGGGCGGCGTGTTGCGGCACCGCGAATGGGGAATGTACGAAGTGGGCATTGCCGGACCCGATGGCCTGCTGGTCCGGATCGGTTGGCCATCAGCGCTGGTTCAACCCTGATCAAGCGCGCAGCCGGGCGATGAACGAAAATATTTGGCGACGCCGCCTTCGCGGCCTAAGCGGAGCCATATGACCGAAGCCGCCATCTCGATCGATCATCTGTCGAAAACCTATAAGGGCGGCAAGCGCGCGCTGGACGATGTGAGTTTCGATGTGCCGCGCGGGCAGATTTTCGGGCTGCTCGGCCCCAATGGCGCGGGCAAATCGACGCTGATCAACATATTGGCCGGGCTGGTGAACAAAACCGGCGGCAGCGCGACGATCTGGGGCTTTGATATCGATAAGCAGCCCCGCAATGCCAAGGCGTCGATTGGCATCGTCAATCAGGAAATCCTGTTCGATCCGTTTTTCACGCCTGTCGAAACGCTGGAAATCCAGGCCGGGCTGTACGGCGTGCCCAAGGCAAAGCGGCGGTCGATGGAGCTGCTGCGCGCGGTGCATCTGGAAGACAAGGCCAATGCCTATGCCCGCACGCTTTCCGGCGGCATGAAGCGGCGGCTGATGGTGGCCAAGGCGATGGTCCACACGCCGCCCGTGCTGGTGCTCGACGAGCCAACCGCGGGCGTCGATATCGAACTGCGTAAGCAGTTATGGGACTATGTCCGTGAATTAAACGCAGGCGGCGTCACCGTGGTGCTCACCACGCATTATCTGGAGGAAGCCGAGGAGCTGTGTGACCGCATCGCGATTATCAACCACGGCAAGCTGATCGCCAACGAACCCACCCGCGCGCTGGTGGGCATGGCGACCGAAAAGCTGGTTGAGGTGACGGTGGACCGCGACGTCATGACACCCCCGTCCGCTGTGTGTTTCCAGAAGATCGAGCTGAAGGGTGATCGCACCCTGGCCATCACCTACCGCAAGGACCAGGCCAATGCCGGCGAAGTGCTCGCCGCAGTACAGGCCAGCGGCTACGGCATTGTCGACGTATCGACCCGCGAGGCCGATCTGGAAGATGTGTTTTTGAATCTGACGCGAGCTTCGAACGGAGGTTAGGCATGGGTTTTAAGATATCCTGGATCGCCGTCGAGGGAATGGCAAAGGCCCAGTTGCTTTCGGCACTTGGGTTTTCGGATACCGATGTCGAAGATGAAGCCAATGAGACCCCATTTTCTGCAGCCGACCTCGGCAACGGCTGGAGCCTGATCTGGTCAAACGACGTTGAATGGGCTGACCCCAGTCTGGCAGCGCATCTACCGTCCGGGGTTTCTTCAGTGGCGGTGCGGCTCCACGAGGGCGTTATGTATTCGGAAGCTAAAGGTTTGCTGGGCCCAGAAGTCGTATGGAGCGTCACGCATGATTCACAGCAAGATTTGATGCACCTTGACGTCGTTGGCGAGCCGCCCGAACTGGAAGCGGTTCGCGACGCGTCGGTTGCCAAGCAGGCAGCGGACGACAGTGACGAAGTTGATTACATATTCTCGATTCCCGTCGAAATAGCTGCAAAAATCACGGCTTTTTCATACGACGAATGGGATCTTCGGACAGCGACCCGCCCGCGTTTTACCGCCGTAGCGCTGGTTCGCTAGTCAGAGGGCTAGGACAATAATTTGACCGCTCACACAACCGACATCCTCATCATCGGCTCCGGTGCCGCCGGGCTCACCGCTGCGCTCAACCTTGCCGATGAGTTCAAGGTCACCGTGCTCGCCAAAGGCGGGCTGAACGAAGGCTCGACGGCTTGGGCGCAAGGGGGAATCGCGGCGGTGCTGGAGCCGGGCGATACGTTTGACAGCCATATCGAGGATACGATGGTGGCGGGCGCGGGGCTGAATGACCGCGCGACCGTGGAGTTCGTCGTCGAAAGTGCGCCCGCTGCCATTGCGCGGTTGGCGGAGCTGGGTGTGCCGTTCAACATGGACGGCAATCTGCCGCACCTGACGCGGGAGGGCGGGCACAGCCACCGCCGCATCGTACATGTCGATGATGCGACCGGCTGGGCGGTGCAGGAGGCGTTGCAGCGCGCCGCGCATCTACACCCCAATATCACCTTGGTGCCTGATATGGTCGCGATCGATCTGGCCACCGGCAAGCATGAGGCGCGCTATTCAGGCTCCGGCCATGTCTGGGGCGTCTATGCCGTCAACCGCGCGACGGGGCGGGTTGAGCTGTTCACCGCGCGCGCCACCATTCTCGCCACGGGCGGCGCGGGGCGAACCTATCTGTTTTCCACCGCGCCCAGGGGGGCGACGGGGGACGGCATTGCGATGGCGTGGCGCGCGGGCTGCCGCGTGTCGAATATGGAGATGATGCAGTTCCACCCGACCTGCCTGTATCATCTCGATGTCAAAAACTTCCTGATTACAGAGGCCGTGCGCGGCGAGGGCGGGCATTTGCTGATCCCCGACACCGGATACCGGTTCATGCCCGATTTCGATCCCCGACTGGAACTTGCCCCGCGCGACGTGGTGGCGCGCGCGATCGATCATGAGATCAAGCGGCTCGGCCTTGATTACGTCCATCTCGACATCAGCCACAAGGGGCCGGATTTCATCCGGGAACACTTCCCCAACATCTACGAAAAGCTGCTCGGGCTGGGCATCGACATGACCACCGATCCGATCCCGGTGGTGCCCGCCCAGCATTATACCTGTGGCGGCATCGTCGTCGATCTGGACGGGCGTACTGATCTGCCCGGGCTTTATGCGGCGGGCGAATGCACCGAAAGCGGGCTGCACGGGGCCAACCGGCTGGCGTCGAATTCCTTGCTCGAATGTTTCGTGTTTGGGGAGGCATGCGCCCGCCACATTATCGCGCACTGGGATGATCTGCCCGAACCGCCACCGATTGCGCCCTGGGACGAAAGCCGGGTGGAGGATTCGGACGAGGAAGTCGTCATTAAGCAGAACTGGACCGAGATCCGGCGGTTCATGTGGAATTATGTCGGCATCGTGCGCACCACAAAACGGCTGGAGCGCGCGCAGCACCGCATTCGCCTGCTGACCGAGGAGGTGAATGATTATTACGGCCATTTCCGCGTAACGCCCGATCTGATCGAGCTGCGTAATCTCCTGCAAACTGCTGAGTTAATTGTGAGATCAGCGCTTCACCGCAAGGAAAGCCGGGGCCTGCACTATACGCTGGATTACCCCGATCTGCTGCCAGGGGCGGTCGATACCGTATTGATGCCTTAACCACATACTGCCCGTTTTCGGGAAATTTCCGCTTCATCGTGGAAATCAGGGTATTCATCGCAATGAAAAATTATGGCTATATCGTGTTAACAGCTATCCAAGCATGATGCGGTTCAGCAATCTGGGGGATTGAACGTGTTGATTCGCCATGGAAAAAATTTGACCTACGATCGGCCTAATCAAGCGCTGGCGACCATTGCGATGATCGCGCTGGCCGGGTGTGCCTCTACATCGTCGCCGCAAGCGGCGCGGGTGATGCCCGTCGCGCCACCGGTCTACCGGGTCAGCATGCCAATCCCCGCCGCTGTGCCGATGAAGGCAACCGCGCCCACCCAATTGGTATCGACAATCAACGCCTTGCGCGCCCAATTTTCCGGCAGTGTCGGCATTGCCGTGCGCAGCATCGACAAGGGGTGGACTGTGGCATCCAATGGCGATGCCAAGCTGCCGCAGCAAAGTGTGAGCAAGCTGTGGGTGGCCATGGCGGTGCTTGATTTTCGCGATTCGGGGCGGTTGACGCTCGACGATGCCGTCACCGTCACGCGCGAGGATCTGACGCTGTTTCATCAGCCGATTGCGATGATGGTGAAGGGCGATGGCTATAAGGCAACGGTTGGCGAGCTGCTCCAACGCGCGCTGACCACCAGTGACAATACCGCCAATGATCGCCTGCTGCGCTTTATTGGTGGGCCAGATACGGTGCGGGCGTTTATCCAGCGCAAGGGGCTTGGCTCGATCAGCTTTGGTCCGGGTGAACGGTTGCTGCAAAGCAAGACGGCCGGGCTCGACTGGAAGCCCGAATTCGCGCTGGGCAACGCCTTTACCCGCGCCCGCGCGCAATTGCCGCTGACAACGCGGCTGGTGGCGTATGAAAGTTACATCGCCAATCCGCCCGATGGCGCGGCTGCATCGGCCATCGCCGGCGCGCTGGCGATGCTCAAAAAGGGCGAGCTGCTGTCCGCACAATCGACCAGTTATCTGATCGCGACGATGGAATCCTCGCGCACGGGCAAGCAACGGTTGAGCGGGGCGGTTCCCGCAGGTTGGCATTTTGGTCACAAGACCGGGACCGGGCAGGATCTGGCCGGGCGCACGGCGGGCTATAATGATGTCGGTATTCTGACCGCGCCTGATGGGCAAAGCTATGCGCTGGCGGTGATGATCGGGGATACGCCGCGCCCAGTCCCTGAACGCCAGGCGTTGATGCAGTCTGTGGTGGCCAGCGTGGTTGCCTATCACCGGCCAAATGGCGGCGGATAACCGCTCGGGCAAAGGGGGCTTTGACCCGCCCGCCGCTTGGGCTATCCCTGCCCCATGCCTCATCTCTATCTCGTCGACGGTTCCGGCTATATCTTTCGCGCCTATCACCGCCTGCCACCGCTGACCAACATTCGCGGCGAGCCGGTTGGCGCGGTCTATGGCTATACAACGATGCTGTGGAAGCTGGCCGATGAGCTTCATCAGGCCGACGGCCCAACGCATATGGCGGTGATCCTCGACAAGGGCAGCCATACGTTCCGCAACGATCTATACGATAAATATAAGGCCCAGCGCCCGCCCGCGCCCGAAGATCTGGTGCCGCAATTCCCCATGATCCGCGATGCAACGCGCGCCTTTTCGCTGCCGTGTATCGAAGAGGCCGGACTGGAGGCGGACGATATCATCGCCAGCTATGCCAAGGCGGCATTGGCACAAGGCTGGTCTGTTACCGTGGTATCGTCCGACAAGGATCTGATGCAACTGATCGCGCCCGGCCTCGATATGTACGATACCATGAACAACCGGCGGCTGGGCGCCGAGCATGTCGTGGAGAAATTTGGCGTCGGACCGGATCGGCTGGGCGATGTGCTGGCGTTGATGGGCGACAGTGTGGACAATGTGCCCGGCGTCCCCGGCGTCGGGCCGAAAACGGCGGCCAAGCTGATCATCGAACATGGCGATCTGGAAGCCGTGCTGGCGGCGGCCCCGGCAATGAAGCCCGGCAAGCTGCGTGACAATCTGATCGAGCATGCCGACATGGCGCGGCTTAGCCGTGTGCTGGTGACGTTGAAGGATGATGCAGCGCTTCCCGATCCGCTCGACTCGCTGGCGCTGCAGGGCATTCCGGATGCCCCCTTGCGGAGCTTTCTGGAGCATCACGGCTTTAAATCGCTGCTCGCCAAACTGTCATCGCGCGCCGACGCACCCGTTGCGGCCGCGCGCGCTGTTGTTGCGGATGATGCCCCCGCGATTGACCGCGAGGGGTATGAAACGGTGACCGATCTTGCCGCGCTTGATCGCTGGATCGCAGCGGCGACGCATCAGGGCTATGTCGCGGTCGATACCGAGACGACCGGCATTGACGCCACCCGCGCGGAACTGGTCGGCGTCAGCCTGGCGCTGGCCCCCAACCGCGCCTGTTACGTGCCAGTGGCGCACGGCGGCACCGATATGTTTGCCGAAAAGCCTGCGCAGATTGACCGGGCCGATGTGATCGCCCGGTTGAAACCGCTGCTGGAGGACGCATCGGTGCTGAAGATCGGGCACAACCTGAAATATGACATGATTATCCTGGGGCGGGTGGGAATCGATGTCGCGCCGCATGATGACACGATCCTGATGAGCTTTGATCTGGATGCCGGGCTGCACGGGCACGGCATGGACGAGCTGGCGCAATTACACCTTGAGCACAGCTGTATCGCGTTCAAGGATGTGGTCGGCACGGGCAAAAGCCAGCGCGGCTTTGCAGAAATCGACCTGAAAACCGCCACCCGCTATGCCGCTGAGGATGCCGATGTCACGCTGCGGCTATGGCAGCGTTTTCGCCCCCGCCTGACCAGTGAAGCGGCAACGCGGGTGTATGAGATGGTGGACCGCCCGCTCGCCCCGGTCATCGCGCAGATGGAACGCCACGGCATCATGGTTGACCGGGATCGGCTGGCGGGGCTGTCTGCTGAATTTGCCGGGCAGATTGCCGTGCTGGAAACCGAAATTCACGGGCTGGCCGGTTTCCCCTTCACCATCGGCAGCCCCAAGCAGCTTGGCGACGTGCTGTTCGAGCAGATGGGCATCAAGGGCGGGCGCAAGGGCAAATCGGGCGTTTATTCCACCGACGTGACAGAGCTGGAGAAAATCGCTGCGGACAAGGCATCCCCCGGCGCGGTGATTGCGGCGCGGGTGCTCGATTGGCGGCAATTATCAAAGCTGAAATCAACCTATACCGATGCGCTGCAAGCCCAGATAAACCCCGCCACGGGGCGGGTGCATACCAGCTATTCGCTCACCGGCGCGCAGACCGGGCGGCTTTCCTCCACCGATCCCAATCTGCAGAACATCCCGATCCGCACCGAAATTGGCCGACAAATCCGCGACGCTTTTGTGGCAGAGCCCGGCAATGTGCTGTTGGCGGCCGATTATTCGCAGATCGAGCTGCGGCTGGCCGCGCACATGGCCGATGTGCCCGCCCTGAAACAGGCCTTTGCTGACGGGGCCGACATCCACAGCCTGACCGCGCAGGAACTGTTCTGCGAGGTTAATCGCGATACGCGCGGGCGCGCCAAGACGATCAACTTTGCGATCCTGTACGGCATCAGCCGCTGGGGGCTGGCGGGGCGGCTGGATGTAACGCCCGATGAAGCCCAGGCGATGATTGACCGCTATTTTGACCGCTTTCCCGGCATCAACAATTACATCGCCACGACGATTGAGGAGGTGCGGGAGCGCGGCTACACCACCACCTTATTCGGGCGGAAATGCCATTTCTCGCGGATCAAATCGCCGCTGCAGCACGAGCGGCAAGGGGCGGAGCGCGCCGCGATCAACGCGCCAATCCAGGGCACCAGCGCCGACATTATCAAACGCGCCATGGTCCGCATGGGGCCCGCGTTAATCGATGCCGGGCTGCCCCATGTCCGCATGCTGTTGCAGGTGCACGACGAACTGGTGTTTGAATTGCCGCAAGCCGATGTTGCCGCTGCAAAGCCCGTGATCGAACATGTCATGGCCAGCGCCGCTGCACCTGCAGTGACGCTGTCAGTGCCGCTGGGCGTCGAGATTGGGACCGGCAAAAGCTGGGGTGCCGCGCATTGACGGACACGGCGGCTCCAGCGGGCGCAGCGGCAGACGATATTGCCGCCATCGCCAAGGGCGGGCGGACCAATATTATCGGTTTCGCCCTGCGGCTGGCGGCGCGCATCCCGTTTCTGTTTGTGGCCGGGCGACTTTATGGTGCCGATACGGTTGGCCAATTCGCGCTGGCCGTGGTGGCGGTGGAACTTGGCGCGTTGCTGGCCACGCTGGGGATGAAGCGCGGGCTGGCACAGGCGCTATCAGCCAGCGACCGGCCACACAGCCATGTCGCGTGGGATGCGCTGGTCGTGGCGCTGATTGCATCAATCACAGCGAGCGCGCTGCTGTTTGCTTTCCCCGCCATCATGTACCGCGACGGCCCGCCGGATGGTTTTGCGCGGTTGCTGCCCGGCATCATCTTTGCGATCGCCTGGTCAGACATCAGCCTGGCGGCGCTTGCTTGCCGCCATAATGTGCGCGCCACCGTTACCGCGCGCGCGGTGATTGAGCCGTGGACGATCAGCATTGCGGCCACTTTATTATGGTTCATCACGCCCAAAGACGGGCTGGAAATCGCCTATATGCTGTCGATGCTGGCGGCGATGATTGCATCCATTGTGCCGTTCGTTCGCAGCTATGGCCTGCCGCATGAATGGAAGCCCCGGCTGGCGACGATCGCTGCGCTGGCGCGCGACAATATGCCGCTGGCCGGTGCTGATGCGATTGAATGGGCGACGCGCAACGTTGATCGATTCATCCTGGGCCAGTTGTTCGCGCCGTCATTCGTCGGGATATATTATATGGCGCAACAGATTGCATCGCTGCCCGGTCGGCTGAAGACCAGTTTTGATCCCATATTGGGGCCAATCATCACCACCAGCCTGGCACGCGGCGATAGGCTCGCCGTGGCCAAGCAGGTACGGCAGGTGGGGTTCTGGATCATGGCCGCGCAGGGCGGGCTGGCGCTGATGGGGTCCATCCCCGGCGAAGCGGTAATGGGGGTCATCGGCCCGCAATTTGTGGCCGGCACTGCCGCGCTCGCCTTTTTGCTGACAGCAGAGGTGCTGGCATCGATGGCCGCTGTATCCGAAAGCGCGCTCGTTTATGTTGCGCGCCACCGCAACCTGATGATTTCGGCGGCGATGCTGGGGTTTCAGATCGTGCTCAGCTTTGCCTTGATCCTGGCCATGCGCGCCGCCGGCTGGCCAGAAAATTACCAGGCCGCAGGGCCAGCGATTGCGCTGGCGCTGTCGCTGGCGCTGACATCAATCCTCAAAACACGGCTGTTGGCGCATTTGCTGGAAGCCAGAGTTTCCGGCTGGCGCTGGCCGTTGGTGTGGGCGGCGATGGCAGCGATTTTGGTCGGCACGATCTTCACATCGCTACCGCATCAATATGAATGGGCAGAACTGGTGTTCGGCCTGCCCGCCATTGCCGGGATTTATCTGTTTGTGCTGTGGAAATTCGCGTTCGGCCCCGAAGATCGCGCGCTTTTCCAGCGGATGCCCAAGGCAGGGTAAGCTTCAACCACCCGCACGATGAACGTCGCCATCAATGACGAAAGTGGCGCATCCCGGTAAACAGCATCGCCAGCCCGGCATCGTTCGCCGCTGCAATAACCTCTGCATCGCGAATCGAGCCGCCGGGCTGGATTACCGCCGTCGCACCTGCCTCCACCGCGGCCATCAGGCCATCGGCAAACGGGAAGAATGCGTCGGATGCCACAGCAGATCCAATCGTGCGCGGTTGCGGCCAGCCTGCCTTTTCAGCAGCATCGCGCGCTTTCCATGCGGCAATGCGCGCGGATTCGAGCCGGTTCATCTGCCCCGCGCCAATCCCGGCGATCGCGCCGTCCTTGGCATAGACAATCGCGTTCGATTTGACGTGCTTGGCCACTGTCCAGGCGAACAGGCAGTCGGCCAGTTCAGCAGGCGTAGGCTGGCGCGCCGTCACCACGCGCAGATCATCCGCAGCCAGGCGGCCATTATCGCGCGATTGCACCAGCCAGCCGCCGGTGATTGACTTCGCCATCAGCCCACCGCGTGCCGGATCAGGCAAGCCATCGGTCAGCAACAGCCGTAAATTCTTCTTGGCGGCAAAAATGGCGATTGCCTCGTCATCAGCGCCCGGCGCGACCACCACTTCGGTGAATATGCCCGAAATCGCCGCCGCCGTTGCGCCATCAAGCGGGCGATTGACCGCGATGATCCCACCAAAGGCCGACACGGTGTCACACGCAAATGCCGCCGCATAGGCATCACCCAATGTTGCCGCCGTCGCGACGCCGCAGGGGTTGGCATGCTTCACGATAACGCAAGTTGGGGCCGCGTCACGAAATTCACTGATCAACTCCAGCGCGGCATCAGCATCGTTGTAATTGTTGTAGCTCAGTTCCTTGCCCTGGAGCTGGCGGGCCTGGCCGATGCCGCGCGCCGCCGGGCCAGCGGCTGCATAAAATGCCGCCACCTGATGCGGATTTTCGCCGTACCGCAGCGCCGAACCGCGCTTCAGGGTGATTGGCAGCGTTTCGGGAAATTGCTCCCCCTGATCAGCAAAGCCGAACCAGCTTGCGATCATGCCGTCATAGGCAGCGGTAACGGCAAAGGCGCGCGCCGCCAGGCGACGGCGCAAATCGAGCGTGGTCGCGCCGCCCTGCGCATCCATTGCCGCAACCAGCGCGCCATAATCCGCCGGATCGGTGACAATCGTGACAAAAGCGTGGTTTTTTGCGGCAGATCGCAGCATTGATGGGCCACCAATGTCGATATTTTCGACAATTTCGTCCCGTTTCGCGCCTTTTGCGACCGTTGCCTCGAACGGATAAAGGTTCACGACGACCAGATCGATCGGGCCAATGCCGTGCTCGACCATGGATGCGACATGCGCCGGATCATCGCGCACCGCGAGCAAACCACCGTGCACCACCGGATGGAGCGTCTTCACCCGCCCATCCATCATTTCGGGAAAGCCCGTTAAGTCACTGATATCCCGCACTGCCAGCCCGGCATCGCGCAACGCCTTGGCCGTACCGCCCGTCGACACCAGCTCAACGCCGTGCGCGGCCAGCGCGCGCCCGAGATCAACAATGCCCGTCTTGTCGGAAACAGACAGCAGCGCACGGGTAATGGGAATAGATGTCATCGCGATTGAAGCCTCCAGCTTCGGCACCCCCTGCCCGCTCAATTCGCGCGCTTCAAGGCCCAGCTCACATTGGCGCCGCCCGCTGGCGCTTCGCCCGTCACGATCAACTGTTGGGTGGCTTGCGGGCGTCCCTCACCATCCACCCATAAACTATCCTCCACCGCCAGCGCGCCACCACGGCAGCGAAACTGCCAAAGCCCAGCGCCCGGCAACCGTAGCAACGCGGCCTGGCCATCCGCTGTCGGCGATACTTCCACCCCCATGCCGAGGTGGAATCGTATCGCAAACGGAGTCATTGCCACTTTGCGCTTGCGCCCGACTGGCAACAGCATGTCTTCGCCGCGCAAATCACGTCCATCACTCGACAGCACCAGTTGGCGGCGGTGCAAAAAGCCAAAGCGCCTGGCATAGCCATCATGGCTGGCCTCAATCCGGCTGGATGTGTCGCTTTCCTGACGGCTGAGTTCAACCTCTCCCACGCCCCGGCCCAATGTGCCGTCGCTGTGCACCGCGGTGGAATTACTGTCGCCAACCACCAGGGTTGAATGGGCTGCGGTCGTCCGCAATCCTTCTGCCAGCGCGGTGGGGACCTGCGCGGAAATCGTGCGCGCCCCGCCGCAGTTGACGATCAGCCGGTGCGGCCCATCGGATAATTCGAACGCCAGCGTTGACCCGCAACCCGCCTCAACCAACCGTGCCACTGGTGGTGGGGCTGCATCGACAACCACCACGCTTTGCCCGGCGGCGAGCCGCTGATAGCCCCAGTCACGCGCCTGACGCAGCGGCCGGGCGCGCACGCCAGTTGCCGCAATCACCTGTTCGACCAAGCTGCCAGGCACCGGGCCACCGCCCTGCCAGCTCGAAAGCCCCTTATCGGCATGGCAAACGCCCAGCAACGCCGGCACCATCGCGTCGATTGTCGCGCCCAATCGCGCTGGCGGCTCCAACCGGCGGGCGGCATAGGCCTCGCGCAGCGCCGTCAATAGCATGATGATATCAAGCTGCGCGGCGGGTGAGCGCGCCACCGATCCGCCATCGCCAAACACGGACGCGTCAATTGCGCGCATCAGCCCAGCCTCGCCCATTTTACGCCGCACATCGCCTGCCGGAATCAATAGCCCGGCGGTAATCACCCCGCACCATGCGGCAATGCGCGGCGCGCCCGGCGGCACCTTGTCCGCACACCGATCAAGATGCCGGGCACCCCGCGCCAGCGTGTTGAGCACCAGCGACCGGTATACAAGATCGGTTGACGACAGGATCAGCGGCGCATGGGCCGTCCACGCCATGATCCGCCGTCCCCAATGGTCGGCGCGCCAGGCGGGTTCGGCCACGGTCTCAGCATGCGCGCCCATCCACGCACGCGTCAGCGCTTCGGCAATCGGTGCGGCCTGCGCACGAGTAGCGACGCTGGAAAGGTCGCGTAGCCAGGCAGCGCTATGGATGTAATCGCCAAATCGTTTCGAAAAATCGGGCTTGGCCAGATTAAGCCCGGCAATGGTGCGCGTCTCACCGGCAACGGTGATGCTGCCTTCCAGCAACGCCGCGCCGCGCTTCAGATCGCCCAGAAACGGATCATCGGGCACCGCAATCAGCTTTAGCGGATAACGCCCCTTCAAGCGCAGGCCGTGGATTGGCGTGCGCCAGCTAAGCCGGTGGAGCCGTTCGACAAGCTGTTGTGACAGCGACAATCCCTTGTCGCCCCCCAGCCGAACCAGCCGCTTTCCCTCGTCGATGCCGTCGGTGCCGGTATCGCGATCATCGGGCGCGATCATACACCCCGCAGCGCCGCGATATTGGCCGCATAGCAATCCGCGCCGCCGCGAAACGCCGCCGTTCCTGCCACCAGCGCATCGGCCCCGGCATCAACGCATGCCCGCGCAATCACCGCGTCAACGCCGCCATCGACCTGCAGATCAATCCGCTTGCCCTGTTTGGCGATCATCTTGGCAATCGCCTCAATCTTGCGGAGTTGCGAGGTGATGAAGCTTTGCCCGCCAAAGCCGGGGTTCACGCTCATCACCAGCACCAGATCAACCTCCTCCAGCACATAATCGAGCATCTTGGCAGGCGTGGCGGGGTTCAGCACCACGCCCGCGCGCTTGCCCAGCGCCTTGATCCGCTGGATCGTGCGGTGAAGATGCGGCCCGGCTTCGGGATGAACGGTGATCGTATCGGCACCCGCTTCGGCAAAGGCATCCAGATACGCGTCAACCGGTGAAATCATCAGATGCACGTCGAATGGCAGCGCCGTGTGCGGGCGCAGCGCCTTGATAACGGCCGGGCCAATCGTGATGTTCGGCACGAAATGGCCGTCCATCACATCGACATGAATCCAGTCTGCGCCTGCGGCATCGATCGCGCGAATTTCCTCCCCCAGACGAGCAAAATCGGCGGACAGGATGGAGGGGGCAATACGGACGGGGTTCGGCATGACGAGCATGTAGCAGAGTGTCGCCCGCCCGCAAGATTTGGTGTTGGCAGTTTCTGCCCCGTAACGGCCTCCACCTTAACCCATTTGTCCCGAACAAAGTCGAGGGGCGTGCCGATAGCGCTGCGCGTGGTGCCTCGACTTCAGACCTTTGGGCTGAAGCCTGTCCTGCGCGGCTGGCTTGCCAGCCAGTCGAAGGGCTCGGCACGAACGGTTGGCGCTTGGTGGTGACCTGTCTACCCCGCGCGCGTCATCCGCACGATGAAAAACCCGTCACACCCGCCTTTGTCGTCTCCCGGCTGCGACAGCGTTCCTGGCAGGGTGCGCAACCAGCCACCCGGCGTTGCCGCAACACCCGCGGGCAGTTCCGCCGGCCGCACTGGATCAACCGCATAATCGGGGCGCGCGGCCAGGAACGCGTCCATCTGCGCCTCGCCCTCTGCCGGTTCCAGCGAACATGTGGCGTATACTAGTGTCCCGCCGGGCCGCACCCAATCGCCCGCGCGCGCCAGCAACCGCGTTTGCAGCGCCGCCATTTCGGCTATTTGTGATGGCAGCACGCGGTGGAGCACATCGGGGTGCCGCCGGAAAATGCCCGTCGCGCTGCACGGCGCATCGATCAGCACCGCGTCCGCCGGGGCCTTGGGCGACCATTTCAGCGCGTCCGCCGTCACGATATTGGCCTGCAACTGCGTGCGTTCCAGATTGTCGCGAAGTCGCGCGAGACGACTTTCGTTATTGTCGATCGCCGTTACCTTCCACCCTGCAGCGGCGAGTTGCAGCGTCTTGCCGCCCGGCGCGGCGCACACATCAATCGCGTTACCGTTCCCAGGCCCAATCAACCGCGCGGCGAGCGATGCCGCCAGATCCTGCACCCACCAACTGCCCTCCCCAAATCCCTCCATATCGGGGATCGCGGCATGATCAGCCAGGCGCAGATGGCCCGGCATCAGGCTGATGCCGTTCAGCCGCGCCGCCAGATCATCCGTCTGCGCTGGATCGGCCAGCGTCAGATCAAGCGCCGGGGGCAGCGCGAGGCCACGCTCAGCGGCACCCACCACATCATCCCCCCATGCTTTTTGCCAGCGCAGCGCCACCGGCATCGGCAGCGATGGATGTTCGGGCAGCGCCGCATTCCCGCGCATCAGCGTGCCAAACACGCCGTGGACCAGCTTGCGCGGGCCGCCATCGACCAGCGGCAGCACGGTGGAAATCGCGGCATGCGGCGGCGTGCCGAGCGCCAGCGCCTGCACCAGCGCAATCCGCAGCGCCATTCGCGCCTTGGCATCTTCCGGCAGCGCGCGCTGGGTGGCCGAATCGATCAGCGCATCCAAGTCCCCCATGCGCAGCAGCGTTTCAGCCGCAATTGCGTGGACCAGCGCGCGATCATCCGCGCGCGAGATGTCGCGAGAAGCCGGCCCCAGCGCCTGTTCCAGCGGCGTTCCCCGCCGCGTAACGGCATCAAGCACGCGCAACGCCGCGTGGCGAACGGGCACGCCGGGTGCGTCATCCGGGGGGGTGGAGGCAGAAGAGCCTAAGGGTTTTGGGGCAGAATGGGGGGGACGCACTTGCAACGGCTCCTGACACGCCCGATTTACCGGGTGTTGTTATTTGGAGAACCGCCATGGGCCAGCGCCCGCCCCATGTGAAGCCGCCGGAGCACCTTTCCCCCAACCCGCCGGTGCCGGTTGCCGAGCCGGCGGTGGCTGCAGAAGCGGCGGAGGACCCGCTTGGGCTGAACCCGGTGCGGTACGGCGACTGGGAGCTGAAGGGGATTGCGGTGGACTTTTGAGAGGGTTGCTGATGACCCGGTCGTGAATCACGCGCGTCGAAATAGGAGAACAGGGTTTGTCGCGGTTTAGCTTCATCGTTTTCTCGTTCCTTGCAATTGGCATCGCCGGTGCAGGCATCGGGCAGACACCCAAGGCCGACGGCTTGCCCGACCGGACCGAAATTCCAAAGGTAGAACGCGAAGGCGTGTGGCAACCGCCCCCTGGCGGTACGCAGGTGCCGCTCTGGGCTGCCGAAGTTGTTCTAGCCAAACCAGACTCCGGCGACCGTCCCGAGACGACGGGCAACGGCTCTCCACTTGTCGGGGGGAAGAAATGGCACTGGGCAACCTATGTCACGCGCCCCACCATGACCATCTTTAGGCCGAAGGTACGAAACACCGGTGCCGCGATACTGGTCCTGCCCGGCGGCGGATTTTACGCCGTGGCCACGGATTTGGAGGGCACCGAAATCTGCGATTGGGTTATCCAGCAGGGCATAACTTGTGTCATGCTGAAATACCGGACGCCGCAAGTGTGGCCCAAGGAGAATGGTGAGCAACAGCGACCAAAGGTGCTGTTGGGTCTGGAGGACGCGCAGCGGGCAATGGGGTTACTGCGGCAACAGGCCTCGACTTACGGTATTGATCCCCGCAAAATTGGCGTGATCGGCTTTTCGGCGGGTGCCTATCTGGCGGCGAACATGAGCAACACCGATGAGCGCACCTATCCGCTGGCGGACGCGGCTGACCGGCAATCCCCACGGCCTGATTTCGCGATCATCGCCTACACGGCGCGTATGCTGGATGATAGTAAGGGCCGAAACAGCCTCGAGCTGAAGCCATGGGTAACGATCAGTCCCAAAGCGCCGCCGACGTTGATCCTTCATGCAATGAACGACCCCACGGATCCCGTCAGGCAGCCGATGGCCTATGCCTTGGCACTCAGTGATGCGGGCGTGCCGGTCGATATGCGGCTCTATGCCAGGGGAGGTCATGCTTTTGGATTACGACCAACGGCCGATCCGATCTCCCGGGAATGGCCGGGGCAGGTCAAGCAATGGCTGCATAACATCGGCATGTTTTGACGCCCCGCCGGGGCTGAACCCGGTGCGATACGGGGATTGGGAGTTGAAAGGGATGGCAGTGGATTACTGATCCGCAACCGCATCGCCGCATGGTGCCGGAAGGCGTTGCCGCCATCATTGCTCGCGCGCCAGCGGGCGGGACAGCAGAGTACCGACGACATTTGCAACCGGACCGCCCTCCAGCAGCGCGCATACTGCCGTTACCACGGGCATCTCCACCCCAGCCCCAGCAGCCGCCTCGCGCAATACCGGCGCGGTGAATGCCCCTTCGGCCACGCTGCGTTTGTCAGCGAGCATCTCCGCTGCTGACCGGCCTTGCCCCAGCCCCACCCCCAGCGCGAAATTGCGTGACGATACCGAGGAGCAGGTGAGCACCAGATCGCCCAGCCCCGACAGGCCGGTGAGCGTTTCCGCCCGCGCCCCTCGTGCCAATCCAAACCGCGTCATTTCGGCAAAGCCGCGCGCGATCAGCGCGGCGCGGGCGTTTTGGCCCAGCCCCGCGCCCTCCACCACGCCGCACGCAATCGCCAACACGTTCTTCACCGCTCCGCCAATCTCTGCGCCCACTACGTCGCTTGACAGATAGGGACGTAGCGCAGGCCCCGCGAGCCGATCCGCCAGCCGCGCGCCAAGTGCGGCATCGGCGCATGCCAGCGTCACCGCGGTGGGCAGGCCAGCCGCCACTTCATGCGCAAATGTAGGCCCAGAAAGCACCGCAATGGGGGCACCGGGATGCAGTTGCGCCGCCACTTCGCTCACCAGCAACCGTGTGCCCGCCTCTATCCCCTTGGCGCACAGCACCAGCGGCGTGGTGCCCACCAGGGCCTCTGCCAACACACCGCGCAGATGCTGAGCGGGGACAACCACCAGCAAAGCCTCGCAATCGGCAAGCGCGCCAAGATCACCCGTCGCCATGACGTCATGGTGCAGCGGCACACCCGGCAGAAACAGCGGGTTTTCATGGGTGGTGTTGATGGCGCGCACCACCTCGGCCTCCCGCGCCCACAACAGCACCGGTTCCACGCTCTGGCTTTTAGCCTGCGCCGCCACCTGCGCCAGTGCGGTGCCCCATGCGCCGCCGCCGATGACGCCGATCCTCACGCCTTTACCCCAGCGCCGCGCACCGTTTCCGCCGATGGATCAAGCGGCCAGCGCGGGCGGGCGGCGACATCCAGCGGGTCGGTAAGCCCTGCGGCAAAACGCTCCGCGCCCGCCCAGCCGATCATCGCGGCATTATCGGTACATAACCACAAGGGCGGCGCGACAAAGCGCAGATCATGCGCGCCCGCCAACTGCACCATCGCCCCGCGCACGGCCTGATTGGCCGCAACCCCGCCTGCAACCACCAGCGCGCTCACCCCACCTAAGCCCGCCAGCTGCCGCCCCGTGCGATCAACCAGGCAATCCACCACCGCCTGCTGGAACGATGCGGCAATATCCTGCGCGCGGTATTTGCCCGTTTCCTGTGCGCGCAGCACCGCGCTTTTCAGCCCGGCGAACGAGAAATGCGGCTCGGTGCTGCCCAGCAGCGGGCGCGGCAGCGGCACGGCCCGCGCATCGCCCAGCCCGGCGGCGCGCTCCACCGCCGGGCCGCCGGGAAAGCCCAGCCCCAAGATCTTGGCGGTCTTGTCAAAAGCCTCCCCCGCCGCGTCATCAATCGTCGTGGCAAGGCGGCGATATCGCCCCACGCCCTCCACCAGCAGCAACTGGCAATGCCCGCCCGATACCAGCAGCAACAGATAGGGAAATGCCAGATCGGGGTCGCCAAGCCGGGGTGACAGCGCGTGCCCCTCCAGATGGTTCACCGCGATCAATGGCTTACCCGCTGCATGCGCCAGCGCCTTGCCGGTCACCAGCCCCACCATGACGCCACCAATCAGTCCCGGCCCCGCCGTCGCCGCAATCGCATCAACATCGGCCAGCGATACGCCCGCATCGGCCAGCGCCGCCTCCACCAACGGCACCAGAATTTCCACATGCGCGCGCGCCGCGATTTCAGGCACGACGCCGCCATATGGCCGGTGCGCCTCCTCCTGCCCCGCCAGCCGGTGCGCCAGGACGCACCTGTCGCTGGTCACCAATGCGGCCGCGGTTTCGTCACAGCTCGATTCAATGCCAAGGATCAGCGCCATGGCTTCCCTCTAGCCGCAACCGGCGCTAGCACCAACGGTGATGACTATAGCTCGCCCCAAACTCCGTTTAGGCACGCGCGGATCGCCGCTTGCCCTTACCCAGGCCAACATGGTGCGCGATGCGCTCGTCACCGCGCACGGGTTGTCCCTCGATGATGTGGAGATCGTCGTTATCAAGACGACCGGCGATCAGGTGCAGGACCGGGCACTGGCGGAAATCGGCGGCAAAGCACTGTGGACCAAGGAGCTCGACCGGGCGATGCTCGACGGCTCGATCGACCTGGCCGTGCATTCGATGAAGGATGTCGAGACGATTCGGCCCGAACCGATCGTGATCAGCGCGATGCTGCCGCGCGCCGATGTGCGGGACCGGATTATCGGCCCCGATGGGATAGACGCGCTGCGCGCGGGTGCGGTGATTGGCACCAGTTCGCCGCGCCGCTCTGCGCAGTTGCGGCGGTTGCGGCCCGATCTGTCGATCGTGCTGCTGCGCGGTAACGTGGATACACGGCTGGACAAGGTGGCATCGGGCGATATCGACGCGACCCTGCTTGCCGCCGCCGGGCTTGATCGGCTGGGGCGCCCCGATGTGGGGACAGCGATTGAGATTGACGTCATGCTGCCAGCGCCAGCGCAAGGCGCGGTGGGGATTGAAACACGCCGGGCAGATACGGCCACAACCGCACTGGTCGCGGCGATTGCCGATGCGCCAACAATGGCCTGCGTTCGCGCCGAACGCGCGCTGTTACTGGCGCTGGGGGCGGATTGCCATTCGCCCATGGCCGCACTGGCGGTGATGGAGGGCGACGCGCTGTGGCTGCGGGCAGAACTGTTCAACGCCGATGGCAGCGCGCATATTGCCGGCGAAGCACGTGGGCCCGCCAATGATCTGCGCTTTGCCCGCGAACTGGCGCATGATCTGCTTGCCGCTGCGCCAGAAGCGGTGCGGGCTTTGTTTGCCCAATAGGGAACCCGGCCCGGTCGCGAGCCCGCGACTCAATCGCCGCACCGTCGCGGTGTTGCGACCCGAACCCGGCAACCGCGCGACGATCGCCCGATTGGCAGACGCCAGGATTGATGCGGTTTCGTTGCCATTGTTCGCGGTGCAGGCGCTGGCCTGGCCGCTGCCTGATCCGGCGAACTTTGACGCCCTGGTGCTTACCAGCGCCAATGCGGTGCGCTGGGCGGGGGACGGGCTGGCGGCGTTGCGGGGACTGCCCGTGCATGCGGTGGGACAGGCGACCGCCACCGCTGCGCGGGACGCCGGGTTTGACATCATGGCAACCGGTGATGCCGATGCCGATGCCCTGCTGGCGACAATGGCCCGGGCAGGCATTAGCCGCGCGCTCCACCTTGGCGGGCGCGAATCGATGATCACGCCGGGCCAGGGCGCTGGTGCGATCGTGCGCCAGTCCATTCCTGTCTATGCAAGCGAGCCGGTGCCTGTGCCGCCCCGGGCGCTGGCTGCATTGGCAGGCGGTGTGGCATTGCTGCATTCGCCCCGCGCCGCGCGCCGGCTTACCGCGCTGATGGACGCCGCCGGTTTTGCGCGCAGCCGAATCACGATTGCCGCCCTCAGCCCGGCGGTGGCCATGGCAGCGGGGGGCGGTTGGAGCGCGATATGGACAGCCCCTGTGCCATCCGACGAAGCACTGGTAAGGCTGGTCGCCGAAACGCTGTGCACGCCCTGATTGACCGCGAGCACCCAGCCGGGGATAAGGGAATATGCGCAGCGACGATTCCGATACACCGGCCTTTTCGCCTGCACGGCTCGGCCGATTCGCTTTATGGCTGGCATTGATCGCTTTTGTGCTCGGTATCGGCGTGACGGCGCTGTTTGTATCCCAGTATCGCCAGTGGCTGCCGAAAAGCGCGCAAGCGATGTTTGATCCCGCACCCGTTGCCGATGCGGGGGGCGCAGGCGCACCCGGCGCCGGTTTTGAGCCCCCACCAGAGGCTGGATCTGTGGGGCGATCGCTGGATAGTGATGCCCTGAATGCCCGCCAAGCCGCGATTGCAGCGCAGCTCGCCACGCTGGAGGCGCGCGCGGAGACGATCGAGCGCGATTCGCACGCCGCCGCCAATAATGCCGCGCGCGCCGAAGCGCTGCTGATCGCGTTTGCTGCCCGCCGGGCGATTGATCGGGGGCTGGCGCTTGGCAGCATTGAACCGCAGTTAAGGCTGCGTTTCGGCACCAGCCAACCAGGTGCCGTCAGCGCGATCATGCAATCATCACGCGCGCCGGTGACGCTGGAGGATCTGCGGCTGGCGCTGGATGCCAGCGGCCCGGAACTCACCACGGGTGCCGCGACAGATGGCTGGTGGATCAGCCTGCGCCGCGAACTTTCTAGCCTGGTGGTGATTCGGCATGAGGGCACAGCGTCCCCCCGCGCGGCGGATCGGCTGGCGCGGGTTCGACGATTGCTTGACGCCGGGCAGGTAGAGGCGGCCCTTACCGAAGTCGCCCGTCTGCCGGGCGCGCCCAAGGCCGCATCGTGGCTGGTGGCGGCGCGGCGCTATGTTCAGGCACATGCCGCGCTTGATGCGATTGAGACAGCTGCGATCCTGGGTCAGGGGCTGGAAGCACCGGCGACGATGGTCAGCCCTGCAACCAGCATGGCATTGCCCGTCAAGCCAGCCACAGCACCGATAATCGACACAACGGCATCGGCCGCGCTAACCCCGTAATCATCCAGCCGGGCTTGTCGGCTCCAGCATGTCAGCCGCAGACTGTCGAGGCGGCGATTCAATAAACGAAGGTTGCAGAAATCAGCGCGCGCGGATTAGGACGTTGATCCGCGCCGCCAAGCGCCCGGCGGGCATAAGCGCCTTGGAAATCTACCGTGCCGTAAGGATGCGCCACCCGTATGCCGCCACCAGCCGACTGAATGTTCTGCGAAGTGCCGGGCAAAGTTACGGTGCGCAGGCTGGTCGTGCGCGCCGCATCGACAAATCCGTATATCTGGGCACTGCGCACAATGACATTGCTGATTGGTACATCGTATCGCAGCTCAGCCGATCCGCCATAGCCCCGGTCACCCGTAATCGCTGCAGGATCAAAACCGCGACCAACACCGGAACCGCCAAAGGATACCAGCTCACCCGAAAGCAGTTTTGAATTGGTGTACTGCCCTTGGAAACCCAATTGCGCGCTGAACCGCCCGATCAGGGGCTGGGTACGCTGAATCGAATACACGATCCGCGTAAAGCTGGGATCAAAATTCAGCGTCGACGGCGCAGGCGCGTTGCGGTTCAGCGCACCCAGAATCTGCAGCCCCTGCATCACGCTGAGGTTGACGGTGGTGGCACCGTTTAGGAAACCATTTTGCTGGGCCGACAGACCGAAATCCAGCACCGTCGTACGATCCCGGATCAATGGCTGGCCAAGAATATCGGTGTCAGACCGGTTCACTGCCAGGCCGACTTCACCAAATAAGGAAAATTCGCGGCTGCGGATGAACGGATAGCGCGCCCGGGCGCTCAGCGAAATCAGGTTGTTGACGATGTTGAGTGGCCGCACCGATCCGCCGGGGCGCGCCTTTGCCGCCAACACGCCAAAGCTGGTTAGCAATCCCTGATTGCCAATCCCCACCGAATATCGGCCGCTGACCGACTGCACCGATTCAAGATTACGCCCACCGGCGTTCAGGCCAATGTTAAACGATCCCGGCAGGTTGAGCGGGCGGTTAAAGGTTGCATTCACGCCGTAGGACCATGGCCCCAGGATGCGCGACGCACCATTGTTGATCGCTGCCTGATATGTATCAGGGCGTTCTTCAAGCGTGACGATCAGGCTTGATCCGCCCAGCGTTGCGCCTTGCCGCAGCACGCTGGTGCCGCCGATGCCGGGCATATCGTTCAAGATCAGCAAGCGGCGTTCAAGCGATGGCAAATCGATGGGCTTGCGCTTCAACAATGGTTCGAGCGCTGCCTTTACGGCGCGCTGCGTGCCGGCATCCAGGCCCTCAACCGTGATATCTTCGATAAAACCTTCGATCACGGTGACCTTGACGACACCATTGCTGATCGGCTGCGGCGGAATGAACACGCGGCTAAGGAAATAGCCCTTGTCGCGGTAAAGCGCCTCCAGCTTGGTTGCCGCTTCGCGTACAGCACCCAGGCCAACGCGCTTGCCCTTCACGTCAGCAAATAACGCGTTGACGGTTTCGGGCGGAAACGCCGTAACACCGTCAACAACGACGTCACGCAGCACAAACTGCACCGCCTCAATTGATTTTGGCACGGCTGATTTGTCGGTCGATTGAATGCGTAGCTCAAATTTTGGCGTCCGCACCTCTGGTAGCGTGAGTCGCTCGCGCGAGATTTCGCCCTGGCTGGGCTGCACAATCGGCGGCACCGGGGGCGGTACCTGGGCAAAGGCGGCGCCCGATGTCGTCAACATTGCCCCTGTAAAACCCATGGCGCCAAGCCCGATTGAGCGGCGGCCCGGCGCAGGCCGGTTGATTGCAGCGGTGATTATCACGCTATTTATCCTCAAGCACGATCAGGGTCGAGGTAGCCCCTGCGGCAATTCGGCGACCGTGATACGCAATAATGGCGTCATCAGGGTAGTGCACACTCAACGCTTTGAACGCTTCAATGCCCTGCGGATCTTCTGCCTTCAGCAACGCATAGGCCGCCATATAATCTGCGGTAACATTGGTTGCGGCATCGGCTTCAGAAACCGGCGAGAACAGCCCGACTGGCTTGGTTTTGCCCTTCAGCACAACATCGCCGATCGGACGGAACTTCAGATTAGGGCAGGCGGAAACCGATTCTTCGGTCACGCAGATACGCGTACCGAAATATTTGTTGACGCCTTCGGTACGGGCAGCAGTGTTCACCGTATCGCCAAGCGCAGTGAAATCCATCCGGGTTGCCGAACCGAAGTTACCGACGGTCGCAATGCCCGTGTGGATGCCGATTCGGGTGACGCCAATGGGGATTCCCGCGGCATTCTGCTCCTTCTTAAACGCTTCGGCATAGACATCGAGTTCGAGAGCGCATTTCACTGCGCGCTCGGCATGATCGGGCTGGGCGATTGGTGCATTGAAGATCGCCATGATGGCGTCGCCAATGAACTTGTCGATCGTTCCCTGATATTTCAGGATGATCGCGCATGCGCCGTCCAGATAGGCGTTTAGCACCTCTGACAGCTTTTCTGAGGTCAGCCCCTCCGACAGAGTCGTAAAGCTGGCGATGTCGGTAAAGATGAAGGTCACTTCACGACGATCGCCCTTGATGCTGAGCGCCGTGGGATCATCGACAAGCTGGTCGACCACGGCGGGCGAAACATAGCGAGAAAATGCTCCCTGGATGAACTGGCGTTGCTTGCGTTCGGCACCACCGATCAGCACATCCATCAGCCAGAGCGACAGCGTCAGCGCAATCGTGGGCGCAATCACAGGGACAAGCGGAATCCCCCGCGAATACCCGACCATCGCCACAGCGATGTATAATGCGATCACAATGCCGCCGACGCTAAAGCTGAACGCCGCGCCCTTTTTCAAAACGCCAAGCCCAACACCGATCAGGGCGAACATCACCGTGATCGCAATTTCATATCCGGGGTTCAAACGATCAACCGAGCGCCCGTCGAGCACTTGCGATATGCCGTGCGCCATCACCGTGATGCCGGGCATATTGCCTTGGTCGCCGTCGTCAACCACGGCAAGCGGGGTGCGGTGACGATCGGTGATCGACAGGACCGCGCCGATCAGCACAATCTTGCCCTTGAACCATTCGTCCGGAAGGAACGCGATGGTGTGCGAAGGATAGAGCGGGAAAGCTGGCGTTTCGGAATCTGGATTTGGGCGCCAGGCAATTTCGGGTTGGGTATTGGGTGTCTTGATGCCCAGCAGCGCAACGGCCTTGCGCACAAAGCCAAGCGGCATACCAGGTTCGGTTTCACCTGGGAAAATCCAGCGAACAGAATCGTCGAATGGGTCGCGGGCCAAATTGGCACCTGCGCGCAGCCGTTCGGGCACGAAATCGTTCAGATAGGCAAGCTGATCATCATTCACGACATTCTTGGAATTCGAGTAGCTGATCAGCAACGGCGTCTTGGTTTCGCGAATTGTCTTTTTGAGCAGCTCGTCCTTGGCGGGTTCGGTGGGCTGGTCGAACAACACGTCGACGCCGATTTCACGTGCGCCCTTGGCCTCAAGTGTTTTGATCAGATTGGCCAGAAACTCCCGGTCAACCGGGGAACGATAGGCAAATTGCGTGACCGTCTCTTCGGTCAGGCCCGCAATCACAATATCCTTTTGCTGCGGCATTGGTGCAGCAGTTGCCACGCGGATATCGCGCGTGACAACCTCAAGGTGCTCCAGAAAGCCGATGCGTAGCGCCATCGTTGCCGCAAAGGCGGCCAGGACGGCAACTAATGCTGCCGTCCTGTAGGCTTTTAACGTCTTCGCGTTCATTTTGATGCGGCTTGGTTCTGTCCGACGGTCTTCAGCAGCGCATCAGCTTGCTGCGTACAGCCCTTTTCCAGCATCCATGATGCCAGGATCAGGTCATTCTCAAGGTCCGATGGGACGATGTTGATGCTGACCGGGAATTCCTGGTCTTCAACGCGCATCACAAAAATCGTCTGCGAATCAAACGTTGAGAGATCCGGCACGCCCATCATGGTTTCGCCGGCATTCCATTCAAAATCGGCAATCCATGAACGATCAACTGGCAGCACTGTGAACTTTTGTGCCTTGGCACCATCTGGACGCCACCATACTGGCTTGGTGCCTGCCTTCATGCAGCGCTCACCGGCACGCGAGATATCAATCAGCCACGGATCAGGCAGCGCGGCAGCATCGGTTGCACCGCGAACCACACCGACCGAGCTCGTGCGGGCGTTGCGCGTGCTGATCAGCGCAGCCAAGGCGCGGGTTGGATCCGATGTGGTTGGCGTCTTGCCAAGCGGCAGACCAGCGAATTTGCCGCGCAGCGTGATCGACTTGCCATCGGGACCGATCACGGTAACGCGCTCGCCTTCCTTCAGCGTAATGGGCGTGTTGCTGTCAATCTTTTGACCAGCTTTCAGGCCCGGCGCACGTGAATCGATAACGATCAACGTGGATGCACTCGCAGCAACCGAACTCAGGCCAAGTACGATTGCCAGCGTGATTTTTGAAATATTAGCCATCGCCATATCTACCTCCTTGCAACTAATGGTGCGTTTAACGGTGGTAACCCCATGCCATCACCGATCACGACAAACGCGGCCCAAAAAAACGGGTGAGCCGTTGCTCCCTTCGCGAACAGGCTATTTTGTGCCCGTCGCAGTGATTCCCCTACACTCCCACCGTTACTCTCTCGTAACGACGTAAACAACGCCGACATCAATTCCGCCGTCGCCGCTGATGGCACCTGCCAATGGGTGACGAGCATGTTACGCGCACCGGCGTGAAAAAACGCCTCTGCAAGGCCCGATAGCGCATCTCCGCCGCCAAAGCGACCATCACTTGCAGCCGTATTGCACGCGGATAGGACAACTAGGTCAGCATTCAGGCGTAAGCTCGCGATTTCGCTGGATTCTAATAAACCGTCCAATGCAGTATCTATTTGTTGCGCGCCCGGCGGTGGTGAAAGCACCAGCCCGGGCTCTGCCTGACAGCGCAATTCACCCGGTAACAGGCCGTGCGTGGCGAAATACAACACGCGGTAATCGTCAAGTGTTTGCTTGCGAAGGTTTTCCTCGGTGGCCTTGCCCCCCAGGAACACGCTGTCGGTCGATGAACCAAGCGACGTTGCAACGACATTCAGCTCCCGTGCAGTGTCCGGCAGAGGCGCCAGCGCTCGTAACAGGCCGGCCGGCATCGCGCCGCCTTGTCGGCAATTATTGGCCAGCGCTGCAAAGGGTGACAGCTCACCCGCTTTGGCCGTGTGCCCCACCAGTGCAGGATCACCAAAGGCCAGCAATGCCTGGCGCGGTGCCGGACGCGATTTGTTGCCGCGAAGTGCAATAAATGCCTGTAATGACGGTGTATAGGAAATCGTTTTGGTACGAACCAGCCAATCGGCTTTTTCGTATGTGGCATCCCCAGGCGGGGTTGCGACCAGCAAGCTGAAGGGCAGGTTGCTCAACGGGCCTGATGGTACCACGATCAACTGGTCAACCGTCGTGAGCTGTTCCTTCAGCCCGCCGAGCAGCAGTTCATAAAGCTGGTTGGCCTCATCAAGATTGAATTCGTTGATGGCGCCCCCCTGAATCTCCAACGCGCGGCGAATCGACGTCACGGCCGCACGCAGCTCCGCTGCACCTTCCGGCACGCGGGCCACGACCACCCCTTCGCGCGTCACCAATTGAGCAAACGAACGCTCACGGCCGATCAGGAATGACAACATGCCCTCGCCCGGGCGCAATAAACCGCGGAGCTGATCAAGGTTAACGGCCGATGGGGTCGCAAAATTATCATAAGCGGGATATTTGGTCGCCAGCGTTGAACGCACAGTCACGATTGCGGCGACATCATTAGCGATCTGCGCCTTCAGCGCGGCTTCCACATCGCCGCTGCGTTCGGCATCGGACAGTGATTGCTGGTAGGATAGCTTGACGCGCGCAAAGTCTGAATCGCGCTGCAAATCCTGCAACTGGCCAATCAGCTTGCCGATTTCTGGATCCTTGGTGGACAGCCGGGCCGCCGCCGCCGCGATCGTCTTGTCCACCGTCGGCGATTGGACGAGCTGGAATGCGTCAAACGCCTCTGCATAAAGACCACGCTTTTGCACCGGATCGGTCACCGTTTCGCCGGTATCGACAATAGCAGCGGCAAACGGCACCAGCATTTCGGCGTTGAAAATCCCGCTGGTGGATGGCAGCGAGCGGGCAAGCTTGAAAATCTCGCGATAGGTGATGATCGACGAGGTGCTGACGCTTTCAGCCTGATAGCCGCGGCCAAGTGCTACCATTGCGCGGATTGTTGGCGCGCCATCACCGAATATCTGGCGGCGCAGCTTGATACCCGCATTATAATAGGTTTCAGCCGCCGATAGCCTCCCCTGGCCGATGCTGATTTCGCCCAGCACAATCAGCGAATCGGCTTTCCACCACCGCGGCAGTCGATCCGATTTATTGAGGATAAGCAGCGCTTCGGACGCCGCCGAATAGGCCTGAATCAGATTGTCTGACCGCAACTCCATCAATGCCTGCAAGTTCAGCGCATTGGCCATCTCGCCCTGTTCAACGCTGACCACGGCATCGGGCGAATCGGCGCCCGTTGGCCCGCCAGACTGCTCCTGGCGTTCCTCGGCCAGCTTGCGCCAGGCTTCCACTGCATCGCGGGACAACGGCAGCGCCTGCTTATAATCACCCGCATTCGCCGCATTCACCGCCAGATAGGTGGCCAGCCGCGCGCGTTTGATGGGATCGGTCGATGCCTGCAGCAGCGGGGCTGCCCGGCGAAACAACGCTGTCGCCTCCTCAGCACGGCCCTGGTTGCTGACATTAAGTGCCAGATCGAGCAACGTCATCGCGACGATCTGGTCAGTCGCCTTCAGCGTGTCGGTTTCAAGCTCAAGCGCCTCGCGGAACGCGGTCTCCGCATCGGCGAAACGGCCAATGCCATTGGCGGTGCGCCCGGCCCGGACAAGCTGCGTCAGCCGCGCCCGGTCATCAGCGCGGGTCAAGGCAATCTTGCGGCCCCAGATCTGGTTGATCAACGCCTGCTGGTCAGCAGCTGCATTGTCGGCTTTGGGCGATTTCAAGACTTTGAATAGCGCTGGCAGAGCTGAAGGCGTCCCGTCAGCGACGACGAAATGATTGGGATTGACCTGCACAATAACGATCTGTGGCCAGTCACCCTCACGCAAGATGCACGGGATTGCCAACAACGCGCCGCCGCCCACGTCCGCGCCTTCAACCCAGGTTGGTGCTTTACATGTCATGCGCCGTTGCAATGCGACATAAGCGACGCTTTGGATCAGTCGCTTTTCGATCGCGGTCCGGCCGGCCGGATCGTTGCCGGGCGGGGTAACGCCAACCGCCTGAGTCTCAACAATCGAGCCTTCGCTGTTCTGCCCACACACAAGCGCGCGGGGTGCGGCAAGACCTTCTTCGGGAGCAAGTCCCTTGATCGCCTTGGTCGAGCAAAGCTCGCCATTCAGCGTCTTGCCAACCGGCGTCAGTGTTTCAGCAACCGGATCAGCCGCAGTTGCTGCGTGCGGCAGGAGCATCGCTAAAGCCAGAGCTGGAGCCAGCATCAGCGGCGGCATGGTGAACAAGCGTGCCATTATAAAATGTTACCCGATCCTGAGAAACCATCATCCAGCCCCGGAACATCCTCTGTCCGTGGGGGTAGCCGCCGCTGTGCTGTCAACAACCCGCCAGCGATCGGCTCGGAGACGACCGATTTGGCAACCGCGCTGGTTGGTGCCGCATCCGATGCCGTTCCGCTTACCGAAGCCAGCACGGGATCGCCCGCGTCCGCTGCATCCTTTGGTGTCGGCGGCTTTTCCGTCGGCACCGGCGATGGTGGCGAAGCATCTACTGGCGGCGGCGGCGGTGCCCCGCCGGATCCGCCAGACGGCGCAGGGGTGGCGTCCGGGGCAGGCGCGGCGGCCGGCGCTGGCGCAGGCGCAGGAGGCGGCGCCGGCGCTGCTACCGGTGCCGGTGCAGGAGCAGGAGCGGGCGCAGGAGGCGGGGCGGGAGGCTGAACGGTCACGGTCGCCACGATGGCGGTCACCTGAGTCACCGCCGCCTGGGCTGTCAGCGTCCCGATGGGTCCGGCGACAGGCCCGATTGGCAGACTGTAGTTGCTTAGCAATGTACCACCGATCGGCTCGAAATTCGGCAGTGACAAGATGGTCGTTACCGTCAGGTTCATCCCGGCCATGGCGCTGGCATATTCGGCCATCGTCTGGTTGACCCGGGCACCTTCGCCGGTAACAAAGCCCGACAGGCTGAAGTTTTCGGGTGCGACGGTCGCTGTCGTCGTGCCATTTGCCACGCGGGTTACGGTACCGATCAGTGAGACGGTAATCGTCCGTGGATCAATCTGGCCGATCGCACCGCTTACGCTGCCATTGGTGTTTACGATGTAATTACCAGCATCGGCACCAATTGTCGTCAGCCCGTTGACGGTGACGATCTTGCCCATTCCGACATTTGCATTGTCATACAGGCCCGTCGTCGCCGGGTTGATTGCAACGGTGTCGCCCGAAATCAGCCCGCTCACCAGATAATTGCTGGCCGCAAGCGTCGCGGTGGTGGTGCCGTCATAAATCTTGGTGGCCATGCCGGTCAGCGAGACATTCAGCGCCTTGCGATTAATCTGGCCAACCGCCGCGTTTGCGCTGGTGTTGACGACATAATTGCTCGCGTCAGCCCCCGAAATGGCGATGCCGTTTACGGTAACGGTCTTCATGCTGCCGGCATTGCGGTTGTCGTACAGGCCCGCGATCGGATTGTTCAGCACCACCGTGTCACCGCTCACGACACCGCCTAGGTTATAGTTACCCGCCACAAGCATTGCGGCATTGGTGCCATCATAGGTCTTGATCACGCTGCCGGTGACCGATGCGATCAGTGCCTTGGGGTCGATTTGCCCGACAGCGGCGCTGGCGCTTGTATTGATCGTGTAATTGGCTGCGTCCGCACCAGAAATGGTAAGGCCGTTGACGGTAACGAGCTTGCCGGTTCCAACGTTGCGGTTGTCATACTGCCCCGTTGTCGGATTATTCAGAACAACATCGTCGGTGGTGACGACGCCGTTCACCGGACCACTGACGACGCCGTTAAGGGCATAGTTACCTGCCGCCAGCGTTGCGGTGGTGTTGCCATCATAGATTTTGGTGACCCCGCCGACCAGCGTCGCCGTCAATGCCTTTGGCGTTACCGTCAGCACACCATTCACAAACGAGAAGGTATACCCCAGCAAGCCGGTCAGCGATCCTAAACCGATCGTGGTCGTATAGGCGCCAACCCGCGCACGCATCGCGTCACCCGGCGATGCAAAGGCCGGTGTGCCGATCAGAACGTCTTGAGTGAAAACGTTACCAAAGGCAGCGGCATTGACGAGACCGGAGACCGTAAATGGCCGGTTCGACATCGCATCCAGCGTATCGCCATAGACCTTGCTGGCATCAACCGCAGTAACGGTGACGGTTGGGCTGGTGGCAAAAAGATAGCGATTGCCCGCGAGCGAAACGGCCGAAGGCGGGGTCGTTGTTGCATTAACGCCATAAGCCGCCTGGTTGCCGCTGGCCAAGCCACCAAAGACATTGGTTTGTGGTCCTTGCGAATAGATCAGCCAGCGTGCGCCATTGCTGGTGGTAATCGCGTTAGACCCAGCCTGGTTGATAAAGTTCGTGCCCGCAATCAGCGCAAACTCCGCTGAGGTCGCAATATTACCCGTGTTCGCAATGGTTACCGTGCCGAGTGAATTCAGCTGCGATATGCCGCCGGTTGATACCGCGCCTGCAACGGTGATGTCTGACCCATTCGCCGTTGCATTGACGCTAAGGGCGCCCGTCGTGGTCACAGGACCAACGCTTGTCGCAGCCGCGCTGTTCACCAGATCGATGCTGCCGGTCGTGCCGGTGACCGAGGCGAGCACGTTGCCCGCATTGGTCAGCGTGTACGCCCCGCCGCTGCCGTTCAGCACCAGTCCCGCCGTCGTGAACGCCGCGCTCTGCGTGCCCGCACCCGTCGTCGTCAGGGTCAGCGTGTTGCCATTGGTGTTAACGGTCGCACCCAGCGCGATCCCGCCGGTGCCGGACGTGAGCGACGTGACCGTTGCCGAGACGGCCCCAGCCACGGTCAGGCTCGATGCCGCGCCATTTGCGGTGACGCTCAGGGCGCCCGTCGTGGTCACCGGACCAACGCTCGTCGCAGCCGCGCTGTTCACCAGATCGATGCTGCCGGTCGTGCCGGTGAGCGAGGCGAGAACATTGCCCGCATTGGTCAGCGTGTACGCCCCGCCGCTGCCGTTCAGCACCAGTCCCGCCGTCGTGAACGCCGCGCTCTGCGTGCCCGCACCCGTCGTGGTGAGCGTCAGCGCATTGCCATTGGTGGTCACACCAGCGTTGAGCGCAATGCCGCCGGTGCCCGATGTCAGCGACGTGTTGGTGGCCGAGACGGCCCCTGCCACGGTCAGGCTCGATGCTGCACCATTTGCGGTGACGCTCAGTGCGCCCGTCGTGGTCACCGGACCAACGCTTGTCGCAGCCGCGCTGTTCACCAGGTTGATGCTGCCGGTCGTGCCGGTGAGCGACGTCAGCACGTTGCCCGCGTTGGTCAGCGTGTAGCTGCCGCCGTTGCCGTTCAGCACCAGACCGGCCGTCGTGAACGCCGCGCTCTGCGTGCCCGCACCCGTCGTCGTCAGGGTCAGCGTGTTGCCATTGGTGGTCACGCCAGCGTTCAGCGCAATGCCGC